>NZ_JAPHOQ010000001.1:0-310000 GCF_026191355.1 Legionella sheltonii
TTCTTGAAACTGTTTAGCCATACCAAAATAATTTTTCAGCCAAGGATATTTCTTTTGATTTTCAGGATCCCGCAGACAACGCAGCATTTGCTGTTGGACTACACCAAAAGTAATTTTATAAGCATCCATAAAACCACTAAAATCCAGTACATTTAATTTATCGAGTTCAAAGGTCTTTGCAACTGCTTCTTCTGAAAATAAGATATCAACTAAACGATTTAACTGAACCTGTTGTTGGTTTAACATTCCATTAGATTGAAAAATTTGCGCAAATAGCTCGCGGCAAAACTGTAATTTTTCAGTAAGTGCATGTTTTGGGTTAATTTGCTCGAGTTTTTTAATTAGATCTTCTTCTTGCTCGGCGCTCTTTTTATCATCCTCCAAATAAAAATCATTTATCTGATTAGAATAGTATGTTGATTTAGCTAAAACACTCACCATTCCAGTAATCACAGCAAATTCATTACTGTTTAAAAGCCTTTTTTGCTGTTCTGTGATCACTTGCCCTAGGGTATAACCCCTAACAAACTGCCGAAATTCATTATCTATTAAAGAGCCAACTGCTTCGCTATAGCTTCTTTTATGTTGACTATTTGCTGTCGCGTGTAGTTTCTTTCCTAAGTCAATCATTGAATTAAAAACTGCTTTATGTGCTTCGGAGGTAAAAGATAAGAGCACAACATGGTAGAGATCATGCAATGCGAAGCCAAAACGACCCGACTTAAGGTTATCCGCCTCTGTTTTCTCATATTTGCCAGGAAAACTTAGACCAAATGGATGAGTATCCTGCTTATGCATCTCATAAACCTCATCAAAATCATCATCACCAATTCGTGCGACGAGTTGCTTTGGTTTTTGTGCTAATACATTGAGAGTAGACTGAATCATTGTCATTGAAGGAATAATAAATTCGTATTCCCCATCAGATTTTTTCTTTGGCATAAATAAATCAAAACCAGTTCGAGCAATCGCTTCAAAAATTCCAAATTGTTCACCAGGATTTTCAACTGTAAAGGTATAAAAGCAACGCTCTGATTCTGGAACCTCTTTGTTAAATAAGGATTCAAATAACCGTTCCTTTGACTTATCATCCATTTCATCATTTAATGTCTGATGCCCAAATAAATTATCCCCCACATGCTGAATACTCAGAAATTTGTTTAACTTCTGTTTTGTACCTTTATCCTCATCCGTTAATTGATAGGCCTGACACGAAACTTGCTCTTTTTGGGGATAGTCTTTAAACGCAGCCCAAATCAGTAACATGGAAATAAATTGTGCTTCATTTATCTCTTCGTCTTGAAGTGCAATTAATGCATACTTAGGAAGGTCATCATGAAAAAAAACTGAGGAAGTCATTTCTGCTTTATGCAATGCATTAACTAAGCTCTTGGAGCCTTCCTGCATTTCGGGTTGATCCCGATATTCTTTGAGATCGGCTAAAATAGACTCAGAGTTTTTAAAAATCGGCAATTGACTTAAATCTCGCATGAGTAACCTCAAAAATTATAAAGACAAAATATCGAAGCATAATACGAAAAGATCAAAATATAATCAATCAGATTTAAATTAATCGATTATGTTTCTTTTTAATTCGTTTAATGCACAGCAATACAAAAATGGTCAAGTCTTGATATTTTGGAATAAATTTATGAATCAAAAGAGATAGTAATTAATTGAGCCTTCGCAGCCCATAGCCGTCAAGCTAAGCAATCGGAGCTAAAAGCAATCTCCTGGAAAAGGGTTGGCAAGAAACTTAGTTTTCGTTTCTTTGACGGCAAAGAGAGCAAGGTCCTCAAAGAAATCAGCAATAAATAATTTTAAGCGATAGAGAGAAGAGAACGCCTTGGTCAGTAAAGCGGATTTGAAGAGGAGCAAGGCACAAGATTTATAAAAAGAAATGTCTTTTGCAAGATGAATTCTGACAGGATTACATAATAAGAAAAACAGCATCATTGTAATAAATTTGCTATATATTTCAGTGAGTAATCGAGTAGATTTATGAGTGCGGAAGTGATTTATTTTCATTAAAGATTTGCTTAACTTAAAGAATAACTCTATTTGCCATCGCAAGGCATATGTTTGATGTATATCCTCATCCGTTATTTGTGTTTTTAAGGTATTGGTAATGTAAATAGACCAATCTTGCAGAGCGAGAGCTTCTTTACTAGGCTTCATGCCTCGACGTCGCAATCCTTCTTTGAGCTTATGTCGCCGTTGTTCGGCGATTTGAGAAGGGAGTCGTGTTGCAACAATTCGCACGGGGATTTTGTCTTTTGCTCCTAAAAGTACGGGTTGTGAAAAGAGAGCTCCTGCATTAGAAAGTGTTTTTAGTAAATCAATCGGCTGATGATCGGTTTGAAACAAAGTGGTTTTAGTGCGAAAGCGAGTGACAAAAAAAGCACCTCCATCTATAATTTTCTGAAAGGAACTCAGTTTAAAATATCCTAAATCCATTAAATAAAGTGCATCTTTTTCTACTTCCCTAAAATAATGATCAAAGCCTTGGTCATTATGACATCCGTCGGTTAAAGTCAATGCTTTGATTTGTCCTTCAAGATAGTCAAACATGACTTGAATTTTTAGTGCAGCATCAGAGGCAGCTCCTCCACTTCCCTTAAATAATGTATTGAAAATACTCGGTAAAGAAATCGTACTGCTGTCCACAATATTGATATGGCTAAATCCTTTTAATCCTTTAATGGCAGACATTTTTTCGGCCTTGAAATGGTTTAAGCAAGCATTTGAAAGTGCTGCTAACCACTTCACCGTTGCCTCGTTAAAACGCTCGTGAATACCCTGTTTCGTGATAGATATTTTTTCTTTCCTAAGTAAACTACTCAACTGCTCCAAACTAAAGTGTGGATTAAGGTTCCCTACAATCAACGCTTTTATAAATGATGAAGCGGTTACTTTTGATTGACGTTTGGTAAATCCATATTCCTTACCAAGTGTTCGCGCTTCTTTAGTTAAAAAATTAAAGATTTTTTGTGGCAAATTTGATATTTTGTTTAACAGCATAGAGTCCCTTTTTCTTTTTATTTCCCGGCTAGGAAAAAATTTAAAAGGGTACTCTATCTTTTTTTCTAATTAATTCAACCGCTTAACACCAAAAATCTACTTCTTAGCTTGACGGCTATGGGCTTTAGCCCAACCTACGCCAAATCAAGCTTATCAATGAGAGAAACCCCTACAAATAGAGTTTAAACCGCAATTGGCGCTTTGATGGCCGGATGAGATTGATAGTTCACGAACTCAAAATCTTCATAAACATAGTCAAATAATGACTGTGGTTTACGTTTGATATTTAATGTAGCTAAGGGTAATGGCGCTCTGCTTAATTGCGTACGTGCTTGTTCTAAATGATTGAGATATAAGTGGCAATCGCCGCCAGTCCATATAAAATCGCCCACATTGAGATTGCATTGCTGGGCAACCATGTGAGTGAGTAGCGAATAAGATGCAATATTAAAAGGTACACCTAAAAACACATCTGCAGAGCGTTGATACAATTGGCACGAAAGCGTCTTGTCTGCCACATAAAATTGGAATAAAGCATGACAAGGCATTAACGCCATTTGATCTAACTCGCCAACATTCCAGGCACTGACTAGTAAACGGCGTGAGTCAGGATTGGTTTTGATTTGCTGCACCACATCACTGAGTTGGTCAATCGTACGGCCATCTGTGGTTGGCCAATTTCGCCATTGTTTGCCATAAATAGGCCCTAAATCTCCATCGCTATTAGCCCATTCATCCCAAATAGTGACCCCATTCTCATTTAAATAGGCAACATTAGTGTCTCCTTTTAAAAACCAAAGTAATTCATGCACAATACTGCGCATATGCAATTTTTTGGTAGTCACTAAAGGAAATCCTTGACGTAAATCAAATCGCATCTGATACCCAAAAACCGATAAGGTTCCTGTCCCTGTTCGGTCTGTTTTTTGGGTACCGTGTTGTAAGATATGTTCTAATAAATTCAAATAAGTTTTCATCGTTTAAGCCACCATAACCAAAATCCAAGTAATAACATGGGGATTGATAAAATTTGTCCCATAGTCAACCATCCAAAGGCAATATAGCCAAGCTGTGGATCAGGTTGTCGGAAAAATTCCGCAATGATACGACACACTGCATACCCCATTAAAAAAACAGCGGACACCCGTCCAGCGGGACGAGGTTTACGTGCATAGATCCAGACAAGGAGAAATAAACCAATTCCTTCCATACCGAATTCATACAACTCAGAGGGATGACGAGGCTGGTTATCCACATGACTGTATACCATACCCCAAGGCATATCGGTCACTCGTCCCCATAACTCACCGTTAATAAAATTGCCGATACGCCCAGCACCTAAACCAATAGGGACCAGGGGGGCAATAAAATCGCCTATTTCCAGGAATGATTTTTTACTTTTGCGAGAAAAGAGCCAGAGGGCGACAGCAACACCCAGCAAGCCACCATGGAAAGACATTCCTCCTTGCCATATTTTAAATAAAGAGAGGGGATCATGCATCAATTCCGGGAAATTATAAAAAAGCATATAACCAATTCGGCCACCAATAATGACACCAAGAGCCGCATAAAAAATCAAATCACTGATTTGTTCTGAAGTCCAATCCAGGTGATAGTGCTTGTTCCGCCAATGGGCGAGTAACCAGCCACTGACAAAGCCAATCAAATACATTAAGCCGTACCAATGAACTTGTATTGGACCTATTGAAAATGCTACAGGGTTAATGTACGGAAAGGTTAGCATATTTTTTAAGTTCCTTTTTTTCCGAACCCACGCCATCGGGATGGCGCAGGTTTCGCTGTGTTGCACCCAGAGTATTGGATTCAATCAGATTCTTATTCATAAAGACTTTCCAGCACGGATGAGGCCGCCTAATCCTTCTTCCTCTAATGCCTTTTGTAAATGAAAACGTATTTGCGCTGGGTGTTCGAACTCCAATACTTCGGCAAGAATCTTGCGCGCATTAGCAATGGCTAAATTACGAATAACCCATTTCACACGCGGTAAACTAGAAGAGTTCATACTTAAGGTATCAAAACCCATGGCGACTAATAAAATCACAGCTAAAGGATCACTGGCCATTTCACCACAAATACTCACTTCCACTCCTGCTGCATGACCTCCTTCCACTACCTTCAGCAAAACACGCAACATCGCTGGATGCATGGAATCATAAAGGCCGGCAACGCGGGCATTATTCCGGTCGACAGCCAGAAAGTATTGGGTCAAATCATTGCTGCCTACAGAGATAAAATCAACTCGCTTGGCGATTTCCCGTGCCAAATAAGCAGCGGCAGGAACTTCGATCATGACACCTAACTTTGGTTTTTCGATGACACAACCTTCTTCTAACAATTCTGTAAACGCTTGATCAATAAGATAAGAAGCTTCTTCAACTTCGCTTAAATTGGTGACCATAGGTAACATGATCCGCAAATTATTCAACTCTTCGCTTGCACGCATCATCGCGCGCACTTGCATCAAGAAGACATCAGGATGATCTAGGGTGACCCGAATTCCTCTCCATCCTAAATAGGGGTTATCTTCTTCTACAGGAAAATAGGGGAGTACTTTATCGCCACCAATATCCAAAGTTCGCATGGTTACGGGACGGGGAGCGAAGGCTTTCAATGTTTGCCGATAAATAATGGTTTGCTCATCTTCTGAAGGGAAATGATCCCGACTCATAAAAGGAACTTCCGAACGGTATAAACCCACACCCTCAGCTCCGACGCTCATGGATAAACCAGCGTCCATGGCTAAGCCGGTGTTTACTTGCAGAGAAATTTTATAGTTGTCGGTAGTTTCCGCAGGCTTATCCCTTAAACTGATCAGACTCTGGTTTAGTGCCTGTTCTTCTTGTTCCAGAAGTTTGAATTCTGCAAGTACGGATTTCGATGGGGAAATATAAACTTGTCCATAATACCCATCAACAACAATGGCGCGTCGGGAAATTAAATCTAATTTTAAACCACGAACACCCATAACTGTGGGAACACCTAAGGCGCGCGCTAAAATAGCAACATGCGAGTTATTAGAACCCTTGGCTGATATAACTCCCGCCAGGTATCCTTCAGGAACCTCAGCCAATGCTGCTGCGGTTACTTCCTCGCCAACCAAAACGGTCCTTTTAGGGTATACAATCTCTTCTTGTTGTGACCACTGTAGTGCTGCTAAAACACGACGTCCCAAATCGCGGAAATCACTGGCTCGCTCTCTAAGATAGGAATCCTCCATATTTTCAAATTGGGCTATGTGTTTTTTAATTACAGTAGCTAAAGCAGCCTGGGCTCCAATTTTTTCTTTACGAATGATGTGTTCCACTTCAACACCTAGGCTGTCTTTATCCAAAATACGTAAATAAACGTCAAACAGGGCATGTTCTTCTTCCCCGACAACCGACTTCATGCGCCTACTTAAGCGGTGCATGTCTTCACGAGTGGACTCCAGAGCTTCGTAAAACGCATTAATTTCCTCATCCAAAGTCTCAACTGGATTTTGTGGCACGGCATCAATATCTGCTTGCGGATATACAACCACCGCAGTACCTATTCCAATACCTGGGACCGAGCCAATCCCTGCTAGAGCGGTTGTACTGGTTTCAACTTTTTTAGTAACACCCATAGGCTTGGGTTGGGTTAGTTCCGCTAACTCACCTGTTGCCTCTGCATGAGCTATAATTCCACCAAGTTGAGCCGCTAAGGTAATTAAAAAAGATTCTTCTGTATCATCGAAGTAACGTTGTTCTGTTTGTTGAACAATGAGGACGCCATAGAGTTTTCGATGCTGAATAATAGGAACGCCTAAAAATGCTTTAAGATGCTCTTCGCCCAATAGCGGATTATGATAAAAGTCAGGATGGGCAGGGGCATCTTCAAGATTTATAGGCTCTTCCCGCCGACCAACAAGGCCTACAAGGCCACTATCAAATGAGATACGAACTCGAAATTGTGCTTGCTTGTTTAAACCTTCTGTTGCAATAAGGACATATTCAGCGTGTTTGGTATCGATGAGGTAAACGGAAGCGGCCTCCGCATTAATGGCTTTATTTATTTGTTGCACTAAAATGACAAGCGCCTCGGAAAGCTGCTTTGCTGTAGTGACTTCTTGAACTATCCGTTTAAGTACTTTGAGCATCTATGCCTATGATTACCTCTTCTGTAAATGGTCACCCTATTAAGGAACGGCTGTATCGAGTATATCTTGAATAAAATCGCTGCGAGAAATACTCCGTACGATTTTCGTTCAATCTATGCTCAAATTCAATCGTTCACCAACATTTTTAAATCGCAGCTGTCCTATGTTCTCTTTTTTCGTTTAATGCCATAGGGGGAACGACGATTCTTTTTCAATAAAGGTTCTAATTCTTTTAATGCCTGCGAGTACACTTGGCGTTTAAAAAAAATAACCTGTCCTTCTGGCTCATGAAAATCAACCCATCGCCAGCTGTCAAATTCTGGTGAGTCACTCAGATCCAGTTTGACTTTCTGCTCACTGGCAACGAGCTTTAACAAATACCATTTTTGTTTTTGTCCAATCACTAAAGGTTCGCTGCCATGACGCAGATATTGTTTAGGAAGTCTGTATTTAAGCCAGCGTTTGGTAGAGCCAATCACTTCAACATCTTCCTTATCCAAACCTACTTCTTCATGCAATTCCCGAAACATTGCTTCTAATGATGTTTCACCAGCAGCCAGGCCGCCCTGCGGAAATTGCCATGCATCATGACCAGTCCTTCTACCCCAAAAAACCCTATTCTGTGCGTTGACAAGGATAATACCTACATTCAACCGATAACCGGCACGATCAATCACCATGATGTCACTGTTTAGATTAAACCGCTAATAGCTTGATTTTTCCATAAACTGCGAGAGCTTGGCAATTAAATCTGTAATTATTATTGAAAAAAGGTAACTACTCAACAAAATCCATCTTATTTCTATTAACGTAAATGGTGCCTGTCCAAATCCGAACCCGAAAAAGCATGGTTAGGTATAGGCTTAAGAGCGAGAATCATAAATCATTTCTATACTCACTAAATGGCGCACGATTTTCGGTTGACACATACGGTCATATACATAGATTAGAATCCCTCAGTATGCATGACCCTACCCTGGATTCAATAAACGTATATAATTGGGACAAATATTTTGAGTTTGAAGCATATGAAAAAGAGAATTTTAATCATCAATACGGGCGGGACAATTAGTAGCATTAAGACAGAAAATGGTTATGAGCCAGCTGCGGGTTATGTAGAAGCTGCTTTGCAACAGATTCCTTTGCTCAAACATGAAGACATGCCCGAATATTCGATAAAAGAATATGATCCGCTGCTTGATTCTTCGAATATGACGGTGTACGACTGGAATCGAATAGCACGTGATATAGCGGACAGTTATGCCTATTTTGATGGCTTTGTTGTATTTCATGGCACGGATACTATGGCTTACACTGCATCGGCTTTATCCTTTATGTTGGAGAACTTAGGTAAACCAGTCATTATTACCGGTTCACAGATTCCTTTATCTGAAGTACGTAATGATGCAATCGATAATGTGATCACTTCCTTATGGCTTTGTGCGAATCAGCCCATACACGAAGTATGTATTTATTTTAATCAACATCTGTTACGCGGTAATCGCTCACAAAAAATTAGTTCACAAGGGTTTAAAGCGTTTGATTCTCCGAATTACCCCCATCTAGCGTCTATTGGGATTGAAATAAAAGTTCACAAAAGCTTGTTGCTGAAACGACCGCAAAAGCCCTTTCATTTACAAACAATAGAGCCACAGTTTATTGCCAATTTCAGGTTATTCCCGGGGTTCGCTACGGAGGTTTTGACTTATATTTTAAATCAGTCTTTATGCGGTTTAATCCTCGAGACGTACGGTGCAGGTAATGCACAAAATAATGATCCTCGTTTTTTAAAATTACTCAAGGATACTTGTGCACGTGGGGTGATCATTGTTAATTGCACCCAATGCCAACAAGGTGGGGTGGAAATGAGTCAATACGCTACCGGACATTCTTTAAAGAAAGCGGGGGTGATTAGCGGTCATGACATGACCCCAGAGGCAGCTCATTGCAAATTATTGTATTTGCTGAGTAAGCGATTAGAAATTTTAGAAATAAAAAAGCTTATGGAAACAGATCTTTGTGGTGAATTGACTTCATAGTGAAATATTTTTGGCCCCAGGCCAGGGGACGACTCAACAAAATTTTCCCATCCCGGGGGAGATGGGATTTTTTTAAGACCAAATAATTAAAGTGATAACGCTACTTTCTCTTCTTCCTTTTCTTTTTTATCGTGTGCTCTGGCTTCAATTTCCTCAAACGCATTGTCCATCGCAACTTTTAATCGGCCACGACTTGGTTTTATAGTTGGTGCTTTTACACGTGCAACGGCAATCAAAGTGACTTGCACCGGTATCGAGTCAATTGGTTTGGACTCTTCACAAATTTCAGCATTCTCTCTATGAATGGCTTGTATTGCTTCAATAACAAATGTCTTACGCAAACTTTTGTAATCCGGTTTATCTGGATCTAAACCGCCCAGTTTTTTCTTACAGATGAGAATATTTTTCATCAGGCACTCTTCCTTTTTGGCTCTGATTTCTATTGCGGTAGAGTTACTAATGGAATTGGTTACTTTTTCATATATTTTCGCGAGCATTCCTTCTTCTGGTGGACAAATAATGTGTTCGCCCAAATAATAAGCTGCATGAGCACAAAGTAGATTAAACGGATCATCATCATCAGCGACATCGATAAAAGTAAATGCTTTCTCACCGTTCTCGCTTTTCTCATTTTTCTCAGATTTCTCCACAAGACAACGGTAGAATCGATCTAGGGTTGAATTGAGTTTACTTAAAGTGTCATTCAAATCACCGCGCTTCCATGATTTTTTTGCACGCATACTTTCAACTGCGCTATCTACGTCGCTAATGAGTAATTGCAAGGCTGCTAAATTTTTTTTATCTGTATCTTCTGGGACAAAGTCTGCAACTAATTTTTGCAGAGTACGGGTTATATTTCTTTGTTGTTCTGAATGTTTGGTATCTCGAAACAATCCATATAACATCCCATTATCATCAGCAATTGAATCTTCAATTGATTTATTCAAAACTCGGTCAATAAGTGCTTGGACGGTTCTAACAAATATGGTCATCGCTCTACTCCTTGAACTGTAATTTAGTTATCATACCTGTACTATTGAGACAGACTTTTCATCGCATGGCTGTCATTGTGCTTAACCTAGGAATTCATAACTCCATGAACTTACAAATTATTATTTTAGCTGCAGGACAAGGCAAACGAATGTATTCTAGTACCCCTAAAGTACTTCACCAAATTGCTGGGAAGCCTATGTTGACTCGGGTAGTAGAAACCGCACAACAACTAAATCCTGATGTAATTCATGTTATATACGGTCATGGTGGTGAACAACTTAAGAACTCACTCCCTGACTTACCTGTGAATTGGGTATATCAAGCAGAACAATTGGGTACTGGACATGCAGTCATGCAAGCCTTACCTTTTATTCCACCACAAACACAAGTACTTGTTTTATCTGCTGATGTACCGCTTATTCAAGCAAATACGTTGCATGCTTTAATCGAATGCAGCCATACAGCAAATTCCTATAAATCCGTTTTGGCACTTTTGGTTGCTCATCTCGAAGATCCTAGCGGTCTTGGACGTATTATTAGAGACAACCAAGGTGAAGTTTCCATCATTGTAGAAGAAAAAGATGCAAATGAGCAAGAAAAGAATATAAAAGAAATTTATTCTGGGATATGTTGTGCACTATCTGATGATCTGGCTTCTTGGTTGCCCAAATTGAGCAATGATAATGCTCAGTCTGAGTATTATCTTACAGAAATTATTGCTTTAGCGGTTGCCAGTCAAACTCCAATTAAAACACTGAGTGTAAATGATAGCGCAGAAATTCAAGGTGTAAATAACCGATTGCAATTGCAGCAGTTAGAACGCATATGGCAGGTACGGCATGCAGAACAATTATTGCAACAAGGTGTGATGCTTGCTGACGCCAATCGCTTTGATGTGCGTGGTGAGTTAGTCTGTGGTAAAGACGTATTCATTGACATTAATTGCGTATTTAAAGGAAAAGTAGTGCTCGGCGATGGCTGTTCTATAGGACCTAATTGCGTACTCACCGATGTGAGTTTGGGAGCGGGTTGTGAGATTTATGCTAATAGTGTATTAGAAGGATGTGCCATTGCTAATGATTGTACTATTGGCCCTTTTGCTCGCTTAAGAACGGGCACCGAGTTGGCTCCGCACTGTAAGATAGGTAATTTTGTTGAAACCAAAAAGGCTGTTTTTGATGAGGGCTCTAAGGCAAGTCATTTAAGCTATTTGGGTGATGTGACTCTTGGAAGACAAGTTAATGTGGGGGCTGGTACGATTACCTGCAATTACGACGGGGTGAACAAACATAAAACCATTATTGAGGATGGCGTTTTTGTTGGTTCAGATACACAGCTCGTTGCCCCAGTAACAGTTGGTGCCTATGCAACTATAGGCGCGGGCAGTACTATTCGTAAAAACGTTCCTCCTGGTGAGTTGACACTCACTGAATCAAAACAGAAAACGGTTTATGGCTGGAAGAGACCGGTGAAAAAATAAGTACTCACGCGATATGACTGGAAAGTCACATTGGGCTCATCGTTCAACCTAAGCTCAAATCTGACTTTCCACCATAATTCAAATACACTTCCTAACCTCGTCATCCCGCAGTAGTGAGGGAGCTCCACATTGTAGCACGGTGATTAGTATGAGGAGATCCCTCATTGCTCTTGGATGACGTCAAAATCCTTGGATTTCGCGCATCAATCATACTGCAAAGCCAATGACTTGTTTTTTTCCATATAAGCACAGAACCACAGAATAAATGGTAGAAAAATCAAGGCCATTAATAATTTATAATGCCAAACATTTGCTACTAAATTAATAATTTGATCATAAGGATAGATGCCACCGAATAGTAAACTATAGTCAATCAAACATAATAAAGAAGTAGAACAAAAATTAGCGATTAAAATACGTAAGGGACGATGAAAGTTCCATTTGGAGTTTTTCAAATAATGGAGCAGCATGGCATTACTGATAAACCCAATAAACAAGGTCAGAGAAGCAGTGGGTAATCGCTTCAACATAATGTAGTTGTAGAAAGGATTCAAATTAAAAAATGTTGGAGAGGGTAAGGCTACAATCCCCATTAGTAAAACATCGAAGGTAAATTGGGTGGCAATCAGTATCAGACATAATTTTAGATTGACTCGATAACCCCAAAGCTCACCGAGAATAGTACTAATTGCCAGGGTAATGGGAAAAAATAATGAACTTGCCGAGAGCACCATGTATTTATTGATAATGGTTACTATTCTGTATTCACATGCTAAACAAATAAGCATGACCACAATCGCAATACAAATAAAGTAATGATATAAGGGTAACTCTTCTCTGCCTCGTTCAGGAAAAAATAAGTTTTGGTATTTCAATAATAAAGTCAGATAGAAAACACCGATAACGAGTAGTATAAGCGAGGCAATCATCAATGAATCAATAAAAATTTGTTTGAAACTTTGAAGATGAGTTCCTGAAAATAAGAGAAAAAAGTCCAGCCCAAAAAAACTGATGCCACCTAATACTGCTAGAAGCATGCATTGTTTGGGAGTGGGTGAGGTTTTACTGTATTTAGGATTAACCAAGAGATGGGGTAGGTAAAAACTCAAGGCAAAAGCAATCGTAGTTGCAAAAAACTTTTTAGGTATGTCTTCAAAAATAATTTGATACACTGGATTATCATGCATGTACTCCGCTGCAGGCAAATTGATTAGGACATAAACGCCAATACAATAGAGATACAACGTCATTAGCGACATATTGAGCATGTGTCTTTGCTCTTTAATCGTGCAATTTCTTAATGCTAATAAATACAAGCCTGCTATAAGTGGGCAGATTAAACCATTTACAGAAAATATTAGCCCTTGAATCAGTACAATTTTGAAAGAGACATTGATTAATAAAATCAGGGTGGTAATTACACCTACGGTTAGAAACAAAAAACAGCGTGAACGCTGTGAAGGCAATGATTGATTCATATTTATCGGATTTCCATAATTTTTCCTTGGCCTGTGCTAATAATTGCCCTGTAATCAACTAATTCGCGCGTAAATATAACACCATTGCATTTAATATGGCAATAGTTGGCCAGTTTTGCTTAAGACACAGATTATATGGGGTTAAAAACGGAATTTTTTTATAGAAAATAGGCATAAATTAAAATATTCACCAAAGTAAGAGGAGCGCCGATTTTTATGAATTCAAAGAAGCCAAAGCCTCTAACGCTTCTTTTTTCACAGTTTTGAATGATAATAATATTACTTGCTGCTCCTAAAATTGATAAATTGCCTGCAATCGTACTTCCTGCCGCTAAAGCCAACAGACTTGAATCAGAAACAGAATGGTGCAGGAGTAGAGGTAAATATAAGACTACCAACGGCACATTGGAAATAAATTGGCTTAGAATGATGCTGATTATCAATATAACAGGAACGGCGGTCACAGAAAGTTGAGAATGATTGATCCGCGTTTGCAAGAAACCACTATCCCATACACTTTGCATCAGAATAAAAATACTCGCGAAAAAAATCAAAGTGCCCCAATCCAACCGTTTGAGGAGTTCCCATCGGAGTTTACTAAAAAAAATCGGCAAGGAGGAGATAAGTGCCAGGTAACTAAAATTCAAGTGGATAGGTGATTGTAGGGATTCAAAAATTATTTTAAGGGTGATTAGCAAAAAGAAAATGATTAAGCTCAATTTAACAAGGGTCATTGTATGATGATCATTGACAGGCTTTGGAATAGGCTTTTCTATAGGTTCATTTAAGATATCTCTATATAAAAAATAAATAAAAAAATAAGTAATGATAAGATTTATTACAGTGGGTATCGCCAAGAGTCTTATGAATTGAAAAAAAGGCGATGGCATGTTTGCTTTTACAGCAATCAATAAATTTTGTGGATTACCGATGGGAGTGAGCGTACTGCCTATGGTGATTGAAAAAGCCAGTGCAAAAAGTAGAGGTTTAATTAACCTTTTATTAGATTGACACAATTGAATAATAATGGGGGTACCGATGATGGCAATTGTATCATTCATAAGCAAGGAAGCACTTAAGCCAAGAATAAATAAAATAACGAATAAAGCCTGTTTTCCTGTGTGGGCATGAAAAAATATTTTATCGGTTAGCTGTTCTAAGTAACCACTGTCTTCGGCTGCTTGGGCGATGAAAAAAACCCCAAACAGATAGAGCATCACATCCGGTTCAATTGCTGCAATTGCATGAATTGGAGTGATTTGCCGCAATAATAGCGCGACAGCAGCACCTACCGTGGTTAACAGCCAAATGGGAATGATGACCTGACTCATTCTGCGAATAGCAATTCCAATTAAGGTGATGAAAAGAATCAGGATTGCTGCAGGCATTCTTTAATCACCTTAATTCATCAGTTGTTTTCGAGTGAAGCATATTCCTGTGTTGATTGCGAGGAAGATAGTTCTTCATTGTTTGATGGTAGGCTACCGGCATTGCCTACGAGCTTAGGGCGCTGTTTGGTAGAAAATAAGCTGTTTGCTGTGATTAAAGACCTAGGTTTTTGGGAAATTAATCGTTTCGCATCAGTCACCGTTGGCGCTCTTACTGTTTTTAAATCATCTGCAGGAGGCAGCACTTTAGTTGGAGACTCAGGAGGCAGCTCAATGATCTTACCTGTTTCATGTAAACCCACTTTCGAATTTCCTTTTGCCAAGATGACCTCGTAAGCCACATTATTTCGTTCAAGCCATAATTTAAGTGCAGTAACAAACGTCCAAAAGTCTTCCTTTTTACTCAAGGATAATAGAAATTCAGATAATTTTATAGGTAAACCAAAGCGGTAGTTTAATAAAACTGGAAGTGTATATTTGACTGTGGCTGCAATAGGCTTATGCGCTGTCGTTAGTGATTTAACGGGTTTTGCTGCTTCGACTATTTCCAGAATGTAGAGTAAATCACTGCGTATGTCAGGCCAAAATTGCTTAATCACCGGATCATTGACTGCATTTTTAGGGCTAAGAAACATATTGGGTAAAAGAACTCTTGCCGTTTTCTTGAAAAAACCTGGTTGTGTCACTTGTACTTGCTCTAAATCACTTTCAAGTATGTTCGTTAAGAATTTAAAAACAGTTGATAGAGGGATGAATGGCTTTGACCCTGGTGGTTGTTTAAAATCAATAGGTATTCTTTTCATCAATCCTGCAAACACCACATCAACAGCAAATCGTTTCGTACGATCAAAAATAACCAAAGGATCGACAGGGATTGCTCCTTTTGCGGATCGAACTAAGGGTAAAGACATGTGTGATGCAAGATTAATATGTGCCAAAAGTAATAAATGGCGTAAGGTTCTGAGATAAAGATAGGGAGGCATTCCCACGGTGGATTCAAGCCCATACTCCATCAAAGTTGAAGCCGCGGTGTATGTTAAACCCAAAGATAATATGGATTCCGACTTCATGGCCTTATGGCGCTCGCAGCGTTCTGGTGTTGCCATACGCGTAATATATTCACCATAAAAGTAGATGGCTAATATCCAAGAAATTTGTTCGCCACCATAAGGAAGTTTGCTAATTCCCCAAAGTAAGACATCATTAAGCATCAATACTAAAGGCTCACGCAGAGAACCTTTAAATTTACGTTTAAAATTACAATCTTCTTCTGTTTCCCCGCAGAGGGTTGGAGGCGGGGGAGTCTGTTTTCCTTTGTGTTCATTAAAAGCTGAAGAACCAAATACATCAAGCGCCAGAGTATGTGCAATTATTTTAGGGGCTTGTCTGTAGGTATAAGCCTGAACTCCATAGTTGATTAAAGCCAATGTCGGTAAAACTAAGGAGTAGGGTGAAAGCCCTGTTGTTGAATCTTCTGGATAGCTTTGGCGAACGTAGCTTTGTATTCCGTTGTTGACAAAATGTACTGTGGCTACGGGTAAAACATCATAGAAAAGAATATTTCCTGCGCCATTGACAATTTTCATCACCGGCGGAGTAACTACAGCAGGAATTGCCTCCCGTAAAGCTAAAACTTGCTCCACTACATAAAATGCTGTATTTGCAGCATAGGCTATGGTTTGCTTTATCGGTGCATTGTTCCAAACCCATGTTGCTCCATTGCCAAATGATTTGGCCCCATTAACGGTAGATGTCCACCAGTTCATATGTTTGCTCTCCCTGCAACAACGAAATTTTATTGTAGGGGTAAAAATTTAGAAATGCTAGTCTTTTTCTCATGAAGCGCAGGAACATAACATGTTGTTACGATTCTATTAAGATCAATATGTCAAAAACAAAGTGAGTTATTCTTTATCTTTCAGCTCAACGACTCCAATATCATCACTGATTAATTGTTTCTTCCACGGTAAGTCATGATAAGTTTGACCCTTTTGCAGGGGTAAGATTGGATATTTGATCACATCAAAAAAGGGGGAAAGATCAAAGTCACTTGGGGTATAAAGACGGGGATTTCTGTGGATTAATGCATAGCCTGTTTTATCTTTTTTTATAAGCGGCAAAATAGGGTAGTTTACTGATTGAAACACATGAGCAATCATCGAAGAGCATATATCCTCTGTGGGTTGCAACATATTGTGCTGGAATAAAGAAGAGCGCCATTTACGAGGAAAAAAACTCCAAGGAAAAATAAAGCGTGCCAGATCAAAAAGATGTCTTAAACTGTAGTACTTGCCAATTTTATGAATGGCGGCAGCAATCACTTTTTCTTTATCCTCGGGAAGCAGTAAGGACGGTCTTAAAATGCGGATGTGATCATTTTTATATTCATCAACACACGAAATTCGAGTTCCTTCGCCAAGGACACTTTCTATGATGAGCTGATCTGAAGTCAGATTTGGAGAATTTTTTTGTACTATTTCACGTAAAGACGGATTTGTAATCTCCTCAAGACGCCCAATATATAAAGCGGCGTGCGTCCAGGTGCTTTCGGAAATAAGGCGAATAATATTGCCCATACGTGTATGACTTTCTACTAAGAGTACATCTCCAGGTTTTATTTCCTGGGTGAATTGAGCGAAATCATACAGATATGTTCTTTTAGTGACGTTATCTTCCTTTGATAAAAATTGGTAAAATTTTAATAAAATGAAATTTATAAAAGTTTTTTTATCGCTTTCTTTCATTGTTGTTGTCCGTAACTTATATTTTTATCCAACCCTCATCCGCCCTAACGGGCACCTTCTCCCCATGGAGAGAAGGGATATTTTTAGCTTAATGACAGTGGAGAAACTTTTCACAACCATCAATTATGCAATCTCCCCTATCCCACTTGTGGGAGAGGGGTAGGGGTGAGGGTGATCTTCTTCCCTGATAGAGAATAGAGAAGAAAATTTTATCTTATAAATTCTTATCTGGGTACTCACAAAGATCCTGGATGATGCATGTCTTGCAATGAGGGCTTCGTGCCGTACACACGTATCGTCCATGCAAAATCAGCCAATGATGGGCATCTTTTAAAAATTCAGGCTCTATGTTTTTTATGAGTGCTTTTTCCACCGCTAGAGGAGTTTTCCCTTTAGCAAGTCCAGTCCGATTGGCCACTCGAAAAATATGCGTGTCTACTGCAACAGTGGGTTCGCCAAAGGCTGTATTGAGAATGACATTGGCAGTTTTGCGCCCCACTCCAGGTAGAGACTCCAATTCTTCACGTTTATTGGGAACATTTCCATCATACTTATTAACCAGCAAAGCACAGGTTTTCATAATATTTTGTGCTTTGCTGTTATAAAGACCTATTGATTTAATATATTCTTTTAATTGTTCCAGCCCCAAATCTAGAATATCTTGAGGCGAGTTTGCAACAGGAAATAATTTAGCAGTTGCTTTATTTACCCCAGTATCCGTTGCTTGGGCTGATAAAATGACCGCGATTAATAATTCAAAAGAAGAATGATAAACTAATTCAGTCGTTGGATGAGGATTTTGCGCGCGAAAGCGTACAAAAATTTCTCGACGTTTTAGCTTATTCATAATTTTTTCGCTTTAACACGTGCCAATGCTTGTTGAATGTAGTCTTGCTTAGCATGTATGTCTTGAGTTTTATCCGCTTTCAAAGCAAGTTGACGTTTTTCTCTGTAAGCTTGTTGCTTTTCATGTTCCTCGCGCAATAAACGGCTTTGTTTCGCGTGAAAACGTGTGCGTGCCAAATCTTTATCGTAGTGTACCTCCGGTAAACTAACCATCTCAATGCAATCTACTGGACAGGGTGCGACACACAAACCACAACCGGTACATTCATGGTCGATTACTGCATGCATTAATTTGCCACTGCCAATAATTGCATCAACTGGGCACGCTTTGATGCATTTGGTACAACCAATACATTCTGCTTCACGAATGACTGCAACCGATGGCGCGCGAGTATTTGCAAGTGCGTCTGCCAAATAAGGAGTTGGGTCAACCTGCAATAAAGCGCCTAACGCTTTGACGGTGGCAACTCCTCCAGGAGGACATTTATTAATCGTGGTTGTCCCTTGAGCCAAGGCTTCAGCATAGGGTAAGCAACCAGGAAAATCGCATTCACCGCATTGAGTTTGCGGCAAAAGCGCGTCAATTTCTTTAACTGAGGCCATTGTACACCTGTTTGGATTGCTCCAGCATGGCTTGTATTTTTTCCTTTTCAACACGCACCATTAAAGGCTGGAAAATATTGAGATGGTGATTTAATAAAGGATGATCGATTGCATCCCAAGCAAGCGGTTCACAATTCAAAAAGTCTTCCGCGGCTTTTGCCATCTGCGGCAATACCGGCTTTAAATAAGTGATCAGGATGCGAAATAAATTAATTCCCATGGTGCAAATGTCTTGAACTTCAGATAAACGTCCTTCTTCTTTTGCCAAAACCCAGGGTTTATTCATATCAATGTACTGATTCACTTTATCAGCACAATCCATGATGTCACGAATAGCGCGTGCGTAATCACGAGAAATAAAAGATTCTATGATCTCTGCGCGCATTTCCAGCAGTTCTGCATACAGCTGCGGATCACTTAAGCGGTCGCTGAGGCGGTTATCAAAACGTTTATTAATAAAACCGGCACAACGACTGGCGATGTTGACCACTTTACCGACCAAATCGGCGTTGATGCGATTGATAAAATCATCAAAATTTAAATCCAAATCATCAACACGGCCATTGAGTTTGGCCGCAAAATAATAGCGCAGGTATTCAGGATGTAAATGCTGTAAATAAGTACGCGCTTCAAGGAAAGTCCCACGTGATTTTGACATTTTTTGGCCGTCAACTGTCAAAAAGCCATGGGTATAAACTGCTGTGGGCATGCGATGACCACTGGCAGCAAGCATGGCGGGCCAAAATAAAGCATGAAAGTAAACAATGTCTTTACCTACGAAGTGGTACAATTCGGTTGTGGAGTCTTTATCCCAAAATTCACTAAAGGAGATATTTTTCTCATCACAGTATTTTTTAAAACTGGCCATATAGCCAATAGGGGCATCAAGCCACACATAGAAGTATTTGTCTGTAGTCCCAGGAATAGCAAATCCAAAATAGGGCGCATCGCGCGAAATATCCCATTGCTTTAATCCGGCGGCAAACCATTCATCCAGTTTGTTCGCTACCTCTGCTTGCAAGTGACCACTACGGGTCCATTCTCTTAAGAGATGCTCATAACGAGGTAAATCAAAGAAGTAATGCTCTGAATCTTTTTCTATAGGTTTGGCACCAGAAATAGCAGATACCGCATCGATTAGATCCGTCGGGGAGTAGGTTGCACCACATACTTCACAGTTATCGCCATATTGATCTTTAGCACCGCATTTGGGACAGGTTCCTTTGACATAACGATCTGGCAAAAACATTTGTTTTACGGGGTCATAAGCCTGGCGTATGGTTCTTTTAATTATTGAGCCATTTGCTTGCAATGCCTCGTAAATCGCTGAAGCCAATGCTTGGTTTTCTGGCGAGTGGGTGGTGTGATAGCAATCATAATCAATGGCAAAGGCTTTGAAGTCTTGTTCATGGCTTAACTTAATTTCAGCAGTCAACGCTTCAGGTGTAATCCCCATTTGCTCTGCTTTCAACATAATTGGGGTCCCATGCGCATCATCGCCACAAATGCTGATGCACTCAATGCCCGACATTTTATGGGTGCGTACCCAGATATCCGTTTGAATGTGTTCGACCAAATGACCAAGATGTAAATGGCCATTTGCATAAGGTAAGGCGCTGGTTACCAGCATTTTACGTTGTTTCGCCATCAATGAGTTACCCGCTTGTGTTAAATGACAGATTATAACGTATATGAGTGATAAATGCTGTAGGTAGCTGAGTTATTGCGAGAGTCTTAATTATAGGCCCGTTTTGGAATCAAGCGCACCATACAATGCGGTATTCCCACAGATTTAAAATGAGTTGCCACTCTTTTGCGTGTACAAAAAAAAACGCGGCCTAGGCCGCGTTTAGCAGTAATTTTCACGCAACCTAATTATTGCTGGCTGCCTGAAAGCTTACGTGCAGGTGTGTGAGCAGCTTCTTCGTCCAGACTAAGTAAATCTTCTTCGGATTTTTTAGCAGTAACAGTAGGTTTTGATGAAAGAAGTGGTTTAAAGTTTAACACGTCCGCTTCTTTTTGCTCTTTCCTTTCAACTTTAGAAGAACCTAAATTGCCTAATGGGCTAGGAACTGTTGTTACTAACAGGTCATCTTGCTCATCTTCATTAGCTGTATGAATCACTAAAGGTTTGCGGCTAGCACTAGCCTTTTTGCAGCAGCCTGCAACCCATTTAACAAAATTGCCAGCAGCAGCACCAACATAAGCTAGGGTAGAAGTAGCTGCAAAAGATAATGCAGAAGCAACACCGATTTGTGCAAGAGCGTTAGCGCCAGCGATACCTGCAATCGAAATACCGTAGACGGAGAATGAAGCAACAGCAGTTAAAGCAGCAGGCCACAAGAATAAAGTAAGGGCAGCAGCACCAGCAACAGCTAAAGAAGTCCAAGCAGCAACAGCAATCGCTTTCTTATGCGCAACTAAAAAGTCAGCAGCTGCACGAGTAACAGTCTTGAGACCATCAGCTAATAAGCCAACTAAAGATTTGATACCATCAGCTAATAAGCCAATTAAACCAGGCTTCTTCACAGATTGACCGGTATCTTTATCTGTTTCAGTAGAGCCTAATATTAAGTTAGTAATAAAGTTAAAGGCAGTAGCTGGCGCATAACCAACTGCACTGAAGAAATTACTGATTTTTTTTTTCTGAATTTTTGTTAATGCCATGTTTTACTCCAAGGTTATAAATCACGGCGGATGATAGCAATGTTTTTGCTACATGTGAATCAAAAATGCTCAATTTGTTGTAACAAAAGTGTAAAATTATTTGATTTTTTGGCACCAATAGTATAAAAAATTTTCACATTTTTCTTTATTTATCCTTAACGAGCAATTATTGTTCGTCCGTGAGTCTTAGTTATCAGTTAGGGCCTATCAATACCTGTCTTTAATCGATATTACTTTGGTGAGATGAATGACGGTATAAGGTAGGGTCAGCAACTCCAGCTCCGATAAAACCACGTCGTCTAAACGTACAACTGTCGCATTCTCCGCAAGCTTGGCCAGCATCATTTGCCTGATAGCATGAAACCGTTAAGCTATAGTCTACGCCTAGGCTTGTCCCCAATTGAATGGTTTGTGCCTTACTCAAGTGCTGTAAGGGCGCGTGAATGGAAAAATGATCCCCAGTGACCCCAGCTTTGGTTGCCAAATTGGCTAAAGTTTGAAATGCATCGATAAATTCGGGACGACAATCCGGATAATGTGAATAATCAACAGAGCTTGCGCCGATAAAGATATCTCGTGCCCCTATGGATTCAGCAAGACCTAAGGCCATTGACAAGAAAATTGTATTGCGAGCAGGAACATAAGTAACGGGAATCTCAGAGCTCTCCTGAAAAGCAGGTACTTCCAAGTTGGAATTAGTCAAAGCGGAATTGCGGAACAGTTCTGTATCTAAGGTAACGATATGATGTTTGGCCACTTTATAATGTTGTGCAATACGCTGCGCGGCGAGCAGCTCAGCAGAATGCCTTTGTCCATAAGCAAAACTTAGTGCATAACAGGAAAAACCTTTGGAGGTTGCTAAAGCCAGACAAGTCGTTGAATCCAGACCTCCAGACAGTAAGACTACCGCTTTTTTCATAATGTAAAAGTCTCCATGAAGAATTTAGCTATCTTATAACATGTTCAATAAGCCTAAGTAAAAAAAGCTCGTTAAATTTTACGGACAGACCAGGAAGTTAAAGGAAATCATTTTTTACTACGTGCCGAGATTTGCCGGCGGAATCCAGAAATTTTGAACCCTTTACTCGACCCTGCTGACCAGTCGCAGGGGCTAGGCAGGGTATTTTACCATTTAACTGAATGATGCCTGAAAATGTAGCCAGGGTTTCTGTCTAGATCTTATCGAGAAGTTACCTTTTTTTAGGTCAAAAATACTGTTAGAATGCGCCAAATTATGCCATAACATGGGACCTTATGACGACTACTTTTTATCCTGTTATCCTAGCTGGAGGTTCTGGAACTCGTTTATGGCCGTTATCTCGTAAAAATTATCCGAAACAATTTCTGGCCTTAAACGGAGAATTATCCCTTTTACAGCAAACCGTGAAAAGAGCTCAGAACTTGGTAAGTACTCAATCTCTTATTGTGAGTAATGACGCTCATTATTTTCTTTGCCAGGATCAATTAAATCATTTTACCCATTCAATGACTTATCTGCTGGAGCCTTGTGCCCGCAATACGGCTCCGGCGATTGCCTGTGCTGCGCATTATTTATCGCAAATTGCCGGCCCAGATGCAATGATGTTAGTACTGCCTTCAGACCATTGGATAGCCGATGATCAGGCATGGCGAGAAGCGATGTTGATCGGGGCGCAATTTGCGGCCGAGCATCAAGCTCTAGTTACTTTTGGTATTGAGCCTGATAGCCCTAAAACAGGATATGGTTATATAGAGGCGGGTATGTCCTTAACCGACAAGGTGCAGCAAGTTTTAAGTTTTAGAGAAAAACCAGCCATTGAGATGGCAAAAGAGTTTATCGCCAGTGGCAATTATTTTTGGAATAGTGGCATGTTTGTATGTCGTGCTGGTGTCTATCTCCAGGAATTGGCCGAATACCAGCCGGATATTTATTATTTTAGTCAGCAAGCAGTTTCAAAAGCCCAGCATCATCATGATTTTTTACGTCTTGATTTAGAATGCTTTTCGCGTTGTGAGGCAGAGTCGATTGATTATGCGATTATGGAAAAGACAAATAAAGCGGCTGTTATTCCTGTTTCCATGCAATGGAGTGATTTAGGATGTTGGTCTGCAGTTGCCGATGCAAACATACCGGATCAAGACGGAAATACGGTGACTGGAAAAGTTATTGCTCAGCAGAGTACGAATTGCTTGATTCATAGTACCGACATTTTGGTCACTGCAATCGGGGTTCAAGATCAAATTATTGTTGCAACCCAAGATGCTGTTTTAGTAGCAGACAAGCAATATTCACAACAGGTTAAGGATTTGGTGAGTTCTTTAAGTAAAGATCATCATCAAGTAACCCAGGATCATCAACGGGTATCTCGTCCATGGGGATATTATGAGATTTTAGCCGAGGGTGCTTCATTTAAGGTAAAGCGACTGATGGTGAAACCTGGAGCACGTTTATCCTTACAAATGCATCAGCATCGAGCGGAACATTGGGTGGTTGTCTCTGGAAAAGCAGAAGTAATCAATGATAGGCAAACAATCCACTTATCGGTAAATCAATCGACTTATATTGCACAAAATACGCTGCATCGATTAAGCAACCCAGGGGATGAGCCGCTGTATGTCATTGAGGTACAAAGTGGCGCCTATTTGGGAGAAGATGATATTAAGCGTTTTGATGATATTTATGCCCGTGATCTCTCCTAAAAATTGAGCCGCCTGTAGGTAGGGTCTTGACCCAAGCTACCAGACCACAATGATTTTTACATCATGGGGCATCTTAACCCCGAGTTTCACATTATTTCACCTCAAAATATGATTAAGTGCCTCTTAAAATGAATTATTTTGTAAAATTATGGTTTCAAATGTGTAAATCAATGTATGTACATCTTGTTTTTTTAATTGATTTTATGTTATAAAAAAGAACAGATTAATTTTTTACTTAGATTAAATGAATTAGTCGCCGAAATTCATGAACACCGAGGTGGCACTTATGGCAACAAGTAGCGCAATTCTTCAATCCTTTCTTCGAGATGCTTTAAAAGAAAATAAGGAACTTGCTGATTTGAGCTTCGAGGATTTGCTTAAGTACAACAGAGCAGAGTGCGGCCTTATCAAGATAGATCCAGATCAGCTTAATTTTGAAGATGAAGAGGAAATTCAATTTGAAACCCTCAGCCCATTGCTTCATGAGAATAACGCCATCGTTTTGCAGGATGGCGTGCTTTATTATGTTGATATAGATGTAGATCTAAAAAAAGTAAGTATTCGCTTAATTGAAGAACCAGATGAACTCGATCCCAGTGCACAGACTTATGATTACTTTCAATCTATACGCCTTCAAAAGCAATATGACCAATTAAAACAGACCTGTTCTAAAAAGTATCAACGTGCCAGAGGAGCAGAGCTAGACGCTATTCGCTCTTTAACTGGTCGCGCGTACACGGAGCATCGTAGTGATAGTTTTCTGCCCTCCTTAGAGTTTTATTTAGGAGTATTGGATAACACGGATAGGGTTATGTTTGCCTATATGAATGACAAACAAAAAGAAGAGTTGGCATTCAATTTGAAAATCACCCTGATGCTTTTGGCAGCGCAACAAAAGCATGAGATTGACTATCAAAAAACAGAAAATGCAAAAAAATATGGTGAATACATTAAAAGATGCTCAAAATTTCTTATAGAGCTGGATCCTGAGTATCAAGAACGAATCAAAAAGCATCCTGAACAAGAAGAGCTTCATCCTGATCAGCCAATAAAATATTTGGGTATTCCCCTTGGTCAATTGTTGGCTAGAGACATTGCTGATTTATCTGGTGGGACGGCAAGAAAAATTAGAGACAACATGGGCGGTCTGAATGAAGGGCGGCTATATTGGGTATGGGGATCAAGTTTCTTAAAAACCGTGATTAGCCTGGTTCCCGAAGATCGTTTTTATCAAAAACAGGCAACCGATGCGATAAGAGTGCCTGATCCTTATACCGGGAATCTGAGCTGGATTTTATATTACGCTCGTTTTGCCCTGAATCTGTTTTTATTGCTCAAGCACACCGTTAAACATCCATGGATGAGTGACGAAGAGGCAAAAACACCTTGGCAGGAGCGTTTCCTAACTCAATGGGATCAAAGAAAATTTACCTTATTGAATGATTCAATTTGGGGAACGGCTAATTTAGTGTGTTTTTTCTGGCTTACTGGAAAAGGTTTATTAGGTACAGCGGGGGATGCGGTTACTCTTGCACTATTAGTTTTTGATATTGCCATAGCATTATGGGATTTTGCTGAGCAAAGTACAAAATATAATAAAGCCATGCTGCAATATGATGAAGATTTAGAACGATTACACAGACAACTTCAAGCGCTTAAGGATCTAGAATTAGTAAGCAAGCTACAGGATGAAGAGCTAAAAGCAAAGCGTCAAATCGAGATGCAAATCCACGCATTAAAACGGGAAAAGTTAAAATGTGAAAGGGAGTGGCATCTGCAAAAGGTATCCTTAATTGTTAATATTGCCTACGCTGTTAGTTTGATGGCGGCTTTTATGATCTTAACCATGCCATTCATGCCGATATCAGCTCCAGTTTTAGCTTCAATGGCCATCGCTGGTGCAGTATTGTGCCTTGCATTTACGATTATTAGTAATGCAATCAAAGGAGGCATTGAAATCTATAAAACCTATAAGAATAGACAAGAGCAAGAAGAGGATGCTGCGCAAAAGATTAAGATGTTAATCAAGTTATTAAAAGAGAATAAAGATCTCGATCTGGATGAAAAAAAGCTACTTTATCTTGAAATTAAGAAATGCCAAGCAGAATCCGAATATCAAAAAGAGATGATAGTTTATCAATCAGTCAATTTAGTGCGCAGCATTTTGATACAATGTATGGTTCCTGCTGTTGTTTTTGCCAGTTTAATGTTTGTACCTCTAGGCATAGGCATCCCTATGCTTGTTGCAGCAGCAGCGTTGGCGATCGCATCGCAACTTTTGGTGGATGCTCTATTTAAACCAGAAGAAAAAAGTTCGTTGGAATTTGATGACAAAGAATATTCGGCGTTTTGTAAAAAACTTCTTGAAGAGCCTACGCCTGAACCAAAACCTGAGCGTTCATTCATTTTCTCCTTGTGGAGTAAAAAAGAGCTTTCAAGCGAGAAAGTACCCTTGTTGGCTAGTGACGATGGACAAACGGTTACCCCAGCTGGTTCTCCCATGAATGATTTTTGTTAGTATTGTAACCTGAATTTTTTAGCTCGGATTAACGCAGCGTAATCCGGGCCAGGCGTTTTCTGTAGTATTTAAATTAGACATTTTAGTTAATTAATTTTCATTAAAATTCAATATCTTATATAAAAATAAAAACTGGCTTTCAGGTTCATCTTATGTATAATGTTCAAAAGAAGCTTGGTTGGAGTGTCTTAATGAAAAAGCTCACTGCCCTTTTGTTGCTTGTTTTTTCTGTCAACGTCGTTGCTTCTGTAGGATTTGGCGATGCATGTGACACGCATGCAGGCATGTCTGACTCTTATGTGCTTGCCCTCAGTTCACAGCCAGGTTTTTGTCAAACTTATGGTTATGAAGCAGGTAAACCCGAGTGCATGCACTTATCTAAAAACTCGTATCAAGCAAAACATCTTACCTTACATGGTTTATGGCCAAATCAGAATGCTTGTGGTCAAAGCTATGGATTCTGCGGGGTAGAACAAAAATCCAGACATTGTGCTTATCCTCCCCTGAGTTTATCACCCCAAGTATCGGAAAATTTGAAAAAACTTATGCCCAGTTACAATTATGGGAGTTGTTTGGAGCGCCATGAATGGAATAAGCATGGCAGTTGTCAAATTTTGTCTGCAGATGAGTATTTTTCTTTAGCCATGCGATTGACCGTAGCGGTCGATAATTCAGTTTTAGGACAGTATCTTACCCAACATCAAGGACAAAAAGTGCCATTAACTGTTTTGCGGGAGAGGGTAGCCCAAGCCTTTGGAAAAAAGAACTCTGGCAAGGTTTATTTAGGCTGTAGAAATGGTATTTTGGTTGATATTTATATCCAATTGCCGGCTTTAATCCCTTTTAATGAATCGTTAGAATCTCTAATCGATGATGCTCCTAATGCTCCAGTGAACGATACTTGTCCCGCTCATGTAATGCTTTCTGATTTTAATAAGGGATCCTGGTTTTAGCTACCTCCTGGAAAAAGGAACGTCAGGGATCCCTGCACCCTCTGTGAATTAGCTAATTCGTAAGCACAATAGCTAAGAAAGTTACTCAAAAAAATTTTTTAGCAAGTCATAATACTTTTATGAGACCAGCTACTCCTCAATCGGGTAGAACAGATCTTGAGTAGACTCTACCCTGGCTGATGGAGTTATTATCCCTGTAAATATTTTCATCATGTGAATATCTAGGCCAATAGCGAATTCAAAGAGTGATGCATCATCATTGACCTTGCACATTGCCAGAACTTGCTCTAATGTAGAGGAATTATTGAAACTAGGAATGAAATCTATGCAAAAGCGGTTTTACTTATTGATTCTAACTGTCTTTTTATTAACCGCTTGCGCGCATCATGGGCTCCAAAAAAAAATAACCCCGCCTTTACCACAAGCGGTAAAGACGAAACAAGTCAGAGCAGTTCCAACCTTTAATCAGCTGGTTATAGAAGGACCACTCAGTGTTAATTTGCACACGGGCTATAAACAGCCGCAAGTGATTTTATCAGGAGATGCGCGTGATCTCGCTACAGTAAAAGCAGAGGTCAAACAAAATACATTGTACTTGTCTATTGGTAATGCCCATGGTCCAGTTTATGCGGATGTTCGCGGCCAGTTTCTTAATCGCTTGATGGCTCAAGGTGTTCCTTTAATTAGGGGAAGTCAGATACACACCAGTGTATTGGATGTTTATTTAGTAAAAACGGGGAACGTCAGGTTAGGCGGTACTATCGGTTTACGCGTATTGGATGTCAAGGGTAAAGGCCTGGTGCAAATTGGCGGTATCGCAAGCCAAAATTTACAGATAAATCTGCAGGGAGACCCAAAGGTTCAGCTTGAAGGGATTGCCAATTTAGCCAATTTGTCGATGTATGGCAATGCCTGGCTCAGTTTGTATTGGGTTAGAACGGATAACTTGATGGTTCGTGCAAAGCAGAAAGCGACGCTTCAACTAGCGGGAGCAGTCAATAGGCTTGATGTTGAACTCTGGGGAAATGCTCGATTTAAAGGACGTTATTTACGTGCACAACGTAGCTTTGTAAGAACGCATGGGCATTCTGTTGCAGAAATTTCGGTGGCGAAACATCAAAGTAATTTAGCTACGGATGCCAGTGATATTTATTATTATAACCTGCCAAACACCCGAGCGGACTTTATGGCTTTTGATGGTTCGGTATTGGATATGCGTGAGTGGAATCAAGCAGAGTTTAAAGATTTTACGCGTTACAATAAGCAAGTTCCTTAAAAAGGACGAGGTTTTTACCCTCAGCCAAATCCCTCTCCCAATAACGGGAGAGAGAATTTTTTCTATAAACTGCACTACTAAAGCGTCACAATGAGGAGTTCCCTGACACTCGCGATGACTGAGGCTGGCGAGAAGGTACTTGTTAGTGCGGATGAGGGTAGAAGTTAAATTTCCTTAATACCCAGCGCATCGTCCATTAACCGAAGCGAAGTTTTTTCATTCTGCCTAAAAGATGCATGCTGATTGATGCATTGAACAATCTGATCCAAATCATTATCTAATGGTAAAACATGTGCGGAGTTAGTGAGCCAATGGATTTGGGTGTTCGCTAAAGGGGCAAAAATTCGCTCTATCTCTTTTGAATCAACAACCGCATCATGGGTTCCTAAAAAAAGATCGATTGGACAGCTTGGTGCTACCCAATGGTGTGTACGAATCAAGGTAAACAGTTCAATAAGTGCAGGAATTGGGAGCTTTCTGTAGGATATTTCAGCATATTGATCCGTTTGCAGATTCCCTGCTTGTCCTCTTAGCTCACAGAATCCAAGTTTTTTGAGCACAGCAAGAAGTTTCAAGTTCTGATCAATGTTCATACGGAGTTTTAATGCAGGTGCTAAAAGGAACATATGATTGAATGTAAATATTGTACTCAGCTTGCATGCTAAAATACCCCCAAGTGATAATCCCAGTATGTCTACTTTTGGGTATTCCTTAAATAAGGCTTCACATTCTAGCATGGCACAATTAAGCCAATCTTCAGCTTTGGCTTGTGCAAAATCTGCAATGCTTTCAGCATGTCCAGGTAATGCCGGGCAAACTAATGCATCGTAATGATTTATTTGAGGAATCAGGTAACGATACACAGCGGGGGTGGAAGTAAACCCATGTAAAAGCAGGAGGGCTCGTTCTTTTTTTGGTCCCCGTTGATTAATTGGCTTAAGCAGTGCTAAATCTTCCTTTTTTAAATCAAGCAATTGTTTGCCATGACTCATATAACGAAAATCATTTTGATTCATCATCATTTATTATTCCATTTCAGTGCATTTACTTTGCAAAATAAGTGTAAATTATGGGTAAATATGGTTCATATAAAAAGAATCCTGATATGCTTAAGTGTATCTGAAAATACTGATTCTGCGCTATTTATTTAGAGGCAATGTTTCTTTTGATGTGCTATCTTTATTATAATAGGGGTAGATATTGTAGAGGTTAAAGACAATGAGTAACGGAAAAACTGAACCTACCAGCCCAAAACCAGGCAGCCAGACCCCAGGTCAAACAGTTAGTGATACACCACCTCCTCCAAAACCACAGGTTATAGCTCCTGATGTTTCTGATGGGCCAAAGCAAACCGCTAAGAAAGACGAAGACAAGCCTAAGCAAGAACAAGAAGTACCTAAAGCCAAAAAAGCGGAAGGTCAGGGAAAAGAAGAGGGTAAGGATAAAAAAGACCCTATGAAGGAGTATCTGGATGATCTCGGGCATATGGTCGAGGAAATTCAGGGCGATATCAATGGTGCTTTAAAAAATGCTGCAGGTAAGGCTTGGGATAAAGCTGCACAATCTAAGCTGGGGAAAGCTCTAGGTGGATTAAGTGATGCCATAGGTGCGAAGAAAGACGAACTCATCGATAAAGCAAAACAAGCAGTTTCAGATAAGGTCGATGAGAAGCTTGCAGAATTCAATAAAACCCCAGTGGGGCAAGCAGTGGGTAAATTCACCGATGCACTGAGTACCGCTAAAAGTACGATTACCTCGCTTCCTGACAAAGCCAACGACTCAATAGTTCAGGCCTTAGAAAAACTTACCGAGAAAGTAAATAACATTGGTAAGAAGGAAGAGCTTGGTAGTGTAGTGGAAGCTGAAAATGTAGAAGCAGATGAGAAGGTTACAGTACAAAATGAACGAGAAGATGAAATAGAGCAAAATGAAGACCTAGAAGACGAACAGCAAGAAGAGCAGCAAGATGTTGACAAAGAAAATGAGCAAATGGTTGATGAGTTTGAAGAAGAAGAAGAGAACGACACAGTAATGGAACTTGGTTCTCCATCAGATACTACTACGTCTCCCATGTCTTTCGCGGAGCAATCATTGCCCCAAGATTTTACAAGTGTCTCACCTCAATCGAGTACACCAGCTCCTTCTAAAGATTTGACAGAAGATCAAACCGCAACTGTAAGTAATACGATGTAGCCTGAGTGAGGCGAAGCGAATCCCGGGGAAAAACAGAGCCCGGGTTATAGCTTACGCCTTCACCCGGGGTTGGATGCAATTTAGCCTAATAATTTATGCGGTAAGCTTTCAATACGACCGGCTTGGGTGACCACTACATAATTTAATTTGCGTTGCAGTTCACTGATTGTGTCCGCACCAGCATAGGTCAGACCCGATCTTAAACCGCCTACGATATCCGCAATAATGGCATCGGGATTTTCTTTGAAAGGGACCTCAGTTGCTACACCTTCTGCGGTTTTCCATTCATGCATTTGGCCTAAGAAGTTTTCTTGTGCTTCTTTTGAGGCCATGCCACGATAACGCTTTACCTTGCTGCCATCTGGTTTTTGAATGACTTCGCCAGGGGTTGGTGAAGTACCCGCTAGCATCCCGCCAATCATGACAAAATCAGCGCCAAAAGCTAACGCTTTGACGATATCTCCTGAGGTTCTAATGCCGCCATCAGCAACAATAGAGCGATCAGAGCGTGAACAGTCTTGAATACAGGTTAACATGGGAACACCAAAACCTGTTTTAATTCGAGTGCTGCATACCGAACCACCACCAATACCTGCTTTGATTATATCCGCTCCGCATGAGGCAAGATAATCCGCTCCAGCGTAGGTAGCAACATTTCCAGCCATAATACATCGATCAGCAAGTATCTGACGTAAGCTTTTGAGGGTCTTACCCACATATTTGGCATGAGCATGAGCCACATCCACACAAAAATAGTCAGCGCCTGCATCACGTAATGCCGCCGCTCTTTCTAATTCAGCGGCAGTACAACCTACTGAAACAAAAACTCTATTTTGGCACTTTTTAAACTCGGCAATGTTGTCTTCAATGCTCATAAAGCGATGTAAAGCACCCATAGCGCCTTTAGAACCCATGAAATTGGCCATTGCACTTTCAGTAATGGTATCCATATTTGAACTGATTACAGGCAGCTCTAAGGTTAATTTGCCCAGTCTGTCAGTACTGGCAGTTTCCACTACTCTTCTTGATTCATGGTGGTTGTAGGAAGGAACAAGTAGAACGTCATCAAAAGTGATGGCATGATCAGTCATGGTAAATCCTTAAAGTGCATACTATAAATGTTCCGCCGCATAAAATGCAAGTCTTGAACGTTCGCCACGTGTCAGACTCATATGAGCGCTATGTTCCCAGTGTTTAAAGCGATCAACGGCAAAAGTTAAACCCGAAGTCGTTTCACTCAAATAGGGGGTATCAATTTGTTTAATATCACCCAGACAAATAATCTTAGACCCTGGGCCTGCACGGGTTACTAAAGTTTTTATCTGTTTTGGAGTTAAGTTTTGCGCCTCATCAATGATAATGTATCGATTTAAAAAGGTACGGCCACGCATAAAATTCAAAGAGCGAATTTTAATTTTGTTTTGCAATAAATCTTGAGTTGCGCCACGCCCAAAAGTACCACCCACCTGGGAACTGTGGAGCACTTCTAAGTTATCCATTAAAGCGCCCATCCACGGGGTCATTTTTTCTTCTTCGGTACCGGGAAGGAAACCAATGTCTTCGCCGACAGGAATTGTCACACGGGTCATTAAAATCTCGGTATAACGGTTTTGATCCAGGACTTGGGTTAAACCTGCTGCAATCGTGAGTAGCGTTTTTCCTGTTCCAGCAGGACCTTGTAAGCTGACAAAATCGATCTCAGGATCCATAAGCAGGTTTAAGGTGAAGTTTTGTTCACGGTTTTTCGCATGAATTCCCCATACAGAATGCTTTGTATAATCACGGGTTAGCTGGATGACCGCATGATCATGCTCCAATTTCTTTACGATGGCTTGAAACTGATCATCTTCCGTACTGATGCAATCATTGGGGTTCCATTGATGGATTAAAGGCCCCGTTACTTTATAAAAAGTTTTTCCACTTTCTTGCCATGACTCCATATCTTTAGCATGAGTATCCCAGAAATTATTATCAAGAATATGCAAGCCTTTATGTAACAGATTGACATCATCAAGCACCTGATCGCTGTAATAATCTTCAGCAAGAATCCCCAGTATCCCGGCCTTAATACGCAAATTGATGTCTTTTGATACAATAATTACTTGCTTTTTCCCTGTGTATTTTTTTTGTAAGCCCAAAGCAGTGGCAAGAATTGTATTATCTACTTTGTGTCCAGGAAGAGTCGATGGAACAACCTGATCGAATTCATCGGTTTGAAAAAATAACTTTCCACTGCACTTTTTCTTATCTGAATGCAAATAATTAGGTATAGCTAATCCTGAGACGATTTGTTCATGGGTAGAGTTACTCATGAGCTCTACCAACATGCGGTTTGTTTGGCGGACGTTACGTGCCACCTCCGATGTACCCATTTTATGATTGTCTAGTTCTTCCAGCACCACCATTGGCAAATAGATATCATGCTCTTCAAAATGATAGATGGCGGTAGGGTCATGCATTAAAATATTGGTATCAAGTACAAACAACTTCTGACGGGTATTGCTATTATCCATAAATTCACCTTGTGATTAAAACGTGTAGCCTGGTTGAAGTCAGTACCTAACTGCCATCAAGTTAGGGTGAAATCCAACCTTCACCAAGCGACACTTATTTGATTGCTTCCTTCATTCTGCTTAGGGGATGCGACCCAGTCAAGAATAAAATGGTTACTTTAACGCACTAAGTACTTCGTCTACATGACCTTTGACGCTTACTTTACGCCATTCTTTGCTTAATTTTCCCTGCGGATCAATGATGAACGTACTGCGCTCAATTCCACGCACTTGTTTTCCATACATTGATTTCATTTTAATCACCTCAAACAATTGGCATAATTGTTCGTCTGGATCACTAATGAGCTCAAATGGAAAGTTTTGTTTGGCTTTAAAGTTCTCATGCGATTTTAAGCTGTCACGAGAAATTCCAAATATCTGAGTATTTAATTTTTGGAATTGGGGGTAGGCATCACGAAAATCTTGCCCTTCTGTGGTACAACCTGGTGTTGCATCCTTAGGATAAAAATAAAGGACAACATACTGTCCTTTATAATCGCTTAAACGTGCATTAATTCCACTCGTTGCCGAAAATGCAAAATCGGGTATCGATTCACCTATATTCATCAGTCTCTCCCTGTTTTTTTCATGATGCGAGAACGGTCTCTTTCCCATTCACGGTCTTTAATGGAGTCTCGCTTATCATGCTCTTTTTTGCCCTTAGCCAAAGCTATTTTTATTTTTATATTATTTTTTTTCCAATATAAAGAAAGTGGCACAATGGTATAGCCTTGACGTTCAACACTGCCGATGAGGTGGTTCAATTCTTTTTTATTTAATAACAGCTTACGGGTACGTATGGGGTCAGGAATGGAGTGAGTCGAGGCAGTAATGAGCGGTTGGATCTGGGCACCCAGTAAAAAGGCTTCACCGTTTTTGATAATAATATGTGCATCAGATAAATTAATTTTTCCGGCGCGCAGGCTTTTGACTTCCCAGCCCTCAAGTACAAGCCCCGCTTCGTACTGATCCTCAAGAAAATAATTGAAGCCTGCTTTGCGATTCAACACTATGGTTGAATCGGATTGTTTCTTGTTTGTCATATTTATTCTTTGACGCGGTCGTGTTTGTAATCCAAAGGTAATTGAGGATAGACTCGATTGAGTTGATGATCAACTGCTACACGATTATCAAAAACAAAGCAATGTCCTTCCCAGAGTGATTCTTCTTTGGGCATTTTTTCAATATAGTTGAGAATGCCATCCTGCAAATGATAGACATTTTCAAACCCTAAATCTTTTAGGTAAGCAGTGGATTTTTCGCAGCGTATGCCACCGGTGCAAAACATAGCAATTTTTTTATCTTTTTTATTGAGCAACTCTTCTTGCACGTATTGTGGAAAATCACGAAAATTTTCCGTGATGGGGTTAATGGCATTTTTGAATGTGCCTAATTCAAATTCATAATCATTACGTGTATCAATCAACACCACTTCAGGATCTTGAATTAATTCGTTCCACTCTTCAGGACTGAGATAGGTCCCTACAGTTTTCAGAGGATCAACATTCGTAAGACCCATAGTTACAATTTCTTTACGAAGTTTAACCTTAGACTTTTCAAAGGGATTTTCTTTATCAAAAGTTTCTTTAAATCTTAAATCAGCCAAACGCTCATCTTGATGGATAAATTGGTAAAATAGATCCATTTGGGCACGCGTTCCGGCAAAACTTCCATTGATTCCTTCAGCGGCTAATATAATCGTCCCCTTGATTTTAATTTCATGCATTTTAGTAAGCAAAGGCTCACGCATCACTTCGAAATTTTCTAGGGAAACAAATTTATAAAATGAAGCAATCACTATTTCGTTCATCATACTACCTGAAAAATAACCAAAAATAATCGACAAAAATTAACATTTACACAGAATTTAATCAATAGGCCTGAATTAAATGCACCCTAAGTTTCGGTTCAATGTGAAGCAAAAGTTAGCTAAATGCGTTGACAAAAACTAACCAGCGATCATACTGTTATATACCTAAGAAACTTTAAAATACTAAGTTTACGTTTACTTGATTTTTTTGCCTTGGAAGGCTTAAAGATCGGTCATGGACTGGTTCTGTTGCGAATTTTTAGGCTTCCAGAGCGGAAATGGCAATAGGTTAAAATAGTATTTTGAAGTTTCTTAGGTGTATACCAAAGCTATCTGTGTTTTCATTCTGCTGGCTTTATAAGGAGATAATATGGCACATTACATTCGGAAGTTGCGTTGGTTCTTTATCCTTTGTTTTTTTATCCCACTCTTTAGTTTTGCCGCTACTCCCATAAAAACTATGGTTGTTTTTGGCGACAGTTTGTCTGATACCGGGAATACTACCCATTTACTAAAAAGTTTACGCCAAGAAGAGGATCCTGCTTTTTTAGTAGCACCTTTCAAAGCATTTGTACTCAATAAGATGGTTGAGTTTGCTGAAGAATATTATGTGCCACAAATGGTTTTGGATTCAGGTATCGCTGTAGTTACCGATTTTTTTGATAACCAATTAGCGCCTTATATTGCCAATTTAGTCAGTAAAATTAAATTAGTGCCTGTATTGCCAGGAAAGCCTTACTGGAATGCGCGTTTTTCTAATGGTCAGGTATGGAATGAATATTTAGCGAAGATGCTTTCCATTTCTCCGGACGATGAAGAAGTTTATTTGAACCGTGCTTTTGGTGGAAGCTGGGCAGCAACCTATGATTATCAGCTCACCGTCTGGAATTTAATTCGTCATCCATTAGGGACAATCAAAAATCTGATTGTAGGGAAATTGGTTCCACCCAGTCTTGGTCTAACGGTTCAGGCTTATTTGCTCGAACATCCCACCTTAAGTGATGAAACAGTGTTTTTTATTTTCACAGGAAGTAATGATTACATTAATGTTTTGTTCTTTGAAGATAATTACAACACTGAAGTGATGAGTACCTATGTTGATAATGTTCTATCAGGTGCTGGTTCAGCAGTCATGAAATTAATGCAAGCAGGAGCACGTCGTTTTGTGATTATGGGGCTGCCTCATATAGGCGATACTCCTCGTATGGTGCAAACCACTGATAGAGAGGTTTTGAATAATGCAGTGGATATGCACAATGAGCGTCTTCAAAATCGTATGCAAGAATGGGCGAAAATTTACCCCGATTCTAATTTTCTTTACATCGATATGGGCGATTATTTGTCACGCGCTTTAAAAAACCCAGAAAATTATGGATTTACTAATACGACGGAGGCGTGTATCGATGTGAAGCTTCCAATGTATGATGCATTCCGCACCTCACCTTTTGCGAACAACTATGTATTACGTTACGCACAAGTACTGCAGTACCGAGATGCGAGCTTTGCTGCTGGGGATAAAAACTATCATGTATGTGATACGCCTGAGAGCTATTTATTCTGGGATGAAATTCATCCAAGTACCCGTGCTCATGGACTCCTTGCTTTTGAAGTCTGTAAGGCAATGAAATATCACGGATATGACGTAACCTGTGAAAATCCAATAGAGTAAAAAGCGGTGAGGATGGCTGAATTTATTTATTGGAGGTAAAAGGTAGCCCTCTTCCGCCCTTACGGGCACCTTCTCCCTGGCAGGGAGAAGGAATGTTTTTAAAAGTACCCCCTCTCCCCACTTGTGGGATCGGGGGAGGGGTGAGGGGGTCTTTTTGTAAAAACCAAGAAAATATCTATAATTTATTGGTAGTAGTTGTAGTCTGAATTTTCTTTTTATAACTTCTATTTATGGCTGTATTCCATATTTGATTTTAGAAGATAATTTGTGGCATCGTCCTTTCTCAATCTATTACGAATCATGTTAGTGATTTATAAATGTTTATGGCATAATTGCCGTTTTTTTATTGATATATCGTTCATATGCGGTTGTTGAAACGAGGAGCAGGTTTATGTGTGGGATTATGGGAGCTGTGTCTGAAAGGGATATCAGTAAAATTCTACTGGAAGGTCTACGTCGCTTGGAATATAGAGGTTATGATTCAGCCGGCATTGCGGTAATCGATAATCAAGGGAATTTAAAGCGTGTGCGAATTCAGGGTAAGGTGCAAAATTTAGCGGATGCAATGCAAGAAACCGCCATTGCGGGTAATACAGGGATTGCACACACGAGATGGGCGACACATGGTAAGCCCTCTGAGCAAAATGCTCATCCTCATTTATCCCATGGACAAATTGCATTAGTACATAATGGTATTATTGAAAATCATGAAAAATTACGTCATGAATTAATGATGAAGGGCTATCAGTTCACCTCTGAAACCGATACAGAAGTGGCTGCTCATTTAATTCATTACCATTATCAACAGAATGAAAATTTACTCGCAGCAGTGCAAACTGCTGCTGCAGAAATGGATGGTGCGTTTGCTTTGGGTGTTATTCACCAACAAAGACCAATGGAGCTTGTTGCAGTTCGTAAAGGGAGCCCCTTGGTTGTTGGTTTAGGCATCGGTGAAAATTTTATCGCATCTGATGGTCTGGCATTAAAGTCTTTTGCACAATCAGTGATCTACTTAGAAGAAGGGGACAGTGCCTTTATTACCTCGAAAAGCGTGACCATCTATAATGCATCCAAATCGGTTGTTGAACGACCTCTTCATCCTTTAGCAAGTGATTCTGAAACGGTAAGCAAAGGGCCTTATCGGCATTTTATGCTTAAGGAAATCTTTGAGCAATCTAAGGTACTGACTGATACTTTAGAAGGTCGCATCAATAGCCTCGAAGTACTTAAAGCCAGTTTTGGTGAACGAGCCTCTCATGTATTTCCGATGGTAAAACAAATTCATATTGTTGCTTGTGGTACCAGTTATCACGCCGGAATGATTGCCAAATATTGGTTAGAATCTTTAGCGGGATTACCCACGCAAGTTGAAATCGCAAGTGAATACCGCTATCGAGATGTTGTCGTACCCCAGGATACTTTATTTATTACCGTGTCCCAATCCGGAGAAACAGCAGACACGCTCGCTGCTTTGCAAAAAGCAAAAAATATGAATTATTTGGCCACCTTGGCTATTTGTAATGTGGCAACAAGTACTTTGGTCAGGGAGGCAGACTGTGTTTTCCTAACGCGTGCTGGAATCGAGATTGGCGTGGCATCGACTAAAGCATTTACCACTCAATTAGTTGCTTTCTTGATGTTAGCCGCAGCACTTTCCCATGATCATCGGGCTAATGAAATCTTAAAACAATTGCAAGAGTTGCCTGCATGTTGCGAGCGTGCGTTAAAAATGAATGAAGAAATTGAAGATCTCGCATCTCTATTTGTTAATAAAGCACATGCTTTATTCTTAGGGCGCGGGGTGCAGTATCCAGTAGCTCTTGAAGGTGCTTTAAAGTTAAAGGAAATTTCTTATATTCACGCAGAAGCCTATCCTTCTGGAGAGTTAAAACATGGTCCTTTGGCTTTAGTTGATGAAAATATGCCTGTCGTTGCCGTTGCTCCCAATGATGAACTGCTGGATAAATTAAAATCTAATTTGCACGAAGTAAGTGCACGCGGTGGTCAGTTGTTTGTTTTTGTTGATAATACTCAGAACTGGCAAGCAAATGGCACGCGTTTAATTAAGGTACCTTACTGTGGTCTATGGATCGCTCCAATAGTTTATACGATACCTTTGCAATTGTTGGCTTACCATGTCGCCGTTGCTAAAGGTACGGATGTTGATCAACCGCGCAATCTTGCCAAGTCAGTGACTGTTGAGTAATAATGTGGCGGTTTTTTAAACGACTCACCCAGACTACTCCAGTAAGGTTTCGGGTGCGGTAATCAAATTGTTCTATATTTATGTTTTACGGGGATGTAAATGACTCAAGAGATGTCGGGATTAGCTGCGATTATTGCGCAAGAGCTTAAAGTGAAACCAGCGCAGGTAGAAGCGTCCATTCGTCTGCTCAATGAAGGGGCAACAGTTCCTTTTATTGCTCGTTATCGCAAAGAGGCTACAGAAGGATTAGATGATGTGCAATTACGTTTTATTGATGAACGTGTGCATTATTTACGAGAATTGGATGAACGTCGTGCTGTAGTTTTACAGTCTATCCGAGAACAAGAGAAACTCACTCCTGAGCTTGAAAAAAGCATTTTGGCTGCAGACACTAAAACTCGTCTTGAAGATTTATATCTACCCTATAGACCCAAGCGTCGGACTAAGGCTCAAATTGCCATAGAAGCAGGCTTAGAGCCATTAGCTCAGGCTCTTTGGAAAAATCCAGATCTGGATCCCGAAGAGCAAGCCGTGCAATTTATCAATCCTGAGGCTGGTGTTGAGGATGCAAAAGCAGCATTAGAAGGTGCGCGGCATATATTAATGGAGCATTTTGCAGAAGATGCCGATTTAATTAATGAGCTGCGTGAATATTTGTGGCAGCATGGTATTGTCAAATCAATAGGCAGCTCCAAGAAAAAAGAAACGGTAAACAAATTTTCAGATTATTTTGATTATGCCGAAGCAATTAAAAAGATCCCTTCGCATCGTGCATTAGCTTTATTCCGTGGCCGTCGGGAAAGTGTTTTACAAGTGAGTCTTACTTTACCTGAGCACGAAGAAACCTACGGTGAAAATAAATTAGCTGCGTATTTCAATATTGCTGACCATCACAGAAAAGCAGACAGTTGGCTCCTTGAAACCGTACGTCTGACCTGGAAGGTAAAATTATTTACTAAATTAGAGTTGGAATTACTCACTCGTTTACGAGAAATGGCAGATGAAGAAGCAATAAAAGTATTTTCCAGAAATTTACGGGATTTGTTACTTGCTGCACCAGCTGGTCCACAAATCACAATTGGCCTTGATCCTGGAATCAGAACAGGTGTTAAAGTCGTTGTCGTTGATGCAACCGGTAAGTTACTGGATTACACCGTTATTTTTCCATTTGCGCCCCAAAATGAATGGCATCAGGGAATTACTGATTTGGCAAAATTGGCAGCAAAACACCAGGTCAATTTAATCAGTATTGGCAATGGAACTGGCTCTCGCGAAACAGAGCGCTTAGTTTCTGATTTAATAAAAATGTATCCTGATTTAAAACTGACTAAAATTATTGTGAGTGAAGCTGGTGCATCTGTTTATTCGGCTTCTGAAATAGCTTCTCAGGAATTTCCTGATTTAGACGTTACCTTGAGAGGGGCTGTTTCCATTGCACGTCGTCTCCAAGATCCTCTTGCTGAATTAGTCAAAATTGAAGCCAAGTCTATTGGCGTAGGCCAATACCAGCATGATGTGAATCAAACTCGCTTGGCGCGTTGTTTGGATGGTGTAGTTGAAGATTGCGTGAATGCGGTTGGTGTTGATGTAAATACGGCTTCGGCGGCTCTTTTATCTCATATTTCTGGTCTTAATGAGGCTTTAGCCAAAAATATCGTCCTTTATCGTGATGAACATGGTGCTTTCAAAAACCGGATGGAGTTGAAAAAAGTAAATCGTATGGGTGAAAAAGCATTTCAACAAGCAGCAGGATTTTTACGTATCATGCATGGCGATAATCCTTTGGATGCCTCTTGTGTTCATCCAGAAGCTTATCCTTTAGTAGAAAAAATTATTGCAGATAAAAAAGTTGATATTAAGAAACTAATCGGCAATAAAGAAGTATTACACAGTGTGAATGCGGCAGAATTTATCGATGAGCAATTTGGTTTGCCTACCATAAGAGATGTGTTGCGTGAATTGGAAAAACCGGGTCGCGATCCCAGACCGGAGTTTAAAACGGCACAATTTAAAGAAGGTGTTGAAGACATCGAACATTTACACGAAGGAATGATCCTTGAAGGGGTTGTCAGTAATGTAACTAACTTTGGTGCTTTTGTGGATATTGGTGTGCATCAAGATGGATTAGTTCATATCTCAGCGATGACCAATAAATTTATTTCTGATCCACGTACCGTAGTGAAGGCCGGAGATATCGTAACGGTTAAAGTTATTGAAGTAGATAAAGAAAGAAAACGCATTGGCTTAAGTATGAAATTGGAAGATGAACCTGCGAGCCAAGCTGTTAAAAAAGTTGCAAAAACATCGGAAGTGAAAAAACAACCACCAGTTAAAAAAGCAGAGCATAAGAAAAAACCTGAGGCTAAAAAAGTTGAGCCGGTTAAAAAAACGGTATTTAATACGGCAATGGCAGATGCATTAGCCAAATTAAAGCGTAATTAAAAGCTGGGGTGGCGCTTGGTTAATAGAGTCCCCTCTCCTATCCGTGGGCGAGGGGTAGCGGTGAGGGTTCATTAGCTGTAGTCAACACCCTCATTCGCCCTTACGAGCACCTTCTCCCCATGGGGAGAAGGGATTTTCTCTTAATTTAATGACCGTGTCCCCTGGCTACATCTAACATAAAATGGTGAATCATGACCAATACCCCCAAAGGAGAGTTAACTATTCAGACTTTGGCGATGCCAGCAAATACGAACGCCAATGGTGATATATTTGGTGGGTGGATTGTGTCACAAATGGATTTAGCCGCAGGAATATTGGCGAAAAAATTAGCATTAGGACGTGTAGCTACAGTGGCTATTCATTCAATGAATTTCTTAAAACCAGTTCATGTGGGGGATCTTGTGAGCTGTTATGTCACTTTGGTGAAACAAGGCAATAGTTCTATGACATTTAATGTTGAGGTATGGGCTCATCCTGCGACTCAGAATGAAACGTATCAAGTCACCGAAGGTGTTTTTGTTTTTGTTGCCATAAATGAAGAAGGTAGACCAAGAGAGGTGCCTAAAAAAATATGACCCATAATTCGTCAGACCTATACCACCTACTCACGGAAATGGCGACCCACATTGAACAAAATGCGGAACCGGATCCTCAGTTATATACTTTATTTTTTCAAGAACCTGAACTCGCTTTTAAATTAGTGGATATCATTAATAACTTAGAAGAAAAGTTGGATGAAGGTCTTTCGGTTTATTCCGCATGTGTTTTTGCCTTAGATATTTGTGTCGCGCAGTTGCAAGGGGCTGCCGAAGGTAATAATAAAGTCACTGCAAAGGCATTAACTCAATTAATGAATCATTTAGCTGAAATGATTGATTCACGCAAACACACCCTTAGTTTTTGGCTCCCTATATTAAATTCCTTTTATGAATCGCATGTTGAATTGACTGAAGATTTAAAGGATGCCTATTACGATCTTGCCAGCGATGAGGAGGAATCGATTCCTGAAGGTGAACCGATATCACATTTGGATGCTATTCGTGATTTGATTCACGAATTATCTGACCTGAACGTTTTTGAAATCGCCGAAAATTTTTTCGCGCAGAGCTATGCAATGCCCGCGGACTTTTTTATCGATCTTATGGTCGATTTATATAATATCGAGGAGGGGGCCGATATTGCCTTGCTCATTTTATTACATCCTCAGGCTGAGGTGCGCGACATTGCGATTAATACACTGGGCCAAATTATAGAGTTGGTGACTTTTTCCTCTATATCTCTTTCACGTTTGCAGACCATTATGCATTGGTATCCAGAGCGCTATCATGCACTATTTAATTCCTGGATAAAAACGCAACGTAAAAAAGGGGTTGTATTTGCACCGGAACAGGAAGCGGCTCAAGCGACTATTCGAGCTACTGAGGTGGATGGTACAGGCTCACAAGGTATTTTTCTGAATGTACGTAAACAGAGGAAAAATAGACTGTGTGGTTTATTACTAAAGTATGATTTAGGTATTAAAGATGCATGGATAACACCGGTCCTCTCAGCAAAAGATGTAAAGGATTATTATAAAAAGGCTTTTGATGAGAACGTGACGCTTCGTGAAGTCGATTTATCTTATTTCACCATGATGGTGGAACATTTCTTGGCGATAACAATAGAAAAAGAAGAGATTCCTAATATTCAATTTTTAGAAATTCAAGAACTATTAGGCATCCGCATACGCCCCGTGAAATTGGATTTAGATTATCTCTTTGAACAGATGAGTGTCCAAATCACGCCATTTACCCAAGAAGTAATTTCTGAATCGCTACGCCGTTCGAAATCATGGCTTAAAAGTAAATCATTTACTGAATCCTGGTATTTGGAAAATCCTTTAGTGGATAAGATTGTCAATCACAACAGCACTTTTGTTGATGGAATTAGAGTGTGCAGCATGGAAGAGGCCATGGATGCAGTATTTGCTGAAGAAATGGAAATACACCGTGATAAATGGCAATTTCATTTTTTATGGATTGCCTTATGGATGAAAGCGAAGGAAAGGCGAAATGAAAAAATATGGCGTGATAGTTTTCTGATTGCTTATACAATTTATCAAGGTCAACCCTTGAAAGAGATTCCTGTTATGCAAGAGATTTGTAGGCAAACGGTGATTAATAGCGTGGAAACCATGCAAGAGAGACGAACACACCTAAGCCAGGAGTAAGAAGAACCTACCTCATCCCAAGCGGAGCAAGGGATCTGCGCGTTGCGCTCGGGATGAAGCGAAAGGGGGTGGAAACCGCCAAAAAAGACGAACATACTTGAGGCAGGAATAAGAGGAATTCATGTTTACCGGAATTATTGAAAAAAAAGGGACCGTGATTCGCAACATCAATCATGGTGATGCAAACCGATTGGTTATTTCTTGTGGTTTTGAAGAACTACAAATAGGTGAAAGCATTGCGGTGAATGGCGTATGCTTAACCTTATTGCCTTCTGACGGGGCAAAGCTGAATTTTGACCTTTCGCCTGAAACTCTAACTAGAACCACTTTAGGACATTTAAGAGTTGGGAATGAGGTCAATTTAGAACGTGCTATGCTTGCATCGACTCGCTTTGGTGGGCACTATGTAAGCGGGCATGTTGATGCAGTGGCACAAATTCAGGCAATAAAGCATATGAACGAATTTGTTGAAGTCGAGTTAAGCAGATTTGATGCCAATGCCATGTTGTATTTAATTCCTAAGGGGAGTATTACGGTTGAAGGGGTAAGCTTAACGATTAATTCAGTTGCAAATCAAAGCATCAAATTAATGCTTATTCCACATACATTACTAAGTACAACCCTGTGCTACTTGAAGCAAGGACAAGAAGTTAATATTGAGTTTGACTACCTGGCTCGGATCGTTGCCCATCAGTTGCAAGTTGCCGGAAAGTTGAGTAATCAAATCCCGTTATGAATTAAGGAGTAGTTCATGACCAAACATTTAACATCCCGATGGCATCGTCTTTTTTTTGCCACGATTATTATAGGGGTTGTTTCTGGTTTTGGGGGGATGTTTTTAGCGATATTATTGCATTTTATCCAACACCTGGCCTATGAGCATACTGTATTTCCTATTCTGGGCAATAAGAGTTTTTTATTTGTGGTCAGCGATTCAACTGCTCCAAGAAGAGTAGTCGCACTTCTGCTTTGCGGTTTTATTGCAGGTTTTGGCTGGTGGGCTGTCTTTCGCTATGGCAGCCCCTTAGTCAGTATAGCCAACGCAATCAAATCACCAAGACCCTACATGCCAATAAAGACCACTCTAACACATGTGCTGCTGCAAATTGTTACTGTGGCTTTGGGCTCTCCGTTGGGGCGTGAAGTTGCCCCACGAGAATTAGGGGCTACCTTTGCGTGTTGGTTTACTAACAAGATGAAATTACATCCTAAAGAAAGTCAAATATTAGTGGCAAGTGCTGCAGGGGCAGGATTAGCAGCGGTTTATAATGTTCCTTTTGGTGGTGCTTTATTTACCCTGGAAGTATTACTTGGAAGTTTTCGATGGTTTGCGGTAATCCCGGCAATTACTACTTCTGCGATTGCTGTGGTCATTTCCTGGATGGGACTTGGCAATCAAACTATGTACCATATACCTGTTTTAATTTTGGATTATTCCGTAGTTATTTGGGCGATTATTGCCGGTCCTATTTTTGGTTTCTCGGCCTATTGGTTTAAAGAAATTACCAATAGAGTACAAAGTAAAGCACCGCGTAACTGGAGGATTATTGTTTTTTGCCTGTTCAATTTTTTCCTAATCGGCTTATTATCTATTTATTTTCCGGCAATATTGGGAAATGGTCGCTCGGCAGCGCAGTTAGGATTTGATGGCAATATATTAGGTTTAAGTATTGCTGCGGTCCTATTAATACTGCGAGTGTTAATTGTATGTACCAGTATTCAAGCCGGTGCTGCAGGCGGTCTCTTAACCCCTTCGCTTGCCAATGGCGCTTTATTGGCTGTGGTGCTCGGCACGCTTTGGAGTTATTTATTGCCAGGCATCTCCATCGCTGCTTTTGCGGTGATTGGGGGAACCGCTTTTCTTGCCGCGGCGCAAAAAATGCCGCTTACAGCAATTGTGCTTATTATTGAATTTACCGGCATCAACTTTAGCTTTTTTATTCCTATTCTTTTTGCAGTAGCCGGCTCAGCAAGCATGTTCAATTATTGCGCTACTAGACGAGTGGTTGCGGTGGCAAGTTGAAAAATGTTTGTTTCACTGACAAATAAATGCTCTATTGAAGTTTCTATTGTTATTATTTGTTTTATGATAAATTTAGTGATTTGTCGTTTAAAATTATAAAATTCGCATATTTCAAATGCATAAGGAGATGAAAATAGTAGGATTTAAATTGAATTTTTATTAAATGATTTCAGGTTTATACTCTAAGTGTCAGAGATAAGGATGTTCAGATGCGTCACGTTGTTCTTCTAAGACCACTCAATACTCAAAAATTTGTTTTCATTATCGCTTTAATTTTATTAGCCATCTTATCCATTTTCAAATCGTGTCAGGTTGCCCAATTCCATAGAGATGCTCAATACTATATCCAGTCAAGCGTCTTATGGCCTAAAGGACTTGTTACTTTTGCCGGAAGCTTAATTGGTGGTCGAGATCTGGTGGTGTTTTTTTACCATTTTTTCATGAAAAGTTTTGGGTATAGTGTTGACACACTCTCTTTAGCACTAGCAATAACCTATTTTTTTTCTGGTTTATTTTTAGTGACTATTATTTTTAAGTTTAATATATCGAATCTAATGAGGCTATGGATAAGTACTTTTGTCCTTTTAATCTCCTATGTTTTACCTATATGGTCTTATCCGGCTAGCGATAATCTGGGAGCACTGGCTCTCGTAGGACTGTGGTTGCTCTACATAATATCAGTTCAAACTCAAAAAAAATGGCTTATTTTTTTTGTGTATCCAATCTGTGTTGGAATTGCCTATCATGTACGCACGGAATTGCTATTATTTGGTTTATTCACTTTTATTGGAATTGTATTCCAATTTAAAAGAGCCTCTTACTTACAACGATTAGCGCTATTCTTAATAATACTTTTTTCTACTCAACTTGGTGCTTTTCTGATAGAAAAATCATGGATGCTCTGGGTGCCAGTAAAGAAGCCCTATGTATATAAAGGAATATTTTTATCTTTTCGTGCTTTTAACTTTGCATCTGGACGAAATGGGCCTAACAGTTCAAAACTATCTCATTTACTTCATTTGACATCTAATGAAAAAATTCCTTTTTGGGATGCGTTAGGAAGTACCTATTCAAAACTTGGTGCTGCAAAAAGCGATGAATTAATTTCGAAAGCAGGTTTTGAAGCTCTGTATCAAAATCCTTTGTCCTTCTTAAAAGAAATAACCCATATTGAATCAGAAACATTTAAATTAGAAATATCTGTACCATCATGGAGTGAGCAGGAGATGACGCAAAAGCGCGACCTATATGATTTGGATTTAGTACGAAAAGAAACTCAGATGAAGTTTGGTGGAGATGCTATCTTTCCCTTGGCTAAAATATTAATCTCTTCCGATTCATTGATTCATAATATGAGAGCTTTTTTGCCGCCAATCAAAGCAGAAATGACGGTTCCATTTTCTTATCAGTTTGTATTTCCTATCTTTTTACTTACTCTCCTGGTAAAAGTAGATAAGCTAATCAGAACGCTACTGTTGCCACCAGTAATTTATGCATTGGTACTAATTTTTTTAATTAATTTCACAGAAGGGTCTGTTGGGCGCTATTTAAATGGAATAATGCTTCTTGAATGGATAGTACTTTGGATTGCGCTCAACATGATTTTTGTTAAAAATTTGCGAGTAAAAGTGAATTTTTATCTCTCAAATACCATCAAAAGTGCTTTTTATAAGCAGGATAAGATAGCATAATTTTAAAATGTGCTTCTTTTTAAATGGATAATTTATCTCGTGTTTCTATTCAGAAATTCGCACAGCGAAATGCATTTCATTGATCGCAATAAGTATAAAAGCGGAAAAATTTTTGATAGAGCTTTATGGTTTTGTGGAAATTGAAATATGCTTATGATTTATTGATCTATTACGAAAAGTACGCTTTAGTTCCGCAACAAGTATACTTTGCATGCCTCATTTGAAAATTGTTCTAAGTAGGAACATTTTTTTGTGTAATTATTTAAAATTACCCTTTATAATCACGCAAAAATGTTCTTAGATTCCAAAAATAGGCAACAGCTTAGTATTTACGTTCAAGTCAATTATGAGTAGCTCATATGGAGAATGATACTAAATAATACTTGAAAAATGGATTTAAGCATGTGAGATTTTTTCACACAACTGGATTTAGTTTGAGTGTAGATGAAAAATAGTTATATTTAGGATATCCGAATAAAAATGATGTTAGTTAGAATATTAATCATTTTAGTCGAGTTTTTAGGAGAATGGGTTGGAAAAAAATACGGGCTCTTTGGCACAAAAAGAACACTATGAAAAGATACACGACTTATATGAACAACATTATTATGATCCGACATCTATTGCCTTCAGAGAGCAATTTATCTATAAGCCCTTATTGAATAACATCGATTTGAATAATAAACGAGTAGCCGATTTGGCTTGTGGAAGTGGTTACAACTCACTTTATCTGAAAAATAAATTTCCAGAAATAATTACTCATGGTTTTGATATTTCTGCAAAGGCCTGTGCAGCCTACCGACAAATTGTGGGAAGCGAGGCATATGAACTCGATCTCACTGCTACTAGCACATTGAATCAACAATACGACCATGCCATAGTTGTTGGTGGTATACATCATTGCATCGCTTCTTTAGAAAATACTTTTTTGAATATATCGCAAATGCTAAAACCAGGCGGTAGTTTGTTAATGTGTGAGGCAAGCAGTAGTTTTATGTTAGAATCAGTACGCAAACTATGGTACAAAAAAAGTAAATATTTTGATGCTGATTCTGAGGAGGCGCTTCAACATGATCAGTTGCATCAAAGTTTTGGATCAGACTTTGAGGTTAAATTTGTAAAATATATGGGTGGTCCTGCATATTTTCTAATATTGAATAGTTTAATTTTAAATTTACCTCTATCGTTTAAAAAATTTATTTCTAAGCCCTTATTTTTTCTCGAGGAAATTTATAATCTTTTGCCAGGGGATTTCTTTTTCCCTTATTTTTTAGCTGAGTGGGTAAAAAAATAATTTCGAGGAATATTTGTGAATTACACTTATATATTATTAACAGTTATGTGCACAGTGTATGCTCAGTTGGTGATTCGATGGCAAATGAAGTCAGCAGGTGTCTTGCCACCGGGTTTTACATCGAAAATAGCATTTGTTTTTTTTCAATTCCTTAATCCGTGGATATTAAGTGTTTGCTTCGCATCCACCTTAGCAATAATTTCTTGGATGGCAGCAATGACTAAATTCGAAATCAGCTATGCTTATCCTTTTTTGAGTTTATCATTCGTTTTTGTATTACTATTTAGCTCATTGATCTTGGGTGAGTCATTAAATATTTATAAAATTGTAGGCACTATTTTAGTAACTCTAGGTGTAATGGTCACCTTTAAAGGATAGCGTACACTAATATCTATTGAGTTTTATGTAATTTTGAAAAGAGTTCTCAGGATAAAGAATGACCGAAACTAAGACAAAGAAAGGATATGAATGGGAAAAGCTTTTGACCATAATCATCCCTGCATACAATGAAGAAGAGGGAATCAAAGCAACACTAGAGAGCTTGCGGACAAATCTTCCTTATGTAAATATCATTGTTGTAGATGATCACAGTAGTGATGCTACATTACACCAAGCACTCCAAGCCCCTAATGTTCGAGTGGTGACCCATTCCTATAACATTGGCTATGGTGGAGCACTTAAAACAGGTATGGCATTGGCAGATACAGAATATGTGGCCTGGTTTGATGCAGATGGAGAGCATCGAATAGAGGACTTAATCGGTATGGCTAATAAAATTCACACTGAAGGTTTACTCGCTGTTATCGGTCAAAGGCCCTCGGGTACCTCCAGTCGCATAAGAACACTGGGTAAGTTTCTTATTCGAATGATAGTTAGAACGATGAAAGTCAATGCGGGACACGATCTAAACTGCGGTTTACGTGTCTTTAGACGAGAGGTCATTTGTCGTTATCTTTTTGTTTTACCTGATGGATACAGTGCGAGTTTGACCAGCTTAATGATTTTCTTAGAGCGAGATTATCCAATGGCATTTTACCCCATTAAGGTCAATTCGCGAATTGGAACGAGCAAAGTCAAACTGCGCGATGGTTTTAATACGATGGCTCTTGTTATAAGAATAACCACATTATTTGCTCCTCTTAAAATATTTCTTCGAGCTGGAGTAATCATCTTTTTTTTGGGTGTGTTCTATAGCTTATATAAAGCGTTACAACTTGGGGTCGGTTTCCCAGTTGCGGGCGCCATATCGATCTTAGGGGGGATCTTGCTTATGGCAGTAGGGCTGTTAGCGGATCAAATTAGCCAGCTTAGATTGATTCAACTTTCGTCAATAACTAATATGCCTTTTAGGCCTATAAAATCGGATAAACAAACAAATGGATAATGCAATTAAATCATTTAACTCACTCGCTTTACCGCCTGATTGGGTTTATAAAAACCAAAAAAATTTTTTACAATCATTCTATGATTTTATTGGGGCACCATTAAGAATGGTTCTTTTGCCCGACGCAGTTTCAGAAAAATTACATCTTACTTCTTTACGCGGAGAGCGTTTTAGAAAAGTGTTACCTGAATTACAAGGTCGAGTTTTGGATATCGGTGCAGGAGATAACTTACTTATCCACTTATATCGTCAGTATGCAAGTTTGTATAACAATTCTCCAGATGATGCGCATCATAGTATTGGTGTTGATGTTGTCGATTGGAATAGTGACTGTACCATTATTCAAAACTCAGCTCATCTTCCGTTTGAAGATAATAGTTTTGACACCGTGAGTTATATAGCCTGTTTAAATCACATCCCAGAACGGTTTGAATCGCTACAGGAGATTCGCCGTTTATTGCGACCTAATGGCAAAGTTGTAGTGACTATGATAGGAAAAGTTATAGGAAAAATTGGTCATGCCCTATGGTGGTATAGTGAGGACAAACATCGTGAGGTGGATGAGCATGAAGAAATGGGTATGGATGAATCAGAGATTATGGATTTGTTTACTAAAGCGGGTTATAGCTTAAAAAAGCATGAAAAATTTGTATATGGTTTAAATTCCATGTATATATTTGTACCCAAATAGAGGGATTTACATGTTTTCTTTCCCATTTTTTAATCGCCTTAATAACCATTGGCTTGTGTTGGCATTATTCTTTATTTTTGCCTCTTTATGGTTAATGAAAACTTGGGGACCAGCACCGATTATTTTAACAAATGGAGACGCAGGAAACGTATCATCAATTGTTGCCAGTAACATCAGTCCAGAGCGGTTTGCGAATGATCCGTTATTCTCGGACGCTCAAAATTTTAAATTTTATTGGACTATTTCTATTCCTCTAACCCAATTTTTAACCTATTTTACTCATGATATTGGCCGGTCATACTTGCTTCTTATTTGGCCAATTATATTCGTGCAACTACTAGGTTTTTATTTGCTCGGGCTAGATTTATTTTCCAATCGGGGTTGGGCTTTTTTACTGGCCTTACTCTCGCTAAGTCCTATATATATTTTTTCAGGGGAGCTATGGGGGCAACTTGATGTCCCTTTAACCCGAGGCTATTACGGAGCCTTATTCCCTTTTCTTTTACTTGCTTTACTCAAAAACAATAATAAAGTCTGGTTTCCATTGATTGTGATGGGTTTATGTGGCCTGAGTGTTTATGTTCATCCTGTCAGCGCTCCTTCAGTCTCATTTGCATGTCTTACTGCTTTATTCATGTGCAAGCCGACTGGGCGCGGTTGGGGAAAGCAAGTATTGGTAGTTTTTGCTGCAGGGATGATGTTCTTAATGGTTGCAGCTCCGTTTATTATAACCTTTTTTAGTGGATTTCCTTCTTCAGAGAGTCTACATAATAACAGCAGTTCTGCTATTGCAGCGCACTATATGACTCAAGCGGCTGGACCTCAATATTACAATGCATTAAGTATAGTCCAGTCATTATATTCATTGTTGTTCCAAGGGAAGTGGAATTGGTTTTGGCTCATGGGATTAATTGGATTACTCATAGCCCCAACGTTTTCAAAAAAACCTCAGTATGAGCGACAGTTTTTTATTTTTTTTATTGCGGGCCTCTTAATTTCCTCTGTGGGTATTGCTTGGCTGGATCAGAGCATTGCAAGAATGTATGGACGATATCCTGCAGAAATCGACTTGATACGTAATTGCAGATATCTGATTCCATTGTTACTGATAGGGGCCATCAGATTTTTTGCCAATATTGATATTAAAATTCCTAACACCTACCGCCTCGTTTTTGGATGCCTTATCCTCATTTGTGTTTATCGATGGTTTATTGATTTCCCCACGACATTCTATAATTTCGTAGTCAATCAAATTCAGCATAATCAGGTTGAAGATCAGGTCAATAATCTCTCAAACAAAAAGATGCTGCATTACATTAAAACATTACCTCCAGGATCCAAAATCATGGCCTTCTCCCTTGATGGTGATAGTGATGGCTTGATTGAAGATCTAATGCTTGCAATCCGCTATTCGAGTTTTCAACCGATAGCTCATCTTAAAAAAGACCTTAATTTCTTAAGCTATAGTGGACGAGGTTTAAAAATTTTAGAATGGCAAAAAGAAGCGGAGCAGCTTGCATTAATAAAGAAAGAGAGTGATCAAACCAGGCTCAAATTATTAAAAGAATTCATGCAAGCGCATGAAGTGAAATTGCTTTTGGCTTATGAGCCTGATATATCTGCTGAATTAAGAAATCTTTTCAATTCTCAATTTAAGCTCCTCTATAAACAAATAAATTTCTCATTGTATGCATATAATCCTAATGATTCAATCATCTCGGTTCATTAGGGTAATATAAACTGTGAAGAGAGATCATTGATTTAGGTAAAAAACAAATGTGTGGTATTGCAGGCATTTTAAATTTTGACCGTTCCTCAATCTCAGCGAATATGCTTAAAGCAATGACTGATAGCATTTTTCATCGTGGACCAGACGGTGAAGGATTTTGGTTTACGGACGGAGTTGGTCTAGGTCATCGAAGATTGGCAATTCGAGATTTAAGTGAAGCAGGTCATCAACCGATGCAAGATACCCTTAATCTGATTTCCGTAACCTATAATGGTGAAATTTACAATTATGATGAGATACGAAACGATTTAGAAAAAGAAACGGATTATTTATTTAAATCAAACTGCGATGCAGAATTATTACCTATAGGTTGGTTAACGTGGGGAGAAAAATTATTTGATCGTATTGAAGGAATGTTTGCTATAGGTATATGGGACTGTCGTACTGAAACATTAGTTCTTGTTCGCGATGGTATAGGTATTAAACCTCTTTTTTATGCTCAAAATAATTCTTCATTGTTTTTTTGTAGTGAAATTAAAGGGATACTTGCAACAAAACAATTTCCTATGGATATTGATGAAGCTGAATTTCATACTTATTTAGCATCGGGGTATACAAATCCAGAGCGCTCTTTATTAAAAAACATAAAACAACTTGAGCCAGGAACAATTTTAAAAGTTTCATTTGATGGCTCGCTCTCTTGCCATAATTATTGGCATCCGGTAAGAAAACCTGATCAATCAATTCAATTAGATGATGCTGTTGATGAGATAGAGTTATTATTGTCACAAGTTATTAACCAAATGCTAGTTGCAGATGTTCCAATTGGCCTACTACAAAGTAGCGGAATTGATAGCACCCTAATTGCACTTCTCACGAAAAGTGAAGTGATAAGTTATACTGCTCAGTTCAATGAAACCTCACACGATGAGAGCATTTTGGCTCAAAAAATAGCTACTTTTACTAATCATCCATGGCGATCTGTTTCTGTCGATCAAACGAGTCAAATAATAAATGATTTCCATCGGGTATCGCATCATGTTGATGGTCAATTAGCTGATTCAAGTTGTTTAGCACATTTTGCATTATCAAGAGAAGCAAGTAATCATGTGACAGTTGCTATTGCAGGTGACGGCGCAGATGAAATATTTGCAGGATACTCCACATATAAGGCAAGTAGAGTTGCTCAGTACACACGATCTTTGATACCAAAATTTTTAACGCAGCAACTTGGTGACTGGTTGTTTAAAAAATGTGGCTATGATGAGCGTCGCTTACCTTGGCATGAAATGCTTATGCGATTTCTTTGGGGCGTTTCACTATCTGAAGTCCCCCATTCGCAATGGCGCCGGTTGGCATATCCTTTTTTGTTAAATAAGTTATATAGTCCAGCCATGCATGATTTTTTAAATGTAAATCCTCTAGCCAATTATGAAAAGGCGGTAGTTGATGCTCCTGGAGCTATTTTTGATAAATGCTTACTGGCGGATCAACGAATCTACTTACCTGGTGACATGTTAGCAAAAGTTGATCGGATGAGTATGGCTCACGGTTTGGAAATTCGAGTTCCGTTTCTTGATCGTAGAATTATTAACTTTGCAAGCAAGTTGCCCGAACATCTATTAAGCCCATTATTTGGCGAATCAAAACTTACCTTAAGGAAAATTTTATCTAAGCATTCTTTATTAGACGAGGTAGTAAAAGGGAAAAAGAAAGGTTTTAACATACCTTTGGCGAGTCTACTTCGCAACCAATTGAAACCTATAGGTGAGGAAATTATTATGAAAAATACGGATGTCTTTGCGCCATTTCTTAATCCCGATAAATTAAGAGAAGTATGGCGTGAACATAATGCTAGGACGTTTAACCATGCTTATTCACTTTGGGCTTTACTTATTTTTGGTTCCTGGAGAATGAAGCATAGCTAGATAATAAACCCAAAAGCATGTCTTATAAGAGCAGCTCTCTCAATTAAGGGTTTGTCTACTGCTGTAAGCTGATTATAAATTAATTCAAGATAATCTTCTTTTTAGATAAAATCGACATTTATAAACTAGAACATCAGATTGATTTATCAAAAGGTATTGCCGAAAAATTAAATTAGATCATATGGCTCAATTAAATGAAGTCATCAATATTGCGCAAAATGCAAATATAAACATCCCAGTGGTAAATCAATAAAATACCGTAAATGAAACCAATATAGCGTATATGCTGGGCACTCCAGTTCTTCGCGCGAAAATTAAAAATTTATCAGAGCGAGATTCTGATGACCCATTTACTCCTGGGCTACGTAAATTGCAAGGCCAGCTTGATTTTTATAAATCATTTGTTATAGAGCCAAAAGAAGTAAAAGTATTCCATTTGGATGGAACAATAGAAACACCAATTATCCCTGCTGCACCGAAAAAGAAATTGATTCTTACAATATCTCTATTGTTAGGTATACTAGCAGGGGGAGCGTTAGGAATTACCCGAATTTTTTGGCGAAATGTCCATGCGCTAAAAAATTCCTAGTGACAGAAGATCACACATCGTGTACTTTTTGCTACTTAAGAAGAATTAAAAATAAGGTTTTTATTTAATCTCAGTACTCTGTCTGGAGGTAATGTTTAGTGAAAGTTTTAGTTACTGGAGTAGCTGGATTTATTGGCTTTCATGTGGCACAAAAATTGTGCGAACGAGGTGATGAAGTTATTGGTATTGATAATCTCAATGACTATTACGATGTCAATCTGAAAAAGGCACGTTTACAACAACTGGCTGATTTTGCCCATTTCAAGTTCATTCATCTCGAATTGGCTGATCGAGAATCTATGGCGCAATTGTTTGCATCGCATAATTTTCAACGAGTTATTCATCTTGGTGCCCAGGCTGGAGTTCGTTATTCCATTGAAAACCCCTATGTCTATATTGACAGTAATCTGGTCGGTTTTCTCAATATTTTGGAAGGATGTAGACATCATCGTATAGAGCACCTTAGTTATGCTTCTTCCAGCTCCGTTTATGGTGCTAATGAATCCCTGCCTTTTTCAGTTCATGATAATGTAGACCATCCTTTGAGTCTTTATGCAGCAACCAAGAAGGCCAATGAGCTTATGGCTCATAGTTACAGTCATTTATATCGACTTCCAACTACAGGACTACGCTTTTTTACAGTGTACGGGCCTTGGGGAAGACCCGATATGGCACTTTTCAAATTTACCAAAAATCTTCTGAACGATGAGTCTATTGATGTATTTAATTTTGGAAACCACCGACGAGATTTTACTTATATTGATGACATAGTAGAAGGCATAATAAGAGTACATGATCATCCGGCTACACCAAATAAGGAGTGGTCAGGTATGTCTCCCGAACCTGGTACAAGTGCTGCTCCATGGCGCGTTTACAATATCGGCAATCAAAGTCCTGTTCTTTTGTCACGTTATATCGAAGTATTAGAGCAGTGTCTCGGAAAAAAGGCAAAAATGAATTTGTTACCCCTGCAAGATGGTGATGTACCAGATACTTTTGCCGATGTAGAAGCGCTAAAGAATGATGTGGGATATGCCCCAAGCACTCCGGTAGAAGTAGGGATAAAACGTTTTGTGGAATGGTATCTGGATTATTATGCAGTACAATCTGATAAAGCCTTAGAGCAGGTCAGTTTATAATGATGAAGTTGGATTAGATTACAATAATATAAAAATAAAATTGGGACTGAAAGGATGACCGTTGTTGAAGAAAAGAAGCTTGCTGTAGTTGGTTTGGGTTATGTTGGTTTGCCCTTAGCAGTTGAATTTGGCAAAGTGCGTTCGGTAATGGGTTTTGATATTAATGAAAATCGCGTTAAAGAACTTAAAAGCGGCCATGATTCGACTCTAGAAATCAGTGATGCAGAGTTGCGGGAAGCAAAACATTTGTATTTAACATCAATCCCTGAAGAAATTGCCTTTTGTGATATGTATATCATTACCGTACCAACGCCGATTGATCAGTACAAACAACCAGATTTTCAGCCTCTGATTAAGGCCAGTGAAATGATAGGGCGTATGCTGGAGCCTGGTAATATAGTCATCTATGAGTCTACTGTTTATCCTGGTGCTATAGAGGAAGTATGCGTACCCGTACTTGAACGTACCTCTGGAATGAAATTTAATGTGGATTTCTATGCAGGTTACAGCCCCGAGCGCGTCAATCCAGGTGATAAACTTCACCGAGTAACAACGATTACGAAGATTACTTCAGGATCAACCCCTGAAGTCGCAGATATTGTCGATGCTTTGTATCAAGAAATTATTGTTGCAGGCACTCATAAGGTCGAGAGTATCAGAGTCGCAGAAGCGGCAAAGGTAATTGAAAATACACAACGTGATTTGAATATTGCATTAATCAATGAATTAGCGATTATTTTCAATAAGTTGGAAATAGATACTGAAGCGGTGCTGAAAGCTGCTGGAACAAAATGGAATTTTTTACCTTTTCGTCCTGGTTTGGTTGGTGGGCATTGTATTGGTGTCGATCCTTATTATTTGACGCATAAGGCACAATCTATTGGTTATCATCCAGAAATTATTCTCGCAGGGCGTCGTCTTAATGATGCAATGGGATCTTATGTGGTTTCTCAGCTTGTGAAATCAATGATTAAACAACGTATTCATGTCGAAGGAGCAAAAGTATTGGTCATGGGATTAACTTTTAAGGAAAATTGTCCTGATATACGCAATACACGTGTCATTGATGTTATCACTGGGTTAAAAGAATATAATGTAGCTGTGGATGTCTATGATCCCTGGGCTGCTGAAGCAGATGTTGAACATGAATATGGACTCTCATTAATTGCACAACCCAATAGGGGTGAATATGACGGCATTGTTCTCGCAGTTGCCCATCAACAATTTAAGGATATGGGTATCGAGATGATTCGCTCTTTTGGTAAAGGACAACATGTTCTATATGATTTAAAGCATTTGTTTTCAGCTGAGTCGAGTGATTTACGATTGTAATGACATGAATTGTTTATCGATTGTTAAATTGATCAAGAAATCTAATCCTGAAATGTATGAACGTGGATGTTCACGAACAATTTTCTACGAAAGAGCCTGTGAACGCTTTGATCCGTTTTATAAGGAGTTATCTCACTAAATGTGTGGATTTGCTGGTGTTTTATCCCGAGCTGATTGGTCTGGTATATCCGAAAAGCTGTTAGCATCAATGTGTGATTCGATTGCACATCGAGGCCCTAATGATCGTGGTACTTGGTATGATGCAGGAGCAGGAATTGGATTCGCACATACTCGTCTTTCTGTAGTCGATTTATCCCCGGCGGGACACCAACCGATGAGCTCGGCAAGTGGTCGGTATGTTATTGCCTTCAATGGGGAAATATACAATCATTTAAAACTAAGAGAGCAGCTAAAAATCGAGACTTGGCGAGGCCATTCAGATACAGAAACATTACTTGCTGGATTTGAGACCTGGGGAATTGAGGAAACCATTAAACGCACTATTGGGATGTTTGCCTTTGCTCTTTGGGACAAGCTGCTGCATACGCTCACTTTAGTTAGAGATAGAGCAGGAGAAAAACCCCTCTACTATGGATGGAATGATCATGTTTTTCTCTTTGGTTCCGAGTTAAAGGCTTTGAAAATTCATCCTCATTTTAAAAATGAGCTGGATCACGGGGCCTTGGCACTATTTCTACGCCACAATTATATTCCTGCGCCACACTCAATATATAAGAATGTGAGTAAATTGCTTCCTGGAACGTTCCTTCAACTGTCACTCGAAAACCCTCAACCTATCATAAAAAGTTATTGGACACTCGCGGGTATTAGCACTGCAGAATCATTTAAGGGGGACGAACTTGAAGCAGTGGATGAATTGGAACGGCTTACAAAAGATGCCATTGCCCAACAAATGGTTGCCGATGTGCCTCTTGGCGCTTTTCTTTCTGGAGGAATTGATTCTTCTACAATAGTTGCATTGATGCAAGCGCAATCGACACGTCCCGTAAGAACTTTTTCAATCGGTTTTCATGAAAAGCAATACAATGAGGCCGCTTATGCTAAATCAGTTGCGGAGCATTTGGGAACGCAACATACTGAATTGTATGTTTCCACTGAGGATGCACTAGCGGTAATTCCCAGACTCCCCGTTTTATATGATGAACCTTTTTCTGATTCATCACAAATTCCCACTTTCCTTGTTTCGGAATTAGCAAAGCAAGAAGTGACGGTTGCCTTGAGTGGTGATGCCGGGGATGAATTATTTTGTGGATATAATCGTTATAAGATGACCGATCAATTTTGGGGAAAAATTAATAAAATCCCACTTCCTGTAAGAAAAGCGGCTGCAAAATTAATTAGAAACTTTTCTCCAATGACTTGGGATAGGTTTGCTTCGGTCCTTCCTTTATTGGGGCGTTATCCTCAGACGGGATTAAAGCTTCATAAGGGGGCGCATGTGCTAACGAGTGTCAATGCTCAAGAAGCCTATCGCACTCTTATTTCCCATCATGAAGCGCCATACTCCTTGCTCATTGCTGAGGGGGTGGAACCGAATACGTTTATGGATGAAAATCTTTTTCATTTCACCGGATTAGGTGAGATTAGCAAGATGATGGCAATGGATTTTATTTCCTATCTGCCCGATGATATTTTAGTGAAAGTAGATAGAGCTGCTATGGGCGTTTCTCTTGAAACCAGAGTACCATTTCTTGATCATCGATTGATTGAATTTGCCTGGAGTCTACCTTTATCAATGAAGTTAAAAGATGGGCAAACTAAATGGCCGCTTCGTCAAATATTAGATCGTTATGTGTCAAGAGAGTTAATAGAGCGGCCTAAAATGGGTTTTGGTATCCCTCTATCGGATTGGTTGCGAGGACCTTTGCAAAATTGGGCGGAGACTTTGCTTGATGAAGAGCGATTACGTCAAGAAGGTATTTTCAATTCAAAACTAATACGTGACATGTGGAAGCAGCATTTAAGTGGTAAGGGAAATTTTTCTGCTTTATTATGGAATATTTTGATGTTTCAGGCGTGGTGGGAAGTACAATAAAAAACATCATAAAGCTTTGGTCAACAGGATGTGGAGTATTTTGCAATTTAGGGAAAGTAGTCTCTAAACGCTGTTGATTTAGCAACGAGTACAATGCTAAAATTCAAACACTCATAAGAGCTTGTGGTAATTTAATTTTAAATATATTTTGTTTTCAAGATAATACCGGACTAATTAATAGAAAGTGTGTTGGTATTGTATGAATAATAATACTCATAAAGTGGCTATGAATCTGAAAGAGATCTTAGTAGGGAGTGACTTATAATGCCAAAATTTTCAAATAAAAGTCATCCTCCAAAGTTTCTGTTAATCTCGAGTTTTACTGATTCAATTATTAAATTTCGTGGAGCCTTAATTCAGCAATTGAATCTAGATGGAGTTGAGGTCCATGTTTGTTCTCCAAATATTAAAGTCCCATCCAAAACACGAGACACCTTATTGTCGATGGGGGTGAACCTTCATGATGTATCGTTGCAACGAACAGGGAAGAATCCTTTTGTGGATTTAAGGTATTTTATTTCTTTAATTAAAGTGATTCGTAAAATTAAACCGGATTATGTTCTAAGTTATACGATAAAACCAGTTATATATGGAACATTAGCTTCCAGACTTTTAAAGGTCCCTAATATAACCAATCTGATTACAGGTTTGGGTTATCTTTTTATAGGCGATAAAACTCATTGGTTTTATCGTCCTGTCATGTTACTGTATCGGGCCGCACTCAGATCCTCGCGTTTGGTCATATTCCAAAACAAAGACGATCGACAATTATTGATTGAAAAAAAATTGTTATGCCCTACTGTGAAAACGACGGTAGTGAATGGTTCTGGAGTGGAGCTAGAGAGCTATACTAAAGCTCCTTTGCCGAAGGGCATTCATTTTTTATTAATTGCACGATTATTAGTAAGTAAAGGTATTCGAGAGTACATTGAGGCAGCTCGATTGGTCAAGAAAAAATATCCGGATGCAACATTTACAATAGTAGGCTGGATTGATGAAGAACCGGATGCTATTTCGAAAAAAGAGCTGAATGCGTGGATTGACGAAGGAGTAGTAAACTATTTAGGGTTTCTTGAAGATGTACGCGACGCAATTACATGCTGCAATGTTTATGTCCTCCCCTCGTACAGAGAGGGAATGCCTAGAACTATTTTAGAAGCCATGGCTATGGGGCGCGCTATTATAACAACGGATGCTCCCGGTTGTTGTGAAACTGTAGAAGAAAATGTGAATGGATTTAAAGTTCCGATAAAGAGCGTAGATTTTTTAGCAGGAGCGATGTTCAAATTCATTGAAAATCCTTCTTTAATTCAGCAATTTGGAGAACAATCGAGATATTTAGCTGAGAAAAAATATGATGCTGATGTGATCACTAAAACGATGCTCGATGAGATAGGAGTATGATTTTTTTGCAATGGGGAACCATCCCTTGCTCGAAATATAGATAAACTAACTCATAAAGCCAACAATACGCCCCTGAGAAAGCGTATTTAAAAATCTTGGAATACATTTTGGTTTTTTATATGATAGATAAGCTCGTTGTTTTTAAAGTAGCATTGATTGATTTTTTCTTTCATTCTTGGATAATTAATGACTAAGAAATTGCAGCATATTCGTGTGGCACGTGTGTCAACAGTGCTTCTTTTTATGACAACTCATTTACGCTCACAGCTCGCATCCATCAGTGATGCCGGTGCGGAAGTTACTGTTATTTCCAGTAAAGATGGGTTATCTGAGGCGATGAATTCAATCAAAGACTGTAAGTTCAAAACAATATATATCCCAAGAGAAATTAGCCTAATTAAAGATACAATCGCCTTAATACGCTTAACAAAATTATTTTTTTCTGAGCGTTTTGATATCATTCATTCTACGACACCTAAAGCCGGATTTCTTTGTGCATTAGCTGCCAAATTCGCAGGCATTCCCATTAGACTTCATACTTATACCGGCCAAACCTGGGTTAGCTTAAAGGGGCCCAAAAAAGCAATAGTCAAATTTTGCGATAAATTGATCAATCGATTGAATACTCATTGTTATGCAGACAGTGCCAGTCAACGTGATTTTTTAATTCAACAGAAGGTAGTTCGTCCCTATAAACTCTCAGTTTTAGGAAGTGGCTCTGTGGCAGGTGTAGATATTAATCGTTTTTCCCAGGAAAATTTTTCAGAAACGGCAAAGCAGCGAATTCGTGAGTCACTAAATATTGATAAGACAAGCTTTGTACTCCTTTTTGTTGGAAGGATCAATCGAGATAAAGGGTTTTTTGAGCTTATTGAGGCAGTTGGCCGTTTAACTACAAAAACTAAAATTACCCTAATCATTGCCGGGTGCTTTGAACAAAATATAGAAGAAGAAGCACGTCGTCATGTCCAAAAGCATTGTCCAGAGAAAGTTGTTTTTACCGGATTTTACTCCAAACCTGAAAATCTAATGGCTATTTCTGAAATTTTATGTCTTCCAAGCTATCGAGAAGGTTTTGGCACAGTCGTTATAGAAGCTGCTGCAATGGGTGTTCCAACTGTAGCAACGTCCATTTATGGATTGACTGATGCGATCATCGATGAGGTTACCGGTTTATTGGTAGAACCTAAGAATGTGACTCAATTAGCAACAGCCCTTGATCGATTGATTGCCGATGCTCCCTTAAGAAAAAAACTCGGTGAAAATGCTAAGAGTAGAGCGATTAAGGAGTTCGATAGTCGCCATTGCGATAATTTACTGGTAGATGAATACCAAAAATTATTTAATGAATCAAAATTATAAAAGTCTTAGATTTCCATTTTACGCTTTGTTTATTCTATAGCACATCAACGACGACAATGGATTAAGGGGCTGCCGAGCTTTCTTTGGCTAGAGTCATTTGAAATTTATTAAAGTACAATCGTAAAACAGAAATTTCGATAAACAGGCGCAGTATGTACCAAAAATAAACAAAAAGCATGCTATGACTTTGAACATGCAACTTCAAACAGAAAAATACTAATAAAGCGCTAAACAGATCGACCAAGCCAGTAAAGGTAACCAGTCCTGCATTATGAATAGAGCGATTGATCTTAAAATACACAATACGGTGTAAAGAAGAAAAATAACAAGAGACGATGCTAATTAATAAAAACTGCAATCCCACAAAATAAAAATTTACTGTATCAATAGAACAAATAAATAGTAAAGCTAAAATAATAATAAAATTTATGTGTTTGTTATCAATTAATTCCAGAAAGCGATCTTTGGAGTTCCCTGAACTCCAAGAGCTGATTTTGATCCCAATATATGAATCTACAAATACAAAACGAAATGTGAGAAGGCACTTCATAAATAAAGAAGTTAATGTTAAAAAACCTTGTCCCACCTGGAGAAAAATAAGTCGTCCAACAATTTGAAATAATTGTTCTCCAAGTACCGATATGCAATGGCGCAATAAAAACCATAAGTCTTCGAGGCACAGTGGCATTTTTTCAGGAACATAATTTTGGATACGAATAAAGCTGAGTAAAAACAGCTGGATAGTATGAATTAGCACAAAGGTAAATAAAAAACACAAAATAAAAAAGTGTGTGGGTAAAAAAGCAAGAGTAATTACTGCGGGAATCATCAGAAAACTGGGTGCTACACTAACCAATAGCGAAGACAAATAAGCCCCAAAACGTTGTTTATGAAAAACCAGTAAAGAAACAAATAAATTTAGAAATCCGCCAAAGGCCGCTAGAAGCATATAATAGGGATTCAAATTTGGCTTGATCACCATTATGAAGCCCACAAAGAACATAATAAAAATAAAGACTACAGAAAGTAATAAGGAGATTAATTGTTTGAAAGGCCGAACTGCAATCAAATTTAAATAGGTAAGCCTTAAGGGATCCGAGAAGAAACAAATGACAAAATACAAAGATAAATAAATCTGTAATATGTCATTTAAGGTACTAAATCCAAAGATAAAAACGAGTAATACATCTCGTAACATGCCCAGACTAGCACTACTTAGGGATAAGAGAATCCCTAAGGTATGAAGATTTATTTTTGCTATTCGCTTTTTTATATTAATCATTTACACTCTTTGGAGTTTCAATGCACTTCTTCTCCATGCAAGTTTCTTGAATAACTGAACAACGAAATCATATATGAGTGGAGTTCCTAATAAGATAAGAATCCAATCCGTCATCAGATTGTGTCTCATTGCGGTACCATACGCTATGGTGCCCAATGAAAAGATGAGACTAACAATGAAGTACAATGAGAGTAAAATCAGCGGAGATCTAATCGATTTTTTATAGAAAGCTATACTCAATTTGATTGCAGAACAAAAGAGTAGCAGTCGAGCAATATAAATAAAAGACAAGATCAAATTTAAGAGGGTCCATTTACCTGTTACTAATACCGCAGGTAAAAATGCATAGTGCAGGTACTCGCGTAGAGTCATGTAACCAAACTGAATTAAATTTTGGGGTACAAAATTACCTTTATCATAATTAGTTTTGGCATTAAACAAACTTGCCATAAACTCGGGGCTTAGTACCTCCGCATCACCATAACGAAATTTGGCTACAGTTTTATATAAACCCAAGGAAGAAATTTTTTGGGATAAATCCTTAGCCACCTCAACAGTCATGTAATTATTGTTATAAATAATTTTAGAGGCATGTACTTTTTTTTGTTCTGCTTGCTCTTGGTTCAGTTCGGTATTTGATTGATAAAATACAATGGCTAAAAGTAAGACCAAAGGTAGATAGATCAAGGAAATATATTGCTTCAGTTTTTTGGGTTCGATTAACTTTGCAACGATTTGCTCGCCATCTTTATCTTTTGCAGGGAGGATGAGTGCCATAAAGAAAAACACTGGGAGGCAAAAAAATAAACCTTTATGAAGCAAACACATAAAGAGTATGAGTAAAAAAGAGCCACCTAAATATGATAATCGAGTTGAAATTGCAAAACCACCCGATTTAAAACAGAGCAGACACTCGATTGCGAGCAGCAAGAAGGCCAGTTCAAAAGGCTCGCGCAAAATGACATTAGTCCAAAGAAGGGATGCAGGAGATAACGCATAAAGAAGCAAAATGGGAATTATATAAGTGTCCAGTTGGTAGTATTTAACAATTCTCATCAGGACAAAACAAGAAGTCATAAACATGGCTAAAGAGATTTCTTGTCCAAACAACTGAGAGATATTTATTTTATAAAATAATGCGAGTAAATTTGAAAAGAATGCGGAATCGGTGCCAAAAGAAAAAGAATTCCCTTCGGCGATGCTTTTTGCAGTAAGTTGAAACGTTGTAAAATCAATGTCTTCAACATAGCCTGGATATTTTATAAAATAATATAAGGCGATGATTTGATGAATAAATAATATGAATAATAATATGCCTTTGGTTTGCGAATCAAGTTTCATCCTATCTATAAAATAGAAGCTTCCACATAGAAGGAACCATCCCATCCAATCATTAGGATAAAAATACATACCGCCCGTTAAGAGCATTAATCCTAAAAAGACAGTTACTTTATTTTTAAAAAGGAGCATGATAAACCCTTGTATCGATTAAGCTGATTTCATTTTTTTTCATTGAAATGTATTTAGAAAAAATATTCCATTACATTATCAGTTTATGAATTGTTCCCAAATGTTTTTAAATAGAAGAACAACTTTAAACTAGAACGAACATTTCTGAAAAAAATGGCGCGATCCATGCATGTGTGATTTGAAAGTGCTCATATTATCCCATTTGGCCCAATAATTCTTTGAGTTGATGATGGCATAAATCAATTTGGCCTTCAAGTGCTAAAGCAACAAACAGCAAGAGCTCTTAGCCATATGCCTTTAAAAAACCTTTCAATAAAAGGGGAGTGCTTTTAAACCCTACTTGCTTGCAACATGACTTCTTTAAGAACCTGGCACGTTTTATCAATTTCTGATTTTAATAAACTTGGATGCACTAAAAACATCAGGCTGGTTTCCCCAAGCCTGGATGCAACAGGTAGCCGATTATTGGGGCGCCAACCGGTATTATCGAATGCTTTTTCCAAATACACTTCCGAACAGGTACCCTGATAGCAAGGAACCCCGCGATCATTTATTTCTTTTAAAATGCGACAACGATTCCAGCCTGTCGCCAGCTGAGTTTCTTCTACAAATACATAACATTTGTAAGCAGCATGAGTAATATCATCGGGAATTTGCGGGACTCTTAATCCTTTCAAAGTCGAGGCCACTTCACAAATTTGTTTTAAGTTTCCAAGTCTTTGTTGATGCCAAACCGGCATCTTTTGGAGTTGCATACGCCCAATAACCGCTTGGATTTCAATCATCCTGCCATTCGTACCAAAATTTCGATGTACCCAACGAAAGCTGGATTCATGTGTTTCGTTATATACGGCATCCCAAGATTTTCCATGATCCTTGTAAGACCACATAGAGGACCATAGCACATCATCATTTGTGGTGACCATGCCCCCTTCGCCACCCGTGGTCATAATTTTATCTTGGCAGAAAGACCAGGCACCGATGTGACCTATTGAACCAACAGAACGACCTTTATATTTTGCTCCATGAGCTTGGGCACAATCTTCTATCACATAGAGATTAAATTCTTTAGCTAATTCGAGAATGGGATCCATATCACAAGGCCAACCCGCAAGATGAACGCAGATTATGGCTTTAGTTTTAGGAGTTACTACTGCCCGAATGGTTTCTGCAGTAATGTTTTGGCTGTTTTCATCAACATCAGCAAATACCGGTATCCCTCCACACGTCACAACAGAGGAAGCTGAAGCAATGAATGTGCGTGAGGTCACGATCACCTCATCTTCTGCGTTTATGCCAATCGCTTTCAAGGCGACATCAAGTGCTATAGTGCCATTAGCTAATGCAACAGCATGTTTTGTGCCAACCCAAGCTGCGAATTCTTTTTCAAATTCTCTGCATTCATTGCCAGTCCAATAATTTACTTTATTCGAGAGAAGAACCTGATGGATTAAATCCGCTTCTTCTTTGGAGTAATTTGGCCATGGTGAAAATGGGGTATTTAACATGTTTAATCCTTTGAATTTTCTTTATAAATTTTTGCTGGTACACCGAATGCAGTGCAATGATTTGGCAAGTCATTTACAACAACTGAACCTGCCCCTACCATGACTTCTGAACCAATTTTAATGCCTTGACGAACACAAGCTCCAATGCCAATCCAGCTTAAATTTCCTACCTGCACATTTCCGGCTAAATTGGCACCAGGAGAGATATGCGCTGACAGTCCAATACGGCAATCATGCTCGATGATTGCGCCAGTATTAATAATCGTTCCCGCCCCAATGATACAGTCTGGATTTAATACTGCTCTGGCAAAAATAACAGATCCTTCTGCGATCTGGGCTGAGGAGCTAATTATTGCTGAAGGATGAATAATGGTCGCGATAGGGATATTTTCATTTAAAAATAGGGTCATTTTCTCCATGCGAACGGCATTATCGCCAATGGCAATAATAACCCCGTTGAATTCTGAGGATTGCGACAAAATCGACTGCGTGTTTCCACTAATTTTCAGTCGTCCAACTGTTTCAATATGGGGCCATCTATCATCAAAAAATGAAATATTTTGCCAACCAGAGCAAAGCGCTGCATCAGCTACAACCTTAGCGTGTCCACCAGCACCAAGAATGGCAAGTGATTTCATGAATTATTTCCTGTAAATTTTTCATTACTTACACTTCCTTGGCTCGTAATGCCTTCGCGTATCACTACTTTCTTCACTGTTAATAAGAGGATTTTGATATCTAAATAAAACGATTGATGATCTACATACCATAAATCCAATTTAAATTTATCATCCCAAGTTAAAGCATTACGGCCATTGACTTGAGCTAACCCAGTAATTCCTGGTTTCACATCGTGGCGTCTTTTTTGCTCATCATTATAAAGAGAAAGGTATTCCATTAATAGAGGCCTCGGCCCTACAAAGCTCATTTCGCCTTTAAGAACATTCCATAATTGAGGCAACTCATCTAAACTGGACGCCCTCACAAAATGGCCGAAGCGAGTTATCCGATCTTTATCTGGTAAAACCTCACCTTGTTTATCGTATAATTCTTTCATAGTCCTAAATTTTATTACTTGGAATGTTTTACCATGCAATCCTGGACGATCTTGGCGAAAAAAAATCGGTGAGCCCAAGCGATATCGGATTAACAATCCAACTATAATCAGTATGGGCATAAATACGATTAATAAGATACTCGCTAAAAGTACATCGAAAAAACGCTTAAGCAAAATTACTTCTCCGCATCCAGTTCTTTATTTTTAGGAACAATAGCATAAGATTTTGCTCTCTTTCTTACAAGATTTAAACAACAAAAGATTCTTGGAGCCCGTTGAATTATAAACCAAAAGGAACATTTGAATCCGAGCTCATATCTTATTACCCCAGTTTCTGTGGCAAATCGCTTAAGACGCGACTTCCAGTACAAAACATCGCTACTTTAAGTTCATATTCAATGGTTTGCATGCATAAACTCACTTGCTCAGCTGATTCTAAGGCTGCTTCGAGCATCGGTTTTGCATAACCAACGGTCGTTGCACCTAAGGCAAAAAGTTTCGCAGCATTTAACCCGTTAATCACTCCGCCTGAACCCCAAATTTCAAAAGCGGGTTTGAGCTCTGCCGCATGCTTTACCGAGGTTACGGTATCAATTCCCCAATTCTGAAAAGTAACGGCTGCTTGTTGTCGAATCGGATCATGCGTTGCTCTATGTCCTTCAATCCTTCCCCAATGGGTTCCTCCCAAGCCACCCACATCAATTGCGGCAATACCAATCTCATTTAAGCGCCTCATGGTTTCACGTGAAAACCCGCAGCCGGTTTCTTTAACGATAACAGGCAAAGGAAGATTCTTAACCGCATCGGCCAAAGCATGCCAGCACCCTTTATAGTCTGTTGTCCCTTCGGGTTGCATGCATTCTTGTAAGGGATTGCAGTGGATAATTAAAGCATTAGCCTGCAAGGCATCAGTTAAGCGTTGAATATCGCTTAAGGAGTAAGTGATTAATTGGGCAATTCCTAAATTGCTGTATAAGCTGACTTGGGGAAAATCACGACGTAAGTGGTGCCACTCAAAAGCGGCCTTAGGATCAGTGAGCTCACGTCTTTGTGAGCCTACACCCATCGCCCAACCATTCAACGCACACGCCTCAATCAAATGATGATTGATGTGCTTTGCACGACGATGACCTGCGGTCATGGAACTAATCAGAAACGGCTTTTCTACGACTTGACCAAATCGAGATCCTTTGATACTTACTTCATCAAAATTTAAATCGGGTAGGGCATCATGTACTAAATGGATGCTATCGAATGTACTGAGCTCTGCAGTTTGGTTTTCAGGCATTAAGGCTAATTTAATGTGGTCTTGTTTGCGTTGTTCAAACTGCTCATAGTTATTCGTCATGGATTTTGCCTGTTTTACAATTGACCTAATGTTTGGTGCATGGATATGGCCGCATTGGCTACATCGATTCCTTTGTGTCCGGCTTTTCCACCTAACCTATCCCATGCTTGCTCTTCATTATCTGTCGTCAGTACGCCAAAAAGAACAGGGATATTATACTCTAATGAGACTTGCAAACATCCTTGACACACCATATTACACACCAGATCATAATGACTGGTCTCACCACGAATGACCGCGCCTAAGGTAATAATTGCTTGTACTGTCTTTTGCATGGCAAGGCGTTTTGCAACTAAAGGAATTTCTACTGCTCCGGGAACTTCAAATGACCTGATGTCTTGTTCATTAAAGCCACGTTTCAGAAGTTGCGATATAGCTCCTTCCTGTAGCGCTTTCGTGACTTGACGATTAAACACACTGGTGATGATCGCAATGGGGAATGAACTTACTATGCTATCGTCTGAGATCGCTGTAATTTGCATAATCTGTCTCTCTTATTTTTTTGCCGTTCGTTGTAATCCGTGCAATTTAACTTTTTATGTCTGTATTTTCCACTTATTTACTTTGTGACGACCGTGTTTTGTGAAATAATTATACTGTTTTTTTGCCTGAAAACCTAATTGCTTCAATTGCGAGGAACAACTTATGAGCACAGAGCGAATAATTATTGGAATTACTGGTGCATCAGGCATGATTTATGGGATACGCCTTTTAGAACTCCTCAAACTGACGTCAATTGAAACGCATTTAATAGTGAGTAAATCTGCGCAATTGACACGCAAATATGAAACTAATTTATCCCTTACTGAATTGAAGGCATTAGCGGATGTCTATCATTCTTGGAATGATGTAGGGGCGAGTATTGCCAGCGGTTCTTTTCAAACATTGGGCATGATCATTGCCCCATGTTCCATGAAGACCTTGGCAGCAATTGCGCATGGAACCAGTGATAATCTGATCGGTCGAGCAGCAGATGTGACTTTAAAAGAGCGTAGAAAACTAGCGATTATGCCGCGTGAATCTCCTTTGCATTTAGGGCATTTGCAAAACATGGTATCACTGACACAACAAGGTGCTATCATTTGTCCTGCAATGCCTGCATTTTATACTAAGCCAGAAACTATTGACGACATAGTTAATTACAGTGTGGGTAGAATACTTGATCTTTTTAATATCGATGTGGGCATAGTGGAGCGTTGGCAGGGATGAGGGGCATTAAGCGCTGAATACCCAAATCCGCTCTTACGGGCACCTTCTGCCCTAGGGGAGAAGGGAGTTTCTCACCTCCTTGTCACATCGAGAAACCTAGCAGCAGTCTTAAATTGTTAATTCAAGACTGCTGCTACTTATTTTACGTGACCGTACAAAAGGGGAAGCCCAGGCATCGTGTATTTTGTTGTGAACTAGCCTTTGGTATTAAGCTCAACCCAATCGGCATAAGTGTCTATAAATTTTTTCAGGAACTTTTGAGTGTCTTCTTTGGTAATGTTCCCTTGGGCGTCAAATAAATCTCCTGCTCCTCCGATATAACTCTCTGGTTGTTGAAGGGTTGGTATATCTAAGAAGACAAATGATTGTCTTAAGTGGTTGTTTGCTCCAAAACCTCCAATCGCTCCAGGTGAAACGCTGATTACGGCACCTGGCAGCTTGCTCCAAATACTCTTTCCGTAAGGTCGAGAACCTACGTCGATTGCATTTTTAAGTACACCTGGAACCGAACGATTGTATTCTGGAGTGACAAATAACACTCCTTGAAAGGCTTTCATTTGTTCACGAAATTGAACCCAGGCAGCAGGGGGACGATTTTCGTCATCCAGGTCCTGGTTATATAATGGCAAATCACCAATTTCAACAATGTGTAAACTGAGAGATTTAGGTGCAAGAGAAATAAGCACTTTTGCCATTTTCCTATTTAGGGATTCTTTGCGCAAGCTGCCGACGATGACTGCGATTTTTTTACTCATGCTACAACTCCTTGTCGTATTTTAGGGGGCGTTCGTAATTGTATTATTACTTATTTTAGTAATTATTCCAGTTATTTAGGTAGTATTTCGAAGAGACAGATGTTAACAATATTGGTCAGACGCAATTATGCTTCATCGAGAGAATAGGATTGAGAATTTTAATAAAGAAAAACCCTCTATCCACTAAAATATTGTCATATTTTAAGCAAATAGAGGGTTTAATAAATGATTTAGACTACTTCAACTTCTTCAGCTTGCGGACCTTTTTGTCCGTTGCTTGGCTTGAACATTACTGTTGCACCTTCAGCAAGAGTTTTAAACCCACTGCCTAAAATTGCACTGAAATGCACAAAATAATCTTTACCGCCACTTTCTAAAAAACCGAAACCTTTGGACTCATTAAACCACTTTACTGTACCGCGAATTTTTTCTGACATGTTAATTTCCTAAATTGTTACCAGCACATTGTAGCATTATTTTATTAATTGTGCTGTTTTTTTATTAAATTTTTTTAACTTTTTTTTCATTTAACGCAAAAACAGAAAATAATGCCTGACCATCATAGTGTATTTTGGTTAAAATTTCTAATACTTTACAATCTTTTAGCCGTTTTCATTGAAAAGCATGCAGGATGGCTTTAAAAACCTTATAAAGTTCTTTTTTCTGGGGGTTCAATCAATTCAAGCCCATCTTCTTTTTTTAAAAAAGTAAAAATGATCCCTGAAAAAAAAGTCAGAATGCCAAGCATGAAAAACGTTTCATGAAATATATGAATGGATAAAACATGATTTACGGAATATTTATAAGTGAAAAAACTAAGCAAGATTGCTGAAATTGCCACACCAAAACTTTGAGCCAATTGTTGGGTGGTACTCATAATGCTGGTTGCCGCACTCATATTGTTTTCTGTGATGTTGGCATATGCGAGTGAATTCATACCCGTATACTGTAATGCGATTAAAAATCCGTACATAAAAGTCAAAAAGGCAATAACGTACACTGAAGTAGATTGGGTAATGGAAAAAAAGGACCAAAGAGACATACTGACTAAGACTGTATTGATAATGAGTAAATTTTTATAGCCAAGCCAGCGAAGTATATAGAATGATACGGGTTTAACCAAAAAAACGCCCACAGCAATTGGGGCAAGCAATAGGCCGGATAGACGAGGTGTATAACCTAAAGCAATTTGTAAGAGTAAAGGCAATAAAAAAGGAACACCTCCAAAACTGAGGCGAGCTAATAAATTTCCTGCAACAGAAATAAAAAATGTACGGATATGGAACAGTTCTACTTTAACAATGGGATGCTTTCTTTTATAGGAGTGTTTGGTATATCCCCCCAATAAAAGGAATGCAATAAAGAGTGCAGTAATGGTTTGGGGTACCGTTGCAGTCGATTCGCTAACCATCGATAAACCGAAGGTTAAGGTAGCCAGGCCACTGCCAAAAAGAATAAAGCCCAATTTATCCAGTGGTGGAACCGGGCGCGGGGGCATGTAAGGCAATAATTTGCTTGATAAACCTACGGCAAGGATTCCAACAGGAATATTGACCCAGAAAATCCACCGCCAGGAAAAACGATAGGTAATAATTCCTCCTAATAATGGCCCAAGCATCATGCCTAAGGAGGCAACCATGACGACGATAGTCATTTTGGCGATTAACTCATGTCGCTCACAGGTTCGTAAAATAATGAGTCGGCCAATGGGCATAGTTAATGAGCCCCCTAAACCTTGAACGATACGTGCACTAATTAATTCCCATAAATTATTGGTAAACCCGCACCAAATGGAGCTCAAAGTAAATACAGAGATAGCCGTCATAAAAACGATTTTTATACCAAATTTGTCAGCGATCCAGCCACTAATCGGAATAAAAATGGCTAAACTCAACAGATAGCTAATCAGCGCTAATTTTAAATCCACAGGATTGACATTTAAACTCTGTGCCATCACGGGAATTGCCGTATTAATGATGGTTGTATCCACTGCTTCCATAAACATGGCAAAAGAAACAATGAATAGGATGATATTTTTTCTCATGGGTTCAGTATATCAATAAGAGATAAATTAAAAAAATCCCCTCTCCCACTTATGGAAGAGGGGAAGGGGTGATGGTGTCCCTCATCCGCCCTATGGGCACCTAGCCCCATTGTGGGAAGAAGGGAGGTCTTGGGTGCTTTCGTTGCTTCAGGCTAAGATTCACTCAATAAACTCTTCAGTCCGGCTAAATGCGATTTAGCCAAATTTTTTGATTGCTCCTCCGAGCGTTCCACATTTTTACCAAACCACTCCAAATGCTCAGGGGGTAGCTCATCTAAGAATCGACTGGGTAAACAGTCTTGCAATTCTCCGGCTCGACGTCTTTGTTTGGCTAAGGTAAAACATAATCCTTTTTGTGCCCGGGTAATCCCAACATAAGCCAAACGTCGTTCTTCTTCAATTTGCTCTTCATCAATGCTTACCCGATGGGGTAATAACTCTTCTTCCATACCCACCAAATAAACGTAAGGAAATTCTAAGCCTTTTGATGCGTGTAAGGTCATCAGTTGTAAGGTCTCATTATCTTGCTCATCGGCTTGTTCCAATATGTCGATCAAAATTAATTTGTTGATGATTTCAGCTAAAGTTTGTTCTGGATTTTTAGTTAACAAACGTCCTACCCACTCCAATAACTCCCAGACATTGTCCATCTTTTTCTGAGCCTTTGCTGGGGTGTCACATTGTTCGTAAATATAAGCCTCGTAACCACTGTCTTCGACCATTTGTTTTAAAAGCTCAATAATCGATCCGTTGGTTAATCGCTTTTTGATTTCTTCTATCCAGGCTTTAAAAACAAGCAGTGCAGCTCGAGGTTTTTCTGCAACATACTCGCTGAGGGCAAGATGATCTGCTGCAGCATAAAGGCTAATCCCTCGGTTTTGGGCATAGTGTCCTAAGGCATCAAGACTGGACTCGCCTATGCCACGCTTGGGCGTGTTAATTACTCTTAAAAAAGCGGCATCATCTGCCTCATTGCACAACAATTTCAAGTAGGCAAACACATCTTTGACTTCTGTTTTGGCAAACCACGATTGACCGCCACTGATGTTATAAGGAATACCATAATGGCGAAGTACTTTTTCAAACACGCGTGATTGATGATTGCCCCGGTATAAAATGGCGTAATCACCATATTCTGTTCGGGCGCGTAGTTTATGACTAATTAAATCAGCCACGACCTGCTCTGCTTCATCATTCTCATCCTTACAACGAATTACACGTAACAGTTCGCCGTGGCCAAACTCGCTCCATAATTTTTTTTCAAACAGATGTTGATTGTTGGCGATGAGGTGATTGGCGGTATGTAAAATAATGTTCGTTGAACGGTAATTTTGTTCTAACTTAATTATCTTTAATTGAGGGTAATCCTGCTGTAATTGTTGCAAATTTTCAGGTTTGGCACCCCGCCATGCATAAATTGATTGGTCATCATCCCCTACTACAGTGAAACGTGCTTGGATTCCAGTTAATTTTTTTACCATAAGATATTGGCTGGTATTGGAGTCCTGGTATTCATCAACCAATAAGTGACGTATTTTGTTTTGCCAGTATTCTGCTACCGATGGATGTTCGGTCAAGAGACTAACGGGAAGACGAATTAAGTCGTCAAAATCAACCGCATTGTAGGCTTTTAGTGCTTGCTGATAACGCGGGTACAATAGGGCTGCTTCTTCATAATAAGGGGCATCAGAAGGGTTGTTAACGACTTGCTCTGGGGTGAGGAAATCATTTTTCCAGCGCGAAATTCGTTGTTGAATTTGGAGGATAAATTCGCGTTCCGTTGCTTTATTTGTAGGTAAAAAACCTCTTAGGATTTGTAAACAGTCTTCACTGTCAAAAATAGAAAAGCCTTTTTTCAGATCACATAAAGCAAGATCATGTTTAATCATGCTTAAGCCTAAAGTATGGAAGGTTGCTACCTTTAAACCTCGGCGATTTGCTGCTGGCAGAACGGCGGCAACGCGAGCACGCATTTCATTGGCTGCTTTGTTCGTAAAAGTTACGGCACATACTGTGTTGGCGGCGTAGCCGCAAGTATTAATTAAATAGCCTATTTTTTGCGTTATGACTCGTGTTTTACCGCTTCCAGCTCCAGCAAGAACTAATAAAGGTCCATCAATATAACGTACCGCTGCCATTTGTTGGCTATTCAACATCTTAAGGGGTTCTCACTCAAAAAAAGAGCAATTATTGCCCGCTTAGGCAATCGAATCAACTACTAATTCATCGAGCGTTCGACATCAAACTCTTCTTCACTATCAATTTCAATGAATTCGGGTTTGGTTTCAGGTTCTTTTGATTCTTCAATACCAAAAACAACCTTATCAATGGTTTTAAAGAGGGGGGCAAGTATGTTTTTATCTATCATGATTTAGTCCTTTAAATTTTTAAGAGGGAGGTTCTAAAAGCATAGTTCAAGATAATTTTTTCTCCAGGAAAATAATAAAAAAATTATGTTATACTTTGCACGGCCACAACGTTCTTGTGGTTTGCCGTCATTTTATTTGAGTCTGTTATGAAAGAATCTGATACCCTACAACGCTTTATTTTTGAGCATGCCAATATTCGTGGTGAAATTGTCCATATTGAAAATACTTTCCAAACGATTATGAGCCAACGGAACTATCCTCCGATGGTTAAAAATTTGTTGGGGGAGGCTATAGTTTCCTGTCTGCTTTTGGCATCGAGTATTAAATTTCAAGGCAGTTTAAATTTGCAATTTCAGGGCGATAAACGTCTTCCTTTATTATTGGTACAATGTGACCATGAGTTTAATGTAAGGGCTTTTGCTCAATTTGCTGAAAATCTGGAAACCAAAGAATACGCTACCGCTTTTCTCGAAGGACAGATGGTCATTACCATTAATCAAAACAATCAAACGAACTCTTACCAAAGCATGGTTCCTATTCAATCAACATCCATGGGTGAGAATCTAATGAATTATTTTGCTCAATCCGAACAGGTATCAACGCGTGTTTGGTTGGCTGTTAATGAGAGCGCCGCTGCGGGGATGTTACTGCAATTGATGCCAGGCCAAGATACGGTACAAAGAGAACAATTTTGGGAATATGCCGTTCAATTAGGTCAAACAGTCAGTGAAATTGAGCTCCTTACTTTAGATAATGAAACATTGCTCCATCGTCTTTATCATGAAACGGAACTAAGGATATTTGATAGCCGTAAAACGCAGTTCAAGTGTCGCTGTAGCCTGGAGAAAATGAAACAGGTATTGAATGTTTTAGGTGAGGAAGAGGCACACGAACTATTAAAAGAACAAGGCGAAGTGGCCATTCGATGTGATTTTTGCAATAAGAAATATACTTTTGATCCAATTGATGTAACGATGTTATTTCATAAAGGATAGATTTTTTGGGCTAGGCCGGGCCTGGACCCAACAAAAGCTCCAATTTTCATTTAAGGAAATGTTGGGCCAAGGCCCAACAAAAAACTTCCATGCATTTAGTATCTATTGAGCAGGCCCAACCCACTCGAGCAGGTTCTGAATGACTAATTACAAGCAATATTTATTCGGGTTTCTCTTCATGCACAGGTTGGCGAAATAAAATCTTAAATCGGATACAAAGATATCTCCTTCCTTTTCCATCACAAAGATACGTTCAGGTTGTAATTCAAGATAATTGGATGCCTTCAAAACCGAGTGATAAATGCTGCCTGCAAAAGAGAAAATCCATTTGTCCAAAAAGGGTAGAATCACCTCAGGGTTGTTCGAATAAAATCGTTGATAAATATCGGCAATTAATTCCTTTCTCATTTCAAAATTACTTTTAAAATAAAGATTTTTTCGATCCTGGCGGTACAGCGTCATGGGAACTTGGTTGGGGTTGTTTTTTAAACCCGCATTCAGATTCATCGATACAATAACACCTTTGGCACTCTCAAAGTCCAATGTTGCAGTATTAAATAAATTGTATCCGTTATATTCTTGCAGATAGGCTTTTAAATAATCAACGGCTTTATCGGTTAATGGATCAAAATAACTCTGGATAGAAAAACTTACCGCGTCTTCATCGGGGCTCTCCTGATCATAACTGCAATTGATATATGTGTTGTAAGTAAACAAATCAGGGGTGATTTTTTTTGAAAAAACACGTTCTATTTCATCTTCCACCTCTTCGCAACTGAGACCCATTCCCGTCACATTGCCACGAACTCGCACGATTTGAGTTGGAAAATCAACGGTTCTTTGAGTCATTTGATGCAAATTAGGTCTTACCTGCTCATTACTATAATGTCTGACTACGGTATTTTTATTCTTAGTTACTGGAGAAAAAATAAGACCATCTAAACCGGGATCTGAATGAGCAAAAGCAAGAAGGGGTGATAAACACAAAGTACCTAATAAACAGCTTATTTTCATAATAAACTCCTTTTTTAATGAATTAGAATTCCATTCCAATATCTAGCAGCTTTGAAAAGCCACCGGGTCATTACTCTAACCTGATGGCAAAGTATATCTTATCGGGTTTTAAGAGCTGATCCCACGGATAATATAAATGGCACAGCCAACATACCCAGTTCGTTTTTTGTTCCTTCAACTTATTTTTATGGGGCCCGGGTTACTGCAACTCGTGTCATACGACAGTTATCCAGAAATAGATATGATTCAATACCGGGATCAAAAATTACGTTTTTATAAACCGATCTATGGAGCCATATGTTGGACCGACATGGTAGGAAGAAAAGTAGATGGTATTCCTATAGAGACTACATGAGTGATATGTACCATTTGATTTAATAGTTTTAAATTTGCTATCAACAAGGTATTATTGCCGCTATTTTAATCATCATGGCAATTGCAATGACAATACTGGCTGTTTGTGGACCTATAGGTAGTGATTTTAAAGGGCTCAGTGAGCGATGTTATTCTTTATTAAATCAAGAGACCACCGTGCTCATTGATAGTTCTAGTTTTGATTCTATCGAGCTGCTCCTGGCCGCAGTTGAGAATGCACCCCACGATGTTATTGTTTTTGGGCCTGATATTTTTTTAGAAGAAAAATTACGAGCAAAATTTGATATCAAGGTTTTTGTGGAAATGGATTCAGATCTGTGTTTGAGCAACTATTTAAAAACATTTAAATCATGTGCGCTGAATCTTGAACAACATTTGAATGATTATTTTAGTCTAATTCAGCCCTTGAATGAAAAAATAAGATTATCGGCCAAATTTGCGAATCTGCGTCGTCCACAAGCAAGTTCAGATGATAAATTAATTGACTTGCTCGTGGATGAAAAAGCTAAGACTCTAAATAAACACCAAATTGCTCTACCTAGAGATATGTTTTGGAAGCCAGCATCTCTACATCAACCAACTGATTCCAAAAATATGGTTGATTCAGTTGCGCCTTCAAAATCAGAATTTAGCTGGGATCAATAACCACGAAACTCATGTAATCCACAAGTCTCGGCGCTCAATATTCTGATGTATAATATAAAGTATAAGAAGGATTTATAGCATCTGCCAAACGATAGGAGATTCTGACTATGGACGTGGATATTTTATATATAGAAGATGATATTTTTGATATTGAAGCGATGCAGCATGTATTTGCCAAAATGGAAAAAAAGGTGAATATTGCTATAGCCAAGGATGGGAAACAAGCACTGGATATGTTGTATGGACGTCATGGCAAGCAAAAAATTAACCCGAAGGTGATATTGCTTGATCTCAACTTACCCAAGATGAATGGTATCGATTTTTTGAAGGAAGTAAGAAAAACGTTTGATTTTGAAAAAGTGAAAGTTTTTTTACTTACCGGTGAATATACGACTAAAGAAAAAATTGCTAAAAGTGAGTTACATGTATCAGGCTGCATTATCAAACCCTTGCAATATACCGATGCACTCAACATTGCATGGTGTCTTTCTGCCAGCGAAGAAATATCGAAGCTACTGTTTATGCAGTAATTGCAACGATACCGGTATGATTTAAATTCACTGATCTCGTAATATCCAGCTCATTCTAAAAAATAATGGGATACACCTAGGCTCAAACAATAGTTTTTATTCCTCGAAATCCGAAATAATACTTGGTTTGACGCTATATTGTTGTATCGACGGAATTTTTTTACAGAGACCGCTTTCCTCTTTTGACCCCTTGCTTTAAAATTCCTTTGTGGATGCAAAGAATAACAATAATTTGCCAACCTGGAAGGTAAAAATTATTTTATTATGTTAGACCGCGCAAATGAGGAACTCTATGGGGTATACATTCAAAAGATTTTATCTTGCAATGATGTTAGTCGTTGTAAGTCCTATTCTTTCCGCAAAGGCAATTATCGATGCCGACGTGCTTCAAAAGTTTAAATATCCTAAAGGTTCAAAGCAGGCTACATTATCACTTCTGGTTTTCTTGCATAATCAATTGGAAAAAGAATCGTTTATCGAAGAGATTAAAAAAATTCCGGATGTAAATATACAAGATTTAGGGTTTATGCCTGCAGTCGCACTGCAAGTTCCAAAGGATCGCAATATACTCTATCAAATTGCTCATTTAGACGCAGCGGCACAAATTTCTTCACATACCGCAGCCTCACCGGAGTTGGATGTCAATGCCCAAGTTTTAAAATTGGCGCCTTCATCTTTTTATCCGAATGTAAATAATTGGTGGGCGCATGGTTATACTGGCCAAAAAGGAATTGTTGGCATAATCGACACTGGGGTAGATCCTTTGCGTCCTTCTTTATCCAACAAAAAATTAATAGTGCAGCAAGATGTAGGTTCTGGGTATTCAAATCATCTTAATGGAGTAAAAGAACCCCATGCAACAGGAGTAGCCTGTATTTATGCGAGTAACCATGAAAAATACAAAGGCATGTCTTATGGAGCATCTACCATCATTTCTGGGTTAGCTGGAGAGGAAACCGCGGATCCAACAAGTATTATGCGTACTATGGAAACTTTAGATTGGATGGTGAACCGTTCTGAAATTAAGCCCACTATCATTAATTACAGTATGGGAAATGGTCGACTGGATTTAAATTGTCCTGCGTGTCCTGAATGGAGCGGGCTCGCAAAAGTCATAGACTATGTAGTCAATACCCAAAAAATCCTCTGGGTAAAATCAGCGGGAAATGCTGGATATATAGAGCCAGCACATCAATATACTTTTGCCTCCACGCTAACCGTCCCTGGTGATAATTACAATGGACTTACAATTGCCAATATGAATACCGTGGTTACCGAAAATGATTCGGTTATTGTTAAAGCCGCAGATAGAAGCAAACATCGTATAAGGGAAACCAGCAGCCGAGGGCCTACGCCATTTGGAAGACGTAAACCTGATTTAACCGCCCCAGGTCATGATACCTTTACATGCGCTCCTGATCCTAAAGTTTATGGCTTTGTCTATTCGAATGCGATGAAGTATAAAGATGGATACCGCCTCATGGGTGGCACCAGTTCTGCAGCACCGCATGTAGGTGCCTCTGCCTTGTTATTACAGGATGCAGGAATCACAAATCCTATGGCCATTAAAGCGTTACTAATTAACAGTGCAGATACCTGGACCGATGCCGGTACAGAAGACTCTGGACACACTAAAATTATGGGCTCCGCGTGGAATAGAACCTACGGCTGGGGGTATCTCAACATGGAAAAAGCATTTCAACAGAAAAATAATATTATAGAAAGTGAGTTAACCGTAGAAAAACCAATATGGGAATATGAGACCATCCTTAAAAGAGGGCAAAAGGTTACCCTAGTCCATGAACGACGTGTGGGTTACACTGACGAAGGAAATGAGTGGAAGCTGAGTCATTTGGCATTAACTCTTATTGATTTAGAACACCAAAAAGTGATTGATAGCGACAACAGTCCTATCGATACGGTACATCAAGTTGCAAATTGTAAACGTGAACCGCAAGAAACAAAATGTTCTGAGGAAAGTAAGACAATGCGAGTTTTAGTTCGAGTGCAATTATTAAATAATTTCATCGAAGGCAGTTCCAGTGAGCCTTTTGCTATTGTGGTTCCTCCGAATGAGAATTCCGTTAAAAAAGCTGAAAAATAATGGTCTATGAGTTTTAGTAGAGCTTAAGTGAACCTTAAAGAGTGGTCGGGCCAAGGCCCGACCTAAGTGTTATTGGTAGTGTGGAATCCTTAGAAGAGGCAACATACCTCATAGCATCAGATGAACTTGCAGTCGTTCCCTATACAGTAACACAGCCTGCTTGCATTAGGACAAGTCCAAGGAGGCAAGTACTAAGAAGAGTTGTCCGGTTCATTATTACTCCATATAAACCATTCTCGATTAGCTAATTATAGGTGACCCACACGTCAATGTATCAATCTAAAGCACCCTACGTCGGGATCCATTATTGTATTAGCATGGTGCTCAATCATGGATGAATTCCCGCCCTCACGGGAATGACACCATTCACTTTTTGCTTCACTTGACCGCTATGGAGGTATATAGCCAGGCATCTTCCCCTTAGGTCCAAATGATCGTTACAATAACTGTATGTGCTATAATTGCACATATCATCTGGAATTATAAGAAGTTTTTATGCCCCAATTTAATGAAATGAGGGATGAAACTAAAGTAAGTATAGTTAATGATTTGATTAAAAAAATAAAATTGACGCTTCCTTCTGCTGGTCTTCAACTTAGGACGCTTGATAATATTGAAAAAATCGCACCCTTTTTATCTCGATTAGAAATCATAGATAGATTGGAATCTTTGAAAAACAACGTCTCCAAACCAGATCAAAATTTACTCCTAATACTCCTCATACAAGAAGCGATAAGACACCTAAGCAGAGATAAATCATTTTTTGAAAATAGTAATGCTAAAGGTCTTGCGGCTTTATCGGTCGTGTTGCAAGAAACAACTGGATATACCAGTAGAGAGAAATTAATGAGTGGACTGGTTGACGAGACGGCTGCGATGCTAAAAGGGGATTTACATAAGTTACCTGAACAGTTTAATGAACCTTACCAAAAACACATAGAAGATTCTATACGGCTTATCATCCATCACTCGAAGAATGAACCAGAGGGACTAGAAAAATGCAGGATCATTCTTTCTGATGCTTTGCAGTCGTTACACATTCGAAAAGATCATGCCCAATATGAAGAATTGATGAATTTTGTCAATAAGCTAATGAATCAAGTAAACATTCAAATAGACGATCAAGAATACACAATTGATTTCAATCAGCCATTAACTGACAATGACAAAGAAATGCTCAAAAAGATTATTGAGCAGTCAAAAAAAAGAAATCCAGATGATATTGAAGATGTAAAAATAAGAAAGAATGAAATTTTTTTCGTTCAAACGCCGCATGGCATTTCAAAATGTTCATTATCACATTCAGTTTTACCCGAGCAAGGCAAGAAAAATACTAAATATGAAGTAGTAGGTTTACGTTTGGGAATGGGAGGAGCAGGGACGGTTAAGTTTATCCTTAAAACCCTTAAAATAAGTGGTGATAAATTAATCGAAAAAGAACGCAATGAAGATAATGCAAAAGTTGTTAAAGCAGTGTCGATTCAAAGTGATAGTCTTGGACTTAAAACTCGTGAGCAGGTTGTACGTGTTACTGAGGAAGAAGCGAATTTAAATAGCAAATTTATTGAGGGAAATAAAAATGTAACGCATAGAGAGAGAAAGGAGTCTAAAAAGTCTACTTCTTATCACAAGTCTTATCTTTTTATGCCCTACATAAAAGGACAGCCCATCTCGAAATTTACACCGGATGGTAAATCGCCTCAACAATTATTTGATCTAATTAACAATCTCGTTCAGGCTGTAGCAAAAATGCATGCTACAGGTTGGGCTCATTTAGATCTTAATGCAAAGAATATATTATTCGATAGCAAAACGGACGAAGTATATTTAATTGATTTTGGCACCGCAAGGCGTTTGGCGCAAAAGTCGAGGTTAGGGGGGGTGAGTCCATCTATATTCCCCATAGATTTGCTCAGTGCTTTTAATAAGCAAATCGAGGTAATGATTGACGATAAAATTGACGTATATTCGGTCGGGTGCATCATCTCGATACTACTACAAAAGATAGAAAAATTGGAAAGCCCAACGTTTTCTCCCGAACTGGATATGGGACTTAGGTCTTTAGTCAACAAGATGGTTTTACGATCTTCTGACGATAGGCCTAGTATGGATGAAGTGATTTCGACTCTGAATCACTTAAAGAAGGCGTTCTTGGAAGAAGAGAGCAAAATTGATGTTACTCCCCCCATGAAGTGATTAAGGTGTCACTGAGCGCATAATTGGATTTTGCAGGGAGATAAGGGTTTCGGTGGATTGCACCTCCTCAATAAGCTGAATTTTATTCACCAAAAGTTGCTGTAAGGTATCAATTGATTGGCACATGACTTTAATAAAAATATTAAAATGATGACCAATAGTGTAATAAGCTTCAAGGACTTCTTCTAGAGCTTCTAACTTTTTCAGGACGGATTGGTAATCTTTCGCATGATTCAGAGTAATCCCGATAAAACAACAGACATCATACCCCAGCCGTTTGGGGTTAATGTGCACATGCACCCCTTCAATAATACCTGCTTGCCGCATTTTCTCAACGCGAACATGAATTGTAGCCGGGCTTACAGCATAAGCTTTAGCTAATTCCGCATAAGCAGTACGTGCATTTTTTATTAATGCATGGAGTATTTTCTTGTCAAGATCATCGATTTGATAATTTTCCAGGTCTTTCATAGGTTATTTTTATATATTATTTAATTTATTTGATATTTTATTAAATATTATCTTTTATATCCATACATATTTTAATTTGATAATAAAAATAATAGGAAAATACAATATAATGTTAACTTAATTTTATTGTGGGGTAGTTGAATGAAACAGGCATTTATTGAAAAACAAAAACAAATAAGTTTTGTGAAATCTTTTTTTTCTCGTGAACTCGAACAACGGTTAGGCCTCGTTGAAGTGCAAGCACCATTATTGACTTGTGTAGGCGATGGCGTGCAAGATAATTTGTCCGGTACAGAACAAGCAGTTTCAGTCAAGGTTAAAGCCATACCGGATCGTACTTATGAAATCGTTCATTCCTTAGCTAAATGGAAAAGAAAGTTACTCGGAGAATTTGCCTTTCCAACTGGAGAAGGCATTTATACCCATATGATTGCTTTAAGACCTGACGAAGAGGTATTAAGTGCGACTCATTCTGTATTGGTGGATCAATGGGATTGGGAGCGTGTTATCGATACTAAAGACCGTGGCTTGAATTATTTAAAACAAACGGTCATCGAGCTCTATGATGCCATAAAAAAAACGGAAAAAACGGTCAGTGATCTTTATGGTTTAACTCCATTTTTACCCTCATACATTCATTTTATGTATACAGAAGAATTACTTGCTCTATATCCTAATCTATCTCCTAAAGAAAGAGAGCGGGCTATTACCAAAAAATATGGTGCTGTTTTTTTAATTGGAATTGGTGGTTCTTTATCAGATGGAAAACCGCATGATGTTCGTGCTCCAGATTATGACGATTGGAGCTCAGTAAATGAGGTGGGATTTACAGGCTTAAATGGAGATATTCTGGTATGGAACCCAATCATCGACGATGTTTTTGAAATTTCTTCTATGGGTATCCGAGTGAATGAAGCCATATTGAAATATCAATTGGCATTAACAGGCCATCAACATCGTTTGGATTATGATTGGCATCAGCGATTGATTGCGGGCTCTTTGCCGCAAACGATTGGTGGTGGCATAGGGCAATCGCGTTTGGTGATGCTTCTGTTGCAAAAAAAGCATATTGGGCAAGTTCAATGCGGTGTTTGGCCTGATGAATGCATCGCAATTTGAGACATGCGAACATGTTGATCATCGCTGGGGTGAAGGGAAGCGCCTAAGCTAAGATCAACAGGTCACTTCAACCCACTGATCAGATTTTTTGTTCCATAGGTTGCTCCACTGTATTTTCTGGCATGATTTAATAAGCTCAGAACCATTTGAGTGGTTTACTAGATATTGATTTCTTCCCATTATATATTAATGAATAGGGGCAATTGAGAAAATGGTCATCCATGAAACTTATAATTAATAAAAAAAATAGTGCAGAATCAATCACTGTCGATCTGCAGTCATCAACAGCAGTGAATGAATTGATGTTTATTCTTTATGCTCGTAGGAGTAACAATTACGAACAGTGTTCTTTTAGTGAATATCAAAAATTTATTTCGGTGTATCAGTGTGTTCTGTATGCGGATCGATTTAAAAATAAATTACTACCTGACACTCATTTAAGTGACTATCAGCTTGAGGATCCCTGTGATTTGATCTGGGAAGAGTTCCCTGAGGAGCAGTGCCTATTAGTTCCTCATGACGATATAGATAGACGGTTTCTTTTTTGGAATCCCAGTACCAATACAAGTAGAGCGAACATTAAAAAAGAGTCTTTCTCGGACGATAATAAGCAGCATTTGCCACCCAATGCCCCTTAAAATGGGTATACGAGAAAGACACCATTTCTAGGTTTGATCACCACCTGAAATGGTGAAGCGCGCTTTAAAAGTCTACCCAAGGCTCCATGCCGTCAACAGAGTTGAAATAAGCTCTCTTGTGAGCCTGGCTGGGGTGAATGAAGAGCTTGCTTAGGTTCTGCCGGTGCAAATATATTTTTAACGTAAGGTCCTATATCTTGAGGTTCCCCCATGTGTGTTAAATCTTTTTTAGGTTGAGGGGGAAAACCTAATGCAGACAAAGGATTAAAGGTTTTCTCTTTAGGCGTTTCTAAATCGAGTGTGGTCCCTTTATTCGTTTCAGCCAATACAACTTCCTGTTGTTTAAACCGGTACAAATTGGTTAACACAATAGCAGATTCAAGCACCATCATTGCAACACCGAGGATGGGATTCAGCGCAAAACCAATGGCCACAAACAATCCTGCTGCCACTAAAGTAATGACTGAGTTGTAAGTTAAGCTTACAAACAAATTTTGGGCAATATTTTGTTTTGTTTTTGCTGCTACATCAAATGCAGTGGCGATAGGAAATAATACGCCTTGGTGAATGACGATTCCTGCTTTTTGTTGGATGATCTTATCGCCAATACGTGATTTAACTGCAATGGCGAGATCAGCGTATGCAAAGGCTTCCAGGTCATTGGTGGCATCACCTATCATCGCCACCTTATATCCTTTGCGTTTTAGCTCTAGGATGTAATTTTTTTTAGGCTTTTCATTAGGCTTAGTGGCCGTACCTACAGTATTTGCACTAATATTTTGGGGGGAAATACCCAGTAATGCAGCATATTTTTCTGCGGTGTCTTGATCTGCTCCGGTACAAATGTGTACTGTTTTTCCAAGTTCTTTTAATTGTTCTACAGTCGCAAAAGCGTCTTCACGTAGAGGGTCAAATAAAGAAATTTGGCCTATAACTTGGGTCCCGCGCACAATATAAACAGAACCCTTTTTAGGATCATTATAAGGTTCATTAATCGTTCTAATTCCATTCGCAAGCAGCATCTCTTTATTGCCTACCATGAATGTTTCGCCATCAATGTCGCCTTTTATGCCAGAATGATAACTTTTATCAACGGAGGTTATTTTCAACTGCTGATCTGTAACAACGCCTTGGCCTGCTATGTAAGACTTAATAGTTGATGCCATCGGATGATCGGACTGGCTTTCTAATAAGGCGAGGTGGTGCAAAAATTTTTTATCGTCAATTGTTAGTGATTGCACCACACTTTTGCCTTGGGTAAGGGTGCCATTTAAATCAAAAACAACGGTATCTATATCAGCTGCTGCTTGCAGATCTTTTCCGTTGTTAAACTGAATTCCGTTTTCAGAGGCTTTTTTCATGCCGATTTTAACTGCCATGGGTGTAATCAAACTCAAAGCGCAGGGACATGCACTGACAAGAACGGAGATCACACATTGAATAGCCAGTGCAGGGTTAACCAGAGTACCTATGACAATACCCGAAACAAGAGCGACCAGGAGTAAACCAGGAACAAAATATTTCACGACTTGATTTGCAAATAGCTCGACAGGGGCTTTCTCATCATTTGCTTTATCAATATTTTCTGCGATTAATGACAGGTAGGATTTTTGATAGGTTGTTGTAACGCGCATTTCCAACGAAGGAATATGATCGGCTAAGCGCATGCCTGCTTTCACCTCATCCCCAGGCTTGAACTCCTTAAGCTCGGGAGAGCCATCAATTCGAGTCGTATAAAGCAATGCTTTCTGCGTTAATATTCCATCAACCGGAATCACCTCTCCTTTTTTAATGATGATCTTATCGTTAGGAATTAAATTTCGGACCGAAATTTCCTTATTGGGTTTACCCTTTAATAGGACTAATGGAGGCAAACAATCACGTACATCTAATTTTTTTTCAATTGCACCGACTAAGGTATGTTCAATTCCTTCACCTAAATGCCAAAATCCCAAAACTAATGGAGCCGCCTCGAACATCATTGGGAGTCCTGGAATAAACAGGCTTGCAAGCGACACCGCGACGATAGTTAAAGTGCTGATCGTGTATAAAGCAGTGGTATCCCATTTCTTTTCAAGTAATGAATACCATGCTGATTTATATACATTATATCCCAAATATAAGGTCATTAAAGTGGTAAGGCCAGTTATAAGAATATAGGCTGTTAGAGGAATATTAAAACTGGCAATAGAAAGGACGAGCAGACCTATTCCCCAAATCAAACCTAATGCAGCTTTAAGCCAATGATTTTCATGAGTATCCTCATCAGAATGACCGTGACCGTGACCGTGACCGTGACCATGACTGTGGCTGTGACCATGACTGTGGCTGTGACCATGACTATGGCTGTGACCATGACTATGGCCGTGTTCATGACTAAGGTCATGACCCTGACCATGGTCGTGAAAATGGTCTAGAGACTGTACATGAGAGCCCTCATCGGCATGCTCATGCGGTTTACGTTTTTTTCGCTTCTTTTTAAGATGTTCAGAATGTACCGGTTGAGATGGAGAAACAGGATTTTCAAGCGGTGTTTCCTCATCATACCAAATGGTTTCATTCTCGAGCAATTCGGTTAACGCAATCCCTTTTTCCATTAAACGCTCAGCTATGGTTCTTTGTAAAACCTGGGTATCTGGGGATTTACATAATAAGCTGATACTTGGGTTAGGATCAGTCAAATCGATTGCTACCCGTATTAACTTCAGGTTGTGGGTATCATGCAAAATTTGTTCGATGTGTGCTGCAGTTTGTTCTTGGGCGAAAAGTTGGGTGTCACCTGAAAGGCGGAATCTATAATAATTAAGATGCATGGTTTCCTCCATTTATAGGACATATAGATGTTAATGAGGGGTAACTATCCACTTTTTGTAAAAGCCCACTGGTAGAGAGCTTTCCTGACTTTATCAGTTGTACGTCAATATTAATTTCAGACATATCATGACCATTACAGTACTTTTTAAACCTAACGATTCGATTTTGAGTCTGGTGCAGCAAAGAATTTTCTGCTAAAAAATCGCCAGAATAGTGACTGCTAAACATTCTAATATCAAAAAAGTGTTACATTGTAACATTATCTTGCCAAAGAACAAGACACTTTTAATGATTTTTAAACCAAAACAACTTTTACAATTAATTTAGGGCGTGTTGACAATTCGTCCCCACCGGCTACGTGCCGCGACGTGTTCGCGGCATCCAGGAAATGGTCAAGTTAAAGATGAACTTAATTCATTGCTCTAATCTAATGATGAATAAGAGCAAACTCATAATATATCGATTTCAATATCAAGTATAAAACGAGTTTGCAATGGCTAGACTGATGCTCAGTGATGAGCTATGGTCTAAGCTAAAGGAGATAATGCTACAACATCAGATATATGACAAACCTAATGTTCGTATGATGGTTGAGGCAATGTTATATCGCATGCGTGTAGGCTGCCCTTGACGAGACCTACCTAAAGAGTTTGGATTTTGGAATTCTGCCTATCAACAATTCAATCGTTGGTCCTCAAAGAACAAGTTGATGATGATTTTCAAAGCGCTCATACAACATCCTGATCTTGAATCGGAATTTATTGATGGCAGTATCGTTCGTGCCCATCAACATAGCTCAGGCGCCATAGGAAAGAAACATCAAGCAATAGGGAAATCCGTTGGTGGTAATACAACAAAAATTCATAGGGCAGTTGATGCTTGCGGCCTTCCGATTGAATTTCAATTGACTGGCGGAGAGGTACATGATGCTAAAGCAGCTTCAGGTCTCATTGAAACACTCCCTAAAGCTGATTACACCATTGCAGACAAAGGATATGATAGCGAGGAAATTCGAGATCAGATTAGGCAAAAATCATCTACTCCAATGATTCCTCGGAAGACGAACTCTAAAACTGGGAATGCTGATATTGATTGGGGTCTATACAAATATCGTCATCTAGTTGAAAACGTATTTGCGCGACTTAAACTTTTTCGAGCTATTGCCACAAGATATGATAAATTGAAGAGAAATTATGCGTCAATGCTCGCAATGGCTTGTTCCTATATTTGGCTACCAATGTAATCAGTGAAATTTAGGTGATATCATCGCATTGAGTCCAACACTCTGATCAAAACAAGGAAGCAAAATGAAGTCATTTTATGTCTATATTATGGCAAGCAAGCGAAATGGTACACTATACGCTGGTTCAACATCAGATTTAATTAAACGAGTCTGGGAACATAAAAACAACCTGATTCCGGGATTTACAGCTAAGTACAATGTACATATATTGGTTTATTATGAGGTTCATGAAACCTATATAGAAGCTGCTCGACGTGAAAAGCGATTCAAAAATTGGCCCAGGCAGTGGAAGTTAAATTTGATTGAGAACCTAAATACAGAATGGCATGATCTTTATGAAGAAATTTGCCACTGATTAAGATCGGCTGGTTGCCGCGAACACGTCGCGGCACGTAGGCGGTGGGGATGAATTGTCAACACGCCCTAATTATTTTTATAAAATAAGGTCGGTTTACATCAACGCTCACTTCAGACAAGAGATCTCCCACGTAAAACGTTATTACAGTGTGGAAACCCCTCACTGTGTTCGATTTTGAACTTGTTTATAACCAAGAGAGTAGAATGGTAAACAGACACTAAGGACTGTGGTATAATAGAATATTCGAGCACTTTAAATAAAAATGATTGATGAAATGCACTTTGTTGGACAAGGCCTATAAGCATTGTATAAAACATGGCTACCGATTTACGGAGCCAAGAGAGCGTGTCCTCAAAATATTAGCGGATGCGAGAAAACCTCTTGGTGCTTATGAAATTCTGCAAAGATTATCCCAACAAATTGAAAATCCAAAACCACCTACAGTTTATCGTGCGATTCAATTTTGGCATCAAGAAGGGTTTATCCATTGTATTGATAGCCTTAAATCCTATGTTGCTTGTTTGCATGGACATCATGTGGGGCAGGCGCAATTTCTCATTTGCAATCAATGTGATTTCGTCAAAGAATTAGAATGCATTATTGATTTCGCGGCGGTTACAGAATTTGCAAATTCAATTGAGTTTTCAATAATCAATTGTACTGTAGAAATTAAAGGGCTGTGTGGGCCGTGTAGGCGGAACAATCTAAAATCCGAGAAGTTGATCTAAGAAATGACAGACAACTTCAATCATGAAAGTGATTTAAAGATAGGGTAGTTCTGTTTGTGTCGCACCTGCGCTTTCAGTTTCTATTGGACTGCTGCAATGTTGTTGTGAGGATTTCATGATGGATTTTTCCGGTGTCTTTAGAAAAAATGAAATCATGGTTCCATGCTTTGATTTTCCAGAATTCCGGCTGCTTGCTACAGCAGCACTGGGTTGAGGAGCTGGTTTAGGGTGATAAGAGCCTATAATCTGCAAAGCTGTTTGATTATCATGTTCCTTGGCGATGTCGTAAGCTGATTTTTCATTGGTATTAGTGAGTTCTGCGTTGGCCCCTGCTGCTAAAAGCATTTGAAAGAGTGCCGGCTTCTTTTGTGTGTAGGATGATTTGCAGGCTAACATTAAGGGAGTCATCCCTTTGGCGTTTGTCGGGTTCACTTCAATACGATTATCTCGAAGTAGCAGTTTCACAATCGCTTCATTACCATATTTACAAGCAATTCCAAGTGGGGAATTTCCAGCATGATCGCAAGATTGGTTGATGTTGATTGTAGGAATATTTTTGAGTTGATTCATAATGTCTGATCGATTGCATGCTGCTGCATAAAAGAGCGCATGTTCTAATTCGGATTGACTGATTACAGGAGATTTTTTATGCAAGTGCAGTAGTGCTCGCACGGTATTGCGATCATCATTTTGCACGGCCAGAGCGAGAGCTCCATAACCACGACAATTGGTGATTAGGGGGGGGGAGTGGATAGGGTATAATGAACCAAGCCCCCGGATATGTTCAGTTAATCTTCGCTGACCTGTTTTCGCAATGAAAGAACAATGAACTATTAAATGCGTGCTGGTTTCAAAAAGGGATTGATACAAAATGGGGACCAGTTCTTCACTCGTTAAAAGTTGATAGGGGTATTCCTCAGTTTGTTCATACATGTGATTGATATCCAAAAATAACCAAGTATTGTCTTTATGCTTTTTAAAGCCGACGGTATGTTCTTCGCTGCTGCATACCACCACGACTTGATTTTTAGCGTTGAGGAGCACATTTAGTTGATGAAAAAATTCGTTAACCTCTTTGGGGGATGCGAAGCTCATTGTTTTACTGAAAAGATTTTTAACGGTATTTTGCTTTCTACTCAGGTTCAACTGAATCATCTTGTAGATGATATCGATGTCCGACTGCTGGATTGATTGGGCATAAATTTCAGCGTAATCATCGGGAGATTGAGCCAGGCAGACGGCTTCAAGAAAGGGCTTTATTTCATTGAGTTTTCGCTCTTTTTTGGTTAATGACAGACTTGCTTTTATTTTTTCGGTAATTGTATGTAAGGTATGGGGTAAGGTTGCCTTTTCTTTTTTAATTAAGTTAAGTCGATTATAAAATTGATAATCTAACCCTAGAGCCGCTTCCTGTGCCCAGGTTAATGTAAAACCATGGCATACACCATCGCCATGTTCATAATTAAATTTATCAAAAAGAGTTAATAAATCTTCATGCTCTAAAGCATTACGTTTTGATGTAAAGTAGGATAAGGACGGAATTATTTGATTAAATGATATCAGCTTAAGTTTCAATACAATCATGAGACTGATTAAGAGAAACAAATAAAGGACGTATATCATTATACTTGCCAGTTAATTCCCTTAAGTAAAATCAAAGCATAATCACTAAACGAAAGCAACTGAATCCCATCGCATCGACTGGAGCATTCGAAATAATGGGCTATTTTTTATAATAAGTTCCATTGGCATAGACGTTATGTCCAAAACCACAATCAAAATCAGCACCTTCTTGTTTTACAGACACCATTCCTGGTTTGATGAAGGTTATTGTGATGGTACATTGGCCAAATTCAGATGAAGAGTAAATTGCAGTATCCCCTTTAATACGGGCTATGCCGGATAATTCTCCAGTATTGGCTTGAAGCGCTCCATTGGCCATATAAGGGTATATTAACTGAAAAGAAATTTTAATTTTTCCACCACCCAATGCATCGACAGTGAGCGTATTGGTAACATCATTATGAGGGGCAGGAAAATGCATAATGAAGGTACCATTCACTTCTTCTTTAGAGACACTGTCCCTGTGCGTTTCAGTAAAACCAAAGGTTGAGTAGGTGAAGAGTAGACTGCATAAGATACTTTTAATAATCCAATGGTTCATGATGTTTGAGCTAATATTTGTATTGATTTCTTAAAGCTATCATGAATGTACCCTTAAAACCAGCCCATTCAAGAAGACATCATTCAGTTACATTTTGTCTCAGAAAGTTAATGGTTTCATCAACGACTATATCTTTGTCGTTATCTGCTGTAACAATATGATAACTGTTAGTTAAAATGACTTTTTTCTTAGTCTTAGAATGAATCTTTTTTTCTAGAAATCGTACATTTCGAACACTTGCCGTTTCATCTTCAGCGGCATGGATCATCAGTATGGGACAATTGATATTCGCTAAATGTCGTTTCACGTTTTTGTTTAATCGCTGTGCCTCATAGAGCCGGTAATAGGATATCTTTGAGCCACCTGTAATGGAGTATCGATTTTTCTGCATTTCATCTTCAATCATTTTTCTTGTTTCTTCATTTTTAATGCCATAGGGTGCCTTTTCTTTATAATAAAAAAAATATTTCAGCGGCGTGTGATAAATAATCGGCGATAAAAAGGAATACCAGGGCACGGCCCAACCATCATAAAAAAAGGAGGGGGAAAGAATGATCAACGATTTAACCTGTGAGGGAAACAATGCAGCAAGTTTCAGACTGAGAATAGAACCAACGCATAACCCTCCAACTGAAACGGTTTTATATTTTTTTTTCATGCGCTGAAAATAGCGAGCTATTGATTCTATCCATTCTTCATGAGGGACATTCGTGTTTTTATCTTTAAGATAGGCATAGCCATCAATATGAGGAATTTCAATGCTATAACCTTGTTGATTGAGATTTCTGGCTAAATACATTAATTCAAGCGGCGTGCCACTGAGCCCATATAATAATAAGACGGCATGTTCTCCTCCCTCAAAATGGATATCCTGAGGCAAATTTTTAGCGGGGAACGATTGTGCAATCGGTTTTTTAAATTGCAGTTGCTCTAAAAGATAATGACTCAGCGATGCAATGTGATCGTTTTCAAAAAACACCTCATTTGTTAGAGTAATCGTATCTTCTAAAAGCTTTTGCAGCGTGTTTTTAAATTCAATGAACATTATGGAGTCGAGGCCTAGTTCCAAAAAACGACGCGTTGGATCAATTACTGTCTCTTGAGGTAAATGCGCCACCTCTTTAATGAGCTGTTGCAGATAATTTTGCAAAAGTTGTTGGCGTTTATCCTCTGGCGTATCTTCAAGAACGGCCATCAGTTGATTTTCCAATTTTTGATAAGACAAATTATTTTCTTTTAAATCATCTGTTGCACAATAGGAGAATAAAGGGGTGATTTTATTTTCCTCTATGAGTTCTTTGCATTTGATTCGCTGTAATTTACCACTGGTGGTCTTAGGAATTGATTTGGGAGGTACTAATAGGATTTGTTTTGCTGCAAGATGAATTTCCTGGGCGAGCATTTGATTGATCTTAGTGGTCATTTCAGGATAGGAGTGCGGCTCAGTATTTGCTTTTACCTCAGCGACAATAACCACTCCTTCTTCATCATTAAATTGACTTGCATAGGCAACAACGCAGCTTTTGCGAATTGAGGGATCGGCATGAGCAACCGCTAATTCAATATCATGGGGATAATAATTTTGGCCACGAATAATGATCATATTTTTTATTCGCCCACATACATACAGTTCATTCTGATATAAAAAACCAAGATCACCTGTCCGCAGATAATGCCCTTGATCTGGGTTATTTTTTAGACGAGCATGAAATGCTTTCTCTGTTTCATCTGGGTTATTGTAATAACCTTTTGCTACAGACCGACTTTGTACCCAAATTTCACCAATTTCTAGGGATGCACATTCGTTCTGATCAACGGGATTCACTATTTTTAAAGGCATTCGTGGTGTTCCGGAACTGACAAGAACCGTTTTTTCTGTTTCGATCTCACATGCCTCAACACGATTATGTTTTAATTTTTTCTTATTGACTGAAAAGGTTATATCGTCAGTCAAACATGATTTACCAGATACCATCAGTGTAGACTCAGCTAAGCCATAACAGGGTAAGAAGACATTTCGTTTGAGGCCTGCTTTAGCAAAAGTATTATAAAATAGTTCCATTGTTTTATAGTGAATTGGCTCTGCCCCATTGGCCGCAGTAAGTAGACAACTTAAATCCAGCTGATTCAGCAAGTCTTCAGGAGTTTTTAACGCACATAACTCATAAGCAAAATTAGGTCCCCCGGTGAGATTGCAACGGTATTTGGAGATTCCCTCAACCCAACGAGCAGGGCGCTGAATAAAGTCTAAGGTTGGTAATATAATAGAGGTTCCACCAGCATAAGTTGGTTGGATAATTCCCGCAATTAGCCCCATATCATGATAAGGGGGGAGCCAGGAGTAGGTAATTACGTCTTCAGAGTTCTTTTCAGAATTTTGACACATTTCTTTAATAATGCTGGAGTTATGCATAAGATTAGCATGGGTAACTAAAACACCTTTGGGATCAGAAGTAGATCCAGAAGTATATTGAATGAATGCGACATCGTTTTCTGCACAGGGATAGACAATTTCTGATGGTGGATTTACTTCATGCGATCGGTCAATAAATAAGGTATTAAGAGGTGTATCTTTCAGTTGATTAAATAAATGTTCATGAATACTTGATACCCTTAGAAACGGCTTTAATAAATGTGGCATAAACTGATTGGTCTTTTGATCTATATGCAACATGTGTGACGTTTTTTTATCAAATAAAATTAATTGAGCTTCTACATTATTAATAATATGTAAAAATCGATTCATCATCATTTTATTGAGAGGGGGGATCAATGGGACTGCTATCGTTCCTGTAGCGAGACACGCATAAAAGCCCACAATAAAATCCAAACCAGGTTGCGCACAAAGTATTACTCGGTCTTGGGGGTTGGTTCTTTGCTGGATTTGGTACCCCAAGTGAAATACCTGGCGACACAACTCATCGTAGGTTATGTAACCCGATTCGCTGTCCTTGTTGATAAATCGATAGGCAACTTTTTGAGGATTTTTATTTTTATGCTCAATAATTTGATGGAAAATCGTGTGAAATGAATACAACGAGGAATACATTTTTAATACAACCTGTGTAAATACCAAGCCTAATTATTAGAGAGTATAGTAGATAAAACACAAAAAACATCGTTTGATGAGTAATTTTTTACTGCACTGCAGCAAATATGGCTCATTTAGCATGTACAAGAAAATCCCGCATTATGAGTAACTAATACGGGTTATTCTTAAAAGACTTGAGAATAGTTATAATTAGTGGGAAACGCTGGGCGTTTGCACATTCTTTAATAAGCGTGATTCGGAAGGATTTTTTAACGACCCACGATGCAATGAAGGGGAGTTCTCTTTTAAACCTTGTTCCAGAAAAACAAATGTTTCAGAATTAATCCAAAAAGGACTCCACGCCAGCATGCCTTTAGGGGTAATTCTCATGGTCTTCCCTGAGGCAAGCTCAAGTGTCCAAATGGCCGGCGGAGGTTCATCCCAGTTTTTCCTGTGGATGTTTTCATCCATATCTACGTCCATAATCAATGTTTTTCCATTGGGAGAGATGTGAATACGGGAGCCACTGCTCATCATGCCGTGAGGAATTATTGCATTGAGTGGCCATTTTTTTATTAGATTACCTTCAAAATCCATCCAATAAATTGTTTCAATATCATGACTGAGAAAAGATTTTCCATCTGCAGCCCACGCAGGGCTGTATTCATCTTCAGTATTCTTGATGATGCGATAACCACTCCCATCGATATTGATTAAGGCCAGATGCCAATGACTGCCTACAAAGGTATTGAACAGTAATTTTTTACTATCAGGCGACCATACCGGATTGAAATTATTTGCAGAAGGCATATTGTTCAATTGGGTTACCTTACCGGATGCAAGCTCTACTACAGCAAGGTAACGGTTTCCTGATGGGCTATTATCCATTACATTGTAGGCAATATATTTCCCGTCAGGAGAAATTTCTGGAATGTAACCCTGGGTTACTTTTTGGACTTGACTGCCATCAAGGCAGGCAGTCCAAATGGAACCATTACGTTCAAAAGCAATCATCGGTTGTGCTTGAACAACGACACAATAGACTAAGGCAAACAGGAACAAATGAATTCTCATAAGAAGTAAATGTCCTTTAAAATAGAAACAAAAGAGAACTAATTATTTTGACTGACAAGGCTATTGAGGTCAAATTTCACTTTAACGCCATCCACCATAGTCGTTTGTTCCATATTCTTCACCACCGACATTCTGGGGAATGGAGTTTTTATTGCCTGCACAAGAACCAAGGAATAAGACAACGCTTCCTAAATAAAAAATGATGATCATTTTTCTAAACAATTGATATGTACTCATTATACATTCCTTGTTGATTGATAACTGACCCTGTCCATTTACATAATCTCGTGCGTACCCGAAAATGCTCAGTCATTTGGCTAAGCATAGGGCTCATTATTTTAAAATGTGAATGTTGCCGAACAGAGTTTATAAGAAGAAAGTAGCTGATACAACTTTTGGGAGCGCATAAGTCTAGCAAATAATATATGCAGATAATTTCCCTTCTCTCCATTGGAGAGAAGCCGTCTAAGGGAGGATGAGGGATTGACGCCTTACTTTGCAAAAAGAAGTTCTTTTTGCCTTGATCACACTTTATCCCTGAGAGGGTCTATTAAAATTTCAAGGGTAAACCTCAGTGCGATTTATTCTTACTTACCATCTATTTATTCACCATATACGGTGATAACATCAGCAGCGATTAAGTAACGCTAAGGAAAGTGATACTATGAATGAAGGAGTTAATTCATTTGTTTTTTTTGTTGCCTTGATTGCCGGATTCGGTGGCTTTTTATTTGGTTTTGATTCCAGTGTGATTGCCGATGTGAAGGATCAGGTCATGGTCCAATTATCTCTCTCAGAATGGCAATGGTCTGAGGTGGTGAGTATCAGTTTACTCGGTTGCGTTTTGGGTATTCCTTTCAGCGGACTCTTTGCGGATAAACTCAGTCGGCGTTATCTGTTAAAAACAGTTGCTTTGGGTTTTATTTTTGGAACCCTTCTTTGCGCACTGACGCATGATCTCACGCTTTTATTAATGGGGCGATTCATCATCGGCATTTGTATTGGCATTGCTTCTTATATTGCACCATTATTTATCGCCGAAATCGCTCCACCAAATCGCAGAGGAACTTTAATATTAATAAATGGCTTAGCGATTACTTTTGGTCAGGCTATCGCCTATTTAATCGGCTATTTCTTTCATGATTACTCTGCAAACAGCTGGCGATTTTTATTTGCCATGGGGACTATTCCTGCCTTGGTTTTATTTGTAGGAATGCATTTTGTTCCTCATTCACCGCGTTGGCTCATGAAAAAATATGGCATCGATAAGGCAATGCATGCCTTAAAAAGGATTCGTCCTTCGGGTTATAACGTTCAAAAAGAAATTGATGAAATTCAGCGAAACTTAACTACGGTTCAGCCCAAATTTAATCTTTTAATTAAGCCGCCCATTATTTTTGTTCTTTCAGTAGGAATCGCTTTGGGAATATTTCAACAATTTTCAGGGATAAATGCGGTGATGTATTACGGGCCGGTGATCTTTGAATCAGCCGGATTTTATCCGATTTCCAATGCGATTTTAGCTACTTTTTGCATGGGGGTTGTTAATTTTTTATTTACATTATTGACTTTATTTTATGTCGATAAACTAGGTCGACGTTTTTTATTGTTAGGCGGTACGCTTATTGCGGCACTGAGTCTTTTTGCGGTTGGCTTGTTATTTAATATGGAAGTGCCGAGTCAAAAATTTTGGATTTTGGGTGCTTTATCAATCTATGTGATGGGTTATTGTATTAGTGTTGGTTCTTTATTCTGGGTCCTGATCTCTGAAATTTATCCTGTATCTGTCCGTGGTTTAGCGATGAGTATTGCCACGGTGGTGCAATGGGGGGCTAATTTTGTAGTCTCGATCTCCTTCTTAGCAATTTACCAAAATTTAGGCGTACTTACTTTTGTTTTATTTGGTTCATTATGCTTTGCGGCTTTTTTCTTTATTTATTATTTTGTACCCGAGACAACGGGAACTTCCCTGGAAGAAATAGAAAAAAATTTGTTGGCGGGTAAGAAAATCAGAGATATTGGTCAAGAATTATCTGGGATAAAAACAAACGAATTTGAACTAGTGAGAGATTAGAAATGGACAGTACAAATCTACAAAGAATGTGTCGTATAGGAATCATTGGTGCGGGACGAATCGGTAAATTGCACGCCGAAAATATCAAATATCATTTGCCTCAATTTGAGTTACAAGCGATAGCTGATCCTTATCTGAATAAAGCATGGGCGGATAAATTGTCTATTACCGGTCAATATACTCAATTTGAGGAATTGCTTACGCATCCCAATTTAGATGCCATTTTGATTGCTTCCCCATCGAATTTACATGTGGAACAGATTAAAGCAGTAAGCGAAGCGGGCAAGGCTATTTTCTGTGAAAAACCAATTGGCTTGCATGAAGAAGAAATTTTGGAGGTACTAAAAACAATTCAGGCGAACAATACGTTACTACAACTTGGCTTTAACCGTCGATTTGACCCCAGTTTTTCCCATTTACAAAGACAAGTACAAGCAGGTGAAATTGGTGCAGTGCATCTTGTTAAAATTACTTCTCGCGATCCGGTTTGTCCTCCTAAAGAATATTGTGCAACCTCAGGCGGCTTGTTTCTGGATATGACCATCCATGATTTTGATATGGCACGTTTTCTGACTCAATCCGAAGTTGTTGAAGTGTATGCGACGGGTGCTGTGCTGATTAATCCTGATTTTGAAGCATTGGACGATATCGATACAGCAATTATCCAAATGCGTTTTGCTAATGGGGCATTAGGAGTAATTGATAACAGTCGTCAGGCCGTTTATGGATATGATCAACGGATTGAGGTATTTGGCAAAGAAGGGATGCTAATAGCAAATAATCATTTGAAGCATTCGGTGATGCATTACGCCAATGCAGTCACCGAGCAAGCGAATCCTGAATACTTTTTTCTAGAACGCTATCATCAAGCTTTTAGGGCAGAATTAGATTCTTTCTATAATGCCTGGCTTCATAACAGTCCAAGTCCAGTTTCTGGAAGGGATGGTTTACAGGCTTTGCGTATTGCACAAGCAGCGAAACAATCTTTAGTGACAAAATTGCCTGTTTCTTTGAGTTGAGGACCTATGACTTATCCACCATTTTATTATGATGTGAAAAGACCTGTTGATTTGATTTGTATGGGACGTGTGGCTGTTGATCTGTATGCAGAGCAAATTGGTGTATCGCTCAGTGAGGCACAGAGTTTTAGAAAATATTTAGGTGGTTGCGCAGGAAATATTGCTGTAGGCGTAGCACGTCTTGGCTTGAAGTGCATGATGTTTTCTTGTGTGGGCCAGGATGAGATGGGGCGATTTTTAAAACATGAATTAGAACTTGAGGGTGTCAATACTGATTTGTTATATGAAACCGAAAATCATTTGACTGGACTCGTCTTGCTGGGCATTAAGCCCCCTAATGAATTTCCCTTAATGTTTTATCGTACTGATTGCGCCGACATGCAAATTAAATCGACGCACATTAACAAGGACATATTACAACAGGCCAAAGCCATTTTAATCACCGGCACAGGATTATCGACAGATGCCATGTTGCACACTACAGAAGAAGTGATTCAGCTTGCAAGACACACAGAAACTGCCGTAGTGCTCGATCTGGATTACCGTCCTGTGCTTTGGGGCTTGACCGCGCGTGGGAATGGAGAAACGCGATATTGCTCGAGCCAGAAAGTAAGTAAAACCTACCAAGGCATCGTGCCTTTTTGTGATTTAATCGTCGGTACTGAAGAGGAAATTTGTATCGCGGGCGGGAGTGATGAGGTTCATACGGCGCTTAAGAACATCAGAGCATTGACTCAGGCTCCTGTAGTGCTCAAGCGAGGTGAAAAAGGGGCTGAGGTATATTTTGCGGGCAACAGCCAACCTTTATCCTCTAAACCATTTCCTGTTGAAGTCCTTAATGTATTGGGAGCCGGCGATGGATTCATGGCGGGCCTCTTATCCGCGTTGTTACAAGGAGGATCTTGGGAACTCGCTACGACTCATGCAAATGCCAGTGGCGCTTTAGTCGTTACCCGTCATGGTTGTGCTCCAGCCATACCCTATAAAGAAGAATTAGACTATTTTATTCAACATTTTGATGCACAGCCGCAGATTTGGAAGAGTGCTTATTTGAGCCAATTACATCAAAAAAACGTGGCGCATAATCCACAGATTTTGATTAAAAACCCACAAGGTTTTGCACGGGGAGCGAATGCAATTGTTACTATGGATCCCCTCTCCGATAGCGGTATGAATTTTAGCTCACTTAAATTAGATGCCGGACAAAAATATTTATTTAATGAGCAGTATGAATTTGCGGCATTATTAATGATTGGAAAAGTCGTATTTCATTATGCACATCAAAGCCAACATGCGGAGCGTTACGATTATTTTTCTCAAGAACCTATTGTCTTGCATTGCCCTTCAGGCCAAATTGCCTCGGTTGAAGCCTTGAGCGATTGTGAGATTTTGTTGATTGAAACTGAGAATGACACTTCCTTTGCTCCTTTATTATTTAACCACACGAATCTTTTGGAATTGGATAATCGCGGAAAAGATATTTTGGAGGACAGCTCTTATCGCATTGTGAGGACAGTATTTGATAAGCGCAATAGACCCGAGTCTAATTTAGTGGTGGGCGAAATCATTACGTTCCAAGGACGTTGGTCAAGTTATCCCTCCCATTACCATGACCAACCTGAAATCTACCATTACCGTTTTTCTGAACCTCAAGGCTATGCATTTGGGGAGAATGGGAAAGAGATTTTGCGCATCGAGAATTATGATACCTATCACATTGCAAAGGGGCAGAGTCATGCTCACTGTGCAGCGCCAGGATATGCGCTTTATACTCTTTGGTTTATACGGCATTTAAAGGACAACCCCTATACGATACCGACTTTTGTTAAAGAGCATGAATGGACGAGAACCAGTAAAGCGAATAATAGGGTTTGGAGGAAGACTTAGACCACCGATGCGTCTAGAGCCTCCTTACCGCACTTTATGTGCGTTATTCAGAATAAGGCATTGAGGCACTCCAAGTTCTTTCTAGAGCAATAGTCTCTGGATCCCGCGAACACGTCGCGGGACGTAGTGGAGGGGGGGGGTAGTAAAAGTCCGGAAAAAAAACAATATTAAGGGATGTTTATGAAAATTCGATTAACAATGGCTCAGGCTTTATTACGGTTTTTAGCGAATCAATATGTAGTCATGGACAGTAAAGAACACCAATTTGTCTCAGGGGTATTTGGAATTTTTGGTCATGGTAATGTCACGGGTTTAGGAGAGGCTCTTGAATACGATAATTATGGTTTGACTTATTACCAAGGCCATAATGAACAAGGAATGGCTCATGCTGCTACCGCTTATGCAAAACAAAAAAACAGATTAAGTATTTTTGCCTGTACCTCATCTATAGGACCGGGGGCGACCAATATGATTACGGCTGCGGCAACAGCAACTACGAACAGAATTCCTTTGCTGTTGCTTCCAGGCGATACATTCAGCTGCAGACAGCCAGATCCCGTATTACAGCAACTTGAAGTGGCCTACGATTACACCCTATCGGTAAATGATTGTTTCAAACCCGTCAGTAAATATTGGGACCGGATTGCTCGGCCGGAGCAATTGATGACGGCATGCCTCAACGCGATGAGGGTTTTAACTGATCCTGCTGAAACGGGTACAGTCACCCTATGTCTGCCACAAGATGTGCAATCCGAGGCATATGATTATGAGGCCTCTTTTTTTAACAAACGGTTTTGGCATATTGATAGAGAAGCCGTTAGTGAGCGCGCCCTTGACGAAGCAAGCCAACTGCTTCTAAAAGCAAAAAAACCACTCATCATTGCAGGAGGAGGGGTGCATTATTCATTGGCTACCGAGGCTTTAGCGCAATTTGCAGCACATCACAAAATTCCGGTCGCGGAAACCCAGGCTGGAAAAAGTGCCTTGCCAGCGAGTCATCCCATGAATGTGGGGGGAATAGGCGTCACTGGCTCGGAAGTAGCGAATATTCTTGCTGCGCAAGCGGACGTTATTTTAGTGATTGGCTCACGGCTACAAGATTTTACTACCGCATCCAAATGGGGCTTTAAAAATGAAGAGAGCCGTATCATTCATCTAAATATCTCGCGCTTTGATGCGATCAAAATGAATGGTTTGATGTTAAAGGGCGATGCGAAAACAGGTTTAGAGCAAATAGGGAAGAAATTAGCAAGTTATCAAACATCTAAAGAATATCAGCAAGGCGTACAACACTATCAGAACGAATGGCAACAGGAATTAAAACGTATTGCTGCCGTGACTGATGCTGAGCAACAGGGGTTATCGCAAACCAAAGTGCTTGGACTGTTAAATGAGATGGTAACGGAAGAGGATGTCATTATCTGTGCAGCAGGTAGTTTGCCTGGTGACTTGCATCGTCTTTGGAAATCCAAAAAACCCAAAGATTATCATCTGGAATATGCCTATTCTTGTATGGGTTATGAAGTCGCTGCGGGTTTAGGCGTGCGGTTGGCGCAAGCCAACAATACGGGTGAGGTTTACGTATTCGTAGGCGATGGGAGTTTTGTGATGATGCATTCAGAGTTGCTAACCAGCATTCAAGAACATCAAAAAATGACGATCATTCTTTTTAATAATCATGGTTTTCAATGCATTAGAAACTTACAGGAAAGTCAGGGTAGTCAAGGTTTTGGTAATGAGTTTCGCTATCGGGAAGAGCAAACCCATCAATTGTCTGGAGAATATCTACCGATTGATTTTTGTAAGTACGCCGAGGGGTTAGGGGCGAAAACCTTTTTTGTAGATTCTTACGAGCAATTGGCTGGGGCTATGGATGCGGCACGTCATGAAAAACATTCTTCAGTGATCGTCTTACCCATATTACCTAAAACAATGAGTCATGGTTATCAAACCTGGTGGCGTGTAGGTGTTGCCGAGGTATCTAATTCTGTAGAAGTAACCAATGCGCATCAAGCAATGCGCGAACAGTTGAAACAAGTGAGAGAATATTAAGGAAATTATTTATGCACATTAAACTGGGAATTGCACCAATAAATTGGTGCAATGATGATGATCCTGAATTAGGTAAAGAGATTAGTTTTGAACAAAGCATTAAGGAAATGTCAGAAGCCGGCTATGTGGGTACTGAATTAGGGAATAAATACCCGCGCGATGTGTCCATTTTAAAAAAAGCATTAGCTGAGCGTGGATTACATTTATCAAGTGCGTGGTTCAGTACCTTTTTTACTGAGCCAGGACAATATGAACCTACGTTATCACGCTTTATGGACCATTTAAGTTTTATGAGAGCGATGGGAGCATCGTTTATCAATGTATGTGAATGTGGGCATGCGATTCAAGGAACAGAACTTCCTATCCTAGGTCCACATAAACCTGAATTTAGTGAGCAGCAGTGGGAACAGCTGATTCAAGGATTACATGCTCTGGGTCGTATTGCCCATGATTTTAATATGCACCTTGTTTATCACTATCATGCAGGAACAGGGGTTTTTTATGAGCATGAAATTGATTATTTAATGGAAAATACCAGCCCCCAATTGATCTCGTTATTACTGGATACCGGACATGCGGCATTTGCTGATATTGATTCCCTTGCTCTAATCAACAAATACCATGAGCGTATTTTATATGTTCATTTAAAGGATATTCGCGCGGACGTGCTGAATCAAGTGAAGCACGAACACATGAACTTTATGGATGCCGTACGTGCAGGCGTATTCACTGTTCCAGGCGATGGAGCTCTTGAATTTGCTGCCATCTTTAAAATGATGCACAAATACCAATACTCTGGTTGGATGATTGTAGAGGCAGAGCAAGATCCCGCTAAAGCGCCGCCCCTTCAGTATGCTAAAAAAGCTTTTGATTTTTTGCAACCGTATATGAAGTAGCAGCACATTGTATTTCGGGGGCTGTATCAGCCCTCTGGGGTTTCGCTGGTCTACTCCTAGCTTGTATCGACACATTTGATGTTCTCTAAGCACACCGAAGCGCCGCAAATACTAAATCCTTAACTATACTTACTTATAGTGAAGTGATCGAGCTGCCTTTGGTGATACTGCTCTAAAGTGTCTACTCATTCATTTGTTCTCAGTGAGGTTGTTATGGGTCTAGCATTAACACAAGCGTTTACTTTTGGAGACAATGGACAACATACAGTCGAGGTAACCCTCAAGGATGGAGACAGAACGCCGAGTACTTTGGAAGAGTATCTCTATGTATTAGATCATATTACTCAAATTTGCGAAGATGAAGGGGAAGCGTTTTTAGCTAATGCTTATGTAAAGAAGTTAACAAAAATTCTATTAGAAAAATATCAAGAACATCTTAGGGCAACTCAAAGCGATTGGTATGATAAAGATAATCCCAAGTTATATACGGTAGCAAAACAGCTGGAAGCGTTTGCTTTTCTAACCGGGGAGCAAGAGGGAATTGAGGCAATTTATAAAGAATTTCCTCTATTAGAAGGTATAAAAAGTGAGTACAAAAAGTATAAGGTGGATAATAATTTTTTGGATGGGCAAGGCTCTCTTAAATTTAAAAATTTTAATCGTCCTCTATTAGCCTTACAAATGATGATGCGCGTCCTAGATCCTCGTTACATCAATCAACGGGATGAGCAGGTCTGTGGGGTCAATGCTTTTGTGCACAATATCACCCTGTTTAATCCTATGAAATACGTCCATATAGTATCTGAATTGGCCTCTACAGGGGTTTGTGATCTTAAAGAATTTGCTGGTAAAGAAGGCGTGTTACGCGTCGAAGTCACTGAGGGCGTGGCCAAAAAAGAAAGCTCGGATGGAAGTGACATTCGTGATGCGGATCATATTATTTTGAATGGTATCCGTTCATCAGAAAATACTATGATCCGTTATAGCAGGGAAGGACCAGAGCTTGCCAAACAACTTTTTGGGGTGACTACTCATAATGAAATAAAACGTTGGATGAAACAAGCAGGGTATCATCATGTACAGAATATACCTGTCCATGAGAAAGAAGCCGTTAAGCAATTAAATTTACTAATTAAAGATGGCTATATGGTTGGACTTGCTGGCACTGGAAGTCTCGCTAATTATATTTTGAATCCGGAAGAAGGAGCACCGGATAGTCAAAATGTCGTGCAACGTTTTATGGATGGTCACTTTTTTATTATTCGAGACATTGACTTTGATGAAGAAACGGATAGGGTTCATGTGCGCATTATGACGTGGGGAGAGGAGAAGTCGGCGTCTATTCCTTTTGCCGAATGGAAAAAGAACATAGGTCTTGTAGGAACTGCCGTTGTTGGACAAGACCCCTATATGAATTCGGTACTTCGTAAAAAAGTCCAAGAAATCGATCTTAATCCTTCTAATCCTAGTACATATTGTTCTCCTGAGGCTTATTGTTTATTTGTAAAACAGCAATATGGGTCTCAAGATAAAAATATTGATGCACTCTTAGACGAGGCTTTTCATCATAAAAATGGAAAAACATGGTGGGCAGCCGCAAAAGAAATCCAGAATCTTCTCCAGAAATTCCCAAAAGGTGCAGTAGAGAGTACGCTTTTAGAAATTTCAATTATTCCGGAAGTTAATTCAGCGATTAAAGCAGAATTCGCAAGAATTAATCAGATAGTGGATCCTACAGAAAAAATAAACGCTTTAGAAAAAATAGGAATCCAAAATAATATTGAAGTACAACGACAATTAATTCCATTATATGTACAGAAAGAACGGTGGGATGATGTTCGTGAGATAGTGCGGCATTCCAAAGGCAGCGAAACGGATAAGCATATTATTAAAGAATGTTTGGGGGGGGCATGTATTAAAGTGAGTTCCGAAAGTAGGAAATTGACTGTTCCTGCCGATATTAGGGAGTTGCTGGATGCGGATGCATTACTTGCTATTACACAAATCCATTTGATAGCTGATGCAACAGAAAAAATAAACGCTTTAGAAAAAAAATTAGGCATGCAAAACAATATGGAAGTACAACTAGAATTAATTCCATTATATGTGCAGCAAGAACGGTGGGATGATGTTCGTAAGATAGTAGAAAATATAAAAGATTACAGCCGAGCTGATCAAAAAATGATACAAGACTGTTTGGAGCAGGCTTGTGCTAAAGAAAGCACTGAAATTAGAAAAGTAACTGTTCCTCACGATATTAAAGAATTGCTGGATCAGAATACAAAAATTGACGTGACACCTAAGAAATTAATTGATGCAGTCAGTGAGATGACGGGGCTGGCTAAAGGTGGGGGCTTTACTTATGGACTTCGAGGCAGGTTATTAGAGTCGCTTAGATCTCGATATCAGCAAGAAGGAAGAGAAGTGCACCATTTGAATCAAGCGAGCTTATTGAAGAAAGATGTTTATCATTTTGTATCACTTCTTGATAGAGAGCTTCACCGAGCAGAGCCCGCTCATAAAATAATGAACAAACAAAAACTAACCCAATTTTGTACGACTCTAATTGATACTATCCATAAACCGGAAGTTTTGAAGGATTTCTGCTACCGAAAAAACCGAGTCTTAATGAAAATATGTGAATTTTTCTTAAAAGTGGCTTCCTATTTTGATAAGAATATAATTACTAAAGGTGTCGAAAAAACCAGGAACTTTAAGGAAGACTTCAGTGAAATTAAAGAGAATGATGATTTAAAACCAGAGCACGCTAATGGAATTAAAGAGAGTGATGATCTCAATCCAGAACCAGAAAGTAATAGTGCAATTGAAGAGAATGATGAATTAAAGCCAGAAGCAGAAAGTCCTAATTTTGCGTGTAATTAAAGGTAGCAAAGGCGAATAGTTTCATAGGAGAGTGTTCATCCAACTGTGTCACCTCAGTCATTATCTAAGTCCCAGGGTTAGTCTGTCTTCGAAATAGATTTGTAACTGGGACACGATAAGCGCCCAATTGTGCATGGGCTGATTCCATTTTTCCAGTACTTTCTGGCAAGCACAATAAATAAGCTTAATAAGGGCGTTTTCACTGGTGAAAGCGCCTTTATTTTTAGTGTACTTGCGAATTTGCCGATGAAAGCCTTCAACAATATTGGTAGTGTAAATGATGCGTCTTAGCTCTTCTGGGTATTTGAAGTATTGTGATAGAGCTTCCCAGTTGTTATTCCAGGATTTCATCACCGCCGGGTATTTTTTGCCCCATTTCTCTTCCAACTCAAGTAGATGATGCAAAGCCATATCTTTGCTTGAAGCCTTATAAACCAGCTTTAAATCGGCCATAAAGGCTTTCTGGTCCTTACTAACCACATACTTTAATGAGTTGCGAATTTGATGAACGACACAAAGCTGGATCTCGGTGTTAGGAAAAACTTCAGCAATGGCATCAGGAAATCCCTTAAGTCCATCGATGCTTGCTATAAGGATATCCTCTACACCACGAGCTTTAAGGTCATTTAATACACTAAGCCAAAAACGAGCTCCCTCTGCCTCAGATAAATAGAGCCCTAGAATATCTTTTTTACCTTCTGAATTTACAGCAAGGACGGTGTAAAATGCTCTACTTATGACCTTACCTTCAACACGTACTTTAAAGTGCATGGCATCAAGAAAAACGATTGGGTATACAGATTCTAGGGAGCGATTACGCCACTCGGTAATCAGGGGTAATAGTTTGTCAGTAATCAGGCTGATTTTAGCACTCGAGACTTCTAGTCCATACATCTCAGATAAATGCTCGCTTATCGCCTCGTAACTCATGCCTATCGCATAGAGGGCTAGGACTTTATTATCCAGTGACTCGTTGAGTACCGTTTGACGTTTTTTTACAAGCTCGGGTTCAAAGCTGCCATCCCTATCTCGAGGTGTTTCTAAATCAAAAACTCCAGTTGTTGATTTAATTGTTTTAGTCGTTTTGCCGTTGCGACGGTTTGAAATACCTGTCTCATGACAATCAGTCATATGAGAATCCATTTCACCTTCTAATGCCGCCTCTAATAGCTCTTTTATTAAGGGGGTCAGTATGCCGTCTTTTCCAGTGAGAGATTGGCCAGACTTTAACTGGGTCAAAGCCTCTAATTTGAACTCATTGAAATCAAAATTCGATAAATCTATTTTCTTTTTATTCATATCTACCTCTTTTAAGTGTTAAATTATAAACAAATTAAAAGAGATGACACAGTTATTTAAACACTACCTTTCATAGTCCATCCGCCTTTGATTCAGGGTAGCCATAAGGATTAGTTACAACTTAGTTCTTTACCCATTGACTTTTCACTAAATTCCTTAGTCAAAAGTTCAATTTTTTGTCCCAATTGATTTTTCCCCATTATTTTTTCCGAAGCTTTATAAAATGATTGGGAAAAATAAGTGTACATATACCCTGAATTCGTTTCTTCTGTTTTACGTCGTTGAATGTCTTTTTCCTCAGAACACAGACTATTTAAAAGTACCTTCATGAGCTCTTGGTATTCCGCCTCATTCTCATTTTCATAGCGAGAAAAAAGATTTCCGGCATTTTGAATGTATTTAAGGATTAAAGTTTTCTTGGCATCAAAAATATCTCTTTCGATTTTAGTGGTCGCGAATTCAAATTCTTTATCAAGAATATATTCATATAAAACAAAGGAAAAATGATAAAACCACGGGGCTTCCTTTTTACTCGTGAATAATGATTCATCCTTGATATTCAGGATGATCTGAGGACTACTTTGAACCAGGTTGCTTAATGCGTTAATAAAACTGATCAAGCTTGCAGTGAAAAAAGTTTCATAAAGATCAGTGGTGAACGAAGTTTTATATTTTTTGTTATATTCTAAAACAGCATTGCTCACTTCTTTCAATTTCGCGTTAATGGTGTTTAAAACCTGATCGAAATATTTAATATAATCATTTTCAAATTCTATTTCTTTAATGGTTGTGACTAAATCTCGAGCAATTTCATTTCTTTGAATTAATAATTCAGCCTCTTTACCTTTATATGTCTTTTCATCTACCTGCGTCTGGTAGGCATCCAATATTTTTTGACAATAACGGTGTGTAATATCTTTAAAAATGCACATTGTCCCTCTCTTTTTTGTTCGCTTGAAAGTGCCTAAAAATCATTTACATATTTTCAGGAAAATATCCGTCTTTACTCTTCACAGCTTCGTTTTCAAAAATACTAACAGGGTCTTTTTCTATTGCTCTATCATATCCTCATAATGAATTTCCCAACCTGTAGTCCATTGGGGGATTCAAAAAATAAATGGTTTTAATAATAGGTAGATAATCACAGTGCTTAATATTAACTCATTGTAAGTGGCACGAAAAGTCACCGAGCTAGTTTATTTTCATCAGGTTTTAAGTTGCGAGTGATCGGGATCCGGTGGGCAAGCCTCGGGACTAGATAGTAATGTTTATCGTATCACGAAGAGCAAAGACAGCTGGGATAAAGCGTTTATGAATAATGGTATTTCATGTGTTGTAGTTTGAACTAAGACCTTTGACAATTCACTTAAAGGTGTGATTTTTACAGAAATTCAGCATACATAAAGGATGTGAGTATCTGATCGCAAAAAACACCGCATTCTGCAGAATAGCAGGATGCTCCTCAGACCCTTTGAGCTCAAAGGGAGATTGGCCATGGTTAATTAAGACCTTCAGGTTGTCAACAATAAAATGAATGAGGCTAGAAGACGAGCCTATAGGGGCGCTCGACTTTTGATTCTATGTCTTTGGTAAATTGTTCAAAATGTTCTCGAAGCGGGCTGGGTAAATCGGAAGCTTTTAACAGTTCATTGATATTTTGAATTTTTGTGAGGGCTTTCGTGAGTACATCTGGGTCTATTTCTTTGTCCTTATCAACCAGGTTATCTTTTGAAATAGCAATCAATAGTTGAGCCATTTTAGGCGGTATTTCCATTAAAAAGTCTTGCAAAATTACTTCCTGATCCGGAGCATCATCTACTGGATTTTTAAATTGAGCAATAATTCGTTCCATTTTCTTAAGTTGGTAAGGAGAAATGCTTTCACATAAATGAATTAAGTCCGTTAGAGAGTAAGACCAGGTGTTAAATTTTTCAAATTTAAGTAGTTTGTCAACGACTACGTCATCAACGTCACTCTCATCTAAATCAAGCATACTGATATACTCTTGGCAGCGTTTTAGATCAGAAATATTATAACTACGTGCTAATCCAAGATAATAGAGATCTCGAATCCCTCGACCACCTGGTTCGGCGCTGATATGCCCGGTCCTAAAAAAATAACCGTGTTCTTTGCGGATTACATTTTCACATAAATTACCCTCTTCAATAGTCCAGTATTCTTCAGCCGCAGGACCCAAGCTGAATAAGGAGCTCATCGGGTATAATAAACTCATCAAAGGATCATCACTGTATTGGGGGCCGTGAAAAAAAGGCGCAAAATTATAGCGTGCTTTGCCGGTAAGATTATGCAAGCCGTGAATCAGTTCATGGGCTAATAAAATAAAAGGTGGGCCCGCATCAGTTAATCCATTTCCAGTTGATGCATAAGTATCTAAATTCAAGGAGGAAATTTTATCGTTATAGCGAAAATCGATACCGATATGTATCTTTTTTGCCCCCACTCCAGGCATGGTTTCTCTCTTTAAAATCGTTCTAAGCTCTTGCTCAGGAGTAAGGGATTTGCTGCTGTAGTTTGGATTAATCTTTGCAAATCCAGCTGCTGCCATCGAGCATTCAAAATCATTACTGGGTGTTAAAACTAACTGAGCCTCTTTGGTTGTTAACATGTAATTAAGTTTGACAATTAAGTTTATCCCTCCGGGTCTGGAAACAATTTGCATTAAGAGTGAGTAAACAAAATCTGCCTCTTCTGTACTAAGCGAATTATTATTTTTTATATTCTCTAAGAGTTGATAAAAGCTTGCACGTGCGATTTCTTTAGGTTTTTTTCCTTTTAACTCAGGAAGGATGTATTTTTCATTTAATGAAATATCTTCTTCATTATGTATGTATATATCTGAATTTTCGCACAAACTTTTTGTTAGCTCATTATGAATAACTTGTAGTTCTCTTAAGATATTTTTTATCGCTATAACTCTTTTAAAAAATTGAAGCTGCTCATCTATATTGAAATTAGGGTCAAATTTTGAGTATTGTTCTTCAATTGCTTCATATGCCGCATGATTTAAATGATCAACATAGGCCATATACTGCATCGTCTCATCATTGTTTTCCAGCGGGGGGACATTTTGAAGATTAATGCCTAACCCCGATAAACGCGTGTAAATCTCTTCAAATTGTTTTTTCATGATTAAAAAAAGATCAGTTGATTCTTTTTATAGTATAGGTGATTATTTTTTGTGCTGGCTTGTGCTCGTTGAAGGGGTTTTCGCGAAAGAGCTAATATAAAGAAGACATTCTATACTTATGAAATCGGAGTAATTTTTGAGAAAATGCAATGCATGAACATTTTATCTCGATGTGGTTTAGCCCTTTAACGCTATTATTTTTTATAAATGCGTTTTTTTTATTCTTTGTTACTTCATTTGTTTGGACTATTTTTTTTCATCTTAATTACACCCGTTCTTTATTTAAGATGTATAAAGCACACCCTTTATTATTGAAGGCAGCATTATTTTTTCCTCTGATACTCATCGCGTTCATCGCAGAGTATAAATGGTCCTTGTTGGGCCATTTCGATTTCTTTCCTTTAATCAGCTCCTCTTTCGTCCGCTTTAATTTTATCGGCATTATTGTTTCACTCATTGCGCTCATTTTTGTTAAAAAATTAGATAAAGAAGAAGACGGTGAAGAATTTAAGCTGCCGATATTTTTAATGACTTATCCCATTGTTTTGTATTTATTTTATTTAATCATTCTTATTGCAACGGTCGTCACTCGCTTAAATGCATTTCCTGATGGATTCCCTAGAAATTATTTTTATCTTTCTGCAGAAAGTATCAACCAATATGTAATTGGCATACTATTTTTGATTCACTTAATTTTTGTTTTTTTTGCGGTGTCTATGAAAGTTGCACCGCGATTTTTATGTTTATTAGCGTATACAATTGCCCTTGCTTTCATTTATGGACTCGTTTTTAGATAGTCTCTAAACCATAATTTAAATAGTTAAAAAATGATGCAAATCACGCATTTTATTTTACGAACGGATACCCAAAGGGAGATCGACCGTTTTCTCTTCATCATCCTGTTCTTTTACAGAAAGACTTTTTTTCCAGGAAGTCAATAAAAGAGCGTAAAGATCGGGTGATGGATCTTTTGAAAACACGCCTATTTGGGGGGCTTTAACCAATTCGATTCCCTGCTCAGCAAGTTTTGCCAAGATATCAATTTTTATTTCAGTAATAAGCTTTGCTGCTTTTCTTAATAATTCAACTTTAAGCACAGGAGTTTTGGCTGATGTGACGGCGCCAAAATGGTCTATTTCTGCTTTGATAAGCTCAATAAATTCTTTTTTAATGGTCAGTGAGCCATATAAAGTAGAGTAAGTGTAATGATCGGCATACAATAATCCAGAAAGGGTCTTGAGTAAGGTATGCCAACTCCGATCATGGAGCATCCATAAGATGGGATTGTTAGGAAACTCCAGATAACAATTTTGTAGATGAACTATTCCGGATTCTAATAATTCGACCAATTTGCTTGTAAGCGAATCGATATCCATTTTAAACTGATTTATTCCTTCACGTACTTTTTCAGACCGCAACGCGCTGATAATTTCTTTTTCTATTGCTCTTACTTGTTGATGTAAGGAAATTAAATTGACACTTCCTTCGATTTGCTGTTGTAACAAAGTCGCTGATTGCATGTAATTGGACAAATACTCTGTTTGTATCCCTTCATGACGATAAAGCGCATAATAGGTTTCACAAATTCCTAAACACACCCGATATGCGCTCAAGGAATAAGCAAACTGGCACATAAAAGCTTGCGCCGAAGGCGTATAGGGTTTAGCCGATTTAAAGAGATATACTCCATCTGTTTCACGCAATTCAATGGGCAAGCCACATTTTAGAACATGAGCATCAAGAGCGGCGACAAGACTTGGGTTTTTTGTATTATCACTAATTATTTGCGCGGTTTTTACTAAAGTCTCTTCTTCGACGAGACATCTTTCCATAGCCTCTTGAACCAAGTTGAAGCTAAAAACTACTTCCTCGTTCTTGGCAACTTCTGTGAGTTTTTGTGTTCGCCATGTATTAAAAAAATATTCCTTTAACAATTTCCTTATTTCAAACATGGCATTCCGGTAGTGCTCAAGGCGTGCGAAAACAGGCTGAATCGCTGTATTCATTTCTTTCTGACAGAGCTCTAATTCTCCTCCCATAATCTTCTCCCTCTAAATCCTTTAGTGCTTTAATTTCTACAGTGCGCAGGCATCGGTGTCAAGGTGTTTAATTTTTTCGATTCAATGAGTACGAGTTTTTCATTTATTGCCTGCATTTCATGATAATTTGACTTAAAATTATCTGCTATCGATTATTGAGGATACAAAGCCCAATAAAAAGAGTAACGCTGGCGTAACGAACCATGGGATTTTTCGAAGTACCATTCACCCCCTTTTCGCTCCGCTGCCTCTGGGTTACCAACAAATAAGGAATTACATGGATTTTAAAGAGAAAAAAGTCATTGTTACCGGTGCGAATCGCAGTATAGGCCAAAGAATAGCGATAGCTTTTGCAGAGCAAGGAGCCGATGTGGTCATCAGTTATCGCAGTGATGCACAGGGGGCTGCGGAAACGGTTCAAGCCATTGAGGCACTAGGGCGAAATGCAAACGCATTTTATGCTGATTTTGCCAAAATGGAGGATGTTGCAGCTTTTGCTGCGCAGGCAATTGAGCATTTAGGGGGTGTCGATATTTTAGTGAATAATGCCGGGATGTTGTGTCGCGAAACCTTATTTGAATTATCTCCGGAAAAAATGCAGCAAGTTTTTCAGGTGAATACGATCTCCCCGCTTTATTTAGCGCAATTATGTGCTAAGAACATGGTGGAAAACGTGAATAAGGGATGTATTTTAAATATTTCTTCAATCAGCGGCATTATGACGATGAACAAAGGGATTGGTTATGGATCTTCGAAGGCTGCGCTGAATAAATGGACGAAACATGCGGCCTTGGATTTGGCGAAACACGGCATACGAGTGAATACTATTGCACCAGGCGTGATTGAAGCAGGAATGAATGAAGATACAGCGACCAGCAACCCAGAATTATGGCAATATTATGTGAGCAATATTCCTTTACAGAGGCCGGGAACGCCAAATGATATTGCAAACATGGTCTTATTTCTTGCTTCAGAAAAAGCAAATTGGATTACAGGTAAAGTTTTTGCAGTGGATGGAGGACATGTCCTCTAGCTCGATAGAATAGAATTAATAGTTAGGGTGAAGTTCAATTACTGTCTTGATTGCCCATAAAAAGCTCATTATGTTATAATAAGTGAATGCCCGTTTTGAGCCAAGAGTAATGAAAATAAGCCAATTTTATGAAAATCTAAATGATATCCTCGCTATCCTTAAGGACGGATATATGGGGGGGCTTGGAGCTTTTGAAGTAAATAGCGTTGGAGATGTCTTAACACATCATGCTGAAATCACCCCCGCTTTGATTAAAAAAATGCTGAAATCACCCATTTCAGAAGATTTTTTTGATCCACCTTTTTATTTCCCAGTTAATGAAAAAATGCTTGAACAGCTGAAAAGATATCGGCTCGACAAAGAAAAATTTCAAAATAGCTGGGGAAATGTAATTGATAAAAAATTAGCTCAAAAACATCAAATGGAAGAACAGTTAATTGAGCTGGTAACCCGCATCATTCAAAAACAACAAGAACTTGCAGAAGATCCCCTATATTTTAAACGAATTTTAGTGAATCGTATGAAGGCTCTGGAGGAAGCTCTTGAGTTAATTGATGATAAAATGGAGTCACTACAAAAAAGACAAAAAAGTCCAGGTTTTTTTGATACCGAAGAAAATCTTCGGGCGAAGATAAGTCGGTTGCGATTAATAAAAGATCAATTAGAAACTACATATATCCGATATTATCTAGTGTGTAAGCCATCCCAAATCAGTAAAAAAATGGCAGGCAAGATAAATAATTTATTGGTTCAAGTCAGAGGAAAGGACTTAGAAATAGAGCAATTGGAAGAATTACAAGCTAAAGTTCAGGGCATGGTTACCGAGCATCCTCAACTCAGTATGAAGCATAAGGCTCATTGTGAGCAAGAAAAAAAAGAAATGTCTAAACTGCAGATGGTCTCTTTATTTCCTTCGGAAGAGTCAGAACAAGAAGAACTATTTGATCAACAATCCTATATACTGGAGGGGCAATTTAGTTTCAGTAGAACGAAGTTGGTTAAAGCAGCGCACCACTTTCTGCAAGAATCAAAAAACCAATTAAGTAAGGCTTTTTCTAATGCAAAAGAGTACACTCTGGAGGAAGCCAGTGGGCAAAGGCACAGCAATCCCTTCATGAAATTTTTAGATACGCTGTATCATTGTATCACGCGCGGTTTTTGTCATATTTTAACTGATACTGAGTCGGTTATAGAAGAAGCGGGCGAAACCCTGAGCTATTCTTAGTGGGATTGGCTCGATGCGTTGTGTTGTGCTCTTAATGGTATTCACTACAAATTTCCGCTCATTCGCTTTGCTGCCCTACATGAAGCTCAAGAAAGGAGTCTACACCTAAAATCACCCAACTCTGAAAAAGAAAAAGAGGATAAGGGGGAGGGCCAAGAAAAGCAACAGCGCAAATTCACGAAACTTGCTGCACCAAAAGCGTCGGGATTATTTTCAGCAACTCAGCAGAATATCGCTCATAAAATTACAGCACCTTTTGAGTGTTCTGGAATCAACAGGAGCACTTCCAACTTAGGACTAAGAATGTTTCTTGAAACACAGCATGTTCAAAGTGAGACTCAAAGAGAAAGGAACTGGTGTATGTTTGCCTATTCAGCTATTATTTATTTTCAAGGCTCTTCAAAATATGATCGGAGTTTATTCCCATGAAACGTCTGATTTTCTCATTACTACTGACTTTGGTTGGAATTGAGGCAACCTATGCGGGGCAAAAATCTGTTGTTTGTCATCTGCAAGGAATAAAAGATTCTATCTCCTTTAATCTACCTGACAAAATAGGTGATATGCCTAAAATTGATTTTGATTATCCAGTTGAGGTGACCCGATTCAGTATGCGTACAGGTAATTTTCTGCTCGTTGCCATGGATCAGGATGAGAAAGATCGGCCAAGAGTTTTTATTTCAGCGCAATTAAACAGACAAAGTCAAAAATACATCGGGCAATTTATGACGGATTTTGGTGGAAATGAATTGCAACTTGATAACGGTCCGGTTTCTTGTCTGGTGAATTAAACCATTCTTTTTTAATTATGATTCGATCGTACTGTTCAGTGCTTCGATTTGATCAAGAATCTTTAAAAATTGTTTTCCAAATGGAGTAACAAAATACTCTACTCTGGGAGGAATTTCGTGAAAAATGTTCTTCCCAAGAATACCGAATTCCAGGTTTTTTCTAAGGCATTGATTTAGAACTTTGGTTGTGAGGCCTTCGACACGGCGTACCATTTCGCCGGGGCGATTCACTCCCTTTTGCAAAAGAGAATAGACGGTAAGTGACCATTTGCAACCATAAATCGTCTCAACCATCGTCATTGTTTTTAGAGGTTTCTTTTGTTCCAAATTTTTTCTTCAAATAATTCAATAAGTTATACCAAAAAGTACCTACCGTACCACTAAGTACCTGCTTTTTTTAAGATTATACAGTGCCCATACTCCATGGAACAAATATTTATAAAAAACGGGGATAACATGTCAAATCAAAATTTAGCGATAATTATAGGTGGTTCCAGTGGTATGGGATTAGAAACAGCAAAAAGACTGGCAACAAATGGTTTGGATTTACTTATCACGGGAACGAATGAGCGAAAACTCAAGCATGCTGTTGATGAAATCAAGAGTATAGGGGGAAATGTAGCGAGTTTAGTGGTTAGTCTTTATGATAAAACCCAGGTGTCACAATTGATTGTGAACATAAAAAATGAAACACGCGTAATAAAGTATCTTGTGAACGCGGCTGGCTATTTCAAACCGGTACCCTTTTTAGAGCATACAGAAGAAGATTACGATCTGCAGGTCGATCTCAATAAGGCATTCTTCTTTATCACCCAGGCCGTTGCTGAAAAAATGAAACAGAATGGGGGCGGGGCGATAGTTAATATTGGTTCGATGTGGGCCAAACAAGCAGTCAAGGCTACGCCTTCATCAGCTTACTCAATGCAAAAAGCGGGGTTGCACTCGCTAACTCAACATTTAGCAATGGAACTTGCAGAATTTAATATCAGAGTAAATGCGGTAGCACCTGCAGTGGTTGTAACCCCTATCTACAAATCGTTTATTGACGAAGATAAGATTGAAATATCGCTACAAAACTTTAATGGATTTCATCCTTTGGGCAGAGTGGGACAAACCCCAGATGTTGCTCATGCGATTGAATTTCTTCTTTCCGATAAAGCAAGCTGGATAACCGGAGAGATTATGAATGTTGATGGGGGCGTTATGGCTGGAAGAAATTAACAGCGATTTGAGAGAGGCTCTGGGTTAGCTCCCTCATCCGCTATGGGCACCTTCTCCCCAAGGGAGGAAGGGAGTTTATGTAGGATGGAATTGTTTAAAAAATTGAAGCATTTCATAAAAAACGTAGGGTGCTGCATCCCGATGGTCGAGTGTATCACTGACCGATTGAATATAAACAGCGCTGCTGTATTTTGTAAATTGGTCATAGGCAAGTTCTGCTCCATGATAAGGAACGTCTTTATCTCCTTTCGTGCCAACGAGCAGCAAAGGTGCAGTGGGGGAAAAATCATAATGATTGAAATAATTCTTGAGGTTTTCGGAATTGCCATCCGTATGCTCTAAGATGGCATTGAAAAATTCCTGTTGAAAAATTAATGCCGGATTTTGAGGGAGTGCATCAAGTATTTCTTTAGAGGAATGGAGCCCATCAAATAATTCTGGAACTATAGCATTATACGGACTAACAAATATCTGATTTAAATCAGTCCAATAATTTTTATAGGTTTGCAGGGAAAAGAAAAAATAAGCTAAATAGGCAGTTGCTCTTGGACCAGGATCCAGCATAATGAATTTCATAGTTTCATCCCAATCATAAGGAGCAGAACCTAACGCAACTGCAGTAACGGGTATGTTTGGATACTGTTTGGTCAGTAATTCAAATAGGACTAAAGAGGAGAACCCACCTTCGGAGTAACCACCAACATAAAGCTGCTCATTCACTTTAATATTTATTATTTTGGCAAGTTCTTTGGCCGCTAAAAGCATGTTGACGCTGCTGCTGGCAAGCGTTTCATATTGAACGTAAGGATGCAGCATTAACTCATTATCGCCGAAACCCAGGTAATCCGGCAGGACAGTCAGATAACCCCCATGACTGGCAAACAAGGCAGGATAAATCGAATCGCTTTCCTTCATTCTGGAGGGAGCATCTTCATGATTGAATCGAGTTCCATGTTGATAGCTCACAATGCCCACGTCAGCTGCTACTGATGGTACAGCCATTAGGCCTGATGCAACCGTCATATGTCCATCAGGGGCGGGAGTTTTATAGTTGATTTTATAAAGTGTCACATCGTAACTGGCTTCAAGTCCATCAAGTGGAGGCATTTTTTTTAATATTGTCTGTGCTGCTTCTTTAGACAATGTGCCAAGATCCGTATAGCTCACTAAGATTGTCTGTTGGTTTGTGAGTGATTGGCTGTAGGTGTTGATACTTAAAAAGAAAGAGAAAAAAAAGAGTATTATTTTTTTAAAATGGATCATTGCGATCTTGTTTTCCTTTAAAGGAATCGATACATCAGCTTATTTAATTTTGATTTAAATATCAAGGAAGTAACGAGACAAAAAAACCTCCAATGAGCCTCCTTTTTGTTGTTCTCTTCCAAATAATAATTGAGACTAGAGGTTTATTCATACTAGTTAATGTAAACCTGTAGACATCCAATAAGTTTCTGTTAACCTATAGCAATCAGAGAATTTCTGATTCAATTCTTTTGTAATCTGTTAAATGGAGTGAACGTGATCATATTAAAACAAAAAAGGAAATTTCTTTTCAGCTTATTTCTTGCAAACAGCACCTTGGTTTTTTCTGGTACTATGGGTGGTGCTCAAGATCTCACTAATGGCTTTTTCGTTACTGGAGCTCCAATCTATGGCTCTTTAAGTGATGAAGGAATTAATAAAACCTTATTTGCCGATACTTTTTCTGCGAATGGTGACATTGAAGGACACCAAATAAGCCTTGATTCACGTTGGGGTTTCTTAGTGGGTGTAGGTTATAAATTTAACCCAGACAATGATATCACCTTGACGTATACCAATTTAAAAAGTAAGGGTTTTAGTGACATCGATAATACTGGCCCCAATGGCGTATTGTCTAATCGATTAAGTCAAATCGTGCAAAATGAAACAAATTTTATTGTCAATAATCCTGTAACTAATATATCGTTTAATGGGCAGCAAATGATCGATGCGAGCGCATCCGTTAGTTCGCATTATGATTTTCAAACGGTTGAGTTGCTCACCCATCATTATTTCCAAAATTCATTTTTAAATCATGTTCGATTCTCACGTTTTTATGGAATAAAGGCTACTGAGTTTAAAAAAGGATTTTCTGCTGAGTATGCTGGATCATGGGCATTATACGATGTGGATGTATTTCCACCTACTACAGTTCTAGTGCCATTAGAGGACGAAATTGATTACGCTGCAAAATATTTCGGAATTGGTCCCCAAATTGGTATGGGTGCAACTTGGAGTCTAAATCGTTACATTAGTATCGTTGGTGATGTATCTGCGGCTGTTTTAGGTGGTTCATATAGTTCTAGCTGGGATGAGGATTTAAATACGTTAAGAGCTATTCCTAATATTCCAGTTACCCAAAACAATGGTCATTATGGTTACGATCAATCTACACCAACAACGCTTTGGACTTCTATTGTAGTAGGTTCGAATTTAGCAGTTGCTGCACAGATTCCTTTCAGTAATGGCAGCAGTTTTGGTGTTCAAGGAGGTATTAATACTGAACAATATTGGTCGCAGGTTAATGCCGATTCAATACGTAGCAGCATTACTAAAAATAATGTCTATTTCGCGCAACGATTTGCTGTTCGTGATGTGTTCATTAAATTAAGCTACACGTGTTAATCTAAAAATCTGATATCCAAAAGCGTGTTTAGATTGATAAAGACTTTAAGGGGTGCATTAGGGTTGGATACTTAATGCGCCTTTGAAAAAGGACTGTCGTTTTGAGATTTAAGTTGTGGAGGTAAAAATGCTAGTGAGTCAATTAGATCATTTAGCAAGTCCTGTTATTCCTACCCTAAATCATATTCATCCAACTGCATTGATTGCTCCTGGGGCTAAAATCGGTTCTAATGTCACAATTGGTCCTTACTCTATAATTGGTGAAAATGTAAGGATTGCTCAAGGAACGTCAATTGCTTCTCACGTAACCATAGAGGGATGGACAGAAATTGGGGAGCGTAATCAGATAGGCGCAGGGGCAATTATCGGGGGCATTCCTCAGGATCTCAAGTTTAATGGAGAGATCAGCAAAGTACTCATTGGAAATGATAACATTATTCGAGAATACGTCACGATAAATCGTGGAACCAGAGGAGGGGGGGGCAAGACGTGTATTGGCAATAATAATGTGCTGATGACTTCAGCTCATGTGGGCCATGATGTGCTCATTGGCGATCATAATATCATTTCAAATGCAGTCGCCATCGGTGGGCATGTAGTCATCGAAGATTGGGTCACTGTTGGTGCGCTTTGTGGTTTGCATCAATTTATCAAGTTGGGCCGTATGTCCATGATAGGAGCCCTGAGTTTAATTACTAAAGATGTTTGCCCTTATGCTTTGGTTTCCGGAAATCCTGCAAAATTATATGGCATTAATGTAGAACGCCTACGCCGAAGAGGATATTCATCTGAAGCAAAAAGTTGTATCAAGCGTGCGTATAAGACTTTATTTAATAAAGGATTGGGTATTGCAGAAGCAATCATACAAGTACAATCTGAGTTTGCGGATAATATTGACATCCATCACATCGTGCAATTTCTTAAAGGTTCAACGCGTGGATTGTATCGTTAAGATTCATTAATTAAAGGTATGTAAATGACGCCGTTTCGTTTTTCTACTCCCAAAGGTCCTTTTAGCTTGGCTTATCTAGCTGAGTCCTCTGGTGCATCACTTCATCAACATGATGGAGCAACATATACTGTTTCAGATGTAGCTCCCCTTTCGAGTGCTCAAGAGAACCATCTTTCCATGTTGCATGAGAAAAAATATATAAGCGCGTTAAAATCCTCTCGTGCCGGGGCATGCATTATTTCACCAAATTATGTACATCATGCACCTGCACAGATGCATTTATTGATTCATCAAAATCCCTATAAAGCTTATGCACTTATTGCCCAGCTTTTTTACCCAACTGATCCCATTAAGAGTTTTATTGCTCCTTCTGCTTTTATTGCTGCAAGTGCTACCCTTGGCCCAGAGTGTTATATTGCTCATGGTGCTTATATAGGTGAGGATGTTCGCATCGGTGCTCGCTGTAAAATTGGCGTCAATACCTTTATTGGTGATGGAGTAGTCATTGGAGATGATTGTTGCATTGAAAATAACGTCAGTATTAGTCATACCGTGATGGGCAATAAAGTATTGATTTATCCAGGGGCTTGCATTGGCCAAGATGGGTTTGGTTTTGCTGGTGATAAGCAAGGATATTATAAAATACCTCAGGCGGGCGGAGTGGTTATCGGAAACAATGTCGAAATTGGTGCCAATACGTGCATTGATAGAGGTTCTATGGAAAACACTGAAATTGGGGATTGGTGCCGCTTGGATAACCTGGTACAAATTGGCCATAATGTAAAAATAGGAAAAGGCTCTATTCTTTGTGGGCAAGTTGGGATTGCGGGCAGCAGTAAATTAGGTGAGTATGTCACTTTAGCCGGAAAAGTAGGTATAAGTGGTCATCTTACCATAGGGGATGGGGCAACGATTTTAGTCGGCTCTACTGCAACTCAGAACGTCGAGCCAGGTGCCCGTGTGGGTGGATATCCTGCTCTTCATGACCGTGACTGGCACCGGCAAACCTATTTTTTAAAAAAATGGATTAAGAAGGGGAAGACTCCAGAAGCTGATAAATAGCTAAGGCTGCTTTTTCATTTGCTTTTTGCCTTAAGCAATGATGGATGGACGTAAACTGCTGTTTTAGTTCCTCAGTCTTTGCCGTATGAAACAACTCTAATACTTTTTGTGCAATCGGTTTGGCCAATGCTGCAGATTGGATAAACTCAGGAATTAATTCCTGGTTCGCTAAAATGTTAGGTAATGAGATAAAGGGTATTTTAACTTGGGGGGCGATAATGGCGTGGTTCAAGGCGCTCCATTTAAAAGCGACAACCATCGGACGCTTTAATAACATGGCTTCTAATGTCGCTGTTCCTGATTTGACCAAAGCAAAATCTGAAGCCAGTATGGCCTCACGCGATTGTCCGTCCAATATCTTAAGTTTTAAATTGTATCCCTTATCCTGCACCTGTTGTAAAAAAAGAGCTTTTAAATGGGCATTGGCTGTGGGCACAATAAACTGAAGTTCAGGCATCTGCGTGGTGAGCTCATGCATAACATCAAGAAACAAGGGTCCCATATATTTTATTTCACTGGCTCTACTCCCTGGCAAGATACTGATTACTTGATCGTGTGCTGTAAATCCAAATTGTTTTCTAATGGGTTCTGCATCAATGTCTAGGTCGATCTGATCCGCTAGAGGATGACCTATATAGCGAACTGGAACATTGAATTTCTTATATAAAGCTTCTTCAAAAGGAAATAAAGTAAGAATCAAATCAACCGCTTCCTTGATGTAAAAAACTCGTTTTTGTCGCCAGGCCCAAATTTTCGGACTGACCAGGTGAACGGTTTTAATCCCCAATTTCTTTAAACGCAATTCCAGTGATAAGTTAAAATAAGGATAATCAATCCCAATAAACACATCAGGTGGATTGTTTCGCCATTCTTTATAAAGCATTTTTCTGATTCTAAATAATTTGGGATAGTGAAGTAGGGCATCGCTAATACCCATCACAGAAAGGCGCTGCATATTGATCATGGAGTGAAAGCCTTCGCGTGTCATCTCAGGGCCACCAATACCCATCCATTCAACATGGGGCAGATATTTTTTTAGTTCCCGTATTAATCCTGCACCCAGTAAGTCTCCGGAAGCTTCTCCGGCAACTAGGGCAATCCGTGTAGGCGCTTTGAGTGTATCCATAATGATTAATATGTAGATTTGTAATTCGCCGATATTACTTAACTGGTATTTAAAAGCCAAATACTATTTTACTTTCTAAACCGCCGCAGGTAGACTGCGTGAGCACATTTTCTGCTTGTTTCAATCTACAGATTTAGGATGTTATATGCTCGAGTTGAAACGCAATTTTAATTTGCTTCCGGTACATTGGATGGGATGGGTCGTTTACTTCCTAATGCCTTCAAAGTACAGCATGGCTCAAAAAAATATTGAACAGGTGTTTCATAGCCTCCTTTCTTCAAACGAGAAAAAACGCATCACTGTTGCTTATTACTCCCATATGTTTCTTTGCATTAAAGAACTTTTTTTAATGAATTTTCTGACAAAAAAATATTTAGCGAAGCGGGTTAAAATTGTTGGGGTCGAACATCTATACAATGCACTGAACAAAGAAAAAGGGGTGCTTATTTTAACCGGACATTTTGGTAATTGGGAATTTGCTCCTCTTTTTTCTCTGAATCAAGTTGAAAAGGGAGCCCATCATTTTTATTGTGTTCGTAAACCATTGCGATTAAATTTTTTAAACTCCATTTTTTGGGGGCGTTTTGAAAAAGCAGGATTTAAAATAATTAAAAAACATAATGCCCTTGCTGAAACCCGCAACGCTTTAAGAGCTAAAAATGTAGTTTTTTTTCCTTTTGATTTGCGGCCACCTTGCCAGAGTAAATCCACTATAAGAGCTAGTTTCCTAGGTCTGTCCAGTAAAACTTATGGGAGTTTGGCTCATCTTGCGCATCGTCTGGATTGTCCTGTTTTGTCGGTTAGTTTTTATCGATTAAACAAAAAGCAGCACGTCATCGAATTTCATCCTGAAATTCCCAGGGATGCGTCACCAGACAAGAAGCAAACCTATCTGAAAAATACGGAAAAATATAATAAAAGGCTGGAGGAAATGCTGCTCGCATACCCTGAACAATGGCTTTGGTCTTATAAGCGATGGTAATGTAGTAGGAGATGGAGCAGTTGAGGACTAAATTTCGGGTTAGTATTTCTGGATTTCTTTTTTATCATTTATTACCTATCCGCAGGCAAATCGTCTTGGAAAATATTAACCGAGTTTTTAAAGAGACGCTTTCCACAAAACAAAAAAAAAGATTGGCTAAATCGTTTTATTCGCATGTTGCTTCTTCATTAAAAGAGTTGATTTTTTTGGATTGGTATAAAAAAAGCCGGCTGGATAATATGGTGGAAATCAAAGGAGAAGAATATCTTTGGGAAGCAAAAAAGCAAGAGCGGGGATGTTTTCTTCTCATGAGCCATTTAGGGAACTGGGAGTTGTCTTTTTATATAGCATATCCCCAGCTAAAACCCTTGCGCGGCTGTTCTAATGTCATTAGAAGGCGTATGAGTATACGATGGATTGAACGATTTATATTCGCTTTTGCTGAGCGTTATGATGTAAACCGAATTGATAAATCAGGCGCCCCAACAAAAATGGTCAAGGCATTAAAAAATAAAGAGTTCATTTTGTTTGCCCTGGATCAACATGCGGAACTTAAAAATAAAGAAGGGATTGCGGTCAATTTTTTCGGTACTCAGGCTGGGACTTATCGAAGCCTCGCTTTTTTTGCAAACAAATATCAAGTTCCGGTGGTTCCAGTTTCATGCTATCGCCAACCTTCTGGGAAACATGTGCTTGAGTTTCATCCGGCCTTATCATGGGAACCTCATCCAGATGAAGAGCAAGCAATCTACAATAATACCCTACGCTATAACCAAAAATTGGAGCAATTAATCCTCGAGCATCCCGAGCAATGGTGGTGGGTTCATCGCCGGTGGAAACTCTGAACATTGAAGGTTCTTACTTCATTATTAATTTAAGTTTATATGAGAGAAAGAATGAAAATATTGGTAATGCAGCATAAAAAGATTGGTGATATTGTGATCTCCACCGTTCTTGCTAATAATTTAAAAAGAGTAATGCCGCACGCACAAGTTCATTATTTAGTGTATCAACAGGCGCTACCTATATTAGAGGGTAATCCTAATATTAATCGAGTTGTTACTTTTGATCCAAAACATAGAACAAGTTTACGGGCCTTTATAAAACTTGTTTTGAAAATCAGACGCGAGCAGTATGACGTAGTGATTGATGCGTATACCAAGTTGGAAAGCTGGCTTATTGTTTGGCTTTGTGCAGCAAAGCGGCGTATTTCCTATAAGAAAAAATATAGAAGTTTCCTCTATACAGATAATTTTTCCAGGGAAACAGTAGAAAGCAACCAACCTGGGCTGGCGATTGACTTAAAACTTCTTTTAATTAAACCTTTTTTAAACGATGTGGTAGCGGATCGCCATCCGCAGATCTATCTTGCTGATGATGAAAAACGCAAAGCAGCTTTTCTATTTAAAAAGCATCAAATACCTGCTAAAAAAAGTATCATGCTGAATATTATTGGAAGCTGCCCCTTAAAAACCTATCCCCTTGAATATATGGCGACGCTTGTAAATCTAATCGTAAGCCAGGTGGATGTGAATATTTTATTTAATTTTATGCCTCACCAAAAACGTGAAGCACAAAAAGTGTATGAACTATGTAATGAGAACGCTAAAGAAAAGATATTCTTTGAGTTATCTGATTATGACTTGAGAACGTTTATTGCCATAATGAATGAATGTGATGCGATTATCGGCAATGAAGGCGGTGCAATCCATATTGCTAAGGCGTTAAACAAGCCTTCGTTTACGATTTTTTCTCCCTGGATCAAGAAACAGGAGTGGTCTACTTTTGAAGATGGCTTAAATCACGTCGCCGTGCATCTTTTTGATTTTAAGACGGCATTATATGTGAATACTCCTGACCCTGAACTGAAAGAGAAAACGTTTGAACTGTTTGAGGAGCTAAAACCAGAGTTTATTGTGCCTAAGCTTAGAGCTTATTTAGCCCATCATTTTGGATAGCATACTGATGAAATAGTGTTTTAGACCGACACCTCAAAAAATACTCAAGCCGTTAGTCCAAGAAAAGTTAGTCCTTTTTGTGTTTTTTTACCAAATAGGTTAATATAAGTCATATTTGTATTTTATTTGGACTCTATGTATTACCAGTTAAACAATCTAGCCTCGCTTTTAGGAAATCATTTCATAACCACTTTTAATAGTATCCCTAATGGTTGTCACAGCCTGAGTTTATGCTCGAATAAGCTTTGCAATAAATCTGGAGTAGAATTAGCTGAAGCTTTTTCAAAAATTCCAACCAGTGTCATCAGGCTTTATTTAGGGGGCAATTACCTTGGTGCCAAATCAGGCGTTGAATTAGCTCAAGCCTTTGCAGCAATCCCGATAAGCATCTTGTTACTCAATTTGGAAAATAATGGTTTGGGGGCAAGATCAGGTAATGAATTAGCTCAGGCTTTTGCAGTCATTCCCAACTCTGTGGAATCTCTTGTTTTAGCAGAAAATGGTTTAGGCGGAAAATCGGGTGCTGAACTCGCGCAAGCTTTTAAGGCAATACCAATCAGTGTCAACTCACTTGATTTATCCATGAATGGTTTCTGTAATACCCCTGGTGCTGACTTAGCCTTGGCGTTCGCTAATCTTTCGAAGGGGGTGAGGTCAGTTAACCTCAGCGGAAATTATCTTGGCGCCAAATCTGGAGCTGACCTCGCTCTGGCTTTTGCAGCGATTCCTGAGCAGGTGACTTCGCTTGATTTAAGCGGAAATAATTTTGGCGACATGCCTGTTGCTGATCTGGCTCAGGCCTTGGCTGCTATTCCACCTCATGTAAAATCAATTAATCTAAGTTTAAATAAGCTGTTTGTAAATAAAACAGCGCAACAAAAAGATACCCTATTGCAAGCACTAGGCGAAAACCGATCTCGATTTATTCTGGCCAGAAATGGTGAGTCTGATTTGGCAAGGGCTTTGGCACCGATGGTTGAACTTATTCGTGGAGACAGCACAACCTATCGACTACCCTTTGATGTAGTTTCCTATATTCTCACTTTTCTATCTACAGAAAATCCCAATAAAGGACGCCCAGGTTTCTTTCAAAAGCAGCTGGAGGCTACTTCAGAAGAAATGGTCTCTATTGAAGAAAAGAAGTCGGAAAATCAATTCAGTTAAGCAAAAAAATCATTTCGCCGTCCTTGGTTTGATGGGCTCCGTTTTTTTCTACACTACATTACTTTATTTTCGTACGGCGATTAGCCTGTTGCAGATGCACCCATTGACCTAGGGTAATTGAGTCTTTCTATTTTTGGTAGAACCCATTAGAGTACGGAATAATTATTTGGGGTTAATCTATAAAAGGAACTTATTTATGAAAACAGCATTGGTATCTGGATTTGCTCGTTCGTTTATATCCGGTCAGCCTATTGCCGGTGCAACAATTACCGTACTTGAAAATAACCAGCTAAAATTTCAGACCGATTCTTCCGGCAAATTCGGGCCATTTGAATGGCCTGTTGGCGAACCCATTACTTTAGTTTTTGAAAAGTCTGGATCTTTTTGGACTGGCTATAAGACGACACAAACAGCGACTTTGATTGTCCCACCAGAAGGAATCAATAACGAAAATTTCCTGAACAATATTTCATTCCAAGTCGCTTCAAATATGGCTTATAAATTTCTTGCTTTTGCTATGGGGGAAACTGAAGATCCGCAAGCCTGCCAAATTGCCGCAACCGTTACGCCTCCTAATACGACCATGGATGATATTCCTCAAGGCATCGAAGGGGTTACAGTGAGTTTATCCCCTAAAGTCGATGTAAGAACATTCTATTTCGGTATTTTTCCAATTGTCCACAAAACCAATCCGTTTATCCGCACACTGAAAGAGACCTCAAAAGATGGCGGCGTGGCCTTTCTCAATGTTCCACCCGGTGATTACACTATGGAGGCACGCAAGGATAACATCCCTTTTTCTAAGGTAAGCATTAAGGCACGTAAAGGGATGATAGTGAATGCGAGCCCGCCACAAGGGCCTACCATGCTTATGGATGCAAGCTTGGCAAAGGATCCTACAATGACTCAACAACCGAAAATGCATGGAGTAGAAAGGAAACCCAATCAATTTAGTTTTTTTAAGCCTGCTTTAGCATTGGGATTAACTGCGGCGGCAGTGGGGGTCCTTGCTGCAACTGCGCTAACTAAGACCAGTACTACTCCATAAAGTACAGAATAAGTAAGCTATAATTATAAGTATTCCAGGTTATTTTGAGATTGAAAATGGAAGATGAAGTTGAAACAACGCTCAGCAAGCATGGTCAATTAATTAGCTTAATGAGAGTATTAGGTTACACCTCTGATGAGGATGGAATCTGTAATGGTTATGCTTACATGGGAATGCAGGCTGTTTTCGCAAATGAATTAGACGTTTTTAAACAAAGAGTCGATCATTTATTAAATATCCCATTAAATGATTTTGAAAAAGAGGCAGCGATTCAATTCGCCAGCCGACCAACTGGGGGAAAAGAAACCAAAGAGACATTATTAAAGAAGATACTGGAAGATTACTTGGAAGCAAAAGATCTCCTAGTCGATACACTCGCTTTTTTTGATGGCATCGAATTAACGCAACAACGTAGGCTTTATCCGCATTTATTTGATAGTGGGCAAAATCTCGAGCAAGGTGACTTCATCAAATTTACCATTCCTCAAAAAATCGAAGATAAGGGAGGAATAGTTGCATTGCCGCCAGTTTTGTACGGAGCTTATCAACTCATGTTACGCACATGACCTTGTAGTTTGAATAAAAAGCATTAGAATTTCGTCCTTATTTTAGGGAGGAAGTTAAATGGATATGCTTGATCTTTATAGTGATTATTTAATTTGTCAGAACAAATATGCGACAGCCACCGGATTATCTGATTTGGTTGATGGAGCATTTGCGCATGACAAGGTGACTCGATTTCTTCGTTTTGAGTCTTTTGATTCAAAATCCCTTTGGCGCTATGTAAAAAAGCCAGTGAGGTCGCAAGAAACGGTTGGTGGTGTCTTAATACTGGATGACTCCATCGAAGAGAAACCCTACACGGATGAGAATGAAATTAATTGTTGGCATTACTCTCATGCTAAAGGGAGCGTGCTCAAAGGAATCAACATCTTGTCATGCATGGTTCGCTATGCTGACTTCAGTGTACCCATAGGGTATGAGGTGATTAAAAAAGATGTTGCCTATTGTGATATTAAAACCAAACAAGCCAGAAGAAAATCATCGGTTACCAAAAATCAATTATTTCAAAACCTGATTACTCAGGCCATTACCAATAAAGTGATGTTTGATTATGTGCTTGCAGACAACTGGTTTGGCTCGAAGGCCAATATGGTTCACATCCATAAAGACCTTCAAAAATCGTTTATCATTGGGATTAAATCTAACCGCACGTTAGCTTTATCTGAAAACGAGGCCAAAAACGGACGGTACCAACAAGTAAGAGCTTTAGAATTAGAAGAGGATGTAGCCCACACAGTCTGGCTTAAAGGCCTAGACTTCCCCGTGAGGCTCCTGAAAAAAGTGTTCAAAAACGAAAACGGTTCAACAGGAATTCTCTATCTTGTTTCTAATGACATGCCAAGTAGTGCCGAACGTCTTTATGAAGTGTACCAGAAACGGTGGCGGATTGAAGAGTATCACAAATCAATTAAGCAAAATGCAAGCTTAACCAAGTCGCCCACTCGAACCGTTAAAACTCAGTGTAATCATATTTATGCTTCTATTATTGCATACTGCAAGCTGGAATTGTTGAAGATAAAAACTCAATTAAATCATTTTGCCATTAAGTACAGATTGATCCTTAGAGCAAATCAGCTTGCATGGCGGGAGCTTAAAAATATGGCTGCTTAAAATAGATCGTGCGTAACATGAGTTATCAACAAAAAGAAATGACCACAGAATATTTAACACTTCTGAGAGAAAAGATTAATGCGATGATTCCCAAGCCAACTCAGCCTGTAGGCTTAGTTATATCTGGGCATGGGCTACGTCATGCGATTACTGTTTGCTTTAATCCGAAACAAGATAAATGGATTCTTATTGATGCAAATACGCCGCCGGCTCAGGAATATTCAGACGATGGTGCAATTGCTCAAGCCTTGTTGATAGAGGGGGCTTGTTCTACAAATGGAACGGGAGTAATTAACACGCGCGTTTTTACGATGTCAGGAAATGAACCATTGCAACATGTATTAACTGAATGGAAGCAGGAAGTAAAAAGATTATCTGAGCAGGATATGGCGAGTAAAACCAAATGGGAGGATTACCGAGGAGGAACTTTGCTAAATACGGTGGTTTACAATAATAATTATGAACTTATTCCTCGCTTGGCAGAGCAAGGAGCAGATGTTAATAAACCGACTATCGATAAATTCACCCCTCTTCTCATAGCTATTTTCAGGAACAATATAGAGTCAGTGCAAGAGTTACTTAAATGTGGCGCGAAACTGGAAACCCATCCATACAATATTAATACCCCTCTGCGCGTGGCAATAGCAAAAAAGAACATGGATATAGTTAAAATACTGTTAGAAAATGGTGCTGATCCAAATTTTCGACCCTATTGTTCTGAAACTGCCTTTGAAGATGCAATAATACAAAATGATTACGAGCTAGTAAAATTAATGCTTGAATATGGAGCAAGTACTTCCCCGCTCAATTATAAGTTTAGGAGGGTCATAGAAGGAACATTATCAAGAGGATATTTAGAAAGTTTCAAGGCACTATTGGAGCATGGTTTCAAACCGGATGATCCTGAGCACGACAATAATCTTTTGCTTTTAGCTGTCCAGAATAATCAGTTTGAACTTGCTAAGTTGTTTCTGGAATATGGTGCTAATCCCAGTGAAAAAGATACAAAGCGAAATGAATCTGCACGTGAATATGCAGAAAAAAATAATTTAGTCGATTTTCTGGATCTTTTTAATCATCCTCCGGAGGCCACCCAGAAAAATGCTGCTCCAAAAGATGATGCTCAAGCAATATATAATTTTATTGAAGATCTGAAAAAATATTGCGTGACACGTCGAGCGGAATGGGACTTACTACCCAAATGGATGCATATCAATAAGAAAGATGTAGAGTCTGCTCGCTATAAAACAACAATGAATGTCTTAAAATTTGGTTTTAGTGTCGAGGATAAAATTAAGGCGGCAGAAAAATTAATTGATGCTTTACAAAATAAGGAAGGAAGAGAACCTTTAAGCGATTTTGATATTGCGGCACTCCTTAGTTCCAGACTGTATTCTACTGTAGTGGCAAAACATGAAAGTACGTTTAATGCACTAGAGGAAATTATAGACTATAAGAATAGAACTCAAGAAAATAAAAAGTTCTCAAATCGCGCAGCGTAACAGGTTTGATGCCTTAAAAAATGATCTTCTCTATCAAGGAACGAATGAAGATGACTACCGCACTAGAAAAGACAGTGAGAAGAGTTTTTGATGAACTGTGGAACCAACAAAAGGCTGTAGTAGCCGATGAGCTCTTTTCAGCAAAGACATTAATTCATTTCAGCTATGATCAAGCAGCAAATTTACACGATTTTAAACAAGCTTTGTTGGAATGGTATAAAGCCTTTCCAGATCTGAGCCATTCTATTGATGACTTTATAGTGAGTGGTGATAAAGTGGTGACGCGCTGGCATGGTCAGGGAACCCACCGAGGGGAATTTTCAGGCATTCCCGCCACAGGGATATCTGTATTTTATAGTGGTATTACCATTTTTCGTTTGGATGATAATAATCAAATTGCTGAAGCGTGGGTGTACAGTGATTTGAATAACATGATTGCCAAAATGCAACAAAATCAAAAATAATGGGCCTAATTATGGAAAAAGACAGAGCAGCGCGTTATGAGAAGTCAAAAAAATTTCTTCCCCAAAATGTTTCTAGTTTAATCAAGAACTTACAACCTGCGATCGCATGGTCACCCAGTGAAAAGCTTATTTGCTATCGTCATGATACTACCCAAGGTTATGAGTATCTTATTTTTAATCTGGAAACTAAAAAGAAAGAGCGTGCATTTGACCATTCAGTACTGGCAAAAACCATTGCGAATGAATTAAAAAGCGAAGTAAACGCCTTTGCCTTACCCATCAATAAAGTCGATTTTTTTAATGAGCATGTTTTGCAGCTCTATATGGAGCATTTTATTTTTCATTATGATCGAACAACTCAGACCCTCGAACTTACGGCAGATACATCCAAGCCAACGGCCATGTCCCATTGTCCTTCGATTATGGAAATTTGGGGATTTGTTCCTGCCTTAATTGTATCGCGCATACGTTCACCGGATCAGTTTTGGGAACTATATAGCAAGGATCATAATTTATTTCTTTTTTCATTGGATGAGCATAAAGAATATCAATTGACTGCAGATGGTACTGCAAGCAAGGCATATGCTGCTTCCCCTGATACGAATTTAACTTCCTTGTCGTTGCGTCGTATGCAGGTAACACTTCCACCTATGGCGCTTTGGTCGCCTGATTCACAAAAGATTGTGACGTTCCAATGCAATCAAGAGCAGGTAAAAAAATTACCTTTGCTACAACATGCTCCTGAAGATGGTTCCTTGCGTCCCCAAGTTTTTGAGGCCCATGTTCCTTTTGTAGGGGATGAAGTTATTCCGGAAATTAAATTATGCTTGATTGACGTGCAAAAAAAGAAGCTGCACGCGATTAACTTACCTCCCTTGATGCCGGCATTGGTGGGGTCTCCAATTGAAGCAGGCTATGTATGGTGGAGTGAAGACAGTAAAAAAATCTTTTTTTTAAAAGAAGAGCGTGGAAACCATCAACTGTCTTTCTGTGAACTGGATGTTGCTACAGAACAGCAGCGGACTATTTTAATCGAAAAATCCACCGCCTACGTCGAACCCAGCCAGCTTATCCTCTGGCAGAATTACACGCGAATATTAGAGAATTCGAAAGAGTTTGTTTGGTTATCCAATCAGAATGGATGGGCGCATCTTTATTTACATGATTTACAGACCGGACAACTAAAAAATCCGGTAACTCAAGGTGAATGGATGGTGCGCAAAGTATTCCATGTAGACAGCACCAATCGGTGGATTTATTTTTTAGGGAATGGCAAAGAACCAGGTGTTGATCCTTATTTTCGTTATTTATATCGTGCCCGTTTGGATGGGAGTGAGGTACAATTACTGACTCCGGAAACAGCAGATCACACCATTGTTTTCTCACCATCGCAGCACTATTTTATCGATTATTATTCGTCTATGGAGTCCCTGCCAGTCACTAAATTACGCGATAAAAATGGCCATGAAATCATAACACTGGAAGAAGCCGATTTTTCCCAATTATTTGCTTTGGGATATAAGCAGCCACAGCCCTTCTGTCTCAAAGGAGCTGATGGGGAAACTGATATTTATGGCCTGATCTATTTCCCTACTGATTTTGATCCCAAGAAAAAATATCCAATCATTGATGAAATTTATCCCGGACCACAATTGACTCGGGTACCCAAAACGTATTGTTCTGATCTTCCAGAATATGTACATGGTTGTTGGTGGCCTCAAAGCGTCGCTGAGTTGGGTTTTATCGTCATTAATGTGGACGGACGTGGCACCCCGTTTCGCTCTAAAAAGTTTCATGAATATTCTTATCAGCATTTAGAAACCGCGGGAGGATTAGAGGACCATATCGAGATCATTAGGAACTTAGCGAAGCAATATCCCTATATTGATATCGAGCGAGTGGGGATTATGGGACAGTCAGCGGGAGGATATGCGGCAACGCGCGCACTATTGACCTATCCTGATTTCTATAAAGTGGGTGTCTGTATTTCTGGGTTACAAGATTTACGGAGTTATTTGGCATTCTGGGGGGAGCGATATCAGGGGTTGCCAAGCGATGTCGATTATACCGCGCAATCAAACTATCTGCTGGCGGATCGATTGCAGGGAAATTTATTTTTAATTCATGGGGATCTCGATGATAACGTTCATCCAGCCAATATGATGCAACTTGTGGATGCGCTAATTAAGGCCGATAAAAATTTTGATATGTTATTAGTTCCTAATGCAAACCATTCAATTTATTTCATGGATTCATATGTCTTACGAAGAATAGGGGAGTATTTTGTTGACCATTTGTAAGGATTAATGGGGTAGCATCAATGGAGTCAGACCCTATTGATGCACTTTAACTGGTTTTGCTTAAGGAAAAATATTGCGCTATGATGCAATTTTTTTGATTAAAAATAGATTTATCTTGGTGTATTGTGACATCCTTCGTGATCGATTAATTTTTTAAATGAAGTTTTTTATAGAGGTCATCTCGATAACTTTTTAATTGTTTATATGTCAAATATCTGGTGTGGAAGTAGAAGATAACTTATGAATTATAATGCAATTTTATTAACCATTAAACGTCTCATTACCGGCATACTCCCGATGCTACTGGTTGCTTGTGTTCATCAACAAGCTAATGGTCCGGATCACTATGTGGTCAGAGGTAAAACATATCATGTGATGAAATCTGCCAAAAATTACAAAGCAAAAGGAGTCGCTTCCTGGTATGGGTCACATGCTCGGAATCAAAAAACATCGAGCGGAACACGCTACAACATGTATGCGATGACAGCAGCACATCCAACACTCCCATTTGCTACACGAGTACGGGTTAAAAATCTCAATAATGGCCGGACGATTGTGGTTCGGATTACTGATCGAGGTCCTTTTTTATCGAACAGAATCATTGATTTATCCTTTGCTGCCGCTAAGAAACTCGGTATAAAAGGCACTGCACCTGTTGAAATCGAGGTCGTTTGAAATTGCTAAGAAGTGTGGCTTGCCCAAACTTAATCGAGTTATGAACTTTTATGAAGAATGGATTGTTGCCTGCGCGGGGATGACAGCGTATATGATAAAGCGTTCAGATCATTGAAATGCTATCTTTTAGTGGAGATTTATCAGCTCAGGGGATTTAAGGCGTTTCAAAGAATTCCTTGAAGAAAGAGCAGGCCACTGCCATAATAAATTTACTTCTTAAGCAGTATTTCCGCAAAAGGATTTTTTATGGCTACGGTAGGCACTTATCTTGCGCAACGCCTCCAAGAATTGGGAATAAATGATTATTTTGCAATTCCTGGGGACTACAATCTGGGCTTGCTCGACGAGTTCTTAAAAAACGACTCACTGCACATGATTAATTGTTGTAATGAATTGAATGCAGGTTATGCAGCAGATGGTTATGCGCGTATCAAAGGGGTTTCGGCACTGGTTGTAACCTATAGCGTTGGGGGCTTGAGTGCGGTTAATGCAGTTGCAGGGGCTTACGCTGAGAATTTGCCGATCATTGTGATCTCCGGGGGACCTAATACAAACTCGGTGCAGGATGCGGAAATTTTACACCATACGCTGGCAACGGAAAATTACAGCTATGTCCGTGAAATATTTGCGAAAATTACAGCACATAGCGTATTTATTCATAGACCTGGTGATGCGCCCATGCAAATTGATTCTGCCATTGCCATTGCACTTGAAAAGAAAAAACCTGTTTACATTGAAATTGCATGCAACATTGCTGGAGCAAGTGTTTCTCCACCAACGCAGCGGGCGCTGAATGTCAAACGTTTGAGTGATACCTCTTCTCTTGCTGCCGCAATTGAAGATGCAGCCAATCACCTTAATTCTGCAGTCAAGCCTGTGTTAATCGCAGGAAGTAAATCGCGCCCCTGTGAGGCTACGGCGATGATTGAAGCCTTAAGTCATTCCTGCGGTTATGCCCTCGCTGCAATGCCTGATGCAAAGGGCTTTGTCTCAGAACAACATCCCAATTATATTGGCATTTATTGGGGACCAGTCAGCTCCCCAGGATGTGCAGAAATTGTCGAATCAAGCGACCTTTATTTCTTTATAGGGCCTAATTTTAACGATTACACCACGGTTGGTCATATGTGTAATATCCAACCCAAGAAGCTTATTGTCATAGCTGATGGTAGTGTTTCTGTTGCAGGTAAAGTATATACCGAAGTGTACATGAATGAGTTTTTGCGCGGTCTGAAGGATAAATTGAAGGTCAATGATGCTTCAGTGAAAGCTTATAAACGCATCGCAGGATCAGCCCCCTTATATCACGAGCCGGATGATTTAAACTCACCGCTCACTACACGATTCCTGTTTGGCCAAATTCAGAAACTATTAAGTAGTGATTACGGAATTTTGGCGGAGACTGGGGATTCCTGGTTTAATGGCATGCGTCTTAATTTACCCGAAAACTGCCCATTTGAAATTCAAATGCAATATGGATCGATTGGCTGGTCTGTAGGAGCACTTTTGGGTATGCAGGCAGCGCTTCATAATAAAAAGCGCGTTATTGCGTTGATTGGTGATGGTTCTTTCCAAATGAGTGCTCAAGAACTGTCAACGATCATTCGTTATGGTTATAAACCCATTATCTTTTTAATGAATAATGCGTCTTATACCATTGAGGTTCAAATTCATGATGGCCCATACAATGTGATTAATAATTGGCACTATGCTGATTTAGTGGAAGTTTTTAATGGGCAGCAGGCCAAAGCTCGAGCTTTTAAAGCTCCAACGCATCAAGCGCTTTTGGATGCAATCGTAGAAGCAAAGAAAACAGATGCCTTATGCTTTATCGAGGTAATTTTAGATAAAGATGATTGCAATAAAAATCTGTTAGAATGGGGCGCTCGGGTTGCTTCATATAATGGCCGGTCACCAAGAGCAAATTAAAATGCGTTGCCCTCCAATTCGCTGAAATGGCTTTATTTGCGCAAAAATAATGCTTCAAAAGCATCAAATACTGATGCATGTTCCGCTCCTCGACCGATATTATTTTTGCGCCCAATTTTTACTCAAATCCAACCGTTTTCAAAATCCCAAATCCTCAACTTTGCTATGACTAAAAGAACTATACTTATAGTCACAATGACTAATAAATGGACTCTTATGAAAATCTATCTCAATCCTCAACCCCATGCGGTGGAACGTATTAATCAACTTAAGAATAAACCCAGCAGTATGCCAGTGCCTAAACATAAAAAAGTAGCAGAAGAGCACTCAAAAAAGTCAGACACAGAAATTTTTGAAACGGAGTCTGAGGAACAAGCTTGGAGAGATTCTCTTGAAAAGGATAAACATGGTGCGTTTGGCCAAATGCACCTACCAGTAAACTAAAAAATGCATAAACAGAATTTCTCAAAAAGAGGAGCTTGAAATGAAATCAAAAGAAAACTAGGGCGTGTTGACAATTCATCCCCACCGCCTACGTGCCGCGACGTGTTCGCGGCAACCAGCCGATCTTAATCAGTGGCAAATTTCTTCATAAAGATCATGCCATTCTGTATTTAGGTTCTCAATCAAATGTAACTTCCACTGCCTGGGCCAATTTTTGAATCGCTTTTCACGTCGAGCAGCTTCTATATAGGTTTCATGAACCTCATAATAAACCAATATATGTACATTGTACTTAGCTGTAAATCCCGGAATCAGGCTGTTTTTATGTTCCCAGACTCGTTTAATTAAATCTGATGTTGAACCAGCGTATAGTGTACCATTTCGCTTGCTTGCCATAATATAGACATAAAATGACTTCATTTGGCTTCCTTGTTTTGATCAGAGTGTTGGACTCAATGCGATGATATCACCTAAATTTCACGGATTACATTGGTAGCCAAATATAGGAACAAGCCATTGCGAGCATTGACGCATCATTTCTCTTCAATTTATCATCTCTTGTGGCAACAGCTCGAAAATGTTTAAGTCGCGCAAATACGTTTTCAACTAGATGACGATATTTGTATAGACCCCAATCAATATCAGCATTCCCAGTTTTAGAGTTCGTCTTCCGAGGAATCATTGGAGTAGATGATTTTTGCCTAATCTGATCTCGAATTTCCTCGCTATCATATCCTTTGTCTGCAATGGTGTAATCAGCTTTAGGGAGTGTTTCAATGAGGCCTGAAGCTGCTTTAGCATCATGTACCTCTCCGCCAGTCAATTGAAATTCAATCGGAAGGCGGCAAGCATCAACTGCCCTATGAATTTTTGTTGTATTACCACCAACGGATTTCCCTATTGCTTGATGTTTCTTTCCTATGGCGCCTGAGCTATGTTGATGGGCACGAACGATACGGCCATCAATAAATTCCCATTCAAGAGCAGGATGTTGTATGAGCGCTTTGAAAATCATCATCAACTTGTTCTTTGAGGACCAACGATTGAATTGTTGATAGGCAGAATTCCAAAATCCAAACTCTTTAGGTAGGTCTCGCCAAGGGCAGCCTACACGCATGCGATATAACATTGCCTCAACCATCATACGAACATTAGGTTTGTCATATATCTGATGTTGTAGCATTATCTCCTTTAGCTTAGACCATAGCTCATCACGGAGCATCAGTCTAGCCATTGCAAACTCGTTTTATACTTGATATTGAAATCGATATATTATGAGTTTGCTCTTATTCATCAATCGATTAGAGCAATGAATTAAGTTCATCTTTAACTTGACCCTTTCCTGGATGCCGCGAACACGTCGCGGCATGTAGCCGGTGGGGATAAATTGTCAACACGCCCTATTGAGAACGGCTATTTAAAGTTATGAGCGCGGTGGGTAAGTGCAAGAAGATTTCTGCAGAGAACAAGCTATTCCTGAGATCACCCAGAAATTACAGAATTGCTCATTGAATAAAATGAGGCAAAGTTGGGCCAATTCTCCAACACAGCCGCCTATATTGGTGCAGGTTTGCCAAAGTAGTAGCCCTGATAATAATCAATCGGATAATGTTTCAGGCAATCCAGTTCTTCCTTGGTTTCGACACCCTCGGCAACAGTTTTTATGCCTATTTGCTGAGCTATTTCAATGATTTTTTCAACCATGACCCGTTTGACTGGTGAGTTATGAATGTCGCGGATCAGTTCCATATCCAGCTTGACCAGATCGGGGTGAAGGTCATGGAGCATATTCAGCGAGCTATATCCTGAGCCTAAATCATCGAGGGCGATACGGTAACCCCTCTCCCGGTAAAATTGTGTAATACGCACCAAGTGCTCTCTATCATCCACAAGGCCTGATTCAGTGATTTCAAATACGATTTGCTCGGGCTTATATTGTGCCTGCTTTACTGCTTCATCAGTGGTACGCAGACAGAATTGGGGATCGTAAATGGATGTAGGATTGAAGTTGATGAACAGCCGTTCGAGCTTTTTTTTGTGGTTGCTTGCGGTGTTAATGGCGTTGATACGGGCATGGCGATCGAGTATAAACAGCATATTCGCTTCTTTGGCACTAGAAAGAATATCCAGGGCACCGATGGTTTTCCCTTCTTGTTCCCCGCGGAGCAGACATTCGTGAGCATAAATCTCATGCGTTACACTTGAAACTATTGGTTGAAACCAGATTTTGAGCAGGTTTTGGTCTAGCATGTGAACCAGCCATTGTGCAGAGGCCATATTGACAAAGGAAGCCAGCGTTCGTGTCGCCTTGAGCGCCTCTGCAGGGCTGATGCTGGTTTGACTATCATACAGCATGATAACACTGGAGTCGTTGAGTTCCTGTTGGCTTAATAATGCCTTGACTAAGGTTGCAAAGTGATCAAATTGCTCAGGGGGCAGATCGAGGTAGAGGTAGCCGCGATCTACTGCTCCCAAATTAAATTCCGCCTCCAACCCGGATTTTAATTTGGAAAATGTATGGCCTGTGGGGGTTATAATATGGAGAAATACTTTCCCCTGCAATACGTATGAATCAATAGACTCACAGCGTGAGCATCCTGGCATTGTGAACCCTTTTTTTTACCTCCGTATAAAACATATAGTAGACTGGTCTCATACCTGTCAAATAGGTCCATTACTTTTGTGTGTTCTTTATGGATTGCGGCAGTTGCTGGAGCGCAACCTAGCGTGGAAAGCAATGGAAAGAGCTACCCTTGGATAAGGATTTGAGCCGTGACCCGACCTATTTATTCCTTAACTATCCTCCATTCATTAAGTTTTTAATTAATCCGGTTTGCAAATTAATTTGTTTTAATGTGCTAAATTTATCATAATGGCTGCTTTTTCAGTCCAAGGGTACTATGACATCATTGCTTACCATCAATTTGTTAGAAGATTTAGTTCATACCGCAGAGGTGAATCAAGAAGGTAAAACGGCGGATTATATTCCAGAGCTTGCTAATGTGAATCAAGACTTGACTGCAATTGCCGTACAACCCTTGGGTGGACAGCTGCTTTCTTACAGTAACAGCCCGTTGAGTCCGGTAACATTGCAAAGTACAGCCAAGATGATTCCTTTGATTGGACTACTTGAAGAATATGGGGAGCAAGTGTTTGAATGGGTTAAAGTAGAACCTTCTGGAGATGATTTTGCGTCAATTACCCGTTTGGAACAATTTGGTCCCAAGCCATCAAATCCCATGTTGAACGCCGGAGCGATTACCTTATGCTCCCATATTCCGGGAAAAGGCGAACAGCAATTTGGTTGGCTAGAACATTGGACACAAAAACTGTTTAATCAACGTCTCAGTATTAATCCCCTCGTGTTTGCTTCAGAAAAACGCACAGGCAATCGTAACCGTGCCCTTGCCTATTTACTCAAGAGTAGAAACAATCTTGGTGCGGATGTTCATGAAACCTTGGATTTGTATTTTGCACTTTGTTCCTATGAAGCCAATTTAGAACAAATGCTTTTCCTGCCTACCCTATTAGCGAATGCAGGAAGGGACCCAGACTCTGGGGAACAAATCATTTCTACTGAAACCACTAAAATTACTTTAGCGGTTATGGCAACCTGTGGACTCTATGATGAGACAGGCACCCACATGGTCAAAACCGGCATGCCCGCTAAAAGCGGCGTATCGGGCTATACCATAGCAGTTGTTCCTGGTAAAGCAGGCATTGTGGTACTTAGTCCCAAAGTTAATGCCAAAGGCAATAGCATCCGTGGTGAAATTATGCTGGAAGGCTTGTCCAAAGCAATGAATTGGCATTTTGCGTTGCCTTAGGTATATGGCCTGAATGAAGGCTAAGTCGTTAACTGGGTTTGAGAATAAACCCAGATAACGATTATGAACGACTAAAGGGAAGAGCTTGGTTTATTCAAGAGCTCTTGGAGATCTTCAAGGTCCTTTTCGAATTTCGCGAGTATTTCATTATTTTCTTTATCTTCATCGGTCTCAGTGGCTGAATCCGCTGTGGTGCTGTTTGGAAACGAAAATATACTGGAGAATTGATTCAATAACGCACTTATTCCCTTTAGGGGCTGAAGTTCTTCACCTAGGCTTTTAAGCGCTTGCTCCAGTGAGTCAAGTGCTTCCAAGGAATTATCCAGTGCCTCAAAATTTTGCAACATAGGGCTCTCGTTCTCTAATTCCTTTATTTCTTGCAGTAACTCAGTTTGTTGCTGCATAAGATCTCTATACTTTCTATTCGCTTTTTTATTTCGGTAAGTTAGTATTTCCTTCTGAATATCGAGGAGTTCAGATTTTTTTTGGATTAATTGCAAATTATTGTTAATCCCTTCAAGGGCCCTGGCTTTAAGGAAATCAAAACCAAAACTCATTACATCGACTTTGCCCAAAATTTTCTCTAAGCCCTGGATTTGATTAGAAGCGAAAATATTTGCCTGCCTTCGTTGGTGCTTACTGAGTTTAGAATTCAGTTCTGCAGAAGCTTTTAGAACTCTTTTGTTTAAATTCATTACCTCTGGATCTTGCCGCAATTGCCTTAAGATCGCCCCTATGTATTTCTCCTCCAGGTGGTTCACCCGTTTCATTAAAAAACGCGAACTGGGATCTTCCATATGCAGATTTTGCAAGTTTTCCAATTGATCCTCAAAGCTTTTCAGCTCAGACTCTATAGCCTTTTTGTCCTCCAAACTCAGAGTCTCTTTCGTTAAATAAACTCTAAGTAATGCGTTCAATTTTTTGAAAAAATCAATGGATTCAATCGTTCTGTCGCGATTCATAAATAAAGCTTTTCGTAGAGGGTGTGTCTCTCCGGTGAGAATTGAATAAACAAGAGGCAATCCTTTATTGTCGGGCGCAAACAGAGATGCTCCGTGTTTAATAAGAACAGAGAGGCATTCATTCATAGGATGAGAGGGGCTATCCTCTTGCAAGCAGGCATGTACAGCGGATGCGAATGATTTTTTGAACACAGTAACGCGTTGGTTATTTATGTCTATATCACTATAGGTCAAAATAAAATCAAGTAACCTTGAATTATTTGTTTGTAACGCAACAGTGAGAAATTTTTCAGCGCGGAGTAGGTGGTGGCTTGAGGTTAACAACGCAGCCAGTTCAAATTGGTAGCCAAACAATAAACTAGGTAATAAATCCGCTTCAAGTTTTTGCAGTTTTCGACGTATGTTTTGTAACTGATGCAAATCCTTCAATCGGATATGACGCTCATAGGTCAGGTTAATTTCATAAGTTTTTGCCAATAATTGTTCGATTTTTTTCGCCTGAACCTCACTGGATGCTTTACTCAATTCTTCAAATTGAGTATTTAGCTCCCGGAGTTCCTCTGCTAATTGATCAATAATCAAAACTTTGGTTTTAGTACTTTGGGTCACTTCTTCATGTGAGGAGTTATCTTCTTTTTGCGCCGCTTTATCGTGTGAAGATGGTTCATCTTTTAAAGATGCTTCATCTTGAGGAGAAGGCGCTTCTTTCGCAACATCTTCAACATGATTATCCTCATTAGTACTTGGGGTGCTGGTAATCAATTCAATCGAGGTGGTATGGGGTTTCTTAAGAGAACGCGCGGTCGCTTCATGAAAGCGAAGAGCCTCTACGTAGCTGGAAGACCGGATGAGTGGGATCAGCTCTTTTAAAACACCACAGGCTTCTTCTGTGATTTCCAAAATTTCGGTAGTATTTTGTTGTTCTGAATCAAAATATTTTAAGAGCCTTTGATCACAATCCTTGTAATCAGTTTCTAAATCTTTAATTTTTTCCTGATGTCGTTGTCTTAATTGATTGATCAGCGGTTCAGTATGCCTAAGTGCTAAAATGATTAATTGATTTCTCATATGGGTACTGTCGATTAACTTATAGCCATCAACAGTCGCTTTCTCAAAGGCAATATTTTGAATTAATTCATCGAACGCGTTGAAATACACATGAAGACGATATCGCTCACCCGATTGGTTTATAAATTCAGCAGTGTAATGGTATTGACTTAATTTGGGATTTTGACGATTTTCATTCTCATATACACTAAGGTGATGGTTATCCAATGTATACATGTTTTCTTGGTCTTTTATACTAAATTTTTCAATAGGCAGTTCGATACGGTAATAATAGTGTTGGCTGCTTTTATTGAACCCTAATATCAATTTATGTCCCTGAGGTAACTGGACAATAGACTCATTTTGAGAAAGAAAGTTAAAAAGAGTATTTTTAGCCATTTTTGATCCTAAGAATAAAATATTGCCCACATTATACTTAAAGATTACTTTTAGTAAAAAAATAATTTTTTTGGGTGATTTTAGATTCTTTTTGTATCAATTAAACCCGGATTGTACTGCTTAATAAGCAATAGGAACAATGCATTAAGGACGCTGTTGAGGTTCAATTCAATGAGTCATATTATTGCAGGAGTCAATGTATGAATGACTTTTTAGGGGGGGGGCTAGAAACGGGGTGAGATCCCTTGAAAAAGAAGTATTCCATTTTTATAATGCGCTAAAATAATAACCGAAGAAGTTCTATTATGATCATTTCCACAATTTACTTTCCAAATTTTTTTCAAACGCCTGCTGAAAAAGCCATCCGAGACAAACTTATAGCCAAAGAAACTTTAAATTGGGACGTAAATAAATATCAAGCGTTATTGCAACTCAAGAAGCATATCTCAAAAATCACAGCAAGCCTCCATGAATTAAAAGCGGTTGTGGGAAATTTAGACACTCAATCTTTAGAGACACTCATTACAGAAGCATTAGATAAGACACTATCGGATAAGCAATTTAATCCTGCTTCATACGTTAAACCATTAACCAATACCTTTGCTCGATTAAAATCAGAGTTAGAAGAAGATAAAAAAGCAAGTAAGTGTTTTGGCGGTATTAATATGCTCGCTAATTCCATAATTGCTACGGTTGGCGGCCTTGGAGTTGTTCTATTTGGGCTTAGTGTATTTACTGCGCCCTTGGGAACGGCCCTTCTTGGTCTAGGTATGATGCTTGTATCCACTTTAGTTTTTGCAATTACAACCTACAGTCTCTATGTGGACGGACGATTTATGGCGGATAAACAGCTCAAAGAAATTGAGGCAGGTATAAACTTTTTATGCAGCTATCCCGATGGGGATTCGCTGAATGCTCAGTTCGAGGATCACGATCACACACTATTTTGTTCATTTAAATGTTAACTCAATTCACCGTTTCGGTTCGAATAACTCATGATGTTATGGGGCTTAAGATCCCATAACATCGTTCAAAGCTTAGATAGTGTAGGTTGATAGGGCAAAATGTTTATCAAACTCATGTTGTAATTCAGGGCTCTCATGGTGGTGTTCGATTAAATGTTCTTTTAATGAACTAAGTTGAATATCACAGACAGCGCCTCTTATTTTTAAGGCGTTAAGTATTTCTTCTTTCTTGGGTGGTGACTGATTTTCAAGGCGATCAATTAAATCAATGAAAATGTTTTTGGCATGAATTATCGCCTCCAGAGCCTCCACTTCTTTTCCTTTAAGTTGGGATGCAACACGGGCAAATCGCAGATCGGCATCAAGGCGTTCCCTATAATAACAGCCTAATAGCGCGTCCTTATAAAAAATATAAGCTTGTTCAAGATCTCCAAGGCGCTCATAAATGGCGCCAGTAAGCGTTGCGTAGCGACTCTTATCATCATCGAATTCGGCTTTTCTCATGTTGGCTGCATAAAGGGCTACTTTGCTAAAATAGGATACACTTTGCTCATAATTCCCAGCAAATAAATGCAGAAAACCCAGTTGCTTATACGTCTCGTATAAAGTTGGACTCCCTAGATTGAGTACTGGATTTTTACTTTTACTCATTACCGCTTCTATTCCCTTAATGATTTTTTCAAGTTCAGTTCTTTTGCCTTGCATCAAGGAGCTCAGTTCATTTGATGGCTTTAAAACAAATTGCTCTATTGTTCCATAGGGGTCAATTGATTCTAATATAGACTGTGAAATTTTTTGAGCTTCATCCTGTAAACTCTTTAACTGGCTTCTCAGCTCCATTTGTTTATCTTCTGGAAGGATATCATCAGTATATTGGTGTACATTATTGTCAAAAGCGTTCTTATAAGGTTCGGTATATAAACCATTTCTTGAGATGACTGTTAAAGATTCAGATTTCGGTTCAAATGCAGTGCTGTAATAGTAAGCATGCTCTAAGGCGTTATTAATAATTACATTAGACTTAACGACTTTTCCTGGAATTCGCTCTTGTAATGTCTCTAAAATTTCTTGTTGGACTTTTTTTACATTCCAATACTCAGCATTTACAACCACAATCACTTCTAATTCGGAGTCAGGATGAGTTCCGATCGCTTTGCTGCCGTAATAGTGTGGATCTAAATCGATGTAGGCTGGTTTTTTACTATTGGTCAGGGATGCATCAAAATTCATGGAAAACATACCATACATGCCAGTACTTACCACTGTTCCCGCCAATTTATTTACTGGATCATAGGGTCTTCTCAGCGCTTGTGGTGATACATGCAGCATAAAAAAATTATTATGCGTACGATCTTTTACAATCACCGTATGACAATGGTGTATACCGACTGATTCTAGAATAACCTCTTCTTTAGGATCGATGATAATAGGTTCATAAGTAGTTGTATCTGTCTGAAATGACTTATCAAATTCTGGGTGCAATCGATAAAAGGTTGATTGGTCTGGGGAATATTGAACCGCATTGTCTTCTGATACTTTTATAACAAAAGGCATATTTTATCCTTTTAGATTAACAATAAAACATATAGTGTAACGAGTGAAACTTAAGATTTTATTAATGGTTCGTTTACAATGCTTAAAATAAATGGATGTTTATAAGGAAGTCCAGCTCGTGTTCTAAATTGAGTTAAATTTTTAGGAAAGAAAATCGGCTATAATCACTGGCCTTCGAGTATACTTAAAACAATTAAAATTGTTGTAGAGTGTAGAAATGGAAGAAAAAAAAATCACTGAACGCGAACCCAGGGCCATGTTGATTGCAGGTCAAAATGAAACAGTGAGAAAAACGGCGACCCAAAAAGGATTCCCGGCTACAGTAGGGTTAGAAGGATGTGTGGCACTCATTATTGCCGATAAAAAAGGCAATGTCAGTATCACTCATGTAGACGCAGATACCGATTTATCCTTCATTAAGGACGAAGTTGCGTTCATGGATGGAGCTTTTACCATTGATTTAATAAAAAAACCGGCTAAAGGCCAGCTGGATCTAAAAATTCTTAGGGCTTTACATGAAATGGGTTTATCTCAAATCCCCTCAACAGGTGAAAAGAGAGTTGTCGAGAGTGGTGAAGGGACCGTGGTTTATAATTGTTTAAAAGGAGTCCCTCAGACATTTTCATTTAATGATTTTATAGAAATTGCTTCGCCTGAGGTGATACCCAAAGCAACAAATAAGTTATACACCTTGGGTTATAGTGCTGAAACGTGTACTGAAGATGCTCTGAAATTCCAGTTAAGAGTGTACAGTCGTCAATTAAATCAGGCTTTATCATCTAAAGCTACTGCTTTACCAATATTAGTACACGATGCATCAGGTTGGCTGGAGACAGAAATGAAAATAGATAAAGAAGTAGAATTAATTTTAGCTAAAGGCGGGCCACAACACGTCTCATTTTTTCAATCATCGCAAATGCACTCTTTAAATTATGTTTTACCACGCTACACGAAACTGGTGAAACATGTTGAGTCTCAGCAACAAGCCCCATCTTCTGATTTTTAAAATGGGCGTAGGTCCATCCTACGTTGGCCCCAGATCGCCAACTATGCTATATTTATATTTAAGTTTGCAATAAATTAAGAGTCATTTTAAAACCTTATTTTTCAACGTGCATCTCTAAAAAATATGGAGAATGTTAGATGAGCACTCAGCAATCTATTCGTATAGGGCAGTCAACCGCAAACGATCCCCAGGCAGCGGTTAAGGAATTTTATGCTGCAGTGCACCAACCAAATATGGAACTGGTTCTATTTTTTTGCTCGAGTCAATATGACCTAGATGTCATAGCCAAGGAAATAAATGGGTTGTTTCCAAATATAAAGGTAATTGGATGTACAACGGCTGGTGAAATCGGACCCAGCGGTTATATAGAGCATTCTCTTTCAGGAGTCAGTTTTTCATCAGATGGTTTTACTGCTGTGGCTGGACATCTTAATGATATAAAAAATATTAATTACGACAAAGGACAGGTATTTGCCAATAATCTCCTTCAACATCTTGAAGCACAGGCACCATCTACTAATTCTGAAAACAGTTTTGCTTTTTTATTAGTGGATGGATTATCCCTTCGCGAAGAGCAAATCACTCATATTTTGCAAGATGCATTAGGAGAAATCGCACTTTTTGGTGGTTCTGCAGGCGATGATTTGCATTTTAAGCAAACCTGGATATTTGCCGATGGGGCTTTTCATACTGATTCTGTCGCGCTTGTCTTAGTCAATACAATCTATCCTTTTAAGCTATTCAAATCACAACATTTCGTTTGTGGGAATGAAAAGCTGGTTGTGACGCAAGCAGATCCTGAGCGTCGCATTGTTAATGAAATTAATGGCTATCCGGCAGTGGAGGAATATGCGCGTATCGTCAATACTCAAGTTGACAAACTGGATCCCAAACAGTTTTCTGCGACCCCACTTGTAATACGCATCAACGGAGTTGATTATGTACGTTCGATTCAAAAGGCTAATCCCGATGGAAGCTTAAAGTTTTATTGTGCAATTGATAACGGTTTAGTTTTTATGGCCGCACATGGTATTGATCTTATAAAAAATATTGAGCAAACCTTTCAAGACATTAAATCATCTATAGGTACGCCGCAATTGGTTCTAGCGTGTGACTGCATCCTTCGTAATCTGGAGATGCAACGGGAAGGATTGAAAAAGGACGTAGAGAAAATTTTTCAAAATCATCATGTCGTTGGTTTTAGCACTTATGGGGAACAATTTAAGGGAATTCATATCAATCAAACCCTCACCGGCTTAGCAATAGGTGAATTACGGACAGATAGCGATGTCTGAGAAAAGCAAGCCTAAAAATACACAGGAATTGCACGCAGAAATCGAGCGCCTCAATAAAATTATCAAGGCATTGATTGATAGAGCAGAACAAGATATGAATACGCCAAGAACAGATTTTGGAGTATTTCAAAATACAATTTTTCTTGAAGATAAGGTAAAAAAACGTACCCAAGAGCTGGAAGAAGCCCTGCAACTCAATGCAAAAATAACACGTGCTTTACAACAAGCGAAAAAACAGGTGGAACTCAGTGAGCAGTATTTACGTGACATTACATCGGCACTTGGCGAGGGGTTAGTCGTTATCAATAAAGATGCGGCGATAGAGTTTATCAATGCTGCTGCCTGCAGTATTTTAGGCTATCAGGAAGCGGAAGTGCTTGGTAAAAATGCCCATTTACTCTTTCATCATTCGTATCATACTCATGCTCCTTATCCGATTGAGGATTGTAAAAATTTGGAAGTCATAAAAACCGAGAAACCCTATGCGAGTGATGATGATTACTTTTGGCGGAAAGACGGTACATGCTTTCCTGTTTCTATAATTACAACGCCAATTAAACTCAAAGAAAGCACTAAAGGGATTGTGATCGCATTTCATGATATAACCCAAGCGATACAGGAACGAAATCGTTTACGTGAAATGCAGTCGGCTATTGAACAGAGCCCAGTATCAGTGCTGATTGTTGATACAGAAAGAACTATTATTTACGTTAATCCTCAACTCATTAAATTGTCAGGCTATAAGAAAGAAGAATTTTATGGTCATACAACTGATTTTATCCAAAATAATCTAACACCAAGAAAGGCGCTTACTAATTTACGAAAAACTATTCGATCTGGTGCATCCTGGAATGGTGAACTTCTCTTTCACCGAAAGGATGGTAGTACGTTTTGGCAATCTTGGAGTTTTGCCCCCGTTTTTGATAACTATGGAGAAATCCAACATTATGTGGGAGTAGGAGAAGACATTACAGAAAAAAAGAAGCTGCAAGTTTTGCTGCAAGAAATGTCTTATCTGGATGGATTAACTGGCGTAGCCAATCGTCGTCGATTCGACGACTTCCTGAAACATGAATGGAAGCGTGCTTTGCGCTATGCCAAATCAATCTCCTTGATTATGATCGACATCGATTTCTTTAAACGTTATAACGACAGTCTGGGGCATTTAGCTGGTGATGATGCCCTGAAGTGCGTTGCGCGTGCGTTAGCTGAGACAATGAATCGTGGTACCGATTTACTTGCGCGCTATGGTGGTGAAGAATTTACATGTATTTTGCCAGATACTCCTGTTGCAGGTGCTATCCAATTTGCGGATACATTGCGTGAAGCTGTTTATGCATTGAAACTGCCTCATCCAGATTCAGATGTTTCTCGTTTTGTAACGATTAGCTTAGGTGTTGCTGGATGTATTCCACAGAACGATGATCCCACTTACTTAATAAGGCTTGCTGACGACGCTTTGTATCGTGCTAAAACCTTAGGACGAAATCGCGTTGAATTTAGTGATTCCACCAAATAATTGTTAAAATAAGTCCTTTTCCCGACAAGGGTCGAGGGATGCCTAATCCCCTCTCCCCACACCTTGGAGAGGGTTTAGGGTATCCTATATTCTGCAAAAGCATTTACTTATTTGGGTGTCAATTGCTCAGTCGTTGTTGTCGTGCCATTGTTATTGGTAGTTGGTTTAAAGAATTTTTGGTCTGAAGGGAGTGATTTTTTACTTAAATCATCTAAAAACTCATTCATCAAAATTAATTGATTTTTAAAATCTTCCTCCAATTGAGGATTTTTTAAACGCTTTTCTTCAAACATTTTGATTGTGAGCTGAAGTGCTTCTTTGGGTTCAAGAGAACCGTTTTCGTCTTGATAAGCATTCAATTCAGAAGATATTTCGCTTTGAATGGCAATAAAGGGTAAGTGATTTTCAATGGCACTATAAAGGTTGAGAATAAATAATTGTTCTAACTTGATTTTGAGCTCGGGATCCTCCTTTGCAAACTGGTTGATGAATGCGTTTTTAAGCATCATAAAGCCAGTTAATATTTGTCCCATTGAATGTTGTTTGGAGATTAATGGCCTATGGTTAAATTTTTTCAGATTTTCATTAACATAAGGATAATAATCTGCAGCTTGCCCCCCACGAAATTGCATTACTCCATCGCTATAAAGCCATGTGGTTATTTTATCCTTTTGTAAGGAAGTGGTCTGGACAACTTTATCTATGAACGATCGCATTTCTTTTTCATAAACGCTAAAAGTAAAAAAATTGGCCATGAAAGATCCTTATTCATTAAATTTGGGAAAAGCCAGGGTACATAAAATACCCACAAGGGTAAAGAATTTATTTTAAGGGCCTAGAACATTTCAGCCATGCTGGTTCAAGCTCGCGAATGTATAGAGAGCCATAGAAAATGGTGATAAATAAAATGACACAATGGAATTATTAGACATAATGAAGCTCATTTTGGTAGAGTCTGTGAATCATGGAGCGTTGTAAGGAAACAGAATGTCAATAAAAAACGTCATACTAGAATTGATGGTTATCGATATGAATGATCTTATAGCCTTATCAAATAAACTTCGAAATCATCCAAATTACCCTCGTGTGCAATCGATTACCCAGATCATGCATGAGCAAATCCATTTATTAGACAAGATCCCCTCCCATTCGTGGAGCTCTAAGCAAGTACTGCAAGTGCATCATCAACTGGAACCGCTACTTACTGAAAATAACCGATGCACTACTTGGTTCACTAAAATTATAGATCGCTATTGTGCCAATCAACCGGATCTAAACCAACGATTGAATCATTTTATTCGGCGTATTCTTGGTCCAGTCATCAAATTATCGGAATATGCTCATGGTGATAAAAAATCATTGGTTATTGAGTTTCCAAATCAAGAAATAAGGGATGTATTTTTGCGTCGATACGGAATCAAAGAGGTACAAGAAACCCAAGAAACTGGCGCCCTGGTTGTCGATGGAAATAAGGTTTCTTTCCCCGCTTTTCTATCAAAAAATCAGCTGTTAGGGGTTACCTTTCCGACGGTTGAGGCAAAGGATCGCGTGATTCATATGCTGAATTTCGCTAAAGCAAATCTTATCGTTTCTAATCCCAATGAGCGCACTCTCTATCTCAATGACCGACGTATACATGATACTGCTTCACGATTTCATATTGCGGTAGTTTGTTCGTACTTCACTGAATATTATAAAATTCAATATGCTTCTCATATGCTTGCTCAAGCCTATCGCGATAATAATAGTTTCTTTGGTCCGGGCAAATTTCCTCGGGAGTTGACGTTAAAAATTGCATCGGATACTTCTTCTTCCGATGCAATTTCTATAGAGGAGAGAGAGCAAATTGCCTACGACAATTTTAATCGACCGTAAACTAGCGTTTAATGTAATACGTGTAGCTTATATCATCATCAGTTGCTGATTTTTTCTGCATATCGAGACTTTCTTTGCGTGTTGGTATGTCTGAATCATCCTTGGCAAAGAAGGTGCATTGACTTACATTTTTAAAGCCCAAACAATTTGGCTTAGGACGTTCCGTTAGCGCTCCAGCATCACACGTTTTTGTTTGGACGGTGACTGATTTTTTACCGAATTCACCCAAGCCTGTGTAATAAAGTTCTGCTGAGCCGCTATTATCGAGATTGATTGCATCAGTACAACCGAGCGCCTTAAATAAATCCCCAAACTCCTCGGCGGTGACTCCAAAATTGCGATTAGGATTATGGATGACCATTACAACCAGGGTGTTGCCATTATTTTTGTATCCTACGCCGGTGCGTGGCAATCGATTTGAATGATTATTATTTAAATCAGGGGTTTTTTGCTGGGTTTTATCCTGAAGAATAATAAATCCTGATACGGCATTTTTCTGATTATAAAAGTCGGGATTTTTTTCTAATTCAAGATCAATTTGAGCATGTGCAATGATCTCCGCTTTTTTAGTTGATGCATCAAAGGTAATCGTATCTAGGCCAACATTTTCTTGATCAAGCACCTTATGGGTAGATACCAACTCACCGTTACTCAGGGATAACCCAATAAGATAGGTACGTGCTTGCTTTCTAGGGTTGATTTTTTCTCCCTCGTTTGGCACACCGGTGGTCCATACATTAAACCAGTTTGCATTGACTAATAAATCGGGTTGCTCCATATCGGGGTGCCCTTCTTGCCAATGGTCACGCCATTCTTTTAAGGTGAATAAGGGCGCATCAAACTGGCCACCTTCATAAGGTTGACCATAGCGATCTGGGAAGTGAGGTCCATTAGGTACAAATGCCTGATATTCAGATAATGGAATTTCTGCAAAATAACCTTGAATATGTTCACGGTGTGGATTTTTAGTCAAAATTTCATCGAAACTTGCCAAAGATCGTATGTCTTGAACCTCAGTCGCTTTCATAATGCGGCTGATTTTTTCATTGACGGCATCAGTCCTTGTTTTATATTGCTTGCTGAACACAGATTAACCTCACTGTGGTTTAAATATCATGTACAAAATAATAATATTTTTTTATTAAGGAATTATTAAAAATAGGCTTGATTGGTCATTTTGTTCGCATATTTTGCTGTTTTGTTTATCATTTAATAAGGTTTTTTACCAAAAAAATTTTGCGGTGTTGCGAAAAATCCATTTTATCAGCATGGATTTTTCAAGACGCTTCTATGGAGAGCGGGAGGCAGAATGCTTAAAAAGAAGGGCTATAAAATTTGAAAGATGAGGGTTTTTTCTCAATCTGTTGTGTTAACTCACTGACTTTTTGTTGCAGTTCAGCAATTATTTTTTGTTGCGTGTCGAGCATGGTCTTTTGCTTTTCTGCTCGTGCTAGTGTCCTTTGATAGTGAAAGCAGAGCAAATAAATAGCCAGCATTTGTTTGGAAGAAACGCTTTCTGATTTTTTTTGCTTTTCTTGCTGTTGTGTTGCTATTGAATTCAGTTTCTCTTCATATTCTAAATTTGTTTTTTTATGAAGAGCAATTTGCGTGAATAATTCAGGTACTAAAAAAGTATGCTGATGTTCGTTGCAAATTTGTTTTGCTATGTTTTTAAGATCTTCATTTGAAGAGAGTATAGTGATTTTGAATGGTTTTAAAACGTTATCTTTTAAAATATCTCCTGAATTGCATAATCCGTCTTCGAAATATCCTTTGATTTTTAAACCATAAAGAGGATTGGGAACCGCCGGACTCTCTGCAGTTTTGCTGTAGGTGACTTTATAAGTTTTTGATTTTGGGGTATCCAATAGTCGTTTAAGATCTATGAATAATTGAGCAATTTGATTGGTGTATTCTTCTAATTGCATCGGTTCAAGTGATTTTTTTTGGTCCAACAATACTTTGAGCGAGGCCACTTCATGCAAAAGATAAGATAAGAAAGGACTTCTTCCACTATCGGTACATTGTTTAATCAGATTACTTAAATAGATTTTAAAAGGAATTTCTTGATTTTGAATTATTTCTTTAGCACAAATGAGGTATTTTGCTTGCAATAGTTCTTCATCCGTTTCTGTAACTAATTTTTTTACTTTAGGTTGGCCGTCGTGATAACGAAGGATCACGGTGGTTAAGGAGTAGATTAATTCTTCTAGTCTGGTCATGTAAAATTCCTTTTAAGCTATCCATAGTCTAAATGTGGAACTACATATCAACTTGATATTTCACTATACTGAATGTTTGGCAGGGGCGCAAGGTCTGCTCACGAGCACGTATGCATTGGTGTAATTGAGTGTGTCGTGAGTATTTTTATTTTAATCCTTCATCAATGGCACGTAATAAAGACTGAGGATCTTCAAATGCTAAATCTTGTTGTAAACTCCAGAATGATACGCCGCCGAGTGGTATGGGTTTGTTAGCATTGTTACCCAGCGGATTGTTACCTTTAATATAAGCCATTTTATTGGCAATAGATTGTGGGCTGTCACAACTCATGAAGCGATACATAGTGCTATTTTCTAGGGGGATAAGGCCATAATAATTTTGTGTCTCCAGAGTAGAAGTGGATTGCTGACGGTAGGCAAATAATGCCTCTCCATAATGGTTCCACGCCTCATTATAACTCACTTGAGAATTAATATTAGGGTCAATCACTGGCCTATGTAAACCGGGATTTTTTGCCTTAGTATCGATTGATTTTCCATCTACATAATACGAGTGGCAATAAAAAGGTACGCCAAGAAGAATTTTTTCAGCGGCTAAACCTTGTTGATAGTAATGGGATATCGCCATATCACCAGAGGTTTTGGGATAGGGATAATGGGAGTCTTCAGGACGATCATTCTCATAAAGGGCCGCACCATGTTCGGTTCTCATGCCAAACGTACCATAATGGTCATAGGCCATGACAGTCGTCCAATCTACTGCTTCGAACCATAGTTGAGCATCTGGATATTTTTCCCAATACCAACTTGTTCCGGGAACGGCATTACTCACACAATATCCTGAGGGGCCGATTTCTGCTTTTAATTCGCGGATCAATGCGGCGATATTTCTTATCTCCTCAGCAGAGGCCAGCAATTCATTTTCCCAATCAATATCAATACCATCCAGTTGGTTTTCTTGCAGTAAAGATTTTGTTGCCTCAATAAAGGCTGCTCGCTGTTTTGGCTCGTTAATAAACTTACTGAATCCCTCGCGATCACCCCAACCACCAATAGCGATGATCACGGGTAAATCCGGTCGAAGTTGTTTTAGTGTTTGGATATTTTTTATATCACTCATTGTTAGTTTGGGTAGGGTATTACCCTGCGAATTTGTGACAAGTCGTACAAAAGCATAATTAACTATATCAACTGCATGCAATTGGGCCCGGAGTTTTGTCATATCTTCCTGTTCAATATTCCATTGCGAGTCTGCTCCTAAATAGGCAACTATTTTATTGGCTTTGGTTGTGCTTTGCGTACAAAAGGGTTCCCAGGCATAAGCACTTAAGGTGGTAAATCCTAATAAAGCGAGGAGGACATATTTTTTCATTGTTTATCTTCTTAATTGCCAAAAAGTTTGTTTCGTCTATGACGATGATTGGTTTTTGTACATTGCTTATTATTGTACCTAAGGTAAACAACCATGCGGATCTGTTATTTCTGACAGGGGGGCAATGATTTATAGAGGTAAAAATGATTGGTATCCGGATCGGAGGAGCAGCTTGGGAAGAAAAGTCCCCAAGTAGTTGGAAAGGACACCCCTTTATATTCTTAATATGTCACGTCTTAAGTAGCAACCGTGTTAATGATGTTGGGAACATTAAATAACGTGAGTGATCAATTTAGTAACAAAATGGTATAATTATTTTTTATTTATGGTGGTGCATGGGTTAGATTTTATTATGGCTTTATTATCAAGAGCAGAGTTTGTAGCAATATGTACTCAGGCTATTTTAGACACACGAAAGAAAATAGCGATCAGTAACCAAAAAGGTGGATACATTAAATATCACCGAGAGATTAAAGAAAATAGCTATTTCGCTAAAAATGTTCGTGCTCCGCTTAACGAAACTGAAGAGTCTCAATATAAATATCGACATGATCTTATTGAGTATGTGGGTATGGGTAATTGTCATGAATTGGCAGATTATCTTTTAGTGGAGATAGGTAAGGAAATTGATCGTCTAGGCGCTAATGCGCGAATTCGTGTTGTTCGCTCGGTCAAATGGGATCATGTTTATTTAGAAATTAAAATTCAATTAAAAGATGAAAATGATTACTCCTTTTGAGAGGTTGATGCCTGGGATCCGCGTATAATAGATATCAGTACCCGGCCTGATGGGTCGATTAAAAATCATGAGTCCCTGCTTTATGGATATTCCACCGATACACAAAATTCTGTATATACCCATGAAATTAACTACAAAAAAAAATATACTTTTTTTAATATGCTACCTCAACCCATCCCGGGAGGTCCTCTTGGAAATGCGACTCCAGAGCGAGAAATGGTGAGTAAGCATGCTCTATTGTACGATGATTACACCTTGGAAGAATCAATGGAAGCGGAAATGTTTGATTCATCGGGAGAGGTGCATTATTTGCAACAAATTTCAGGTTGGCAGCATAAATAAGATTTTTAAGGTTGTTGCCCTCATCCGCCCTGACGGGCACTTTCTCCCTATTAGGGAGAAGGGTAGGGGTGAGGGCTTTACCCAATGATTGAATTTCCTCCCGTGTTGTAATAGTTTAAGTAGCTCATCTTGTACGTTTTTTTTGAAATGCCTAATTAGATGTTACAAAAAATCGCTTTGGCTATCCTACTATTCACGAGTTCATTATCTTTTGCGGAATCGGTTGCAAGTACGAGTATTTATCCCTGCGCAAATGGCAGCATCCTCACTTATTTTAAACGGCCAACGATTATTACCAGTGCCTGTCCCGTACCCTATGGCCAATTTACCTTGGACGGGGGCATACAATACAACGAATTCATTAATCGAGACGAGAAATGGACATTACCTCAATCCAAAACTCGAATTGGTTTACCGTGGCTCAGCGAATTGAGCATTCTTTTTCCCAGCGAAAGAATCAATTCTCATGCAAATATTTTGGGACTTTTCGCAACGCAATTGGCGTTAAAACATGATATTGCCTACACCCAATATTGGAATGTTGCGACACGAGTAGTTTACATTCCCGCTTCAGGGAGCAAAGATTATGGCACGGCACATGATGGCTATTCCCTCAATGGGATTTTAGCGTATAAAACACCTATTTTTAATTTTACTGCGATGGCCTCCATTTCCTCCTGGAGCACTTCCAGTGCAGCTGGCGGCGTACGTTATAATAGCTTTAGCCCGGATGTTTGCTTTGGTTGGTACGCTCGAAATTGGTTACAGTTTTATCTGGAAGTATTTGGGCAAACACGTACAGCGCCAAATCAGGGCGCAGGATACAATTTGGATACAGGGCTTATTTTTCTCATTACTAAAGATTTTGCAATCGATATGGAAATAGGGAAAAGCCTCAGCGGTGAGCTTGGCAACTTTAATACCTACTATGGAGGAGGGGTGAGCTTTATGTTTTAAACATCTGGCTACAGTAATTTCCCCTGTTTATCCGGATGGTTTTTTTTTCGCCGATTCAGCATAATGAAACTACATGGCAAGAATTTGAATTTTCTCTATCAGTTACAGGAGCAAGGATGTCGTCTGAATTAATCGATAGCAATCGTCGACAGTTTCTTAAAAATGCAGCCGTTGTCGTTGGCGGTACTCTTATTGCAGGTTCTACACTTGCAAAACCTCTATTAGCATTAGAAAAAAAAGAGGAGGATGTCTCTCCTGATGAGGATTTGATGCGGGAGCATGGTGTTTTGCGTCGGATCATGCTTATTTATCGAGAAGCGATTAACCGAATTGAAAAGGAGCGCGATTTAAATCCCGTACTTATTAATAAGTCGGCAACAATTATTAGACAATTTATTGAAGAATACCATGAACAACTGGAAGAGAACTTTCTATTCCCACGCTTTGAAAAAGCCGGTCTTCTGGTTGATTTGGTGGCCACCCTGAAAACGCAACATCAAGCGGGCAGAAAATTAACCAATTATATTTTAGAGACGACTCGCGCAAAAAGTTCCAAATCGCACGATAAAAAGCTTATCGAAGTTTTGTACCAATTTATAAATATGTATGAACCCCATGCTGCCCGCGAAGATACGGTTCTGTTTCCTGCCTTTAAGTCCATTGTCTCTGATAGTGAGTACCAAGAGTTGGGCGAAAAATTTGAAGATGAAGAGCATAAGCGCTTTGGAACGAAGGGGTTTGAAGGAATTGTGTCGCAAGTTGCTGAAATAGAAAAGGAATTAAATATATATAATTTGGCACAATTTACACCGCATGGTTAACTACTCTTGCTCAAAATAGCCGGTAAGGAAGCATTAGAATGAAACTCATTAAAGCTATCCGTAATTTTACTGAAAGCGAATTATTGAACCTAGTTGGATTAATTCTAAATGATGCATTGTCTATGAATCCCAGAGCATTTTGGGATAAATATCATTCTTTTGAAGTTCCTGAGCCGTTAATTCATTTTAAATCGGGAAGTGAAAACAACACATCAGCCCTCTGTTTGGTGCTGAAAGCAATCTCTGATTGTAGGGGAGAGCCTTGTGCGTTAGCAAATTTAATCCTTTGTTTTGAGTTTTTAATCGAGAGTGGGGCAGATATAAATATCAGGATAAAAGACGACTCTGGTAAAGAAGTCACTCCTTTATCTTATCTTGTAACAAACCAAATCATCCTTGGCGAAAATTATTTTCGCGAAATTTTGGATATTGGTAAAAGAGCTAAATTGCCTATAGCAGCTTCCACTTTAGAAAAAATGATATTGTATTTACTTCTAAATCCCTATGTGCCTGATCTTAAAAAAAGGAAATTAGTTGATCTTCTGATTTTGAACGGCGCCGAAATCACGACCGAACACGAGGTTATCTGTGTAAGTGATATATTCTTTCAGGAGTATAAATATAGATGGCGTTGCATGGTATTGGAACGAAAACATGAAAAACTTCAACAACAAGTGGAAGGCTACGAACTGAACGTGCAACGTTTGGAGCAGCAAAATAATTTACTTACCGAGCAGCTGGCGCAACTGACGCAGAAGATCGATTCTTTAATAAAATCCTCGGAAAAAGTTGACACAAATCCAGCGCCAACGTGGCACTCTTTTTTTGGACTTTAAGCCAAGCCTTTGAATAGGGGCAATTATCCTCATAAAAAGAATCTAGTTTTGATTAAACGTCGAATTGAAAGGAGTCAAAAAATGAAACTTAGCAAGACCACTCGAATTTATAATGAAAGAGAACTGCTTGACCTGTTTGAAAAAATTCATCGTGATGCCTTATGTAAGGATCTAGAAGATTTCACAAAAAAATATGATCCTTTTGAATTTCCTGAACAGTTAATTCAATTTAATTTTGGACATGGTGAAACAATCCTCCATAAACTAATGAAGGCAGTATCCGAACTATTAGCAAGAAAAAATAGTATCGATTTTTTTGAGGCAAAACTGGCTCGATTACTTTATTTTTTTGAATTTTTAATAAAACATGGGGCAGACATAAACAGTACATTTAGAATGAAGATAGGTATTACCCCTTTAACCTATCTTTTGACCAGTCCATTCCTCGAGGATAGCAGTCCCTTCTTCAAGATCATTGACAAATATAAACCTACGATAAATAGCGAAACTTTTGCAGTAATGATAGATGAGGTAGCTTTTAATGAACATGTGGATAATTTTACGAGAGCGTGTTTAATTGATAAATTTATCTCTTGGGGGGCCGAAATAACACGCGACCATGAGTTTGTGCACAATAATTCTAATTTTTTTCAAGAGAATCTGCATCGCTGGAAGCACGATGCACTATTACGGAAACAAGAAATACTTAGAGAAAAAGTTACAGAACATGAGCGGACAATTGAGGATTTAAGACAAAAAAATAGACTCATCGAGGAGCAATTATCTCAATTAATAAAAAAAGTCGATTCTTTATTAAATAGTTCGGAAACCCTTAAAATAGATCCAGAAACTTCGAGAGCAAGTTTTTCATTTTTTGTAAATAACTCGAATAATTGAAAGGTATTTCATGATAATGAAAATGGTGAAAACAGCTCGATCTATAAAAAGCAAAAATTAATAGGGCGTGTTGACAATTTATCCCCACCGGCTACGTGCCGCGACGTGTTCGCGGCATCCAGGAAATGGTCAAGTTAAAGATGGACTTAATTCATTGCTCTAATCGATTGATGAATAAGAGCAAACTCATAATATATCGATTTCAATATCAAGTATAAAACGAGTTTGCAATGGCTAGACTGATGCTCAGTGATGAGCTATGGTCTAAGCTAAAGGAGATAATGCTACAACATCAGATATATGACAAACCTAATGTTCGTATGATGGTTGAGGCAATGTTATATCGCATGCGTGTAGGCTGCTCTTGGCGAGACCTACCTAAAGAGTTTGGATTTTGGAATTCTGTCTATCAACAATTCAATCGTTGGTCCTCAAAGAACAAGTTGATGATGATTTTCAAAGCGCTCATACAACATCCTGATCTTGAATCGGAATTTATTGATGGCAGTATCGTTCGTGCCCATCAACATAGCTCAGGCGCCATAGGAAAGAAACATCAAGCAATAGGGAAATCCGTTGGTGGTAATACAACAAAAATTCATAGGGCAGTTGATGCTTGCGGCCTTCCGATTGAATTTCAATTGACTGGCGGAGAGGTACATGATGCTAAAGCAGCTTCAGGTCTCATTGAAACACTCCCTAAAGCTGATTACACCATTGCAGACAAAGGATATGATAGCGAGGAAATTCGAGATCAGATTAGGCAAAAATCATCTACTCCAATGATTCCTCGGAAGACGAACTCTAAAACTGGGAATGCTGATATTGATTGGGGTCTATACAAATATCGTCATCTAGTTGAAAACGTATTTGCGCGACTTAAACATTTTCGAGCTGTTGCCACAAGATATGATAAATTGAAGAGAAATGATGCGTCAATGCTCGCAATGGCTTGTTCCTATATTTGGCTACCAATGTAATCAGTGAAATTTAGGTGATATCATCGCATTGAGTCCAACACTCTGAGCAAAACAAGGAAGCAAAATGAAGTCATTTTATGTCTATATTATGGCAAGCAAGCGAAATGGTACACTATACGCTGGTTCAACATCAGATTTAATTAAACGAGTCTGGGAACATAAAAACAGCCTGATTCCGGGATTTACAGCTAAGTACAATGTACATATATTGGTTTATTATGAGGTTCATGAAACCTATATAGAAGCTGCTCGACGTGAAAAGCGATTCAAAAATTGGCCCAGGCAGTGGAAGTTAAATTTGATTGAGAACCTAAATACAGAATGGCATCATCTTTATGAAGAAATTTGCCACTGATTAAGATCGGCTGGTTGCCGCGAACACGTCGCGGCACGTAGCCGGTGGGGATGAATTGTCAACACGCCCTAATAGTCCATTTTGATCCAGGAAGTACTTTTTTAAAATGGGGCCGTGTTGGAGGTAAACCAGTTCATTATAATTACAAGGACGTCCTATATCTTTCTAATATGCTGGGTGAGTCTTCAAGCGAATCATTGGTATAGGCTAATAATTGCTCCGTTTTGGAAGACTCTTTGGGATTGGGAAATATGAGTTTATTTATGTCAAATCCTTGTTTGTCTAATATTTCAATTAAACTATCAAAACTTTTTTCAGGAAGCGCTTGGCTAAAAGCGGCCTCGGCCCGTTTTACAAATTCTTTGGCTTTAAAGTCATCTGCGGGAGCAAAATGCCATCTGCCAGCCATAAACCCCAACCTTGCATGAGAATAGTTGTTTTTTTCATGGCTATAAAAAGTGACAGTCAGAAGTCCGGGGACAGAACTTTCCCGTAAGAGCCATACTTCCTTATCTGATTTATAGGGCGCATCTTCCAGGTCCAGTCTTTCACCAGCCTTAGCAGCATTCATTGCTGATGAAAAAATAATTGAATTTTTTTCTGATTTTGCTTCCATGATAACTCCATCACACGATTGTCCAATAAAGATTAGTCAATGAGACTCTTTTTAAGTGTAGACTATTTTAATGCGGTGGTTCGAAGGGTTGAGTTTGCTAAGGGCGCGATATAACTCGAACGAGGCACACAGCGGCGCTTTGGGTTATAAATTGGACTGCTAAAAGCCATCCCTTTTCAGGACAATCATTTTTTCTTTGGACATATCCTTCATCGTCCAGGGTATTCCACCCACACCATAACCCGATTGCTTTAACCCAGCAAACGGCATCCAATCGGTGCGGAATGCGGTGTGATCATTAATGAGCACCGTTGAGGCATCAAGGCGTTCGGCTGCGCTTAATGCGGTACCTAAATCTTCTGTAAATACACTGGCTTGAAAGGCAAAGGGTAATGAATTTGCGGTATGAATTGCTTGCTCCATCTGTTCATATTCATAAACACAGGTGACCGGACCAAAAATTTCCAATTGGGATACTTTGGCATCAGCGGACGGATTGAGCAGTACGGCGGGAATTAAGGTGGTTTCAGAAAGACGACCGCCACCAAAAAGTGTTGCTCCTTTGGCTACCGCTTCATCAATCCACGATACGACACGCTCTGTTTCGCGAGGGAGAATCAATGGCCCAACTTCAGTTTCTTTTAATAGTGGATCCCCCACGCGCAGTGATTTGACTCGCTCCACGAATTCATCCATGAATGAAGAGAGGATCTCTTTATGCACAAAAATCCGTTGTACGGAAACACACACTTGTCCGGCATGATAATAGCCGCCTTTAGTAAGCGCTTGTGTGGTTTTAGCTCGATTCGCGCTGCGATCGACAATTACGGGGGCCGCACCTCCATGTTCTAACGCACAGCGAGTTCCAGGCGCAAGTTTGCTTCGTAGGTACCAGCCAACTTTTGCTGAGCCAATAAAGCTTAAAAAAGCGATTCGTTCATCAGTTACGAGTTGTTCGGCTAAAGAATTATCTTCGGTAATGAACGTTTGACACCACGCTTCATCAAGGCCGGCTTGCCGTAGTAACTTAATCAGTTCCAGACAACATAAGGGAGTTGTGGTTGCGGGCTTAATAATGACCGGACAACCTACAGCGATTGCAGGCGCAACTTGGTGAACAATGAGGTTTAGGGGATGATTAAAGGCAGAAATAGCAGCCACTACGCCAATGGGTTCTTTAATCGTAAATGCCCAGCGATTATCACTGGCAGGGGTAAGGCCCATTGGAATTTCTTTGCCTGCAAAATGTCGTAGTTCTTCTGCCGCATCGTTTAATCCATCGATAGCACGAGTGACTTCAATTGCTGCATCAGTAAATGGTTTTCCTCCTTCTTGTGCAATAAGCCGTGCAAAGCGGCCCTGGTCCGCTGCCAATAATTGGGCGGCACCTTTCAGGATGGTCATGCGTTCGTGAGGTTTCAGCCATCCAGCACGATTTCTTAGAGCAGATGCTGCCGTATTAATCTTGGTTGCAAGAGCTTGGGCATCATCCGTAGGAATTTCTTTGATTAATGTGCGATCAAATGCGTGTACCACGTGCAGTGTGTTTTTCATTATTTCACCTTGTGCTCTGGTGGCAACCGATTTTGTAATTCATCCACAAGTACGCGTTTATTCTCCGAGTAGTCGATTGGAAAAATGACCAGATGTACCCCGCCCTCATTGAACGCATTCTCCAAAATGGATTGAAAATCTTGAATGTGCTCCACTCGTGTACCTCGCGCCCCATAGGCTTCTGCATATTTGACTAAATCGGGATTAGAGAAGGTCATTCCAAAATCGGGGAAGTGATCTACTGCTTGTTTCCAACGGATCATGCCAAAGGCGTGGTCTTCGATCACGAGGACGACAAGGTTTAATTTAAGGCGAACCGCGGTTTCTAATTCTTGGCTGTTCATCATAAACCCCCCATCGCCACACACCGCCATCACCCGGCGCTTAGGATACAGCAGTGAGGCCATAATGGCTGAAGGAAGGCCTGCGCCCATGGTCGCCAGCGCATTGTCGAGAAGAATGGTATTAGCCATTTGGGTGCGATAATTTCGCGCAAACCAGATTTTATACATGCCATTGTCCAGCGCGAGAATCCCATCGCGTGGCATCACTTGTCGAACATCATGAACCATGCGTTGTGGAGTAAAGCGATCTTCAGTAGAGCGCGCAGTAATTTTACTTAAAATACCTTCCCGCAAAGGAAGGAGGGCATCTGCATGAGGAATCTTGCCTTCTATCTTATCGGCCAGTAGTTTTAAGGATGGACCCATATCACCAATAACCTCTGCCTGGGGAAAATATATTTTTTCTACGGTAGCGGATTGATAGCCAACATGAATGACTTTCAGCTGGGGACCCATGATAAACGGTGGTTTTTCAACGGTGCTGTGGCCAATGGTAATAATGAGGTCGGCTTGTTCTATCGCCTCATGCACATAATCGCGTTCTGAAAGAGCTGCAGTGCCCATATAAAGTTCTGTGGTTACAGAAACCGTGCCCTTACCCATCTGCGTGGTGAAATAGGGGATATTCGTTCGAGTAATAAATTGAGCCAACGCATTGGTTGCTCGTGGACGGGAAGCTGCTGCGCCAAGCATCACCAGCGGGCGTTTCGCCGCCATGATCATTTCAGCGGCACGATTGAGGGCCTCCTCACTCGCAATAGGGTATTCAAAAGGATGTGGCGGAATGAGCGGCACCTGCTTGCTCTTTTCTGCAGCAATGTCTTCAGGGAGTTCTAAGTGAACTGGGCCTGGGGTTTCTTCTTCTGCAAGATGGAATGCTTCGCGCACTATCGTAGGAATCATTGACGGGGAAACTATTTGGCGAGACATTTTGGTTAAAGGTTGCATTGCCGCCACGGTATTCACCATTTGAAATCGCGCTTGCCGTGAGGATAAAACTCCTTTTTGGCCAGTAATCATGATCATGGGCATGTGCCCAAGAAGTGCATAAGCTGCCCCGGTGGTAAGATTGAGGGCACCAGGGCCAAGCGTGGTGAGACAAACACCCGCCTTACCCGTTAAGCGACCATAGGTTGCTGCCATGAATGCAGCGGCCTGTTCGTGTCGGGTCAGTACCAGTTCAATGGACGAGTTGCGAAGTGCTTCAACAACGTCAAGATTTTCTTCCCCAGGAATGCCAAAAATGTGTTTCACACCTTCATTTTCCAGGGCTGCAACTAAGAGTTCGGCGCCTTTGATCATATTATCCCTCATGCTTTCAAAAGAGTCCTTATCTCCATATTATAGGCCTATATTTTTTATTGCGTTTGTTATGTTAAGGAGTGACTTTTCTGCCCCCAGTCAGGGAGCCATTTAGCAAAGTGTTTCCCTTCTTATAATAATTACTTGATTTAATTATAAATAAAACAAAAAATATCTTTTTATGAGATTATAATGTACGCTATTTTCTTTTTTATAACGGAATGTAAAAATGCTCGCTAAATCTGAGAGTCCAGCAACAACGGAAGCTCGCACTCCTGACCGATTACAAAACCTTATTCTCACCAAGATTGCTCGCGATTATCCGGGGCTTAGTTTGCGCATTATTCACGATGAACGTCTTAAAATATCTAGTTTTAAAGAGTTTTTAAAAGATAACTCTGCATTCATTAAGCTATTACCTAAAGAATTGAAGCTTACAATCATTGAGCTGCTTTCGATCAATGACAGGAAATCATTAATGAACGTGAGTAAAGAATGGCGTCAACTTGTTGCCTATGCAGCAAACCCGCACCTTGATGCTGTTACTGGCAAACTGGAACCCATTTTGACTTTTGATTTTGTTCCTGTGATGGAACAATTGTTGTTTCGCGTTGAGGCTTATTTTCAAACCAATCAGAAACGGGCGATGCAGGTGGAACAATTAAGGCAATTGAAAAAGGACATGTCCTTCTTAACCAAGTCATTGGCAAAATTTATTCACTGCCAAAAAACGATAAATAAAATAATTCAAGAAGTCCTAGAACCAGAACCTCGGTCTGGAGTCAGTATTTTTTCTAAGCTTAATATGCCTCGAAATAATGAATTGCTTGAAATTCTCCATTTCTACAGCCCCGAGTGTTTAAAATTCGCCAAACAGTCTTGGTTTAAAGAAGTAATGATTTATGGTGAACTTGCTCCTGAACATCCTGTTTCCAAATTGTTTGCTGATGCTTTTTCAGAAATAAAAAATTTGCAACGTATACCCGTTAAATTGGATCCGGGATTAAAATTTAAAGGCGGACTAAAGCTTTCTCAACATACTCTTTCCACACTCTTTCCCACTCCACGTGCAGAGATAGAATCCGAATTGTCCATCCCGACCGTCTCACTTTCCATAGCACCGTTTCGTTTTGCGAAGTAAGCGGAGCAATTTGATGTTGAGTTTATTTTCCAATTCGGCAAGAGTGGTTTGATGACTGTCTGAATGCAAATCGCCAACCGGTGATTTGCCGGCAAATAAAATATAATTATCGCTTACTGTTGGACAAATAAAGAGTTCAACGAAATACTCCTGCAGGCATTGAATAAAAGGGGAATCCAGTTCAGGGAGCTCGTGAAAGTTGATCACAAGCCACCCCTTGCAATCCAAAATACGATGAGATTGTTCTATAAATTGCTGTTGGATTTGAAAAGCGTCCATCCCATAATCGAGGTACATATCAGCAAAAATGATTTGCGTACTATGACCCTTTTGAAATTTGATTGCGGTTTGCGCATCCGCAATAAGTATCTCAATATTTTGAGCCGCAGGTAATTGAAAAAAATCCATCGCGACTTCATAGACCTTTTTACGAAGTTCAATACAAAACAGCGAGCACTCGGGTAAGAGAAAATGAAGGCAATGAAGCAAACTTCCTCCGCCCAACCCTAATAGGGTGATGCGTGCTGGATGTTGAATAAATGCGAGAACTAACAACATCACGCGGGTATATTCGTGGACAGGAATGTGCGGGTATTGAAGATAAATACCGGTTTGATCATAGACTGGATCGAAGTTCAGTGCTCTGATACTGCCTCTATCAATGACAAAAATATCACCCCAAGAATCATTGGTGCGATAAATAATCGTATTGCCAAAAAAATCATGATCACTAAATTTGTTCTTTGAGCTCAATTATAGATCCTTTAATACTTAAGTGCGTTGCTCCGATTAAAGTAGGGCACCCATTTATTTTGACTGATTATAGAGAGTGTTCCAATACAATTGGATTCGGACTTTTGCGATTGAGTAGCGTGTTAAGACTACAGGCCTTGGTCTTAATTTTCCTTGGCCTATAGTCTAACAGAGGACTTAAAGAAATGTTGGCGTTACCGATGGAGTAGGAACATCTGTTTTGGGCGTATTTTGCACTGCAAACACACCATGTTGAACTGCCGTTTTTGCGATGCCAGGCAATAGCACAGAGTCCATTGGTTTCTTCGCTAAAGATCGTTGATCATCGAGCAATATTTTACCATTACTGTCAGTGATCGTTAAATGCAGACGCTCATTATTCTTATGGAGCTTGGGCTTTAAAGCAACAAATTGGCCAGACATGTCAAACGAACAAACATACTCTTCTGATTGTGTATCCAAAGTAGAACTTCCTGCCACTTCAAGACGACAAGTGAATAACTCTCTGGCTGCTGCCCATTCCTGTAACTTATCCTGTTGAGACAACGCCTCAATAAAATCAACGGTATTTGTATTTATAATTGGGGAGGCAAATGCGTTGGCCACTTTTTGTAATACCTCTGGTTGTTTTACTCCATAACTCAAAATGAAGAATTTATTTTTCACACGAATTAAAGAAGTTTCCTCACCTAAGGATTCTACTGTTCGTTCCAGTTGATTTATGAGTAGGGATTCATGATCTGACGAATTTATTCCGTCTGTAAATAATAAAATATTATTGTGTAGTTTCGAGTGAATCAGCATCGCTAATTGATCGACGATCGTCGCATAAAGCCGTGTTGAACCGTCTGCTGATAATCTGTTCACCTCATACTTGAGTCGGCTCATGTCTTGTTTGCGGAAATTACCAACAGTTCGATTTTCCGTATTGAATTCAGAGATATTGATGACTGCATCGGGTTGGTATTGAAATAAGGCATCCGCCAGTTCGATGACACTCTTTTTTAATGTATCTAAATTCTTTCCAAACATACTGCCGCTTGTATCCAAAACAAAATGATAGGCAGGTGGTGTCAGTGCATCAGGAACGAAGAAGTAAGGTGTTACTTCAGTGATATCGGCACTTACTTTTTTCTCGGCATAAAAAACCTTTCTATTTTCAAACAGTTCTGAATAGGCAAAAAGTAAAGGTGATTGTCCATCAATTAAAATAAGTTCTTGTTTGTGCGCTTTTAAATATTCTTTAATATTAAATTTTATCTTTTCACCGTTGATGCTCAAGTATTTATAGTTTAGAGCACTAAATATTGGTCCATAAACAGCAGAGGGAAGTTGAATATCAAGGTATTCTTGCTGCTCATCTAGTGTATCTTTGAGTTGTAAAATATCCAATAACGCGAGACAGGACTTTTTGAGTGTCTCGCTATTTGTACTGTCAGAGCAGCTTGCATTTGCAATCTCCTCGGCAAGTAACTCAGCAACAGTCCTTCGTTTAATCGGTAGTTTTACCGCATCATTTTGTAGCAGATTTTGCAAATCTCCAGCCAATTCCACACCTTCTTTGATGCTTTCGAGATTAAAAATGATACGTTCGTCTTTGCATGTAACCTGCTCTTTCTTTACGGGAATACCCATAGCGTGCAACAACTCCACCATATTCTTTGTACGCAAGACATTATTAATAAGATGCTTCATAAAAATCCCCTTTTGTTAAAATAGATGCAAAGTTGTCGGGAATAATACACAGAAATAAAAGGGAAAAATAGCCAAAGAGTTATATTAACCAATAAAGAGGTTTGTATATCGTTCAAACCACTTCATGATTGGAAATAAAAGGTACGGAATGCTTTATTAGGATCCAATTATTTTTACCAGGACTCGCTTATCGCGGCATCCATCGAATTCGCCATAAAAAATTTGTTCCCAAGGTCCAAAATCGAGTGCTCCTTCGGTGATTGCTATGACTACCTCACGACCCATGATTTGTCTCTTGATATGGGCATCCGCATTATCCTCTCCTGTGTCATTATGCTGATAATGCGATATGGGTTCATGAGGGGCAATGTGTTCCAACCACTTTTTATAATCTTGATGTAGACCCACTTCATCATCGTTAATAAAAACGGAAGCAGTTATATGCATTGCGTTTACTAAAATGAGTCCTTCCTGAATGCCACTGTCGTTTAAGCATTCTCGTACTTTATCGGTTATGTTGATAAATCCCATTCGTTCGGGAAGATGAAACCACAATTCTTTTCTATAAGTTTTCATTGAATCGCCCTGGTCCTCAACAAGAATTATATTAAATAAAGGTACTCTTTTCGTTTTCGCCACTAGAGCATAGAATTTGCTATAATTGTATTAACTTTGCACCACATAGAGGGGTAATTATGTTCAGCAGTTCAAAAGATGTTAAAAAAGATCTCGATGATATACGAGCAATTTCTGAATTTAAACAAGTTTATCAACAAGTAACCGAGGAAATGTTGGGAGCCGAGCAGTGGACGCCAGACGAGAAGGAGGCGATGCATTTACTCTCTCAGGGACATGAGCCAGAATCCATTCGTAAACAAGTGAAATTAGAGGAAGAGTCAAATAAAAAAATAGCTGATATGTACTTTATGATTTTGCTCAATACACTCATACGAAACAAAACAAAAATGCCATTTAATCTACCTGAAAATGAAATTGATTCTTGGTCTGAAAATTATTCCAGAAATCAATTTGCTACTGATCTCTTGAAGCACAAAAAAGAATTGAGCGCTACGCCTGTTGGCAAAGAAGTGATGAAAACTGCTTCGGGATATGCTGCATTATATGAAAGTACGGTGGGCCCAAAACCTGATAGATCTGTTGAGCAATTGGAACAAGGGAATGAATTAAAACAAAATGAAAGTTCTGCTGTCGATAAAGCATGCAATACCGTGGGCTTTTTATATGGCCTAGTCGATGGATTATCGTTTAGTGCTGCTCAACCATTCCCGGGCGCGCTCACGATGGGCAGTCAGTCTGCAAGTGCAGGATATGCCGCTGGAATGTTTGCAAAAGGTGTTTTTGAAATGGGCGGGTTGGTTGCATCGTTAATGAAGTAAGCGCTTAATTCAAATTTCTGAAGTATTCGGCGCATCACTATTTTTGTTTCGAAAATAATTTGGGGGTTAAAAGTCCCTAGCGATTCATCAAAACACGTGTCTGTTTGGCACAGCCCTTCTGAGTTTCCGCGCTCACAAAATCGATGAAATGACGCAGAGCAGGAGTTAAGCCTTTTTTTGAAGGATAAATTAGGTACAAACTGGCAGTCGATAAAGACCAATCGGCAAGAACACGACTGAATGCACCACTATTTATTTCTTGTTGGCACAACTCTAGAGGAAGCAGTGCAACACCCAGATCGGCTAAGGCGGCTTGTTTCAATATCATCCATTCATTGCTCTCTAGCCTGGAGGATAATTGCATGCTCACTTTTTCTCCTGTCTGATGTACGAATTGTATTTGCTGATATCCTTCCCCTCTACTTTTTCCCAACCAGGAGATTTTCGTTAAATCATGTGGTGTCTGAAGGGCTGAATTACTATTTAGATAATTAGGAGTGGCGACTAGCACGTGGGTGCTTTCTCCTAGTTTTTTTGCGATGAGATTGGAATCAGTTAAATCGTTGATCTGAAAGCGCAGGGCTACATCAAATCCTTCTTCGATTAAATCTACTTTTCTGTCATTAGCATAAAGATGGATCTGGATGTCAGGATAGTTTTGCATAAAATGGATCAGAATCAGGCCGAAATCAGATTGCGCAAATAAAGTAGGACACGTCACATGAATTCGTCCTTTGGGTTGTGCTTGTGCTTGCAGTGCTGCATCTTGAGCAAAGCTTGCTTGATTCACCATAGCGATGCTGTGTTCGTAAACCAAGCGCCCTATGTCGGTTAGACTGAGATTACGTGTAGAACGGTTCAGTAAACGCACCCCTAAATGATTTTCTAATTCGCTAATTCGTCTGCTTAGCTTGGATTTAGTTAGCATCAAACCTTGACTGGCTTTAGTAAAGCTTCCTTCATCAACCACACGACAAAAATAAAATAAATCATTTAAATCAGGTAAAAAATGGTTCAAGCGTAATCCTATTCAAAAGCGCTAATTAGTAACAATTATAGGACAATGTTTCATAAAATAACCAGATTATCTTTTATTGTTTTATCTATATGCTTAATTAAAAGAATGAATGTTGGAGGTTTTATGAAATTATTAGCTTTAGATTCAAGCATCCTTGAAGCAGGATCGGTCTCACGCCAATTAATGACCCATTATTTGAATCATTGGCAACGTACATACCCCGAAGGAGAATTGATTTATCGTGATTTGGATAAGCAAGGTCTTAGCCACCTATCCTCTGAGTCACTGAATGCCGCCAAGCAGCCTGAATCAATACGATCCGAAGCGTTAAAAAATGAGTTGGCGCTTGCTAAAATTTTGTTGCATGAATTTTTAAGTGCCGATGAAATCGTCATTGGCGCACCGATGTATAATTTTAGTATCCCCTCTCAATTGAAGTCCTGGATTGATCGTATTTTAGTGGCTGGGCAAACATTTAAATATACCGAGCAAGGAGTCATGGGACTTGCAGGTGATAAGCGAGTGATTATTCTTTCTACTCGGGGCAATTTTTATACGAATAACGCATCCATGCAGGCGATGGATCATCAAGAATATTATCTGCAGAGTGTTTTTAATTTTATAGGGGTAACCCGTTTCACTGTGATACGTGCAGAAGGATTGCATCTTGGCCAGGAGATTAAGACTAAAGCCATTGCTTTAGCCGAAGAAAAAATTGAGGCTCTATTTCTTTGAATGGTAAATCTCTAAGTTATTTGTAATATTACATTTTGTGCATAATTATATCATTCTCGTGTAGATGAGAATTGTCGAGTCATGGGTTAATGAACCCTCACCCCAGCTCCTCTCCCACAAGCGGGAGAGGGTCTTGATTAAGTATTAATTGGCTTTAATAAGTCTCATGGAATTAAGTATGAGCAAGTTCCATTGCTACGTTGACGTCCATTTTCGTAATCAGGGAAAATACATGCTCTAACTCTTGTGGTGAGCTATTGTTTTTTAAAAATTTCATACAGCGATAAGCCAAAATAAGTGCCTCCAAGGCCAAGCTTGGTTCCCAGGTAATTAATTGATGCTGTTCAATGAGCTCCACAATAAATGCAGTATAGGGTTTTAAAATGGCGTGCTCATCTGCAGCAAGCAATGATTCAGATACAGCCATATAGGCGAGTAATTTCACCTTGTCGCTTATTGATTCTTTTCGAAGTAATTCAAGTTGGTGGGGAGAATTTTGTTTTTTCTTATCTCGCTGTGAGATTGCCTCTTTGATTTCTTGAAGTTGCTTTTGTTCTATTGCGGACAAGGCTTTCTCACTGCCCCCGCTCTTTGGAGCCTTCCTTACCATAAGTTGGTTCAATTGTTCAGCATAGAGTTCGCTAAGAAAAGGAGTATCGTCATTAAATCGCAATTGTTCAATGCCAGGGATTCTGTTGATAAAATGGATTAATTCGAGTTTGACTGCATCATAAATGTGATTAAATTTCTTATCGAGTTTTTTTAACGCATTAAGGCTAATCAAATTTAAGTCCAACCAAAAAGGTTCTTGGGGTATGATTTCTTCTGCCGTTGCTACTATTTCAATTAAGTTCCCCGTATTTTGTACTTTTTTGATGCGCTCTCGATTAAAGAACTCAGGCGGCTTTACAAGAGTCAATCCCTCTTCGTTATACGGTACCACATTGATTGCCCCCCAAGCCGCAATCCGATTTAAATAATAAGCATAAGGGTTGGATGGGTCCTTCTCCATTAATTCACGTGCGGATTGAGTGACCATCAGTAAGGCAGGTTCTAAATGGATATTTGGTTCTTTCTGCGTTTTTGATTCGTGCAACTCGAAAAGTGAATTTTCCTTCGGTTCCATAACTGGTAGAACAAAGGTATTGATCGATTCTATTTTTTCTCGCAAATTGGCAAAAAGATCGATATTTACCGCACGAGCAAGTAGTTCACTTTCAATATTTTTTAAGGTATGGATAATTGGTTGCTGGAACTCTTCATCCTCACTGGTCAGCTTGAGCTGAGATAAATGATTCAATGATTGAGTTGCATACCAGTTTAATGACTCAATTTTTGCTTGCAAACGTCCTTTCGGGTATGCATCTTCCCAGAAATTGATAATGAAATCCAAAAGAAAATCAAGGCCTGCTGCTAATCCTTCAAGTTGGTATTGCTGAAATAAGCTGCACGCCAAATATGAAGCGATTTGTACGTCTTTGGTGTGATAAGTCAGTAACTCAATTGCATTATCGCTAATGCGCGGCCAATCAATTTCGGATGATTGACCAATCCGTGATAGTTTTTGAATCTCATTACGTATCAACGTGTACTGAGAAAACTCATAACATTGTTGACCGGCTTTGCTGAATCCAGGAATAGGGTTGATTCCTAACTTAGTGACGGAATCCATCTTAAACATCGTATTCCCCCTGAGCCCAACAATCCGTGATGGTTCTTGGAAGTTTAGAGACCTGGGCTAGATTTTGTTGTGCTACTTTGAGGTCTCTTTGTGCTGCAAAGTATTTTTCAATCTGCCACATGATGTCACCACCACCTTTGATGTAATAACTCATGCGAATTTTATCAATTTTGTGCGCTTGCAAAAATTTAGTATGTTCTGGAAAGTTATGAGGATAAAAATCTTTTACACCGGTATTAAAATCCTGTAAAAATCGCAAAAATCCTTCATCTCCGTGGTATTGAATTGCTAATTTAACCCCACCAAAGTAAATAGAAATTTCGGTAGGGCCACAACTTTCCAATTTCCAATTAGGAATTTGTTGCTGTGATGGGTAATTATAATTTTCTAATGTATATTGCTTTTCCTTACATTCGACGCGTAAAACAGTTTTATAAGGCAGCGTAGTGGCCTTTGCATCTAGGTTTGTGGGTAGCGCATGAATCATCAAATCAACGGCTTGGCCCTCTTCGGGTTTTTGTTTCATATGACCTACCGCTTCCAGGCCTTCATTAATTCTCATGCCAAAGCTTAATAATTGATAATACTGCGGCGTGAAGGGGAACTCATGATTCAAAACATACCTGGGTAAGAATTGAGTTCCAATTTGCTTGACGAAAGGTAGGGAATATTTGTCATGGAATATCCAAACCAAACCACCCTTTGCAAATAAAGTTTGATTCAACTCTTCACCACTTAAAGCAATCGTGCGGAGGTACACTTCATCAAGCCACTTCTGTTGTATAAAGCAAGAAGCAAAACGATTGGTATAGTCAATGTAATAATCCAATGGACCACGCATCAACATCCAAAAAGGATTGGATGAGTCAAGTTGATCAAAATGCTCCAGTGATCGCCTCATATCGACAAGAGCTTGATATGCTTGCATGACTAAAGAAGATTGTCTGTCTACTTCAATTTGGCTCAAATACAGTTCTCTGGCACTCATATACGCTTTAACCGATTGAACGTAGGGTTCCTTATAAAGTTGCTTGAGTAAATCACGGTAACGCATATACGATTTCACTGCATTGACTTGGGTATTAAAGTTTAATTTATTAGCAACGCTAGGAGGTCTGTTGTATAGGTTATTGGGCCCAACCACAGGGGGATTTTGATTGCCAGCACTGTTGTTGTTCCATTGAGAAGGTTTTTCTTGTAGTTTTTTCATCCACTGGGAAACAAGATCAGAAAGTTGCTTAAACTCAACGCCTTTATCACTACTATGGCTGTACACCATGAGATCGGAAAATTGAAGAACAAGTTGAATCCAATGAGGTGTTGTAAAGGGGAGTTTCCCTTGAAATTCTGATGCTAAATCGTGTAAGAAGGCATTATACGGACTACTGGCTTGCAGCATGTCATTAAAAGTTTGATCCCACTCATATTGAAAGGCCAGTGTTTTGGTTCCTTTATAAAAATTAAGCGCAAAGTTTTTCCATAGACTGAGTCGGGTCGCAGCATACCACAGCTCAAAGCTATTTTTGGGGCCACTGATGTCGATATATACGGGTAACGCATGATTAATTTGTACTAGCAGAGACTGAATGGCTGCAAATCCTGCTTTGGTGTATGCTGGAGCGATGAGATAATCTCTCACGATATTTGAGCCTATCCAGAAACTGTTTAACCCTATTTCAGACACACCTTCTTGGGTATTTGCCCACTCAAGCAGCCAACGCAAATCCGATGACAAGATATGTGATTGATCAAGCCATAAAATTAACTTCCCTGATTCACCTCTTAGTTGCTCGGTGTTCGAATCCCAAATGACATAATCTTTGTAGAGTGGACCAAAAGTATTCAGAAAACGGTCAGGCAACCGGTTGTATCCCAAATATCTTATTTGTGGATCGGGCATTTGCATTAAAGTGTTGGGACTGACACCGCTTATTATCTTTGCTTGGATTAAATTAATCCGGCTTACCATATTTTGGACTAAATAGGCTTTTTGTGTATCCGTTAAACTACCACCATGACCAAGCATTTGCTCCATTCGATTATCAAGAAGCGTTAAGATATATTTTTTAAAATGATCGACATATTGCTCACTGTAATAAGTATATAATCGATTTAAACCACCACGATAAGGTAATACTTTAATTTGCAATTGATTTCTAAAGAGATCGAGTTGGCTCATTAGCGTATGATAATCACCAAATAGCAGTAAGTTTTGTTCCAATTGATCGGAGAAGGATTCTTTTTTAGGTAAAGGTTTTATCAGTTCGACTAAACGATTGGATGTTGCATTATAAACATAGATTAGATAGCCTGCAGCGAGTGCACTTGCAAAATACCAGACACCTAAATACTCCCATCTTCGTTTGTTTCTTTGTTTGATTTCCGAGCCTAATAAAGACATAGGGCGTATCAGGGAGAGCTGAACCTGATCAATAAAATCATAATAAAATACACTCTCTTCAGCGCCATCGTTCTGATATTCGCCGAGCAAATAAACCCCATGCAACACTGCAGGTTCGGTATAGGGTGAGGGTGCAAAAAATAAATTGGTGAACCTTGAATAATTTTCTTTGAGTTTTTTCACGGTCAATGGGAAATTAAATGCAGCGACGTCTATGGTTTTTTGCGTCTCATATAAAACAATATCAATGACCTCTTCAGCGCGATTACTGATGTAATTGAGCGGCTCTGTTGAAGTAGACTCTTTAAGGGGATTCGCAACAATGTAACCCATAGCTTGAGTCCATAGGTTCTCTGGCATGAGTCCCACGAATTCTTGAAAACCATTTAAGTCATTACATCGAGTGATGCAAAACAGCACTTGCTGGCGATAACCTGTGAGCAGACTGACTTGATCAATACGATCTTTCAAGGTTCGAGCAAGATGCGCAATGTCTGATTTATCACCATTTAAAAGTTTCGAGGCAGGGAGTTCAATGACCACTTGATCTATAGGCGTAATCGATTTCTTTTGACTCTTAATGTACTTAAGAAAATCCAGCCATTGTTTTTCTACTTTTTTTGAGGTGTTTGTTTCAAAGAGTTCTGCATCAACACACCATATGACAAAATTATCGAGCACATAAACTTGATTCCGCTGAAGCGCTTCATCTTCCGCATCACCCACCATAAAATGGGTATGTAGCTTCAATCCGTTTGAAATGAGAATCGTTGTTTTACCGAAAAAAAGTATCCAGGGCATTTGCCAGAAACGCTTTGCTCCACCGGCAATATGATTTGTTTCTATGTAATTCAACGCATTTTCTAAAGTTAAACGTAAACCTTCAGTTTCGATTCTTTCGCCGGTCTCTTTGGCCTTCGCTGCTTTTCTTTTTTTATACCACTTCCTTATAGCCCAGGTAATGCTGTCGAGAATCAGGAATGCCAAAAGCATGGCCAAGAAAATAAGTACACCTACCCAGATAGGATAATCGAGATGAAACGTTATAAAAGTGGCATAAGCCCCCAAAATAACGACAAGCAAGATCCAAAAAATGATATGTCCTAATCGTCCCATTCGACTCTCTTGCTAAGGATTTGTTTCCATATCTACTCCCTTCACCAAACCTTCTTGATTTTCTGCGCTCCGATGCCCACATTTTACCGCGTCATCCCAAGCGAAACGAGGATCTCCTATCCTGATGGTTATATCGTGGAGCTCCTTCGCTTCGCTCGTGATGACAAGGGTTGTTTGCCGTTTTTCGGTATTCAAAATCAAGTCATTTTGACTCAAGCTCGCGATGTAATACAAACCCTATTTAATTAAATGTAAATAATTAGTAACTGTATTATTAATTACAAAATAAAAAAAGAAATATATTATTAAAATCACTGGAATAGGTAACAACCACCAGAGAAAACTTCGATATTGATCTAATTTTGGAGGAATAATTTGTAAATTATCATTTTTATATGCTAGAGGGAATGCAACAAACTCACTAGGATAATTTGCCATATTAAACCCGTGGCTCAATTGTTCTAATGCAAAATTTTTATACTTTAGCAAATCAGGTTTATCAAGCGGCTTATGATAAACTCCTTCAAATCCTAGAACCAAACATCGGTAATAAATTCGAACTAAGTCATCTTGTTTACTGGGAATTTTGCTTAAACGAGTAAAAAACTCTTCGCCCGCACTCGTTGTGTTAAAATATTCAGCTTGTAACAATTTATCTTGCCACTGTCTCACACCTACCCAATTTGATTTTTGTACTAATTCATCAATCCATGCACAAACTGCAAATAGAGCTGAATTTAAATTATATTTATCAACTTCATGTTCCTTCGTTTTAATTTCAGCAATTAACGAAGTGACTTTGCCTCTGAATTCATCATAACTAACGCTCGCAAACTGAGTTGCATTTAAATCCCACACGTATTTAAATAAATCATAAAAAATGGCTTGTAGATTCACTTTATCCTCCTACAGCGACAATATCAATCACGATGTCTACTGGTGTTTTTCCTAGATAAAATGCAACTTTTCTTTCCATCTCAATTTTGGACCACATTACGGATTTATGGTCAATATGATAATAAAGACAGTTTGCCCCTTTGGGTATTCCTTCAGGAACTGAGAGAAGTCTGGAGATAGGAGCTCCGGGTAATGCAAAATCGATGTAATTTTCAATTTCTGAATAAGCACATAACTTACCAAAATCTTTAATCATCTCCGCAATTTCTTCTTGATCATCTTGAGCATAAATCACCAAGAAATAACTTCTATCCTTTCGGATAAAACTGTTGCCAAGATCGGCATAATAATGATTTTTCTCTTTAACCATTCGACGAATGCGATCCGGATCAGCAGTAATAATGTTTAATAATTTGGTAACTAATGCTTCGATGAGTTTATAACTTTTACTCAAATCACTGTGATCATAAACAGGCATTGCTGAGATAGTTCCACTGCCGCCCTCAAAAAAATTAATTTCAGTTGAATAAAAACTTAATTCACTAATTAGCTGTTGTAAAAGACCATAAACTTCCCAGGGATGAACGGTTTTGGCATTGAGCAAATGCTCCATTACGGCAACATTTCGTAATAATGATCGGAGTGAAAACAAACGCGCAAAATTGCTGTTATCAATATGGGTGCTGTAGGTATCAAGTGGCTGTTTAAATTTTTCTAATTTGCTTGTTGTTTTGACTAAATCATTCTGAATTCGGTTTAGGAGTGCAATTAAATTTTTGTGCGCATTAATGCTGACACAAGAAGGATAAAAGTCAGGAGCAAAATAAATTTCATCGTTGGTACGTCGTAACTCTGCTACCTGGATAATGGAGTAGTTATGCGTATTTTCAATTTCGAACTCCCAAAATAATTTGACTACATAAAATAATGATCGTAAATGAGCTTGTGCTCCTTGGTGATAGTAATCGGGAAGTTCATCGCCTGCACTGTAACTAATATAACGAGTACCCACACTATTTAAGTTTTCTAAATTTTCGATAGTGGTTACATTGGCTACATTTTTCGAAAGTTCTTTTACACCGATGTATACTTTCAGTGAATTGGCGTTTGCTGGCCAATCTGATTTAAAGGAGCGGGGTAAAAACTTGGCATTCACATCAATCTCAACAAACTCCCCACTGGGTAAAAAAAATGACATTTTTTCTATATCGAAAATGCCGCTTTTAAATGATTTGTCATTGACTTCTAATTCGGAAAAACCCCAAAAAAATGGGGTTATGTAGCGCAAAAATTGCGAATGAATATAATGCTGATTGAGTTCAGTGTATTGAAAGTGTTGTGGTTGTAAAAAAAGTCCATGTTCCCAATCAATCGGCGTATTCCAAATCATATTTATTTATCCCAATATTTTTTTAAGGACACACGATTCTTTGTTTTCGTGATTACGGTCTTTCTTGAAGAGCTTTCAGTGTAGTTAATCGCTTGCGAGCCAAATTCCAAATAAATTCCAAGTCGTCCCATCTGTTTTGTTTTTTTCCAAAAAGTAAGCGGATTCCATTTATTAAATACGGGAACTTCATAGATACGAACTACCCCAGCAGGGGTTAAATTATAATATCCTGCGACAACGAGAACTTTTTTTGTCTCAGCCATACGTGCAATTGTAAAGGTTTGGGTCATTCCAGGTGCGATAAAAAAAGTGCGAATGTGTACTTTTTTATTCGTTTGTGTGATGTTGTCCGCTTCAGTATCCGCATCAAGTAATTGACTAATTCCTTCGGCAGTAACTATTTGGTTTTGCACATCATCTAATTTTTCAACCTGGACTACACTGAATTTTAAAGTATGTTTTTTATGATCATATTCATTTAAGTCTTTGCTGGCTACGGCACGAACAAGAATGGCATTATCCTGATAGCTGCTGGCTAATTGGGGCTCTTTTTCTTTTCCACCCGTAGTGCAGCCACCCATAACGAAGATTAAGAGGCAAAATATTATTCTTAGCATGACTTTAATTTTATTATCCTTAAACCTGAGCGTTAATTAGGGGCTTTGATAATTCATCTTTCCACGTCCTGTGACGTGTTTCTGAGAAATCCCCACAAATTTTTTCACTCTACGTACCGCGCATGAACGCGGGACATAGTCCTTCTAAGGGAATGAATATTTATTCCATGGTATCAGAACCTTTAAGGAAAACAATAGAAGCCCAGTGTATAACCTTCCTTAAAGGCCAAAATTATAAATTTTAACCAGCAAATTTAACTCAAAACAAATCAATCGTGCCCATCGGGTCACTTACTATGATTCTTTATAATTTGTTGATAATATATGTTTTTTTTAAGGGTTATAACAACAATCCTTAAAAAAAATGAATTAATTAGGCAAAAAAATTACGGACTGAATTATTAAAGGGATGAAGAAATTGTTAAGAAAAATAAATGGACTTGTTTTAATGGTTTCCTGTGTCACCGGAATGCTCTCTCCAGTGGGTTTTGCTGCGGACCCATCAGTAAAAAAGGATGCTGTTTGGAAAGACCAGACTGAGAAATCAATGAATTGGCGGGCTGTTTTGACTCTTTCAGGAGCCGCAGCATTCGGGGACAGTGTGGGGGCTTCAGAATTTATTCCCATTGCCGATCCGCTCGAAGACGAATTTTTTGATTATTCACCCGCTAGATCCGATCAATCCAAATTTTTATTCGGTGTCTTCTTGGGGGCAGAGTATTTATTAAATCCTTCTTGGGATTTGCAATCAGGGTTCAGTTATTATCAACCTGCATCGTTCCATGTTAACGGCATTGTCACTCAAGGTTTGGATGAGCTATCGGCTGATTCATTTCCATATGAATACGATATTCAGGTTCGGCAAGTTTTGTTTGAAAATAAACTCTTATATAACTTGGCGTTTCAACCTGTAGTGCTTCATCCTTATGTTTCCGGAGGGATAGGTGTGGGCATTAATTCTTTTCAGGATTATGAGGTAACGATTACTCCGCCATTCACCACCTTTAGCAATCAATTTACCGATGAGACTCATACTAATTTTTCATACAGGGTTGGTGCCGGTATTGATGTTGACGTGAACAACTGGGTACGAGTGGGTGTTGGTTATCGATTTGCAGACTTCGGTAAAGTAAAGTCAGGAAATGCTTCCATAGATCAGGTCCCAACATTTAATAATTTATCACAATCCCATTTCTATACGAATGAAGTGATGGGGCAATTAACTTTTATCATGTAAAAGGATGAACATGAAACGTTACTCTCTTAATTCAATTGGCTTAGCAATTTTTTTAAATTCAATGACAAGTTACGCTTTACCCTTCAATATCATACCACAAGGCAAATTGCCAACGACGGTTTTTAAGGGTGAAACGGTTAACGCTTTATATACAGTGACAAATAATACGAGAACAACACGTGTCAAAAATTTTGTTAAATGGCTACCGCCCAATGTAAAACAACTGACGGATCCTACTGATCCAACTGTCTGTGGCAGCACGTTTGATTTAGGACCTATGGGGTCGGTGAATCAAAGCTGTACATTAAAACTCGCAGTATCGGGTGAGGTAAATCGAGCCGATCCCAATTCTGAGCATCATTTATTTATTTGTCTTCCCGGCGGTAAAACCTGCGCAGGCCCTACGCCAGAAAACTCATTAAATGTGACGGTAGATAACAATGGACCTGGTCCAACTACGATTTCTTTAGCGGTTGGTGGTTACGGAACGAATGCAACTGCGGCTCCGCTTGTTTATAAAAGTAGCGATAATGGGATGACCTGGCCCACAGCCGTGCTTCCATCTGTTACGGGAGTCTCAGATTTTCAAACAATACTTTTTGCGGTCGCATGTACTGGCAAATTCTGTACGACTATTGGTAATTATTTTACCAATACGGGCGCGGTGCAGCCAATAAGTTATTCGACTAAAGATGGAGGCGCGACTTGGTCTGCTGTCAATATACTTTCAACTACTGGCATTCCTGCGATAAATAATTATAACCAAATTAATGCAGTAAGCTGTGTGGGTTCAAATTGCACTGCCGTAGGCTTCTCTGGTCCTTTAAGTGGAGCTAATCCTTTGCCACTGACTTATTCTAGTGCTGATTATGGTACCACGTGGTCTTTGCCTAATTTGCTTTCTATTGCAGCACTTCCTGCATCAAACCAAGGCGCAAGGTTAGGTGCGGTGAGTTGTTCTGGAACAAATTGTACTGCTGTTGGTTTTTATTATGATAGTTTAGGTCAACGTCAACCTTTAAGTTATTACAGTACCAATAATGGTGTGACTTGGTCATCAGCTATCCTGCAATCCACTACCGGGATTCCTGGTGGATATCAAGGAGGTGCCAAACTGACAGGGATCAGTTGTCTTGGCAATAATTGCAGTGCTGTTGGGGAAACACCTGATCCCGCAGATACGTCGATTACGCTACCGCTTAGCTATACAAGTACCGATGCCGGACATTCGTGGTCTCAAGCAACAATACTTTCAATCAGTGGCCTCCCTGTCGGAAATAAAGGGGCTACTCTGAATGCAGTGAGTTGTGTTGGCACGCAGTGTGTTGCGGTAGGTTTATATCGGAATGCAAGCTACGAAGGGGCACCAATTAGTTATACCAGTAGCAATAGTGGTGTAACATGGTCAACCGTTTCGCTTCTGCCAACCAACACTCTGCCATCGGGCTTTAAGTTTGGCGGCTTGCTAGGTGTTAGTTGCATTGGCACAAACTGTTCGGCCGTGGGTTCCTATTCTGACCCAAGTAATAATGGGTTTCCATTGGCCTACTATAGTGCGGATAATGGGATGACTTGGACTACCGCGTTACCAAGTATATCCTCTATTCCAGGTGCTCTAAGCGCTGGTCTTTTCGGCGTAGGTGGTTCCGAGGGTGGGAATTTACAAACCTAGTTCATTTACAGTGTGTGTCGCCCGGATGAGACACGGTCTTAATCCGGGATTACATATCGCTATAAGTACTCTGCATTTAGCTCATTTTTTTGAAATTATTTTAACCAGTAACGTACTTTAAACATCTCAATATCTTTCTGTGGGGATAACCAGCTTACAACGCCTAAAATACTCGTTGTTTCGTGTGCCAGTCGTATGGGTTTGAAACACCCTTTATCTAAAATGACTTCAATAAAATAGGAGAAGGGCTCTTTTACATAGAGTTGGAGTAGTAACTCATGTTACGCACGATCTATTTTAAGCAGCCATATTTTTAAGCTCCCGCCATGCAAGCTGATTTGCTCTAAGGATCAATCTGTACTTAATGGCAAAATGATTTAATTGAGTTTTTATCTTCAACAATTCCAGCTTGCAGTATGCAATAATAGAAGCATAAATATGATTACACTGAGTTTTAACGGTTCGAGTGGGCGACTTGGTTAAGCTTGCATTTTGCTTAATTGATTTGTGATACTCTTCAATCCGCCACCGTTTCTGGTACACTTCATAAAGACGTTCGGCACTACTTGGCATGTCATTAGAAACAAGATAGAGAATTCCTGTTGAACCGTTTTCGTTTTTGAACACTTTTTTCAGGAGCCTCACGGGGAAGTCTAGGCCTTTAAGCCAGACTGTGTGGGCTACATCCTCTTCTAATTCTAAAGCTCTTACTTGTTGGTACCGTCCGTTTTTGGCCTCGTTTTCAGATAAAGCTAACGTGCGGTTAGATTTAATCCCAATGATAAACGATTTTTGAAGGTCTTTATGGATGTGAACCATATTGGCCTTCGAGCCAAACCAGTTGTCTGCAAGCACATAATCAAACATCACTTTATTGGTAATGGCCTGAGTAATCAGGTTTTGAAATAATTGATTTTTGGTAACCGATGATTTTCTTCTGGCTTGTTTGGTTTTAATATCACAATAGGCAACATCTTTTTTAATCACCTCATACCCTATGGGTACACTGAAGTCAGCATAGCGAACCATGCATGACAAGATGTTGATTCCTTTGAGCACGCTCCCTTTAGCATGAGAGTAATGCCAACAATTAATTTCATTCTCATCCGTGTAGGGTTTCTCTTCGATGGAGTCATCCAGTATTAAGACACCACCAACCGTTTCTTGCGACCTCACTGGCTTTTTTACATAGCGCCAAAGGGATTTTGAATCAAAAGACTCAAAACGAAGAAATCGAGTCACCTTGTCATGCGCAAATGCTCCATCAACCAAATCAGATAATCCGGTGGCTGTCGCATATTTGTTCTGACAAATTAAATAATCACTATAAAGATCAAGCATATCCATTTAACTTCCTCCCTAAAATAAGGACGAAATTCTAATGCTTTTTATTCAAACTACAAGGTCATGTGCGTAACATGAGGTAGTAATTTTAATCGGTTGATGTTTTCAGTATTGATTAAAAATTTAGGAAATACATCGGCACTTAGTGGGCCTATAGAAATTAATAAGCTATTGCTAGTCGATTTGAATTGGCTTCCTAGGTACGCTGTTTTACTTAAGTGATGATTTGCTTTACCCAAAAGGCAATATTGCTCCTCAGGTATATCTTGTATTGATCGGAAAAATGAAGCGACATTAATCGGCACCTTGAAGTAATCATTTAATAGACTTTTTAGACTCCAAATGGATTTATTATCTGCCACCCAGTGGCTGGAATAGCGCAGCAAGTCATTGTAATTCGGTATTTTGTCTCGCAGCTCTTTTCCTGCCATCCCGATAAACCCAAAAAGTGCTTCTCTATAAATGGCATCGTGATGTTCTGCAAATTGTTCAAATATCCTATTTTTCGACCATGCTTGAAAAAGGATTTTATAAAGTCGCTTATGAAAGATATCGAGCAAACATTTTACCTCATCCGAATCCTGATCATTATCTTGGATAAGTTGTTCTGTATAAAAAGTAGGAAGCGGAGAAGTTGTGCCGTATAAACTAAAAAAAGTCGCGATTAGAGTAAAATGATTTGTGTCACTATGACGGCGAATCTCATGAATGTCGGTTTCAGGAAAGGCCAAGGTTAATAGGGGAGTGATATCTAATTTTCCTTTTAATCCCTCGTGTGTTGCTTCATAGTCTATGAGATGGCCAATCAAACGAATTGCTTGATAAAAATTAAAACTTTTAGGTTGAGTTAATAGCTTCTCTAAGATATTAAGCTCGGATTGTTCAACCTCGGCTGCCATTTCCATACCTCTTTAGTTCGAGCATTTTGTAAATGTAAGAGAGTGAATGTATTGATGGGGGCATTGAGTCCGAAAAAAACATCCATCATGCAGCCAAATAAATACATATCTCCAATGCATTTAAAACAGTCAGGGTCACAAATGAGAGTAATATGAGACCCTGCGATCATCTCTCCATAATAAAGACGACGCGCTTTATTCACAATGATATTTTCAATCCCTTTTACTCTACTCATATTCAATTGATAGTTCTCTCCTTTTTCATAGAGATACAAATTAAAAATATGTCTGAGGCGATTTTTATCCAATAGTTGCAGTAAATTCAGTGCTAATAATGACTGAAAATTCCATATTAAAGCCCTATCATAAGTTGGAATTAAAAAAGAAGAGGGAGGGATAAGATTTGTATAAGTCAAATTTTCAGGCGAGCTGTCAGTGGGCAACGTAATGTCGCCCTTATCTAAAAGTCTGGGTAAAGCCCCATTACTGCACACAAGTTCTATAGATAAGGTTTCATCAACAGGAAATCCTTTGTTAAAATCATAAAAGAAACTAATGTAGGTATTTCGCCCAGGACCAGTAACCGAAGGCCGATGATGATAGGTATATTTATAGTTTAAATTCAATTCCTGGTTAAAATTTAATAAGTGATCATACTCGATACGTTTTCTTTCTTGTTGGCGGTATCCGGTAACCTTCTTCACGTCATATACTGCATAATTTTCGCCAAAATCATTATTGGGGATAATTTGATAATCGGGCTGCTTATGATCAAGAAAAATAGGTTCAGCATGATGATCAAATAAATTAATTATAGGGACGGCATGCAATACCAATTGTAAATTGTCTAAACTCGCCATCCACTGAGGCACTTCTTCCAATTCAAAATTGATTTTAAAATCAAAACCATCAGTCTTCCTTTGCCATTTTTCTAAACCGACTAAACGAAGAAATAGAAACTTATAGGGTTGATGAAGATACTCATACAAAACGCGATGAGGGTGATGAATGTTGGGGGGAAGTGGGTATAACACCTCTTCATTATCAAAGCCACACGGTTGCAACTGTTCTGGTGCTAAAACCAGTTTTTCTTCTCCTGGTGCTTCAATTGTAATTCGGCTAACAAACCTTTGCAGTAGATAAAAGGTATTACATGCATCATGCAAATTTTGATTAATAAAAAAGCGTAATGAAGAGGCTTGCCAATTTTTTAAGGTGATGCCGCAAAGATGGCAATTGATTTCGAATTGACTCACACCACTAATTGAATCTTGAAAGTGAATACTCGTAATCGTAACGGGCTCTACTTGTATCGGGGTCGTCGTACGAAATATACATTTCATCTCATTAATTGGAATAGAGGCTAATTCAGTCCCTTCAGGGACGAAAAGCGGTTCACCTAAGTTACTTTTAGGAATAAACTGAATGACTGACGTACTGGGTACTGGTTTTGAATAAAGCGTAAAGAATAACTGGGTTAAGTCATCTACCATTCCGGGTAATTTTTCATCAATTACCATCTGTACTTGGCTCGTAAGAAAAGCAACGCCTTCCAACAATCGCTCGATATCGGGGTCAGTACTTTGTTCCCTTAACAAAGGAGCGATTGCTGGATAATGCTCTGCATATTCTCGGGCTAGTTTCCGTATCTTATTTAATTCATTCTGGTAATAATCAATTATCATCTCTCTGCCTTAGAGCCTGTTCAAAGTCTCTTAGCTTGGCTATAAAACACTGATGTTCCTGCATCAAGCGGCTTTGTTGAAAATCGGATGTCAATTCCACGATGGCGGAAATGACAAAAAAGCAGTTGGGTAATCTGCGTATCCCTCCAAACTATTTATTCAACAAAGCCCCTCACGCTAAAGACTTTGCAGCGGCTCTTAGAGTTACAACGTAACAAGCACGCGTCCTTTGTTTGTTAAAATAGTAGTAAAGTAAACGTTGAGGCTATCAAATGATTTCTGTAATTGCGCAAAAATATTACATGTGATAATTTGCTTACTTGGATCAATTAAAATTTGAGACACCTGAACAGATTCCAAACGTGGTTCATAACGCAGAATGGTTTCTTCCAAATGAGTTCTTAATTCTTCTTGATAAGCAAAAGAGTAATCCTCAACAAGTATAGGTAACTCAGATAATCCGTACTCCTTATCAATGGGGACGCTACCTTGTCTTGTGGATAAGATTTTTTCAACGTGATTGCGTATGGACTCAATCAATATGGATGAATCTAATCTAGCGGATAAAAGAGATCCTTGACGAGCATAGCGACGAACTCGTTCCGTTAAACGCTCTTCTCTCATTAACCAACTCGCATTAATTTAGTTAAATCCCATCCAAATTCTTGATTGTTCTTCTTATCCATTACTTTATAAACTGTGGGGCGCATATCCACAATAAATAGAGGGCCTGCTGGATGAGAATAGGCGTAATCTACCTCTAAGACTTTGGCTTTCTCTAGAGTAATCTCAACTGCGGCTTCAACTTCTCCCGAAGCACTAGAGCGTAGGCAATGGATAATGGCCGAATTGATGTCCTCGCCGGTAAAGATACTTTGAGTATGTGGTACAACGCCTGCCTGATCCCACAATCCAGTGAGACGAAAATATTTGCAATCGGGAACGCCAATCAGTTGATTTTGCGCATCGAATGCTCGCGTGATGCGTTGTTTAAAATCAAGTAGAGTGACCCATCCTTCATATCCTTTTACAGTACTGCTGCCTTTCACGACTCCGGAGGCTTGAGTAGTAATTTTTGCCATGAGTTTATACTGAGTCCTAGCAATCTCAGAGTCTGGCAACATAGGTAATATGGCTATGTCATTGCCTTCACTTTCATTTGAAGCCACTTTTATTCTCCTTGTTTAAGATCGAGACTACCCGTTAATTGTAATGTGATGTAAGCACCCATGAATTTAAAATGAGGTCGAACAATTAAGACGCATTTATACCATCCAGGCTCACCAGGAACATCTTCTACATTCACTTTAGCAAGTCTCAATGGTTTTTTTGCTCTGACTTCGGGGACTGGATTATCCATATCAACCACATAGCCATTAATCCAAGTATTTAACTCCCGTTCTATATCATCACGTTCTTTCGCTAGACCAATTTTTTCACGTTGTATTACTTTCAAATAATGAGCAAGTCTGCAAATGATAAACATATAAGGAAACTGAGTTCCTAATCTATAATTCGTTTGAGCTGTTTTACCTTCAGGGGTATCTGGAAAATGTTTCGCTTTTTGGATTGAGTTTGCTGAGAAAAACGCAGCATTGTCTGCCCCTTTACGCATCGTGAGTGGAATAAATCCTTGCTCCGACAACTCATATTCACGTCGTTCGGAAATGAGTAATTCAGTCGGGATTTTCGTTTGAATTTCACCCATTGCCTCAAAAAAATAAGAAGGTAAGTTTTCGACTGCCCCACCGCCTTGAGGACCAATAATGTTGACGCACCAACGATATTTGGCAAAACTTTGAGATAAGCATCCAGCAAAAGCAAAAGCACTATTTCCCCATGAAAATGCATTTTCGCCAGAACTTACATCTTCCTCATAATTGAATGAACGAACTCCATAAGTGTCTTTACCGTAGGGCATTCGTAACATAAAACGTGGTAAAACCAGGCCTATATATCGTGAATCTTCAGATTCCCGTAAACTGTGCCAAGGAATGTACACAGGGCTTTCAAATATTGCTTCGATGTCATTCAAATGGGGTAATTCAGACATTGATTTGATATTGAAAAATTCAGGACTCGCTGCGGCTATGAAAGGAACATGGGCCATCGCACAAACAGCCGCGATATTTCTGAGCAGCGTGACATCTTTATAACTTGGAGTAAATGAGTAATTACCAATGATGGCACCATAAGGTCTACCACCAAATTGCCCATATTCTTTCGTATAAACTTGTTTATACAAGCCTGATTTAGGAATTTCAGGTGCATCAATAAAGTCATCAAACAGTTCATCTTTTGATACATGAATGAATTCAATCAAACTGTTTTCACGGAAATCGGTGCGGTCCACTAAATATTTTAAACTGCGCCATGCGGATTCGAGTTTTTGAAACTCAGAATTATGGAGGATTTCATCCATTTGTACCGAGAGCTGCTTATCCAATATAGCAATCACGTCATCCACTAGAGCAGGGGTTACAGTTTCATCGGTGCGTTTGTTTTCAATAATATTGTCGATAAAAGCAAGCAAGCCTTTCTGGGTGAGGGCATATTGCTCTTCATCCTCAGTAATATTGGTTCCTGCAAATAACTCCTTTAGTGCTTTTTCTTCTTTTTTCTTAGCATTATCTTGTGCATCAGCCATGGCTGTCTCCTTGATCCGGCGGCTCTATTTGGGCTTATTTTTTGTCCTTAATTTCCTTGATTAGTTCTTCGCGTGCCGCAGAATCTTTAACAATAGCATCCAGTCTGCGTCGAAACTCCGGAATATTTCCCAGTGGGCCCTTTAGTGCTTTTAATGCTTCTCGTATCTCAAATAGTTTTTGTAACTGTGGGACTTGATGTAGGATTCCATCAGGATCAAAGTCTCTCATTGTTTCAAATTTTAAGTCAATGCTTACGGTATCATCTTTATTTTTGCTAAAACGATTCGGTACGCGTAGGGATAATTTAATGTGGTGTTCTTTGAGCACATCATTAAAATTGTCTTTGTTAATATTTACGGTTCGACGCTTTTCTAAAGGAGTATTGTCTCCTCCAGGATAGAACTCACCGAGAACGAGTTGTCGTAGAGGAAGTTCAATTTCCTCCTCAACCCCTTCTATCAACGCTTTATAAACAATATTAATACGTTCTTTTGGAGCGACAGATTGTTCCTTGTTCGTCATTTTTTATCCTTAATAAATCGAATTCGTTATAATAAACAATCCTGTAATAATAAAAAATTAGCATAAATTTCAGGATTTACAAAGTTATTCCAAAACATTTCAACAATCTTAAAGGGGGTAATTTATTCATTTGCTTCTGCGATATAACCCGGAGTATGTATTGTGGGGCCCAATACGTGGCCTGTATCGGCTAGTTGCACTGCCTTGCCCGCTTTTGCCAAAACAGGAGAAACAAGTGATTCATTGGCTTTACTCAGCTGATTGACCAAAGTTGCTCCTGCCTCTGCAGCTGCTTCCAACCCAGGAATCTCTTCTTTAGCTGCAACCCAGGCTGCAGCTGCGGATGCTTTAAGCGTTGCTGTTAAACCGGTAGCCATTACCAATTCCTCTTCAACAATAGCCTCAGCTAGTGCTGCCGCTGCATCTGCTGCTTCCCCAGCACCAGGACCGAGTTCAGCCATGGGTCCTCCAGACATCTCGCCTGATATATTGACAATGGCGCTTGCCAAATTTATTGTTGGCGCAGCTAAGGTTATTGCTGATTCTGCTACAAACTCAAGTGCCGGTGCTTGTAAGGTAATTGCACCATCGGTAATGGTAATGGAGCTGGTGCCTACAGTCAGTGAAATGCTTGCTTCGGCTTCCAGCATAACAACAGGAGCCGTTTTCAAACTCGTAGAGCTGTCTTCTTCGTAGCGCCAACCACTTGTGAGTTTCACTTGAAATCCAGATGTTACGTCAATCGTGGCACCTGTTCGTTCAATAAAATCTAGCCCAAGTACAGATTGGGCTCTTGCACCATAATAAACGTAATAAGCGGCTCCCTTATTCGAGTAAGATGTAACCCCCCAGACATCAGTGAAGTTGTTCCCGCCAATCGACTGAGCTTGATGTCCAGATATGTCAGTTATAGAGTCTTTCTCAATACGTTGATATGCATTACTTTTCGTGTTAAGAAAAAAACCTGCATCAAGTTTTGATTCAAATACATTATCGGTCCCCAGAGTGAGGGTGGTCTCATTATGAGGTGTTGACAGTTGTATCCCTTTGGTATCGCCATCTTGTTCGTTAATAAAGAACAGATTTTCTTCTTTAGTATAGAGCCCCATATAATTTTGATTTTTTGAGGTAATGACGTTTCGATGCGTGGAATTACTCACTGTACCCAGTAAGATCGGTAGATCAGGATTACCAAATTGAAAGCCGATTAATACTTCATCGCCTTTACGAAGTGGCAGGCTGAATGCGTATTGGTCGCCAATATAGGATTCCATTTTGCGTACCCATCCCGATCCTTTCCCTGGCTTGTCATCACTAATGGCAATTCGAAATTTGTAGAATCCCTTTTTGCTGATTTGGACGGTATTATCATCGCCCTCATGATCGACAAAACCGGGCAACATGCCATTGATGCGCGGAGTACGATCTTGGATGGTCTGTCGGTAGGCGATGGATTTATTGATCGCTTTATACTCACATTTAAAATAATCTTCAGGGTGGTGTTCCTCGCCACTGTGAAGTGATGCAAAGGAGCGCTTTTGCGAGCCATGATAAGTACTTTCAACAATCAACATTGGACAATTTAATGAAGCCACTTTGAAATTTTTATGGTGAATGATTGTTCCTGGATTAATGAATGATCCTGAAGAAATTCCCGTTAAAATTTCTTTTTTCCATTGATAACTTTCGCTAATGAATTTCGCTAATTGCTGATTCTCCTGATTACTTTTGATGTTCTCTGCCCAATACATTATTTCGCCGTGGCCCATTGCATCAATAATCGCCTTCGAAGAATAGGGTTTTGATGATTGCTCTGAATTATAAGCTTTGACGGTCACCTTTTGTGGCAGTGCCTCGGTAGTCAATTGAAAATTGTATACCAAATTTGCGGTAGGGTTATTTTGACTGGCCATAGTATAAGACTGGTAATACATTTCATGGATGTCTTGATTATTCTTTAAAGTAGAATTGGTATCAGTTATGACCAGTTTTTCCTCGTTTTTATCCTGGCTAAAATAATAAAATAATCCTTCAAACTCCATCCAGCGGGTAATAAAATCCCAATTGATTTCATTGTATTGAAAAATAAACGCTCTGGGTTTATGTTCCATGATTAAGTCCAGTTCGACTTGTGTCATTCCATTTTTATTTAATATTTGTTTAATAACTTGAGGTATTGATTTATTAAGAAATACCTCTGTATTACGGATGTGTTGTAGACGATGAACTTTAGGCATGAATTGAATTTTATAGCGGTGATACTTATCGTAATTATCAAGTTGAGTAAAAGATACAACCTCACCATTCAACGGGGTTGTCCCCCCCCCTTTTTTAGCAAAGCTTAATTGCACTTTTTGACTCATCACTTGTTGCGCATGAATGGGGGTTTTGCTCACAAACTCAACGGTAAAGCGATATAATGAGGAAATAGCCAGTGTGCCTGCAAATTCGATGACAATGATTTCTGACTGAGCGCCGCCTGGGATTTGTAATTTGGGCATCAATACCTTGGCTTGCATGAAGACTCCTGTTGCCTTGATTGTTACGGTATATGAAAAACATCCTGTTCTAAAAGAATGAGGTTTTTGCACTATAAGGGATGCATTGACAATAACGAAGGATTCTCATTCATGTCAAGGCAGATCAGTATGCTTACCCCGGAAGGACAGGCATTTAGATTAAAATGTATAACCACCTGGATATTGATTATTAAAATCTCTTGTGTATCTCATTGACAACCATTAGTACATCACGCATATTGTCAGCAACGCTCGAAGTTGATTGTTGCATTAGGACTATTCTTCAAAGATGAAGATATTTAAAGATAAATCACACACCGTAATCACCTTCAATTACCGACATCAAGGCAAATCAAAATTAGCCATTACGATCATGGCCATGTTTTCTTTCGCAAAGCAAAATCAATTCCTAAGTTATGCTGATTTTTGGCGTGTCGCCAAAAAAACTTTTAATTTTAATCAAGGCGAATTTATTGATTTGCATATGGCAAAGCAAAGAGCGGAATTTTTGGTTAAAGGCTCTTGCTACAGCTATGATAGTGAAACTCGCCAAAGTTTTGTGAAAATCATATTGGATAATCTGGAGAAACAACTTACTGTATGGGGCGACAGACGATGGATAAAAGACGATACACGCTACCATTTATCTCAACCTAATACCTTTGACAAAATACCCATTACTTTACACAATGCTTATGGTGGTATTGGTCATGCACTCAATCCTGATGGGAGAGGACTTGCGCCTATGGATTTGATTACTGACATCAATTTGCCTAATGTGGAATTACCTGGGCAATCGATAAAACAGCCAACCGATATCCCTGTGCCTGCATTATTATTGCCTCACTCACCAACCTGCACGCAACAACTGAGCAAATTCGGAACGATTGATAACGATTGGCTACGCAATGAAAGTCCTTACTATCCCCAAGATATTGATTGGCTCTATTTTAATCTCGCCCCAGCAGATCAACAAAGAGAACATTTTTTTAAAGGGGATGAGACATTTTCGTGTACTCATATGCATCCCGAGAAAAAAATCATCAATGGTCAATTGCCTGGGGTGCGCCTACGCTGTTTTTATAAACGGATTGGTAGTATTGACCGCCTGAGCGAACTGAATGTGAATCTGGATACCCTTTGGCTACTGCCCGATCAAGAAAAAGGAATACTTATTTGGCATGGTATCATCGATACACAAGATATTGCTGCTAATGACATTGAGTTTATTTATAGTGCCAATGAAATTTTGGCCGAAGCACCTAAGGATATCGATTTTTATGCGAACCTGCGCAGCAAACCTAAAGAGGCAATCCCAAGAAAAGCACGCAGCGATTCCAGTACTACGAATCAATCCTCTCTAAGGGGAATGGGTTTTAATTTAGAGGCGGAAATAAATGAAATAGCAGAACATTGGTTCCCAGAAAGGAAAAAATTTTTGGAGCAAAACGAAGCGCTCAAGATATTTCAGGGAAAAACGCCGGCAGAGTCTTTAATGGCAATAGAGCGCTATTATAAAAATCGCAACCAAGCATTACCAGCACACGCTTCATTTAAAAATATTCTCAGGACCGAAGCACACACTGAAAAAAGCCCTTATGGAGGGAATCGACACGGGCGGCAGTTTCTGGATTTTCTTAAACAGCAGATTACTAATAGAACTTCTACAACATCATCACCCACCGAAGCGTTGGGTCGGATTGAGAAGTTGGAACAACAGATTGAATACCTGGATAAACTCAGTGCGATAACTCAATTTCGATCAGGGGCACCTGGAAAATCAACACATTCACGTGAGGAAGTTGTGGCGGGTTTTAAACAGGGAAAAAATTTTTCTGGAGAAAATTTGGCAGGGATTGATTTATCCGATTTGGATTTATCAGGGATTAATTTATCCGGGTGTAATTTAAGCGAATGTAATTTGACCCGTACCCGATTAACTCAAGCCAATTTATCGATGGCCACATTATTCCATGCTAATTTATCTGAGACACAGTTGGCTTATGCCAATTTAATCCACGTGCTAATAAAAAACGCTTCTTTAGATGGAGCAAATTTTTCAGAATGTGCTCTGCAACATGCATTGATTGAAGACTGTTCCGGTAAAAAATGTAATTTTGCAAATGCTATTTTAAATCGAGTACATTTTAAGAAATGCCACTTAAGTAAGGGACACTTTGTTGGCATAAAAGCTAATTTTCTTGATATTGTAGACAGTAGATTTGAGGAGAGTGATTTTTCTCAAGCGAGAATGCAATTTGCGAACGTTCATCAAGGGAGTTGGAGCAGGATTAATTTCACCAAAGCAGATTTGTCTCGCGCGCTTTTCGAAGGCATTCAATTATCCGAGGTGGTCGGGAATAATTTAAGCGCCCCCCATCTCTCGCTAACTAATTGTTCTATTGAGAAGCTCGTTCTGAATAACAGTCAGTGTGAGCGCCTTAGTTGTAAAGGGTCAACCATTTCTGAGAGTACTTTTTCTCGTAGTGCATTAACCGGATTCAATTTGCAGAACGCCAAAGTGGTACAAAGCCGTTTCATCAATTGCAACCTGACTCAAATACGTGGCAATGAACTGACCAAAATATCAACGAGTCATTTTGAACAGTGCAATCTGAGCAATTCGGCATTACTCGGCGGTCATTATGAAGAACTTGCTTTTAGTGACTCCACCCTGGATGCATCTCAGCTGGTGAAAAACTCCTGGAAAAAAGCCAGTTTCCGCAAATGCAGTGCGAAAAAATTCAGGTTTGTGAACTCAAAGATTGATTCGTGTTCGTTCCAAGACATCAATTTCTTTCAAGGTATATTCCATAGCTCAACTTTTCAAAATACTGAATTTAATCATTGTAATTTATACAGTATTGCGTTCACCGATTGCCAAAGAAGGGAGGTAACAATTCAGGATTGCCTCGTGAAAAATATTGCTTTGAATCAGGAGGAGCAGTCCTCATGAATGCTGAAGAATTGGCAACAAATCTGGCGCAAAGAAAAATCGTCAAAAAAGTTTTGTTTGACTCCATAACCCTTGAAGGTATTGAAGCAAGACGTGCTGTATTTGTGGAGGTCGAATTTAAGAAAGTCGTGTTTAAGAATGTGAAGTTTATCGCTTCTGTTTTTGAAAAATGCCGATTTGAACAGGTTACATTTGAAGCATGCGACATGCAGCTGTGTACGGTTATTTCCTGCACCATAAACCATTTAACCAGTACTCAAACTAATTGGAGTTCTTCTATGTTTCAATTAAATGAAGGAACCATTTCCCTCCATGCAACAGAATCCAATTTTTCGAAGAGCAAATTGCTTGGTCATCAATTGCAAAAGAGTCATTTTAAAAATTGCACGTTGAACCAAACAAATCTTTCAAAATGTGATGTATCTGAGTGTGTGTTCATCAATACAACCATGGAAAAAATTACCGCAAAAAACACACGCTTTGTTTCTGTTTTATTTGATACAGTTAATTTAACGGCAGCAAATTTTCAGGCCAGTGAATTCAATAAAATAAAATTCAATCACTGCAATCTTTTTAGAAGCCTATTTATTGATGCGAAGATTTATGAGTCTGATTTTTCTGTAGCCTCAGGAATAAAACAGATCAATTTATTTAAAGCAACAATTAATCAAACCACGTTTAAGGGAATGGACTTGGCACCAGCGGTTTTGCAGAAAACTCAATTAAATGGGGTCGATTTTTCCCATTGTCACCTCAATCAATGCAATTTGAGTCAGTCCCAAATAAGCCATTGTCTTTTTGTTGCTGCCGATTTAACGCAGTCCTTGTTTGAAGAGTCAGAAATTCAGCATTCTTCATTCACTAAGGCGGTACTCAATTACGCTCGCTTCAATAACAGTCATTTAACGGCTTGTGACTTCACCGAAGCAAAATTAAACCTGGCTTCTTTACACCATGTTACTGAAGAACAGGTCAATTGGGCGCGTGCAGAGCGCGATAATGTATTGACAACAAACCCAGAATTATTGGAAGCAGAACAGTGGTCATAGAAAGAAAAAAGGAGTCCATAATGCTTGAACCCGAATTAACAATTACCGGCTCTCAAGGTGAATTAGTGAAAGGAAAAATTAAATTTTTTTCAGGTGATGGATATCATATCTTGATTCAAGGTCATTTAGTGAATGCTCAACCTGCATTTTCATGCGTTATCACTCCTATAGTTGATGATGAAGTGTTGTTGTTTAAAGAGGCAAATAATTATTATATTTTGTCGATTATCCATCGTCCCAAACCTGCTCCGGTGACCATGAAGCTAGGGGAGCACTTGAGTCTTATTGGCGAGAATCACGATTTAAAATTGAATGCTCCTCATATTCATTTGGTTGCTCAAGAAACCATAAATTTAAGTTCGTCCACCCAAAATATTGATTGCAATCAAGGGACATTTTCAATAAAAAATGCTTCATTTAAAGGGGATGTACTTAACTTTTCATATCAATCATTAAATCTGATGTGCCACTACATTCAAACGATTAGTGACACAATCAATACGCAAGCAATACGTTTTTATCAGCAAATCAATGAACTCGAGCATCAATTAATAGGCCACTTACGAAGTATTGTAAAACACACCTATCGGATCGATTGTGATGAAATGGAAATTTATGCTCAGGGTGATGCAAAGATTGCAGCGAAACAAGTTCAGTTAGGATAAGTAAAATGACAATGGCGTGTATGATAGGTGGAGAAGTGATGACTCCGGGCCCAATTGATGTATGCAAAATGCCCCCGCGCGGAACTCCTAACCCGTTTATGAATATTGGTACCTGGCTCACGTGCGTTGATTTCGTGCCCACGGTATTAATCAACGCATCCCCAAGCTGTAATACAGGAACTATTATTCCTGAATCGAATGGGGATCAAGCGGGGACCATGGGTGGCGTTATTTCAGGCACATTTATGGCTTTAGTGACCCCCTTAACCGGTGCCTTTAATGTACTTATAGATGGCTTACCTGCAAATAATCTAGGGATGACGGTTACTTTGTCAAATGATACGAACACCATGGGCATTTATTCGGTGCCCTCGCAAACAGACGTTATTGCACTGTAAATGGGGAGCCTGGGTTGGGCGTAAGCCGTACTTCGCTTGGTTATTAAGTCGATTGAAGTCCAACAAGCGGCTTGCACTTGGCTTAGCATCTTGTTACGGTCTGATTGTTTTATAAGTGAGGTTTAATTTGCTCATATACGGAAGCTTCTATCCCAATATGGAAAAAGCCATCGAAAGCATGTAAGGGTAAGTCCATTACTTGCGCAAAAGTATGATAGATAGAGTTACTATTAACGGTCGCAGATAGAGGAATAGTGAATCCAGCGAAAGGATAATCAAGATCTAAATCATTAATTGCCTTTACCGCGTTTATTGCGCGTAGCCAATGGTGCACGCAATCCTCTTTTTGATATACGGTGAAGTAAGCATGAATAGGCAGTGCAAAAGAACTGAGTGGTAAACCATGTTGATGCGCGAACCGGGGATCATAAGTAAGGCCAAATGCCCTTAAACTATGGTCTCTGCGGTAGCCAATAGGTACAATGCATCCAGTACTTCGTGACATAGCAAGGCCATGCAATTGGGCGATTACCGTATTTCGCTCCAGATCTCTTAAAGTCCAAAAGTCATGCACAAAACAATTAAAATAAGGGATGGGTAAACGAAACATAGCCGCTTGAATGCAATAGGTCATAAAAATCTCCCGTTCAGTCGTGTCCCTGATTGAATTTCCTAATCTCTTTTTTTTCGTTATCCCTAATACATTGAGTATAGAAGCTATTTCATATCGGGTAACAGTCCTATTTTGTGAAGTATGAACCTAAGAAAGCGTTAAGGATAAATGTGCTAAAATTATTCTAAATGAACAATATTTGGTGGTGCTACAATGGCTGAGCCGATTTCTAATCTGCGCCATTATGATGGATACATACATAGGTGGATGAGCAAAGCGATAGCTGAGATTCTAAGCTTAGATGAAGATCCGATCAGTATGGTATGTCCCGATGCTTTTTTAATTTTAAGCAAAGCCGAAAGGCAGGCCTGTCGCAATAGTCAACGCACTGATCAAGAATGTTCAATTTTAGACGTACTTACCGATGAGGACTTATTAGAAGTGATTGCTGAATTTAAAAAATCACTTCCCAACGTTTCGGCAGAGATCGAAAGAATGAACAAGGAGGTAAAAGGCCTCGCGCTACTCAGACAGGAACATGAAGATATAGTAAGGACGATGAGAGGCAACAGTGCAGCCATTAGTAACAAGCAAGGCAAATTACGTCTGCCTCCCCCTGAGGAACCCGGAGGCTGGAGTAAGTTTATTGCTGATAAGAACCCTGGACCATTCAAGAGTCTATTCTTATTACTTGTACCCAAAAAATCAGTCGAGGCGGCGCAAAAACTATGTGATGCGTATGAATTAGCATCGCAAGCTCGTGAAGGATTAGTTGCTCAAATCGAAACCCTCACAAGGAAAAATACAACGTTAAAGTCTGATTTAGATTCAAAACAAGAAGAAATTCAGAAATTAGAAACCAAGCAAAAACAACTTAAAGGATTAAAAAAACATAAAAAAACTTTGGACCAAGGTGTTAAAGAATTAGAAAAAAATGCTAATAAGCTAGAACTTTATGCAAAACCAAAGCAGAGGACTCAAACTGTAGCGCAGAAACAAAATGAGGAGGACGATGATTTGCAGTTTTCCATGGAGATGTAACTCATTGGTCAAAAACCAATGAACCATGAGATTAAACTTGTGACGTTTTCATTGGGTCGATTAACTGCAAAACAGGACGTGCTCTCAGGATAAACAACCCCATTATTAACATAAACTATGCCTCGCCCCTAAATCTACGGATGGAGTATTTCTATGGTGCCGTTTTTTCGTTTTGAAAAGCCCATGAGTCTTCAATGATGCGCCAACCTCAGTATTTTGACTCATCTCAATGCGACCTTCAATTTCTACAGGATTATCAACGGTTAAGTCGTGATGATTTTCTGCGTTGCTATTATCTTCTCCTGGATTGCTCGCAATTTCTATCTCCGTTTCGGAATGATTATCAAGCTCTGAAAAGGGAACAAACTCTGAATCGCTATGAGTCCCTGAACTATTATCCAGTTCATGGTCTATTTTTTTCTGAGCATTTGTTTTATTTCGCACTTGTTCACTTAAGTATTCAGCCATTGCGGTTTGATTGCTTGCAGCTGCTTTATTAACAGCCATTTTTAATGATTTCTTTTCGGGCGAATTGGTTGAAAGTTCACATAAATAACGAACAATATCGGGTTTTTTATGTTTTACTGCCAAAATTAATGCCGTCTCAACAGTGCGCTGGTTGAGCGCGCTCATTTCATAAGTACAGATACATCCAACACTATCCAGGTTCCCCATTTTCACTGCGAGAAGAAATGACTCTCTTATAGCCAGTTTACTTGGAGCATGTTGATGTGAACGACATAATTCAATAAATAGTTCTACCCGGTTATTTTTAACTGTCTCAAGCAATGCTTGATTGACACCGCGTTGAGTCGGCTGATTTGGGGTAGTCATGGAGCAAAAAAATTCAACAGGTCCTCGTTTTCCTGCTTTTGCTGCGGCTACCAGCCCATGATTTATTGAAGATTGTTTTGGAGGGTTAGTGGATAAATTACATAAATGACTAATAATGTCCATATGCTCATAGATACTTGCTTGTGCCAAGGCTTCTCCAAGTATTGCTGGGGGGAATTGTTTAGAAAACTCAGCAAGGCTTTGAACCACGGGTAAATTGCCCTCTTGGCACGCTTTTACAAATACGCGCTGAATGGTCTGCGCACTAGGGGCATTGGTTGATGAAAGGCAAAGTTTTTTCATTGCCTCCAGCTGCATGGTATTTGCTGCGTGGGTAAATGCTTTTTCGATAGCCACAAGAGAGGGGGGATTTTTCTCTGATTGAGCGATAAACAAGGCGATATCCCAATGCCCTAGTTCAATCGCTGCCTGAAACAGCTTATTAATCCCTGATTGTTTTGGCATATTATCCGCAGAATAATAAAACAATTGAATAACACCCAGTTGATCATAGGTAATTGCCGCATTGAGAATGTGAATCAGTTCTGTTGAGGATGGCTCATAATCATAAGTGCTTAAAAGATACTTTATAACTTTTAATTGGCCTTGTCCTGCAGCCAGGAAAATTATTTTTTCGAGCTCTGCTGAGCTCAATTGTACCTTATTGTTTCGACAAAGATGATCTACAACGCGCCATTGATTTGATCTTGCCGCAGTTCTTATCGCTTTATTCAATGTGTTGGGGGCAATTTGATCTTCTAAAAGAGCGATTAAACCCAAATTGCCATGTTGGGCCGCTTTGATAAAAATTGTTTTGCCTTCATATTCTTTTGCTGCCCAATTATGCCGTTGTATTGGCTCATCTTCTAAAAGTTTAAGAATTTGCTCTCGGATGAACTCATCATCGATGACGGCAAGAATTTCAATCAAAACCCGTTCGTACTCACTGACTTCATCAGCAACTACCGGCGCTAAAGACAGGGCATCGATAAAGGCATTTAAATCAAAATGTTGCCCATGACAAAGGAAAGCGACTTCAGCTATTTTTGCTTGAAGAGCATATTTATTATCGAGTTCATACTTTGCTTGTGGTTTGATTAAATCCAATACGCTCAGTTTGCGAGTTGCATGAAGCCAGGTATCTTCGATGAGATGATAATTGTCGCTACTTAATGTGGGTTCGCGCGTTTGGGCGATAATGCACGTATTCACGTATTGCTTTATTGCTTCACTTTTTTGGTCAATGATTCGCCCGCAATCTGGGTATTTTCTTAACCGGCGTAGTAATTTTTCGTCTTCCAGCAACATTGGATGCAGCGCAAGGTTATCGAGAATTGCCTCAAATACACGTTCAGTCACAGGATTTTTTTCCTTAGACAACATCGAGAATAAGGCCATCAATTGAAAAATAATTTCGGGATCCGACGTATTTCCTAGCGTGATTTGTTGAATAAAGCGAGTGACATTTTCTTCATTGATCTGCTCTAAAAGCTTCGGTTTATAGGGTAATAGATAAAATACCGCACCTTCATTGTTGGATAAAAGTTGTTGTGCGGTATCATCATCGATTAAATGAGCCAAGTGTTCTAAAGTTTGAGGGGAAAATTCCCGGGCAACAAGAGCAATAATAGTCGGTAACTCATGCGCAATAACTTGAGGTTGATTTAAGGTTTGGTTTAATGTGTGTAACCATTTTGAATTATTTTGTTCCTCTGAAGTGATCGCCGCGATAAGAAATTGTTGGCCAAAGAGTTTGTGTAACGCTAAAAAATTGGTTGGTTTTAAAGAAAATTGTAAAGGGGGTACTGAGCGAGGAATATCCTGTAATTTATTCTTGCTCAAAGTTCCGTCGAGTGCATAGTGCTGAAATGCTTGCTCATCGCTACGTGTTTGTCTCGCTGCTTCCAGGAGGGGCTTGGTTTCCGGAAAGTGATTGAGTAGAGCAAATAAGTGAAAAATTTCATTGTCTTCCGAGTACAAAGTAAATAAATGGTATTTAAGAAAGTCATGAAATAAGTAGGTTTGTAGAATTTGTTTCGTAGTGACATTACGCTGTAAAAGCCAGAGTATTAATGCAGCAAACAACTCGGGTTCGCTGACCCATTCTCGACATAATCCAATGATTCCTAGTGGATTTTTTTGATTGGCTAATTGTTCGTTTAAACGAATTAAATGGTTTTCAACTTGTTTAATTGATTCATTACGTTTTTGTTCATGCAACTCAAGTACAACGCGTTTTTGAATTTCAGGATGATTTTTAAATAAAGCTTCATTGCCTTGATAAAAAGAAAGGAGTTTGTTTTTATCTGTTTGCAATAAGGCAAAAAATAATTCATTCCATCGAGCGCCTAGATACGCTATTTCCGGTTGAGATTTAGATAACACATATTTAAATGTGATTAAAAATAAAGAACTTGCCGAATCTTCAACAAATTTTTGGCTGCAAAATTCAAGATAATCCATGAACCTTTGGTGCTGTTCTAATTTGTTTATGAGTTCATCTGTTTTTTGGCTATGGAATTTAGCAAGGCGTATCTCAGCCAAAAGTCTTCGGTGTGTTGCTTTTGCCTGGATTTGTTCTGATTCGAGAAGATTTCTGCAAAGGTAGTGATCGGAAAGATGAAGTGATTCTTCATTGGCATGAAGCCAGTTAAACAGCTCATTAATGATCATCTTTTGGCTCGAGCGGGTAAAGATAGCATAAGATGTACTACAAATAATCTCTAGTCAAGATATTATTTGGACTTTAAGATGCTAATTTGTTCTTGATGTTATTTTAATGCGTGCTTTATTTAGAATGAATCTAAACAGTAATGAAATTAGCCAAAAATAAAATAAGAATTGAGAAAAAATTGTGTCAAACATGGTGAAGATGGATGGAAAAATTTGATGAGATTCTATCTCAGGGGGCAGCGCCTAGAGCCCTCATCCTACTGGCGGAAGAATAGGGGATACTCGGGGGGTGAGGTCTTCTCAAGCTAAAATAAATAATGGGCTAGTGAATCTAATGAAATACAAAAAAATTAAGTCTGATTAATGGGCATAACCAGACTTATATTGCAGACTAATACGAGGAGAGTAACCACATCCTTGTGGCATAGCGTCTTCCATGATGCTATAAATTCCCTTTAAGACATCCACTGTCATTCCTCGTTGACTTAAGCATAACAAACTGTTCTAAATTATCATCGCTTTTTTATCTCATATTCGTGTAAGAAATTTCTCAAAGTGACAGTACAATAAATCCTTATCAATTTTTAAAATTGAGCTACAGTATGGGAGCCTAACTCCATTGCTCAATTGCAGCAAACGGTACAAATACCTTCAGGCTTCCCCAGGAATTACTCCAGAACACATCACCATCAGTTCCGTCACCATCCGAGTATCCCCATACCCATAAGTTATACAAACGATCACTGGTTGCTTGAAAATAAAGTGTACTTTGGGCTACGGGAAATAATTCGTCATCATCTGAGTTTGAGTGATCTTCAGACCAACCTGTTCCATCACTCCATAGTTGAAAGCGGGGATCTTGTTCAATACGAACATCATTACCATTAAAATCAAAACTAATGATCCGAATTGCAAGAAAGCCATCACTATGTGCCGTGGGGCCCAAATTGGACCAATCGTGCCATGCAAAACTGTATTTTATGAAGGGCGAAAAGCGAACCCAGGTACTCTCAGCAATCGGTCTAAAAAATATCCCCACACCGGAAGCGCCTAATGCGGTACCACCACTAAAAACACTGTAGTCAGCGATAAAGCGACCATCTGCCTTGGATGCCTCTGCTTGGCCTCCTGTATTATCATGAACTAACGAATCAAAGGTCCATTCAAAATCATATGGAGGAGCGGTCACAATAAGCAATGAGCCACTTTTTATTTTGGGTTTTATTTTAGGATAGGTCGGTAAAACCAATTTAGTCTTTGAATGCTCAGATATTTTCCGCAATTCCTTAAGACTTTTTTGTGCCTCTTTATCTTCATAAATGAGTTTCGCTAAAGGGTTAAAAATGGTGGTATAATGCTTTAATTTCTCCGCATTGATAGACTCACGTAAGTCCATCTTTTTTTTGAGCTCTTGCTCTATATAATCCATTCCTTTTAAAGCAATATTTTGTGAAAAAGGTTTGCCATTAATAGCAACAATCCGCTGGCGTGTATCATCATGATTTCTATCGTCCATGGCTTCTCTCCTTGAACTGGTAACTCCTTCCTAGGAGTTAAATTTCCTCCTCTTTTTTGTCATTAAACAATCCTTATTGATTAATATTGCGTCAATAAGTATAGCATATTTTTCAGCACTTACTGGGTTGAAAACCGATTTCACTAATCAGCACATATTCGTTTTCTGTATTACTCGTCATGTAAATTTTAGATTTTTTTCCATTTCGATTTGTTCCCATTTATCAATAGGAAAATTTATGGTCCAAGGCTTGGCGGGTTGTGGTAAAACGGTTTCTGTGCAGTACTCTTCTAAATCTTCAGTTGAAATATGCTCAATATGGAATTCATCAACAAGGAGCTGATGTGCCTCCTCAAAATCAGTCACTATTTTTTGAATGGAATCATTCCCTTCGCTTTTAGAGAATTTTAATTGTTTCGATTGGGCATCCCAAGCTAATGATTTACGACCATGTTCAGTAATGATCCCAATTACAGTTTTAGAATCGCGTATTCCAATTGCCAAGGGATAACGCTCCAGTTTGAGTAAGTTCATTGCTGCTTTTTCTTGACTTATAGGACATAAATTAGTCTGCATTAAGCGAAGCCATCCCTGTCTTGTCTTTTTCTCGAGCACATAAACGTTATCAATCGAGTGAAACTTGAATTCATCTTCATTTTGACTTATCGACTCATCTTTTCCGGTAATCCGTATCGGAAATCGAGGTGCGGAAGAACCGAGGCCGGGATCTAAAAGAAATTTTTGTTCATCAATTTGTACCGTTAAAATGAGATGCGTGGGAGGAAGCTGAAGTATTTCGGGTGAATTGACTAGTGCCCCCATAAGAACCCGCGCAGCACAAAATGAAACGGCATACCCTAGTTGTGATAATGCATCTAATAATAAGGCAGCTGTTTGAAAACAATATCCACCATGAGCCGCGGTAAGTAAATTTTTATAGCTAAAAAAAGATAATGAATCTCTATAGACAGGGTGCTGGCGAGAAATTTTCCTTAATTCAAAATTTGAATAGGGAAAGGTTTGAACATGCGCAAAATAGATGGCGTTTAAATAATTGATTTTCTCCTCACTGGATGCTTTATCTGGTAAGGGAGCAATTTTTATTGTTTGCATGTACTGTTTTAAGTTTATTTTCATGGTGAATATTCGACCTATTGTTTCATTATAACGGTACTTAATATTGTGGATTAATTCCAGTAGGGTAATGAAGTGCAGCGCACAAAATTATAACCATCCTCCATGCTGCGGATCTTTTCTCACTTCCCCAGTGCAATGAGTGATCTCCTCATTGTGATATGGTGCTGTAATATGGAGAGCCCATCGCTATGCTTGGGATGACGGGAGCGGGGGAAAAAGGTCGCTTTTAACTTTAAAAATTTCCTCACCCGCTTGTAGGAGAAGGCAGGAATTGAAGGCATCTCTTATCTTCCCTGATTATTCACATGAACTTCACGCACTAAAGCGAGCCATGCTTGCGCAGCTTCAGAAAGATAAGCGTTTCTGCGCCATGTCATTGCCATATTCCATTGAAGTTCTTTTTCTTTAAGTAACAGAGAATGAATTTGGCTGTGTTGCCTTTGCATCGCAATCATTCGTGGCAAAAAAGTAACCCCAAGACCTGCAGAAACCAGCTCTAACATAAAATCTATTTGACTGCTTTGTGCCACTATTTTGGGCTCGAAACCTATTTGGTGGCTCGCATCCATAATCATTCGATGTAAAGCAAAACCACTACCGAAAAGAATAAAAGGAATCTCTTTTAGCTCAGATAAAGAAACGGAATGTTTTGTTGCTAATGGATGCTTTGATGCTAAGAGCGCAACTAAGGGTTCAGAGCGGATCGGTTGACAATCAAACTCTTCAGGAATGGGCAATAAGGTTCCCGCGAAGTCTATGTCTCCTGCCCGCAAACATTCCGCGAGCTTATCACTTCCATGTTCAATGAGCTCAACCTCAATACCAGGATAAAGCTGGTTATAACGAGCAAAAAGGGGGGCAAAAAGAGTGCTACTCCCTACCGGAGAAATACCTAGGCGTAATCGTCCTTGCTTCAAGCCACGTATCTCATCAAGTTCTTTCAGAAGATCATCCCGCTCTGCAATTAGTTTGAGCCCTCGGTGATAAACAATTTCACCCGCTTTCGTAGGTACATTACGTTTCTTAAATCGCTCAATGAGAGGAAAACCCAATTCATCTTCAAGCTGTTTTATTGCTTTACTCACCGTTGACTGAGTAGTAAATAGGAGCTCCGCTGCTTTGGAAAAACTTCCTTGGCGTACGACTTCGACAAATGTACGAAGTGGTTTAAATTCCATAATGATTCCAAAATAGAATGAATACAAGTCTATAAATTCATTTTATTCATAATAAATAAAGATGTACACTTATTTGAAAGAATAATGGTCATAACGGCTGAATATATGTCATTAAAATGTGTAAAAAACCCCCTGTTCCAAGTGGGATTGGTTTGCCTATTTTGGCTGGCAAGCGATCTGGTTGTTAAGCTTACCAAACTACCTGTGCCTGCCGGCGTCCTGGGCTTAGGTGTGGTTTTGCTTCTTTTGATGACCCAATGCATGATATTAGACACTATAAAGCGTGGTACAGAACTACTCCTTGGGGATATGCTGCTTTTCTTTGTTCCAGCGGTGCTTGCAGTCCTGGAGCATCATGAGTTTTTGAGTGTCCTGGGTCTTAAAATTCTGTTTGTTATTGTGTTAAGTACACTTTTGGTGATGTTAGTTACCGCGGTGGTTGTGGATTGCTGTTATCGTTGGAGAAATGCTCATGTTCCGTCATCTACTGACTAACTCCGCGACCCACACGGTCTTTTGGTCCTTTATAACCATAAGCCTGTACTTTATTGTTAAACAAATGTACCGCCGTTGGTCATTTTGGTGGCTTATGCCGCTTATTCTTACCCCCCTTCTGATTGCAGTGATGATTCATCTATTGCATGTTAGTTATCAGGATTATTTTCGAGGAACACAATGGTTGGTCTTATTACTTGGACCAGCTACTGTCGCCTTTGCAATTCCTATATATGAACAACGTATGCTCATTCGTAAACACTGGCCCGTGCTGTCCATTGGTGTCATTACTGGAAGTTTAACTGCCGTACTCTCAAGTTGGGCATTAGCTGTTCTTTTAGGCCTTGATGAAAATTTACGCTTGAGCTTATTACCGCGATCGATTAGTACACCATTCGCAATCGAAGTCTCTCGTGCCATTGGCGGTACACCTGATCTGACGGCCATTTTCGTTATTATTACGGGTATTTTGGGAGCCGTTATTGGTGAGCTTATCCTCATGTATGTATCGTTCAATTCATCCCTTGCCCGAGGTGCTTTTTTAGGTGTTGGCGCACATGCAGCAGGAACTGCCCAGGCGCGTAAAATAGGGCAAACCGAAGGGACAATTGCAAGCTTGGCGATGATCTTAGTTGGCCTGTTAAATGTACTTCTTCTTCCTTTTATTCGCTATTTTCTGAAATAACAATTCTCCATTCTCGCCCAATCCCACGTCATCTCGAGCATAACGGGTGTATTCCCTAGCCGACTCCTGTGCTACAGCGCGGAAGTCACTGGTTGTTCTCAAGATGACGTGTGGCGATTGTGAACCGGCATTAAATTTTGGTTGTTAATCAATCCTTAAGCTTATTTGTTTTAAACTGATAAAAAGCGAAAGAGGAGACTACCATGTCAAACAAAAAATTCACTGAACGTTTGAACCAGGAGCTCGATGAGCTTGGTGTTCCTGAGTTAATGACTGAGCGCGTACAAGTATGCTCCAAATTATTTCAATTACCTAAATTTAAAATTGAAGCGCTTTTGCACGGTGTTGTTGCTTTAGATGGCGATTCCATGCAAAAAATTGCCGATGAACTTGAAGTCAGTGCCGATTGGTTGTTTGGCAACGATAAAGAAAAAACAAAGCTTCATTAGCTCTTAATAAGCCCAGTTCGCTATTCTCTGGGCTTATGACAAGGAGTTTTGTGGGTTAGCTAACACGGGTCTTATGTGCAAACTGCTCCGATTCTTTGTCGATGTTTAGTGCAGCTTGCGCCAATGAAATAATGCCATCTAGTGAACGTGCAATCTCACCTTGAGTAAATGGGGTGAATGAATTGGTAGTATAGGCTGAATACAACATAGCTAATGGAAATAGAACTGAAAATACTACTTGCCTCATCGATTCACAAAAATAAGCTGCTGTATCCAAGAAAAATTCAGGGCTTCCACTCTATTCAGAATGAGATAAACAATAAGGAATCGCACCCAGAGTACCGATCAATAACCTGATTGCAATCAGGTTAAGGATGATTTCTTAACCTGATCGAATCTGTTTTGTTTGTTATTGTAGGATTCGGTGGAACGTGTTGACTCCGTGATTGATTACATCCACACCGTTAGCAACCCTGGGAATTGTAGAGTTGGGTGAGAAAAATGCGAGTCCCGCTTGAATTCCTCGAACGATGTTGGCACCTGCGGCCCAATTATTTAATGTATTTGGGGCGATTGCTTCGAACGCATGAATTGCAACATCCGGGAGATACTCTATTACTGCCGCTTCTGGATTATTGATGTATTGATACATAACAAGCCCAGCAACCAATGCATTGTAGCCTCGATATACAGTGCTCCAGCTTAACAGGTTATACATAGTCACCGATTTTGAGGTTGCTGCTGGTTGTTTTTCATAAGCCATGTTCACTACTCCTTGTTATTGTAAATTATAAAAATCGTTTTTATCGTGCGACATTATAAAGTAAGTTTTGAATTTATATAAGAAATCATTTGCTACTGAAAACCGTTAAATTCTTTCTGTAAATAAAGTTGAAGTTGAAAAAAAACGAGTTAAAATAATAACTTGCCTCTGGAAAACCTTAATAAAAAAATGAACAGGAATTTTCAGTAGCTCAATTACGCAGTGGATTAAGCCAGGATTTAATCCCCATTAATATTTTTTAAAAGGATTTTGAAATGCCAGGATCAACTTCAAACATATTAAATCGTCTTCAGGCACGTGTGCCTACCTCTTCCTCAGCCCATAGGAATACGCAGAGAACGAATGGTGGTTTATTGGTGACGCAAAGTACAATACAAGCAGGAATGCAAATTAATAATACAACAAGTCCTATTGCGTTAATCCCTATCGCTTTTGCCCAGACCCTAAATTCCGGATATGCTGTAGTCCGGTCCGATACCCACCTCAATGAAAAATTGATCCAAGGGCTTCAAGCAATTTTTTCCGCTGTGATCCTGGGATTGGCAATCAGTTTGGTATTTCATGATGATCAAATAGTCAAGCAAGTCATGTTCTTATTTCAACTCCTCTATGGAGCCTTATTTCTCGTTACCTGGGGTGGTAGCGAGGTTTCTAAAGATACAACGTCAACACCTACCAACAATGCAGTCGCACCTCTTCTCCTTAAATCGATTATTAAGAGCCCTGCTGAGGACGATTTAGAAAAGGGTGAAAAAAGTGAAAATGAAGAAGAGGTTGAAACAAGTGATGACGAGAAAATAGAAATGGAAGAACAGAGAAAACGTTCTAACTCGAAGTAGTATTGAGCGATAGGAGATATTCTCATTCTGCGCAGGCAGACCTTGAGCAGTTCTCTGCCAAGGTCTGGTGAATAAGTCGCGGGAGGGGCATTGCACATTAGAGCAGGCTTTTAAATATGGGATGAAGGCTGCGGTGCGCTATCCTCTCCAAGTTTTATACCAGTCAATATTTTTTGAAATATATCAAAATTTTTGCTTTGTGAACGGGTATCAATGATTGGAAACATGATATGTTGGAAAAAAGAGGCTCTTTTTTCAATTTCCTCAGCATAAATTTCAGCGATGAGTTCGGGCTCATTTTTAAATTCGCCGCACCCCCAAGCGCCAAACATCGCATAAGGTTGGTTGGCAACAATTAATGTGTCCAGTTGTGCCGCAATGCGTCGTCGTAAATCATCCCGGTGTTCTTTGACTACTTCGGGCGCCTTTGAATGGGATTCAGCAAAGTGTTCTGGTGCTGCAGATCTTAATTCACGAAAAGGAAAAATATTTGTTGGCACAAGAAATGAGAAGCTCATATCAGGATCAGAAACCTTACTGGTTGAAAAATCATCCATTGACGGTGTAAGCAATACCTCCGGACCTCTAAAACAAATTCTCGCTTCATCACTATGGAATGTTTTACATGCGTTTGGTGAATAGGCTTCTTTACAGCGTTTCTTTAAAATTTCGAGTTCTTTATTGGTCATTCTCCTTCGGCCTTCTATTAATTCTACGCCTTCAGGAGTATAAAGAAATGTATTCTCATAATCCTTATCATGTCGGACTATTTTATCCAATAATGAAAGCGCACAAGTGGTTCGATGCCACATATTTTCCTCTTGAGCACTTCCACCTTCCAATGACCCTCCTCCAGGATAGAGGGAATTGGCCATATTTAATATGGAATAAATTTTTGCATACTTTTCGGTAGCCTCCATCGCTGTAACACCCCAATCTTGGTATACGACTTCAACCTCAGAAGGAGGCTCAGATTTTTTTTTCGCCCAAGAAATTAAATTTTCGGTTGCTGTCTTTTTTAATTCCTCTAATTTTTTAAAATCAGTTATCGTACTTAAAGTTTTACCCATGCTTTCATGACGCCAACGCTCACCAGAAAGAGCACCTTGGAACAAACTGGGTTTATGTGCTTCATGAACACCAAAAATGGCAGCATGCTCTACTGCATGACTTGAGCTGGGAGATTTTCCTCTAAAAAATTTTAGCAACATAATTCACAAACCCTTATTTTTTGGACTCAAAGTGCCTCTTTGTAGGGCTAGAGCGCTCTGAATCAATATCTTAAAATCAATGCATCAAACGAACAGACAACAAAAATTTAAATATAGGGTTCTGGGAAGGACCTTATATCCATACATTGCTATCAAAATTAGAGTAGAAAAGCTCTAATTCTATTCGCAGACGAATTTATCTGGCTATATATTGATAATAGTGTATATGATTTGGAATTCAAGAGCAGCACGTAGGTCTCCATTTGTTGACCGATATGAAACACGGAATTGATTAATCTGACTCGTTCCACTGGTTTATTCTTAAGAGAATAAGGAGAAACAAGCTTAAATTAGAAAATTTTCAGTATTTAGTTGAATTTATATTCCTGAACTGAAAGATCCCCACGAAATTACCAAACACGGTTAAGCTCCTGTTCTATAATCTCTTGTAAGGTTCTAGGGTCAGGGGCTAAGGAACAGAGCTGATTATGCTCAATCATAAGCTTACCCAGGGTAAAATAAGAGAATATTTTCTTATCTTTGACCGTATTGGCTTGGAAGTATTGTTGTTTATTTTGACTATGTGCAATTACTCCAATAACCCAATAAGTAATTTGCACAATAGCAGCAAGAAGCATTTTTACTCCCCATCTATCTACTGAATGAGTACGCACATAACGTCCTGCTAGTCCGAATTGATGACTTTTAACATCTCTAAACGATTCTTCTATTTGCATTCTTTTAAAATAGAGATTGATAATATCAGTAGGCCCTACATCCAATGGTAAATTAGTAGCCAAAATCCATGGCTCTTTATTAGCTTGACTATAACTTCCATTAGACAGTGTCGAGGTGGTTTTTCCTCGTGATGTCTTTACCTTTCTTCCCTTAGGCTTACGATAGGTTGTAACCACCCTACAAGGTCTTGTATGCTCTTTGGTTAATAGAGCATGCTCATAATGTGTCGTTTTAGATTTAATATCAGGGATTAGTTCTTTAATGAGTTTCCATCCCAGTTCTTCGGATAATTGTACCGATTTAACTCCTCTTACACGACTTAGCCAATACCAGCCCAGCGCTTCTATTTCTTTAAACCATTCTTCATAAAAACCGGCATCCATGATTACGATTACTCGACGATTTTTGGGCAAACAAAGACTCAACTCTTTTAAAAAGTCCTTAGCTCGTCCTTTTGTTTCGGTATCTCTATACACTTCTCGATAAAGAGGAAGACTTCTACCTTTTAACGCTATTTCTGCACTGAGCATTTGAATTTCTCGGTCGTCTTTTAAGCAGCAAATATCTACAATCAAAGGTAAGGTTGTATCTTGCGAGATGTAAGTAAAAACAAAGCTTGATAACCCTTGATAAATGGAAAAAAGTTCATTATGCAGTGCCTTATTGCCTTCCAGCCTATCAACTTTCTTTATCTTATTTTTTAATTTTGCATCTCCAGGCAAGTTCCTCCCTAATTCACTTAATGAAAGGTTTTGGCTATGTCTTAAGCCTGATGCTACATCCATTACTGCATTCAATCGTGATATATGAATTTCAGGACATGATTCTGTAAGCGAATTATAAAGATAGGTTTCTACAGCTAACATTTTAATTTCCATGAGTCTTAATGACGCTCATTTGATCATGAGACGCTCTTTATTTCAACTCATAATTCGTGGGGATAGATCAGTTCCTGAAGCCTTAAATAAGTTATATTAAGAGAATCATAGAACAAGGAGCGTTTATATGATGAAAAATTTAATAAAAAATGGGATTGGGTTCATTCTATTTTCTTTTGCAATTCACGCAATCGCCAAGGATACAATCAGTGTTCAAGTAAAAACCGATGAAAAGACAGCTGCTGCTTTAGGGTTTACTGTGGAGGGTAAAAAATCCGGGGCTCGCGGGAAGTTCTATTCAGGCAAGGGACCTGCGAATAAAGTATATATCTTTGGTTATCGAAAAAATTCAGCATTTGGTCCAGATATTTTATGTGGTTCCCAAAAGCTGGCAAAAGACAGTATTGTGACTTTAGTGACTACAGGAGATCATTGCTCCATTGAAATTGACTAGGGGCTGTCTACCATTCTCCGATACCCGGGGTTTGCAAGACGATTGTAGTGTCTTTATGAATTAGCGAACATGAGCCCCGCATCCTTAATCATTTGCTCATATATCAAAACTAAAACCGAGCCTTGATGAATTTCCAAAACAATGTCAGATAGTCGTGTTCGATTAAAACACGAAGTTTTTCCTGGAAAAGAAAGTTGCGAATGATTGAGCTCCCATTGAAGCCCTTGCGAAGAAATAGTTGCTGTGGGTATTCCGATTAATGAAATTTTTGTATGCATGGGTAATGAGCACCCTATACTTGATTTTTCATTTAAAACAAAGCCGCGTATGGGGGGCGCATACAAAAGACAATTTGTTTCCATAAAAATATTTATGTTATTCAACACATGATCCAAATGCCCACCATTGATTCCTACAATGATGGCAGGTAATAAATCATTCTCTTTTAAATAGTGCATCGCTTTTTGATAATCACTAAAATTTTGATCGGCTGAATGAAGAACAGGATGGTTTTCTAAGAGAGCTGGTCGGACAGAATCCAAATCCCCAGTAATTAAGTGCGGGCTAATTCCACGCCCTAATAAACTATTGGCCGCCCCATCCGCTGCGATAATGGGCATGTTCAATGTTTTGAAGAAGGATGACTCAGGTAATTCTCCGTTGAGGCATAGAATCGATCGATAGCCTGTTAAATTAATTACATCGTGCATCATAATGTCTTTTTAAAAGAATAAGCAGCACACTGACAATCAAACCTACTGCATTAGAACTGATCACAAAAAATGAATCCGTACTGCTCCCATAAATAATCCAAGCTAGAGAACATATGAAGTAATTAACCAACATGAGCATGGAAAGATCATGAGTTGATCGTGTTTTTAAGGATTTGATAATTTGCGGCAATAAGCCGATAAAAGAAGTAATAAAAGCAATAATACCTGAGAGCATAACTATAGACACATTTTCCTCCGCTCAGACAAATGAGATCAGGTTCAAAGGGTTGGTTCATCCTCTCAGCCACAACGGGCACCCCTAATGTATAAATATTATTCTACCATGAAAGAGCCAGACTGCAAAAGGTGAATTCAAGACCAGAAAAGTAAATCATCCTCAATACTTAATTATTTAATCATGGTGGTTTGTTTGAAATCCATTAGAATTCATTTTATTCATTAAGTATTCATATGAATACAACTTAATTATTTTTATTTAAAAATGACACCAATAAGCACTAAAAAGCAATAAAAATTACTAATTGTTAATATTTTGTTAAGGTGTAAATTTTATAATATTGCTCATAAAACAGTCAATTGAAGGATATAGTATTATGGGTAAGGTTATTGTTATTCATGCTAATTGTCATAATCCAACTGCAAAAGGTGATTTTGCTTTCGCAGGTAATATTGCCAAGGATGTTGTTCGCGAGTTCGAAAAACAGGGAGTAAAGGATATTGATGTCGTTTTAGTCAGTACACTTGATGGGATTCCTCGATTTAAAAGTATGTACGGTAATCCAGTTAAGGGTCGTGTATCAATAGAGGGGACTGATGTAGGACTGTCTTCCTTGGAAGAGTTTGATGCCGTTGAAAATACAGTGGTAGCCTTTATCGATGCTAATCGTTGCAAGCATTCAGCTGCTCATCTTGTGAAACGAGTTCTCTCTCCTGACAGTAAATTCTTATTTGTAGGAAACGTAAACCAAGCGGCCTTTGCAGATATGTTTATGCAAACATTATATCGTATGCAAGCCAAGACGGATCAACCGGGGGTTTATGAATCATTTAGTGATAAGGATATGTTGATTGGCAGTGCAGGTATTGGCCAGGATCGATTGGGGTTACCTACCATTACTAAAGCAGAAGATTTACCGGCATTAAGTAATCCTGAGAAAGTCTCACTTCCGACAGGTAAATATGGTTTTATGTATCTTGCCGCAGTAGATTCTTCTAAAGATTATAAATTAATTGCACAATACATTAAGTTGAGTGGCCAAGATAAATATGTTCTTGTCGGGGATTTTGGCAGTAATAAATCGGATATCCAATATGCATATTATCATGATACGACATTGCCTACTTCCAAGTCGCTGCCAGCAATCGAATACCATCAAAGCTTACCTAATGGAGTAATGCGCCAAACAGTTGCTCATTCATCAGGCGATTTGGTTTTGTCAACGGGGGTTACCAGTACTTTGGAAGCAATGAGGGATAAAAAGCTGACCTATTATCAGGATATGTCAAACAATACCGAATTTGTTGCCGCTTATTTAATTGCTGTGAAATCACTGGTTGCAAGTGATACCACTTTATTTGGCGCCATGCCGAAGATGATTATCGAATTATCAAATCTGCTTTTTGCAAACAAGCCACTCAGTCGGGTTGATATGGAGCGTACCCATGAGCTTTTAGAAATCTCTTCTATAAGCTCCAGATTGGTGGACACGAACCAGACGATTATGGATCAAGCCAGTGGCAAACTCGCCCCAAGACTGCTTACTTTTTTGGGTGAGTCACGCAAGACAAACGATTCCGTTCAACTCGCTAATGTCTGTGCTTCATTACGTAAAACAGGTGAATTGGGTAGTCCAGTGCACGATCAGGCCCTCAGAAGAGCTGCAACTTGGGGGCGATTATTTGAGCTTAAAGTGCTCATCAAATCAATGCCGAAACCGGATTTGGATAAAACAGACGCTAATCTTCATCGCACAGCCCTGCATTGGGCCGTTTATAGCAAAAATTTGGATTGCGCGCGCGCATTAGTGAAAGCTGGGGCATCTTTAGATCTTCAGGATAGCGAGGGGCAAACGCCGCTTCATAAGGCTGTGGCACGGGGTGATCGAGAAATGATCAAAATGCTTATAGAGGCAGGTGCTTCCATAGATATTCCTGATAAGTCGCACCATAGTCCTAAAGATTGTGCCCCAGATGGTGGTGTCCTGGCATTTATTAATGATTGTCATTCTCACCTGCAACCTAAGGCCTCAAACATCTAAACAAGCCATAAAATTGGGTTTTCACCTCAAGGTTGGGGAGCTTAACAGTCCCCAATCTTTCTTCGTACTGACGAAGTTTTATCCTTATTTGACAGAATCACCAGGTTAAAATTTGTGCAAAAAGTCAACTTTTTTCATCTGTTCAAAAGGCTTTCTTTTTTGCATAATGGCTGCGATGTCAGTTTGGTTAAAATTTTTTCTTTCTAGATTGACATTAGAGTTGATTATTGATCCTTAAAGACATGTTCCTTGAGGATGTTTTTCAAATAAGGAATGAAAATGAAAAAAATTGCTTTGTTAATCATGGGATGGACTTTAATGGGTTTGGCAGTAGCTGCAAACAACCCCAAAGAAGAGGTCCGGCATATTGTGACGCTCAATGGTCTAGCTCAAGGCGAAGGACGGTTTATTCGTACTGATGTTGTTGAGAATGGTAAATACAAATTTGGCTATTATTTTTGCGGGACCCGCCATAGCGTAGTCTATGGAGATATCGTTTTTGCTGACGAAGTGGGTGAGTCCTATCGTGTAGAACGCTCCATCAAGTTTTCCATTTGCCAGGATGAAACGTTAACTGATTGCCAGGAATTTGCTACTGACCAGTTTACTATTTTTAAGAATAAAGACGGTTATTTAGAAACCGATAGTCGGCCTGTTCTACCTCTAAGCATTGCCTCAGTAAAAGATGTATTTAAATCCTGTGAGCCTAATCCTGAAGAAGATAATCGGATGAAAAAAATAATTCATGCGGGCAGTAATTATCTGATTCGCCAAGGCTGATTTTTTAGCCTGGTACAGCGAGTCGTAGTTCGTGGCGCCAAGAAATTTTCTGTTAAAAAGCCTCTCTCCCATTTTTGGGAGAGGGGCAGGGGTGAGGGTTATTACTCGATTTAACCTTCATCCGCGCTGATGTGCACCTGCTCTCCATGGGGAGAAGGGAAAGACATATAAAATCTTGATTGCAGATTTTTTTGCGAATTTAGAGCAAAAGTATAGAGATTTTACTATAATGGCCACTATTTTTTTTCAAAATGAATATTATGTCACAAGCAAAACCTTCGATTTTATTTATTGGCTTACTATCCGCTTTTTCTTTACTTACATTTGATCTCTATCAACCTTCGCTACCCTATATCACCAATTTTTTTGGTACAACACATAACTTAAGTCAATTAACCTTAAGTATTTATCTGTTTGTTTTTGGGGTGACTCAATTAGTTTGGGGGCCGCTAATTGATCATTTTGGACGGCGTCGTTTGTTGCCTGGCAGCTTACTCATTGCCGCTCTAGCCAGTTTAATCTGTGCCTTTGCGCCAAATATCTTTGTGCTCATTCTAGGCCGCGCATTACAGGGATTTGCTCTGTGTTGTGCTAATCTGGTTGCATTTTCCATCTCGAGAGACTTTGAAGATACTGTAGAGCGCGCCAAGGTTTTATCCTATGTTTCTATGATCGTTTCAATATCTCCAATTCTGGCTCCAGTATTTGGTTCGCTCATTTTTACTTATTGCAGTTGGCAAGCGAATTTCATGCTAATGGCCGTTATTGGTTTAGTACTCTTACTGAAATCGCGTAATGGATTATTGGAATCGCCATTTTGGACTCAGCCTAAAGAGCCTTTTAATGTGAAACAAGTGATTAAAGCGTATCAAGAGATCATTCCATCGCCTACACTTTGGAGTGGTTCTTTTATTATGATGTTTAGTTTTGCCGCCGTAATGCTTTCAGTGATTAATTCGTCCTATATTATTATCGATCAATTGGGTTACTCACCTTTAGTGTACGGTATTATTTTTATCATTAATGGCTTAAATATTATTGTTGGAAATTACTTAGGTATTTGGCTGCGTAAGTATTTCAGCATGGCTTCGACAATTTATCTTGGTAGCTGGTTTATCATAAGTGGAGGTTTTGCGATGTTATTGTGCGCAAATCTCTCTGAATTTAATTTATACGTCTTATCTTTTGCATTAATTTGTAATTTAGGTATTAGTTTAACTGCACCGGCTACGATGTCGATGATGCTTGCAGACTATAAGGAAAATGCAGGTCTTGCACTGGCCATAATTCATACGGTACGGATGTTTGGCTCATCCCTATTAACTATTTTAAGTGCCTATTTACTCATGCAATCACTCATTGCCTTGCCTTTAGGGTTAATTGTTTGTGGATTAGGTGCTCTTTACAGTTCTTGGTATTTTAACCGTTTGACGACGAGTGATTCTGAATTTGATGGGGCAGAAGCAGCTTAGTATGTTTATTTTTTGATCATCGTGCTGCTTGTTATAAACAATCAGTCGATATAGAATCAAAAATTTATTGATGAGTTTGGTGATCTTATGATGTTACGATTTAGCTTGCTTCGTACTAATAAAGTGGTTACGAATCAGAAACCTAATTTTTTTCATAGTAATGCTTTTGATAAAGTCAAAAAAGATGTTCCTTTAAGAGTTATTGACCTTAATTTTTTCAAGGATACTACGTTTAGAGGACAACCAATTGGGCAAAATTTTGTAAGCGATGTGTTGAAAGAATCTGGAGTTTCAGTTGGATTTAGAGAAGTATCGTCAGAAGAGTTAGGTAGTAAGCCTGCACAAACTCTGTTAGGTTTATTATGGGATGAAGATTTGGCACTAGGTAAAAAGAAAAAAATAACGAAACAAAAATTTCTTGAATCCTCACTAGATGATACTACGAAAAAACCAAAAGGCATGCTAGCAGGGTTTCATTTCTCTGATTTTGTCCCCCCAAAAATGCATGATGTATTAGTGGTTGACTATAACAACATCCCTAATGAGTCACAACTCACCCCGATGAATGAGACAAAGACATTATCCTTGCAAACAACAGGAAGAATAATCAGTGCAGTTCCTGCTTGGGCCATTATTATGAAGTTAGCCAAAGATGCAATGAAAGTGCGAGCTGATTTGAATCCTTTCTATGTAGATCAAGCCATTTTATCACCCCAGCTCAAAGCTGATTTTGATAATTTAGCCGCAGAATTTTATAGGGTATGTCGTGTGGTGAAAGAGGATATTGATCATCCTGATGTCCATCAATATCGCAAAAATTTTCATAAATTTTATGAGAATTATGCTATTGAAGCAAAATCTGGACAAAATCAGCTGGATGCTATCCGAAATGAAATAGAGCAATCAACTGAGAGTCACCGGATGTCTCCAGTGCTATAAAAAGTATACAGCATCTCGCTAATGCTTGGTGCGACCTTTATGTTTCTGAGCAGAAGAGATAGTTATCCCCATATTATAATGCTTCGAATGAAGAAGAGTATGTGTAAAAAGTCTCCTCTATAAATTTCTCTTGGCAATTTATAGGGAAGACTTTTGCCTCTGCCTTAAGATTTGGTGGGTGTGGTATCTGGAGTATCCTCTATTGCCATGCCATATTGTTCTAAGTTTTCCTTTATGGCCTGTATTTGCTTGCTTCCCAGTTTTGCTTCAATAGCATAATTCTCATAAAATTTATGCAGGCTCTTGCGATACTCCCGTACGTCTGAATGATCAATATCTTCTCTAACGACACGACATGCTTTATAAAACTCTTCAGTCAAATTATCAAAGTCCTCTTTGAGCTGGGGTGATAAAATGGCTTGGTCTACATATAACGGATTCAAGTCAACATTGAATGTGAATCCATCTCGGGTTATTTTCATGAGAATAGCCCATGCTGGCACGTTGCTTATCGTTCTTTCATACTCACCCGTATATATAGCTGGCTCGCCGTCTGGGCTACGAGATGGAGTGGTATCAGCATGCTCTGCTAATGGGGAAAACTGTTGATCGGCGGGGATGCTGGTATAATCAACAACGACCACTGTTTTAGTGGATGGTAATAAGAAGCTGGAGAATTTAAATCCCACAAATATACTATCGGAAACAGATATTCCATGAACTTTTGCAGTATCTGATGCATGGGCTGCAAGGTTTGCTTTGGTTTGTACTAAGTCTCTGCTTCCATCAGGGTTATAAGCCACAATCTCTTTTTTTCCTACCATTCCTAACATGGCTCTTGATTCATTTTTCTTTAATTCACTTAAGGACATACCTCTAAACCCTAGCTTGATACCAGATTCATACCATACGGAAGAGAGAAAATCTTTGCCAATAGCTTGTCCTCTAAACGTAGTGTCTGTAAAAAATTTAAGGTTTGAAATAATTAATGGGACTCCTGGGAGGTGGTTATCATAAATTGGAGCAGTAGCGTTTTTTGCAGAAAATATACTTCTACTTTGTTGTAGGGATTGTTGCATGATGCTTGTTGTCTTAGATGTTTTGGTGGTTATGGCTTTTGCTTCATATAAAAATCTCATCATTTACCTCCCGAGGAATTTAAAGATTATGCTCTAAGATGCTTTAATTATAGCTTATTTGATCAATATTTGATTAGTTGGGGTGGTAGTTAGCTTGCAAATTTACTTAAAATCTGGATTGGGACTATAATTTTGGGTTAGAAAATTTGGCAAAGTGGAGAAACAGATTGTACAATTAACGTGTTTGGGGTTTTGTTCTTAGTCACTTGGCTGACTTTATCACCAAAAGCACGAGTCATGGAGGATATAAATGAGAATATGGCGAGCTGTTGCACTAGGAGTTTCATGTCTCCTTTTATTAAATCAGGCGAATGCACAAAATGCGGAGATCAATAATACAATCAATAATAATATCACTAATTTTGCTCAATTAGTGCAAGCTGTCGAGAGTGGGGAAGATGTACGCGCAATCATCCATTTTGATAATTGCCAGGTCTCAGGACCCGCACTCCCGACTCAATTGAGAAGACGGTTAGAGGGAGCGACCACTCGATTTAATTTTACTAACTTTTTCCATGGCCAGGAGACTGTTAATAACGAGTTAACCGATACTGTGACCACCTCCATGAAGTTTTTTATCCAGAATGCTTCAGGAGAGTTCTTAACGTTATCAGGTCGCTTAAGTGTTTTCGAAGATAATACAGCAACCTTACATGTGAATTTTTTTGATCCCATTTTGCATAAGCAACAATTAGTAGTCGATTGGCTTTGCAATATCAGTAATGGCGAAGACAATAATGGTTTGGTATTGTTTAATTTTTCTTAGGAAATTGGACTACAGAAAAAAACAAATCATGGGATCTTGAAACTAAGGGCCCCTGGTTTTTCATATTTCATTTTTAGAATTAACAACCTATCTATGATATCCTTTTGATTTAACAATCAGTTGTCGTCTACGATGAAAATAAAAGTTTTTTTTGGTATTTTTTTCTTATTAATGAACCTTGGGGCTGTTGCTGCCCCTCATTTTGTGCCAGCTGAACCATCACCAACAGCTCGCTATGAAATCAACGGGCCTGCCTTATGCGCTACAGCTAAAGAAACCTTGGCTTATTTAAATAAGGGCAATGGTTATGATCCTCGAGTGATTCATGAAGGAAAAGTTTTTAAAGTCCCACTTGCCCGAGTTAAAGCGACCTTGGTGTTTATATGCGAGCATCAAAGCGAATTGAATAATCCTGCTTTTGTTAAAGATCACTTCGATTTTGTTCGATGGTATCCCGATCTTGAGCAAGCCAGGTCTCTGAGTGTGCAAAAACCACTTGTTGCTCATTTACCCAAAGATAAAATTTTAATGACCAAGTATTATGTTCATCGTGCTCCGGCATCAAGCAAGCGCAGTGCAGTCTATCCTTTTGCTCTTTATGGTCTTCCTAAGGATGAGGCGTTACTGACTCTAGAGGAAGCAGATGCTAAGCCTGGACTCACACGTTTTCAATATGGAAAACAAGCCATCCTAAAAGGTGCCTTAACGAATAAGAATGTCCCTGCTCTGGGTTATTTGAGTCGAGAAGACATTGAAGCGGCATTAATGCAGGGGACTGTGGTTGCTGATTTTGGTAAGAACCAGACAAAGACCTTTAATGTTCATCGTTGTAACAATATTGCCTACGATAAAACCCAAAACCCTTATCAGCAAGAGCGCTATTGGTATTTTAAACAGGTGGCAGGCATCAAAGGTTATGGAAAGGATGCTGATCATAAAATCACCGTAAATACGGAGGTGACTTTTGCAGCGGATCTTGAGCAGTTTGGTTTGGGAAAATTATTGATGGTGCAATATCCTAGTCGGACAGGAAATCTCGTGACGCGAGCGGGTATTTTTGCGGACACAGGTGGAGCATTCGAAAATAATGTGTATCAAGTTGATTTTTTAGCGGGTAGCTATGCAGGAAGAGGGGCTTTCGCTCAAGCAACCCGCCACTTACCCGATTATGTGGCCGCTTATTTTATGGTATTAAAAAAATAATATGAAAATTTTCTTAGTTTGCTCATTCTTTATAAGTTCGATGGTGCATGCTTTTTCTTGCAATGATTCACAAGAAATCCATAAAGCACCAATTCAATTTGATCAACAACGTATTGCGTTAACACGCCAGTATCAATTAACTCATTATGGAATTGACTCAACATCCATTGAAATTGAACCGAGAATGATTGTTTTGCATTGGACGTGTATTCCGACGTTGGCCGCCACTTTTCGTGTATTTAATCCACCGACCTTCCCTAAAAATTCACCACGAATTAAAGAGCTACCTGGTGACTTGAACGTATCAACCCATTTTGTAGTGGATCGGGATGGAAGTATTTATCAACTCATGCCGGAGCATTGGATGGCACGACATGTTATAGGATTGAATCATTATGCAATTGGCATTGAAAATGTAGGTGGAATTGACAGCAAAGATGATTTAACCGACGCCCAAACCAAAGCAAATGCTTTTTTGGTGTGTTATCTCAAAAAGAAATATCCAAAAATAAAATATGTTATCGGACATAATGACTATTTAAATTTTAAAAAAACTTCTCTTTGGCTCGAACGGGATCCCAATTATCAAACAGATAAAGATGATCCTGGTCCCGACTTTCTCAATCGTGTGATGAAGTTGGTTCACAGCAGCTGAATTTTTAAATAGGAAAATACAAGAAAAATCAATAGGTTTTTTTGCCTATGGCGAAGATTAACAAGGCTTAATATACTATAATGAACCGTATGGATTAAGCAGTTCGAATAATAGTTCTTTGCCCTAAAAGACCAGATTAAAACACGGAGTGGATATGTCTGATAAGTTATTGGATGTACTGATAGTTGGAGCAGGGCCTGTTGGTTTATTTTGCGCAAACGAGCTGACTCGTCAAGGTTTGAGTTGTCGGATCATTGATAAAAAGTCGGCACTCAGTGATAAATCTAAGGCATTGGCCATTCATATTCGAACACTTGATCTGCTTAGGGATTGTAGTTTCCTTGATGAAGTACTCATCCAGGGACAAAAAGTAGATGGCGTTTTGTTTAAGTCTAAGGGAAAAGAATTAATCCACGCGACCTATGCACATGTTGAAGCGGATTATCATTTTGTAATTGATCTTCCTCAAAGCAAAACGGAACACATTTTTCATCAGGGGTTAGTTGATCGAGGTTTGCATGTTGAATGGCAAACTGAATTAACTGAAATCGAAGAAACAGCAAACTATACCGTTTCTACTATAAAACAAGCTGATGGCAGCATTGAAAAAGTACAATCACACTGGATTATTGCTTGCGATGGTTCGCACAGTACGCTAAGAAAATTAGTTAATGCTGAATTTTTAGGCTCTTCTTTTAAACAAACTTGGTGGCTGGCTGATCTGCTTATTGATTGGGAACTCCCGGAGAATAAATTTATTATCTACGTAAGTAATGAAGGACCTGCTGCGTGTTTCCCAATGGGAGACAAACGTTATCGTTTGGTCATGACTGCGCCTGAAAAAGTCATGCATCAATCCCCCACAATCGAAGACATCATTCGCGTCTTTAAAGCGCGCTGTACAGATGCTGCAACCTTACATGATCCAGTTTGGATCAGTCAATTTGGTATTGATCACAAGCAAATCGAAAACTATCGTTATGGGCGAGTATTTTTTGCTGGGGACTCTGCTCATGTTCATAGTCCTATGGGTGGGCAAGGATTAAATACCGGATTACAAGATATTTATAATCTCGCTTGGAAATTAGCACTGGTTCAAAAAGGACTGGCAAGCGATGCGTTACTGGATAGTTATCATCGCGAACGTCATCCAATTGCTGCGGGGGTATTAAAAGATACTGGAGTAATGACTCGTTTGATTATGATGAGTAATCCGGTGATGATTTTTTTACGTAATTTCCTATTAAAGATGGCCATGTCATTCGACGCAGTTAAAAATTTTGTCATGTATAATCTTGCTGAGTTGTCGGTGAGCTATGCGAACAGTCCTATAGTCAAAGTATTGGGTGAAAAAACCCAATTCAAAATAGGTGGATTTCTCATTAATTCTCCTTTTATTGACGCAAAAAGCAAAGAAAAAAAGGAATTGCAGCAAATTACTCAAGGAACGCTGCATCATTTATTTTTATTTATGGGACTGGAACCTGACAATAATAACCAACGGTTGGTTTTCTCTGAACTTGCAAGGGCTGTTACGCAGCAATTTAAAGGTTTAATCAAGACTCATATTATACTGCCTCAATCTGAAATGACTCCAGTTGATGAAGAGATTTCCATCTTGATTGATGAAAATCAAACGATGCATCAGCGATTTAAAATTGAGCGACCTACTGCTGTATTGGTTCGTCCAGATAAATATATAGGTTTAACTCAGATGCCGGTGAATAGGGAGGAATTAATCAAGTATATGGAAAATTGGTATCTTCTTACGAACGCTAAAGGATGAGGCAAAAGAGTAAGCGCGAAGACTTAAATCAAAATGATTCTTGATGATCTTTGGGGGTTGTATATAATTTGCGGCCATATTTTTGTTAATTTAGGACTTTTAATCGCCGCTTGCAGCAAATACACAATAGAGAAATAAGCGACCGGAGTTTTATTCAGGATAATAGGAATGAATTTGTTTTAAAGGAGGTGAACCAAGAGGAGAGTGCGATGGGTGTTTTTTATTCTTTGTGAATTAATGGCGGGCAATATGTTTCTCAAAATGTGCAATAGGTTGTAATCAATTTAAAAATAGAATAAAAATTGCTACATGCATTATAAGTTTTATTGCATCGATAGTGAAAATGGTCACAATGCGATAAAGAAAATTAAATCCCTTATCTAAGTCACAAACCATCCTAACACACTATGGACTGTTGCATGCGGATAGGGAAATTTCTAACGTACGCTTTATCATACGATTTAAAAGATACAGTAGTGAATATATTACTGGTTATTACGCTAAAAAATTGAATAAAAATAATGAGCAATGGATTAAATACCTTATGAAAAAATTACTGGCGTGTTGGTTTTTGGGTCTTGTCTGTTCAGTGAGCGGTTTTGCTGCTCCAAGCGATGCAGAACTGATTAAAAAATTAAATGCTATTGAAAAAAAATCAAATACAGTCATGGGGATTACTGCCATTTATATAGAAAAAAATAAAGTGATTGCGCATAATAGCAATCAGCGTTTCTTCATGGCGAGCACAATTAAATTACCCATTGCGATGGCTTTTTTACACCGTGTTGATGAGAAAAAAGACTCTTTAAATCGTGTAATTAAAATGGATGCACGTAATTCGGTTCCTGGCTCTGGGGCACTTCATTATTTATTCGAAAAGAAAAAATTGAATATTTCTTTGAAACAAATCTTGATGCATACCCTCAAAAATAGTGATAACAGCGCAAGTGATGCATTATTACAGGCCGCTAATGGCCCTAAATATGTAGCACAGCGTATGAGCGCGCTTGGTTTAAACAATATTTTTATTAATCGCTCCATTATGGAAATGTTTGTGGATACAAATCATGTGGATCGTTCCTTTTTAACAAAACGCCAGCCGGTATATTCCTGGCAAAAAATATCGAATCGTGTTCCTCTGAAAGAAAAGCAGCAAGCTTGGCAGCGTTTTGAAAAGGACATCCGCGATACCACCACACCTAATGATATGGCAAAATTGTTGGTTAAATTATATAAAAAACAAGCACTTTCAGAATCAAGTACTAATCTTCTTATGAACATTATGGAGCAATGCCGAACCGGTCGCAGCAGAATAAAAGGATTATTGCCTTCCAATGTTAAAGTAGCCCATAAAACGGGAACATGGTCTATTTATGAGCGGGACTATTTAAGATACCCCGGGTCGAAAAAACTGTATCGTTTCGTTAGTGACGTTGGCATTATTACATTACCTAATAATAAAGGCCATGTTGCCATTGCCGTGTATGTTAAATCGAAATCAGCCAGTGATTATCCACGCAGTCGCGCCATCGCGCTAGCAAGTCGTGCTATTTATGACCATTTTATGAAGTCATGATTAGGGACACGCTCGATGTTGCCAGGGTGAAGGCAAAGCCCTAACCGAGGTTATTTGCTGTTATTCCAAGTGCCGCGAAAATCTTCTCTTGTTGTATTATGCTACAGCATGGGACGCTCTTGCTACGTTCGGTTTGGTGAGTCTTTTTTTATCTTTTGTGTTGCAAATTATCCCTATTTTTCTTAAAAAACTTAATGAATACATGACCTGGAAAACCGTTGTCATTTCGTATACTCTGTCAAAAAAATAACTTTGAAGACAAGGAGGTTGAGATGTATCGTCGTTTGATTTTGATTTTTAGTGGGCTCATCTATTTTTTCATGAGTTTTGGTTTATATGCTCAATTACCTTGCTACTACCAGGAATTAACTGCTGATGAAAAGCGTGATTTATTATGGGCTGAAATTACCTCAAGCCATGAAGAAGATCCCCTACCCCAGCTTACGGGCAATAGTTTTAATGAAGTGCTCGAAAAATTAAAAGGATTGTTTAACCTAAGCCCTACATTTGATACTGCCAGTGATGAAATTCCTGAAGGACGAGTAAAAATCATTCACGCCAATGGTTCAGTAGGAAAAATTGCTTTAATTCCCTCACCGGATCATCCCTTCACAGGTATTTATCAGACGGGGGCAATAGGCATAGCACGTCTTTCGTTAGCAACTCCTCCAGCTGATGATACTTATATTCCTGGCATGGCGATTAAATTTTTAATCACAGAGCATCCTTCTTTAAATTTGCAAGTGATGAATTTGCTTGAGGGACAAAAAGGCAATTGGAATTATTTTGCGAAAGATTTTTCGAACCAAATACCTCATCCTACCAGTTGGACCTTGAGTGCTATTGAGAAAATATTTGAATGGACTCGCGACCCGGCGAATAATCTTCCTTTATGGCATTTAGCAGCGTGGACGAGTGATGGAAAATTTGATGGAATCCCTGTGTTCCCTGAGCGGATCTATTTTCGACCAACGAGCCTGGTTAAGGATTTAATCCCTGAAAATTCACGAGAAGACTTCAGAATCTCTTTGGCACAAGTACCCATGGGCCCAATCTATGAAGTCTATGGAGAATATCAAGGTATCGAGTATCGTATAGGGACATTAATGTTGGAAAGTCCTTTATTGGCTTCCAATTACGGTGATAAGAAATTATTTTTCCAGCACCAACGATAATTCAGTATCCATTGGGTCTTGATCTATATTGATCATAGGTCAAGACTACCTTATCTTCTTCGTTTTCTGGCCTGATAATTAATTCTCTCGGGCTGGGTTGCGTTGTTGGTGTATTTAATTCCACGGATGAAGTGAAGCACTGCACTATAGGTTTTCCAAGAAGGCCTAATTTTTTTATACTCTCATTGAGATCCGCGCTGGGTGATTTTTGTTTATTGTGCACTTCAAAGGCCAAGCTGCGTTCGTCTGAGTCAAACACTTTATATCTTAAAACTTCTTGAAGATAGGATTCTGATGGTGTTGTATCCATGCTTGTATTGTGATTCTCTTTGATAAAGCGAAGTGCTTTGTTAATCTGTCCCTCTTCATTTTTTCGCGAATCTTTGCCGCAAAGGGTATCCAGGTTATAAATGTGCGGCAGAAGACTTTGAAAACCATCATGACCATGAACATAAGTAATAGAGTATCCTTTGTGAGTCGCAGGCCTTGCCATCTCGCTTTCTTTAGCCTCCTCCCAACGGTTCCATAAAAGATGAATTAAAGGCCATGCTGTTCTTTCTTGTTCTGACATATTGGTCCTGTCATGAATTGCATCCGTATGAAAAAGTGAATGCATGACATTGTTATCAATGAAGAATTGAAATTGATGATTAATCTGATCAATGGTTTCCGCTAAAGCATTCGCCGTGGAATCATCATAATTTACTCCAACACGTGCTGCCAGCAATTGAATGGTATCGAAACGAAACGGAGCATGGCTAAATAAAGTTATACCCTTTTCATTGAGTGTATAATCCAATATCTTAAGTGAGGGTTTATAGCTTTCGTTGATTAACTGGGTTAACTCCTCATGGTGAATAATATCATGCTCAAGTAACAGTTTAAGACCCCAAAAAGAAGGAATTTGTACATCACCAATATATCCTGGGGGAATAAAGGATTGCCCCGCCGTGAATTGTTCAAAGGCATAAATAAACTCGCTGCTATGGTTTGAAATCAAAATATTTAATGGACAATGGTTTCGACGAAGCATACTAAGGATTCTAAAGGTGAAATAATCGCAATTTCCGCGATCAGCTACTTCATCTCCAATGAGGCGAATCAGGGTTTGATTATCGTGGATTTCTAATTGGGACATGAAATCATTAAATTGGCTGACACAGTAAGCCAGCTTCTCTTTGGGTTCAGATAATTTTTGTTTTAACTTCCTTTGCTCCTCTTCAGCGGCTTGTAGCTTGATTAGGGCTTGTTCTCTCAATTGAGACAAGGTGCTCAGTGTTTGGGTTTCAGCAGTTGCAGCGGTTATTATTTGTTTCTCTAGATTGGCAATTCGTTCTTGTGCATTATCTATTTTGATTTGTGTAAATTGTAAGAGCGTACGGTTTTCCAAATATTCCTCAAGAAGCGCCCCGTACTGCTCATAAAGCGTTACAAATTGTTGATAAGCTGCCTCAACATTCTTAATTTTATGTTTGAATTGAATGATTTGATGGCGAAAAAGAAAATGAATGAGTTTGATTGGATTGCCATGTAAATCGCCAAGAGTAATTGAACCTAAATTGGATTCCAGTTCATCAGGAAATTTATAAATATCAACATGTTTATTTATAAGACGGTAGGTCATTCCTTAACCTAAATGGAGCGATTTTCATAACAAACATAATGGATTCAATCAAAAATATCAATCAAGACCATGTAAATCACCCCTGAGGACGGGCAAATATAATCACCTGTAGCAGTTAAAATTTTTCAGGGCGTTTCACTTCCTTGTCATTTTATAAAAAGAAGTATTAAATTTAGAAATGAAAGGCAGGCAATAACGACAAAGGTCAAAATCATCCCACGGACACGAAATTTAAGGGGATGCTCTTTGGTAAGAAACGCATAAGCATGAAAGATTCGTCCCAAGATAAACAAAAAAATCAAAGCTAAAAGCACCATCCAGTTGGCTTTATTTGCTTCTGCACAAAAGAGTAAGATCAGTGTAAACGGAACATACTCAACAAAATTGCCGTGAGCTCTTATTGCCATTTCCAAATCAACAAACTCGTTGCTTCCTACTCGCACTTTATATTTTCGACGTAAGGTAATAACACGTGCTGAAAGATAGATATAGGCAAAGGCTAACAGGGAGCCGGTTACGGTTGTCATTGGATACATTTTATTCTCCTAATCAATAGGGCAACTCATTTGTTGTCACAGAATTTAGTTTCATTACAAAATCATCAAAGCAAAGCTGCACCTCATGGAAAAACAGTAACCAAGGACAATGACCTGCTTTGCTAATTATTTTATGGATACAATTTTTGTCTTGGAATTTTTCATTGTTCATAAAAATTAGGGGCGGACAAATAAAGTCATTCTCACTGGCAATGGTCAAGGTGGGTATTGTTTCTGGAAACCATTTACATGAATAATCCGGATAAAAATGTTCAATGGCATAATGATAAGCAGTATTATTAAAGGCAAAAAGAGGCATGATTTTTTCTCCTTCCACCAATTCTTCCGCTGTAAAACAGTAATGTTTATAGGTATTCCAAAACATTTTATATGCCTCATCCGAAGGTGCCAAATGATACTGGCTGGCGGGAGGAAGTAAATCAGGTAAATGGTGTTGCTGCTGCATGGAACTCACATGCTGAAAAAAACTGTTTTCGGTGGTGGTATTCATTAATACCAGACCTGCCAGATGATGTTTTAGTTCCGGCAAATTTAATGCAAACATCCCGGAAAAGCTGTGGGTGACTAATACCGGTTTAGGAAAGTCTTTTAATAAATCAATTAAACCCTCTTGCCAATACTTGATATCAAGTTTGCCTTGAGTATTGATGCCATCTTGCGGGAAATCTAATAGATAAATAGATCCAGGCAACTGCAACCTGCTGCATAAGTTAGTGAGGTACTCAGAGCCCAAACCAGGACCACCGGGTAAGAATAACCAGCTGCATCCAGGACTTTCGCTGATTTGTTTTACTTTATAACCATATTTTGTGTGTTGCATGGGGGAATCACTACTTTTTATTCAGTTATTAATCATAACACACAGCCTAGTTGAATTAATGCGTCGTTAGCATTTATAGTGGATTAAGTCGTTTCCATTTAACTAAACTAGGCACAAAAGCCGGATTACTAAACCAGGTGAGGGTATGATGAAAAAAACATATTATCTTGTTTTTTTATTCAGTTTTTTTTTAGCTTCGGCTCATGTGCATGCGAATTATTTGCGATACAGCGGTAAATGCCAATTTTCTCTGACTCGGGATCGTTATGCTTATTGTTTAGAGAAAGAAATGGTTTTTTATGACAACGAATTTAAAAGCATTTATAGTAATTTACCTCCCCAAGCATCCATACTTGCCTCTGAAGCATTAGCAACACAAATTATTGAACCTAATTGTGACGCGATTGCACAAAAAATTGGTGCTGGTTTGGAATATCATATTGCTTTTCGCACCTGCATGATTTACATCTCCAAAGAAAAGATTGCTTGCATTAGGAGATTTGTTCCTTGCCGAATATGTTGGGGGAGTAAGTGGGCCAATGCGATAAAAAAACCTTTATTATTCCTGGAAGGAGTTTCGATTAATCTATCGGATCCCACTTGAGAAAATGTCCCCGTCTTCCCCCTCTGAGGGAGACGGGACATTGATTAGTTTGTTGGTGTGGGTTTTGAGGCAACAGCATTATCAGCACAATTATCAGCAATGCTATCTATTTCATCGCTATATTGTTTATCAGTCATATCATTTGATCTTTTGAGCAGATCCACTAACTTGGGCTTAGCGCATTCACAATAAGCACTTATTAACTTCTTATCCTCATCTGTTTGTTTGGGATCAACGAGATTCCATCTGTCTTGGCAAAAATCAGCTACGTCGCTGTCTTTTGCTTTACTCAATCCTACTTCATCCTCCAACGAATCCATTGCATCATGCAGCAGGGTTCTTGACATGCAGAGATGGACTGCTTTTTGAACTGCGGCATCATTATCTAAAGGTTGTTTGGCAGCACAACCACAATATTTTTCGCCAAAATTTTTAAAGTCTACTTTATCTTTTGCTTCATCTGCTTTTTTCATCCAAGCATTAGTACAAAGCGTTTGAAAGTCTCCGCCACCTGCCGTATCTGCTGCATAAGTTGGTAAAGCAAACATAAGGGAAAGAACAGGAATAGCCATTCTTTTGAAAAAATTCATAATTTATCACTCCTTTGATTTAATAGTACTCCTTCCTCGTTGAGGATAACGAATGTTTTTTGGGTTATCCACAATATTTGAAAAAATTTAGTTTTTGCTGCCTTTTTGGATAGAATGAAACTTTTTTAAAGGAACGATCATCATCATGACGGCAGTAGAGAAACATTGGTCTCGAGTAGAGTACCTGCACAAGAATGTTAAGAATCGCAATATTCATGTTAAAGGTACCCACAGTTACTACAGTGATGCATGGACAGGAAGTTTCGAGGAAACGGTCGTCAGGTATCTCTATGGAGATGAGTTCAGTTTAAAAAATTGGCAGCCACAATGGAATATTGACCAACTCTTTATTGGGGATTATGTCTGTATTGCGGCTGAGGTAATTATTATGTTGGGAGGGAATCATAATCACCGTGCGGATTGGTTTTGCTTGTATCCTTTTGCAGACAATTATGTGCAAGCATATCAAGGCAAGGGAGATACAATCATTCATGATGGCGTGTGGCTTGGCATGCGTTCGATGATTATGCCCGGTATCACCATTGGTGAGGGAGCGATTATTGCAGCCAATAGTGTGGTGACGAAAGATGTTGAACCTTACAGTATTGTTGCCGGTAGCCCTGCTAAATTGGTTAAAAAACGTTTTGACGACACGGTGATTCATCGCCTTCTTCGCTTGGGCATCTATGGTTGGGATGAAGAAAAATTTAATCGCTTGCAGCAGTATATTTGCAGCAATGATATAGCGGCCTTGGAAGAACAAAGCAGGAAGTATGATGCCCTACATCAGGCTGACTCTTTAGGTGAGAATGCAGATGATGGCAGCAAGTGAAGGCTGGATGGAACCAGCCTGGATTATGTGAGGCACCTTAGATGCATACTGCTTTTATTGGTTGCGTGCCTAAATTCGTGACTTGCGCCTTGGCCCCAGGACCTGCTGCTACGGGAATTTGTTGGAGGTTGGTTAAAGCTGAAACTAAAGAATCACCTTGTTTCAGGCTCGTTCCATTGAACATACCTTTTCCACTAATAACCTGAATGGAAATATAATTTTTTGCGCTTGCAACCGCATGTATTTCACATAATAAAGAAAGTGTTTGTGTGTTCGTATTGGCCAAAACAGTAGCCTTATTGGGTTCAAGATTGATTTCGATGGGGGCAGAAAAAACGGAAGTGCTCATGATCATCAGAACACAAGAGAGTAATTGAGTAATCAATCGATACATAATTGTCCTTTTTTATTATTTTTATCGAATAAAAATAGATGATTTTTTTTTGCAGCATTTATTATCATGCAATCAATAACAGAAATAAAGAATCCAAGATAAGTAAGCGTAACCTCTATGTGATACAAAAGGATAAGGTAATGAGGAGCCCTATAAAAATGAACGATTTATTGGGGTTCTCTCTGAGAATCAGTGCCACATTGCGGCGGCACTTAAATTGGTTTCGGTCGCAATAAATACAGTCTGAAAATAACCATTCATCCCTTTACAATTTTGCCAGTACGTCCTTGTTCCACCACATCAGGATCGCAGGCTTCGCCATGAAGCAATTTAGTGATCTCTCTGATTTTCTCAGTTTTGGTACGTCCCTGGCAAAAAAATAGATAATCATGGATACGACGTTCAAACCAACGACCCTTAAGCATTTCTTTATGTTGCTCCAGCCTTTCTTTTTGATCAGGGGTCAGGCTATAAGTTTTTAACTTGCTGTTGGGTTGAGATGAAGGAGCCGGTTTATGGGATATGGTTTCAACAGGAACCTTCGCGGTCTCCTGTTGAAATGGCACTAAATTTTTATTTATTAAATGAAGTGGAATAATTTGGGTTTTTCCAAAAAGACCTTCTTTTGGACGAGTAAAAAATGACAAACTCATGCTATTGGAATCATTAAATGTATGCAGAGTAATCCGAACTGAATGAATGTTACCCAGATCATATTCCCAACCCATGTCGGTTTTTTTCTTGCCTAGAATGGGAAATGGTGTCCATTGGTTATTATCTAAATGATAAAACTCGGGCTCTCCTTTCTCGTTCGTTCCCCATTTATAATAATTTGCAATTTGCTTATCAGCGTAATAGTAAAACATCTTCGTGGTCCCAGGTTTTAATTTTTTTTCATACTATCAGTCTATTATTAACAAAGTCTTAAATATTATCGAATAGTTAAGATTTATTATCGCACACTCATTAGGGCGTGTTGACAATTCATCCCCACCGCCTACGTGCCGCGACGTGTTCGCGGCAACCAGCCGATCTTAATCAGTGGCAAATTTCTTCATAAAGATGATGCCATTCTGTATTTAGGTTCTCAATCAAATTTAACTTCCACTGCCTGGGCCAATTTTTGAATCGCTTTTCACGTCGAGCAGCTTCTATATAGGTTTCATGAACCTCGTAATAAACCAATATATGTACATTGTACTTAGCTGTAAATCCCGGAATCAGGCTGTTTTTATGTTCCCATACTCGTTTAATTAAATCTGATGTTGAACCAGCGTATAGTGTACCATTTCGCTTGCTTGCCATAATATAGACATAAATGACTTCATTTGGCTTCCTTGTTTTGATCAGAGTGTTGGACTCAATGCGATGATATCACCTAAATTTCACGGATTACATTGGTAGCCAAATATAGGAACAAGCCATTGCGAGCATTGACGCATCATTTCTCTTCAATTTATCATATCTTGTGGCAACAGCTCGAAAATGTTTAAGTCGCGCAAATACGTTTTCAACTAGATGACGATATTTGTATAGACCCCAATCAATATCAGCATTCCCAGTTTTAGAGTTCGTCTTCCGAGGAATCATTGGAGTAGATGATTTTTGCCTAATCTGATCTCGAATTTCCTCGCTATCATATCCTTTGTCTGCAATGGTGTAATCAGCTTTAGGGAGTGTTTCAATGAGACCTGAAGCTGCTTTAGCATCATGTACCTCTCCGCCAGTCAATTGAAATTCAATCGGAAGGCGGCAAGCATCAACTGCCCTATGAATTTTTGTTGTATTACCACCAACGGATTTCCCTATCGCTTGATGTTTCTTTCCTAGTCTAGCCATTGCAAACTCGTTTTATACTTGATATTGAAATCGATATATTATGAGTTTGCTCTTATTAATCATTAGATTAGAGCAATGAATTAAGTTCTTTAACTTGACCATTTCCTGGATGCCGCGAACACGTCGCGGCACGTAGCCGGTGGGGATAAATTGGCAACACGTCCTATTTTTATTAATTGATTTTTTTTATTGAGTAACGAGTCGTCAGTTCATGATAGCCAGGATTGAAAAGTGAAAAATACCATGTAAGAATCTTGTGTGAACATTTTGGACCTCAATTGTTAAAGGATGATCAAATGCTCAAAAAACTTCTTATCAGTACTTCACTGTTTCTATGTTCTCTTTCTGCATACAGCATGCCTGAAGAGGAGAAAGCTTATCTTGCCAATCAATGTGATGAATTATCGCAAAAAATTGACCAATTAAGTACGAATCAGACAAACGCTTGTTCCTCTTTGATGCAAGAGTCTGCCCGATTAGTAGAGCATGGCGGGCAATTCATATTAAAAGAATACTGGTTTAATGCCAGAACGAATTTGCATCGTTCTTACAGGCTGTTAGGGGATGCGAATCAAATGAACTGTAAAACTGCCTCAGCAATTTTAGCTGCTCGAAAAGGCATTGATGACATTCTAGAACAGCTATATGGTCTAGAATAGATCTTGGTAAGGACTGATCTCTGACAAAAGGAAAAGCAAAATGAAAGTTATCGTAGTCGGTGGAACTGGAACAATAGGTGATGCAGTTTGTGAAGAATTAGCTCAACGCCACACGGTAATTAAAGTGGGGCATACGAGTGGTGATTTTCAAGTTGACATTCGAGATACCCGTTCGATTGAATTACTGTACCAATCAATCGGTTCGTTCGATGCCGTTGTTGCTGTTACCGGAGAAGTATGTTTTGAAGCATTAACCAAATTTTCTGAGGAACAATATACTTTAGGTCTGAATAGTAAATTAATGGGGCAAGTGCGACTGGTGTTAGAGGGGATAAAATACATCAATAAAGAGGGATCATTTACTTTAACTAGTGGTATTTTAAGTCATGATCCAATCCCTATGGGTACCTCTGCAGCCATGGTCAATGGCGCGATTGATTCATTTGTAAAAAGTGCGGCGATTGAATTACCTCATCATATTCGTATTAATGCAGTAAGCCCTACTGTTCTCTCAGAATCAATGAATCGATATGCTCCTTTTTTTCGCGGATTTGAATCGGTACCTGCACGTCGCGTTGCTTTGGCGTTTAGTAAAAGTGTTGAGGGTGCACAAACGGGTATGGTTTATTCTGTTGAATAAAACGTTAGCAGCAGTAAAACATTTAAGGAATGGCTTTTAAAATGAAGATTAGAATACTCGGCTTTATTATTTTTTCCTCGGTATTTGCCGCAAAAATTAGTGCAGCTGTTCCTGCTGATTTGATGTTCCATAATCAACCCATTGATGCGCTATGTTTTTTTAACTCCGAAGGCAAGGAAATTGATCTGGAAGACTGTGGATTAGCGAAAGCTAAATATGCTGTAAAAGGACATAATTCCAGTTTAATTGCTAAAGGGTATATAGGCTATAATTGGCAAGATCCTGAATATCCAGGTCCAGCAGAAGGATATAGCTATTATAAATTTTTTAATGCTGGAAATAATGAGTATTGGCTTTACACCATCAATAGCGGCGGAGGTACCGGAGACTTCACTACCCTCTATAAGGTAAAGAGAAAAAATACCCGTACTTTAGAAATCGAAATGCTGGTTGGTGGTGATCGTTGTAATGGGGGCGTACAAGATGTATCAGTAGTAAATAATCACTTAAGTTTTAGTCAAAACCAGACTGCCTATGATCTTATTGCATTATCTAAGACATCTGATTTAAAAGTTAAAGCCTATGATGATTTGGCGGCTTGTGCCATTTGTTGTGTTGCAAAAGCATATTATAAGCTGAACTCCAATGCGCAGTTGCAGTTGAATTTTGTTGATTTAGAACATGCTAAAGACATGCAAGAGATGACTGAGCAAGGAACACTCCAGCCATGTTTTAATCAACTATTTGCTTCTTATCATGCTGAGGGTAAAAATAAGTTAACGCAAAACATGCTCGATGAATTCGTCGCGAAATTTAAGCAAAACTGTAAGAAGGCTGATTAAAATAATTGAAGCTTTGGCAACACATTCAATTTTTTAAGAAGTGAGTGGACTGACCTAATAAGCGTAGGGCTTTTACGTCTCTCAACTAGTTGAGAATTTTGCCACTAGGATCCTTAATAATTTTCTTTCCATCAGGATTCACTTGAACTGATGAACCGTCGGTGTTCGTGATGATCTTTGTTCCATCGGGTTTATAGATTACAGACGAATGATCCACGTTAGTTACAATTTTGGTTCCATCGGGCTTAGTTTGAACTGAGGAGCCATCCGCATTCGTCACAATTTGAGTGCCATCGGATTTGGTTACTACAGATGAGCCATTTGCATTGGTAATAATCTTAGTTCCGTCAGGCTTGGTTACCACTGAAGATCCATTCGCGTTGGTAATAATCTTCGTCCCATCGGCCTTGGTTTCTACAGATGAGCCATCCGGATTTTTTATTAGGATAGGTTGCGCTGCAAAAGAGGTTATGCTCAAACAATCTAGAAATAAAAAGATGATGATTAAACTAAAAAAGTGTTTTTTTATTTGAGACCAATCAAAGTAATGAACATTCATATTAATTCTTCCCTGACACAAATTATTTATAAGTATAGTCATTAAATAGGTTGAGAGTTAATTTTTTATCATTATGTCTAAGAATTTTCTTTTATTTTGCAAGCGACAGAAACGCTTAATTTAGGCTATGCTTATCAAATGCTGCAGCACGAATATTGTGGCCTAGAATTGTCTAGGAGAGTAGGAAGTATGAGTTATTTTAATGCAAAAGACCCACGCGGTGAGACTCAGGATTGTCCCAAGCAAATCAGCGTGGAGTTGATTCCGAGAGCAGTGGATCTTGGTGGATTTAAAGTAAAACGTATATTACCTGCTAAAGAAAGAAGAACGGTGGGGCCTTTTGTTTTCTGGGATCAAGCAGGCCCTAGTGAACTTGATACGGGAAAGGGGATTGATGTACGCCCACACCCTCATATCGGTTTATCAACGATGACTTATTTATTCTCGGGTCGATTGGAGCATCGAGATACGCTCGGAAGCCATCAAATTATTGTTCCAGGTGAGGTCAACTTAATGACTGCTGGACGAGGAATTGCTCATTCAGAGCGTTCGCCGCAACAGGACCGTTTTTATCCCCAACATTTTTTTGGCATTCAATGTTGGCTTGCATTACCTCTTAATAAAGAAGAAACGAATCCTTCATTTACACATTATGATAAAAGCGTAATCCCTGCTCATAATGATAAGAGAATGCATTTTCGAGTCATTGCTGGGGAGTGGATGGGACTTAAATCTTCTGTGATGACTCAAACCGATGCACTTTTTGTTGAATGCAAGTTGGAGGCACATTCTGAGTGGATCATTCCACCAACCGTAGAAGAACGCGCAATTCATCTTTTAAGTGGTAAGATAATCATTGACAATATAATCTATAATGCCACGCAGATGTTAGTTCTTAAGCCTGGAGCTGAGCTCAAAGTGGTGGCGGATTCTGAGGTGCATATGATTATTCTGGGAGGTGCTGCCTTAGAGGAGAGACGCTACGTGTGGTGGAATTTTGTGTCCAGTTCGAGAGAACGAATTGAGCAAGCGAAACTGGATTGGAAAGAAGGAAAGTTTGGGAAAATACCTGGTGATGAAAAAGAATTTATCCCTTTGCCAGAGTAGGGGCCTTCACATTCATTAAGTGAAATACATTTCCCTTCTCCCCATGGAGAGAAGGGGCTCTTTAGAGCGGATGAGGGTGTTGAGTTGGTTCATGAACCCTCACCCCAGCCCCTCTCCCACTAATGGGAGAGGGGATTCGTTGTCACTTAATGGCTGTGAGTTTTACCTTCAATATTGCGATGCTTTGTTAACGTAAACGTTTATACACTTAATCTTATCAAAAAGGACCTTGAAATGAAAAAGTCGGATCAAGAAACTCAATATCTCAAAGATGGCGTCATCAAAACAAAATTAACCGGTTATAATCTGCTCAATAACTCCAGATTAAATAAAGGCACTGCGTTTACTAATGCTGAAAGGGATAGTTTCGCACTTCATGGTTTATTACCGCCCCAAGTAAGTACCTTACAGGAACAGCAAAAACGTCGTCATGATGGATTGACGGCATTGCCAACCCCCTTAGAAAAATACAGCTTTTTGCGCGATCTGCAAGATAACAATGAAACCCTTTTTTATTCATTGATCATTAACAATATTGAGGAAATGCTCCCTATCGTTTATACCCCTGTAGTTGGGGAAGGATGTCAAAAGTTCAGTGAAGTATTTCGTAAGCCTCGCGGTCTATTTCTTAGTTATCCCAATAAGAACCTGATTGATAAAATCTTTTCTCATCCGCGTTATGACTTGATTAAATGTATTGTCGTCAGTGACGGTGAACGTATTCTTGGCCTTGGTGATCAAGGTGCTGGTGGAATGGGAATTCCGATTGGTAAAATGGCACTTTACACTGCTTTGGCTGGTATTCCACCTCAATATTGTTTACCCATTTTACTGGATGTAGGAACAGACAATGAAGAACGATTGGCCGATCCGCTTTATATTGGCTGGCGGCATAAGCGAATTCGCGGAGCTGAGTATGATGAATTTGTTGATGCATTTATATCCGCAGTAAAACGTCGTTGGCCACATGTTCTACTGCAATGGGAAGATTTCGCTGGTGCAAATGCGGCTCGTTTGTTGAGCCGGTATCGAGACAAACTATGTACTTTTAATGATGATATACAGGGAACTGCTGCAATGGCGACAGGTACACTGCTTTCCGCTATTAATGTCACTGGAATTCCACTCAAGGATCAAAAAATTGTGTTCCTTGGTTTTGGGGGAACTGGCCATGGAATTGCGCAATTAATACACGGCGCTCTTAAGGGGGCAGGATTAAGCGATGAAGAAGCTGGAGATCGCATCTATGCAGTAGACAGGTATGGCCTTCTGGTCGAAGGTGGTAAAGGATTGACAGATGATCAGGCCGCTTTTGCTCGCAAACGTTCCGAAGTCGCCGGATGGCAAGTCAGTAACCGTGAGGAAATTGGCTTGCTGGATGTCGTTCGTAATGTAAAACCTACCGCATTAATCGGGGTTTCGGCGCAACAAGGTGCGTTTACCGAAGAAGTGGTGCGAACTATGGCTAAATACACAGACAGACCTGTTATTTTCCCTCTCTCTAATCCAACCTCTCATAGTGAAGCAGTGCCACAAGACCTTCTCACTTGGACTGATGGACGTGCTCTGATAGGAACAGGAAGTCCATTTGAACCTGTTCAGTATAATGGAAAAGTGTTTCATATTGACCAAACAAATAACTCCTACATCTTCCCAGGATTAGCATTAGGTATCATCTCAGCAAAAGCAAAACGTGTTTCTGATGGTATGATCAAGGCCTCGGCGCTTGCGCTAGCAGAATGTTCTCCTGCAAGAAAAAATAAGTCGGCAAATCTTCTCCCCCCCATTGCAGATCTTCGCGCAATTAGTCTTGCGGTAGCTAAAGCCGTGGGGAAACAAGCCATTTCAGAAGGTCTGGCTGGGGTCAATGAGGCTGAGCTTGAAAATGAACTTGCTGCCAATATATGGAATCCAATTTATATCCCTTATGAATTAGCTGACTGAGCTCAATTTAAACCCTTTCAATAACGACTTGGAAAAAAGAATCCAAGTCGTATTTTTTTTATGCTCAACTAAATGTTTATATAAAAAAACATTATGGTATATATTAACTCATATTATGTATTAATACTGTGGTATCATTTTTAAAAGCGAAAGAATGGTTTCTTATGCGACGAACTGTATGAGTCATGGAAAGGATGACTCAATCACAGAGGATACATAATGATAAAATCCAAGATGTCTATTGATTTAAAATGCGTTGAGGATCTATTCGCAGATAAGCTCACTTACGAAATCTCTCGTGATTATTTAATGGAATTATTAGAGGTCGGCAAATTAAACGTTTGGCAGTGGGATTTGAGCACCAATGAAGTCATTGATTTTGGTTATTCTAAATCTTTATCCGTTTTAAACCCAGACAGCGTAGTGGGACATATTGATCATTTTATAACACGACTTCATCCAGAAGATCGTGAAGAGGTTGCTAATACATTACTCGAATCTTTCGCCTATTTTGAGGATCATAAGGCGGATTTCAGGATTCAATCGATGCAAGGGCATTATGAATGGGTATCGGCTCAGAGTCGTTATATTCGCGATGCGGAGAATAATGCGATTAAAATGATTGGGACGTGGCATTTTATTACCGAACACAAAAAGAATCAGGAATTAATTAAATTACAGCAGGCAACGCTCGATCGTATCTCAAGATGTTATTTTTCAGGGGAGTCTGCATCGTCATTAGCTCATGAAATCGCTCAACCCATATCAGCCCTAAACTCTTATCTTCTTGGGAGTATTTTACGTTTGCAGCAGGGTGGTAAGGAGGCAAATGAATTTATAGATGTCCTTCAAAAGGCACTGGAACAAGTTGAATTAATCAATACGATTATTAAGCGGATGAAAAGTTTTGTAACGCATGGGGAACTACACTTTGAGCGAGTTAATTTGGCTTTATTAGCCAAACAATCTGTAGTTTTGTCCAAATTGTATTCCAATTTTTCTGGAACCGTTCAATATGAAGTAGATGAAGATTTAACAGAAGTCTCTTTAGATCGAAATCAAATGCGACAAGTATTTTTAAACCTTATTAATAATGCATTTGAAGCCATGGCTGATGCACAAACAACGAACCCAATCTTGTTGATTCAAATAAAAAATAATGATGCTGAGGTACTGGTTATCATTAGGGATAATGGTCCAGGAGTTGCACAAAATGTGCTCGATAATCTACTGGCTTCATGTTATAGCACTAAGGAATATGGTTTAGGTCTTGGCTTAAGTATTTGTAGAAAAATAATTGAAGCCCATGGTGGGCATTTCAAGATAGAAAAAAACCCCTCAGGGGAGGGGACGATAAGTTCTTTTAGACTGCCTAAGCAAACTTCGGGGCCTTACAATGAATAAGACTATTTATATTGTCGATGATGATGAGAATGTATTACGTGCTTTAAAATGGCTTTTTGAGTCTATGAACTTTGAAGTGAAAACCTATTTGAATGCAAAAACTTTTCTGGAACAATATAATCCGGATTATATAGGCTGTTTGATTACTGATGTGCGTATGCCGGACATGGATGGGTTAGAGCTATTTGAACGATTAAAACGGCAAAACAGCTTGCTCAAGGTAATTATTATCACAGCCTATGGAGACATACCTATGGCTGTTAAAGCGATAAAAGCAGGGGCGATTGATTTTATAATCAAGCCTATAAATGAAAGTGATTTATTAAAGCTAATTAAAAAATGTCTTGAGCATTACCCAAACCTTACCACAAATGCCATGAGCAAATATGAACTTTTAACCGAGAAAGAGCTGCACGCTCTAGAACTCATTTGGACTAATAGCTCAATAACGCTCTGATTCGATGGGTATAATCACTTAGAGAGGTTTTCATCATAAATTCCTTTAACGGCGTATCGATATCAAAATAAACAATGTTGGCTAAAAATCCATAACAACAGGCATCCAAAGCATGGATGGTAGTACCAAATATAAACTCATTAGCTTCTAAAATATGATGAATTGCCTGCAAATCCTCAATGCCTGATTGATATACCTCCTTGCTGGAGTATCTGCCAATCCCTTGATAATGATATTTCTCAATATTGTATTTTCTTATCTTTTCAAGAGAGGTTTCGGATAATTGAGGAAGCTGTTTTAAGAATTCCGCTTTGAATAAAGGCCAAAATTGATCATCTTGCCAACGCGAATAGGACATAACCCAATACAAATGATTGTCTAACATGCGATTCACTAAGAAATGAGTATTTTTTTGTTCTGATGTTAAATGGTGATCCAGGTTAACGTATTTTTGTGAAAGATAATGCAGTATGTTATTACTGTCCGTAATGATACGTCCTGCATCATCCAGATAAGGTAACTGTCCTCGCGGTGCATTCCGGGTATTAACAATATGTTCATGCTGAAACTCTATTTGGGCTAATCTAAGAAAGGTATCCACCTTCAATCCAAAAGGATTGTTATCGGGTAAGCCAAAGAGTTCTGGATAGGAATACAAAATTATCATCGAAAATCTCCTTTTATTCATTAGGTGAAGCAGTAATTGAAGTCAAGCTCTTCTCCTAAAAATGGAGTAAGAGCGATTTTTATTGATATTGCACATCATCCAGATGCCACTGTTCATAAGCATACATTTTTTCTGCCGCTACAATAAAGAAGCGAGTTATTTAGATTATTTCTCTTGATTTTACTCCTATTTAACAAAACAAAAGCATTTTTTTACAAATTACATCTACAACTTAATATTTGTTTAATAAATAATCAGTATCATATGCAGATATTCCCTTGCATTGCTTTATAAAGAGCACCAAAGAGTTAGGGGGGGGAGACTATATGACCATTGAACTGAGTACGACAAGCCAAGATCTAATTAAAAAATTAATCGAAAGCGATTCTAAGCAAACCTCGCTGTTGCACAATATTACAACAACGATTGAAAGACAGGTTTTGATTCAATGGATTAAGCAAACCTCTAATACCCAGACCAGTGATAAAGCATTTTTTTTAATCGCCTCATTACAAGCTTCGTTGTTAGACGATTTGAATAAATCATTAAGTCCTGCTGGAGAAAAGGAGGATGATAGCACCAGTGCAGATGCGTCAGCGAGACTCAAATATGGGTTATTAGCACTTGCAGGAACAGTTTATTTTGGTTGTGAGGGATTCGATGGGGTTACCGCATTCATGGGAATTTTTTCTTCAATTCCTAGCGCTGTTATTTTTGCCGCAGGTACCCTATTTTCCATCCTTTCCATTATTGTATTTTATAGCTTTGACTTGGTAGAAATTTCCAAAAATTTAAAAATCAAATCTTCAGAAACACCCCAATTGCTCGATATTTTACTCGAGCAATTTAAACAAATAAAAGCGCTTCGGGAACGACTTGGTAAAATTTCTGGTAAAACTAAGGACGAACTTCAAGCGGATCTCGATCTTTTACGCATGTTGGCACAACGACATCAGGATTTAAAAGCAGCACGAGATGAGCTGCATGCTGCTTTGGATAATCCTTACTTAAAAGCTGGGAAATACCTCACCGCCGGCGTTGCTGGGTTGATCTTTTTTAACGGTGGTTTTTTTGCGGGAAAAAGTGTTGCTTTGGCTATTGCAGGCATTTTCTTTGCGAGCATGTCAGCAACGGCGTGGCCTATTGTGGTTGGCAGTATTGGTTTCGGGTTTGTTGTCGGTTTAGCGGCACTTGGTGTGTACTGGTTTGTTGAACGTCCAGGAATTGAAAACCTAATCAGTCGCTGGCGTGGGCTCGATAAGAAAAAGATTGATAAATTATGCAAATCAGACGTTGTCGATGAAGAAAGCGCCAATTTGGAAAAAGCGATTGCTGATCTTAATACGGGCATTAGTCATCTAGTGAGAATAGAGGAATTGGAGAAAAAGGCCTCTCGTTTCGATGAGTTGGAAACAAATGCATCTCGCGTACCGGATTTGGAAAAAGATGTATCGCGTTTGAAGGGCGAATTGATTCTCGAGAAGCAAGCTGCATCCTCTAAAAAAGAGCCGCACTTATCGCCACTGCAAAGATTTTCTCGTTTTAGAAGAACACAATCGGAAGGTAATCTTTTGGAACTTGATAATTTTCACCCAATGGAAGATAAGCCTTCTTCTTCTGCGCTGAGCAATGTGTAGGGTGAATATGAGCGAGTTGTAGCCTGGGTGAAGGCAAAAGCGTAACCCAGGATATTTTTCAACCATTCCCAGTCCCTTACGCCATCCCGAGCGTAGCGAGGGTTCTCCTCGCCGTAGCGCGTTGTCCTGCCAGAATTTCCTTCACTACGCTTGGAATGACGAGGTTATTAACCCCGTTGTACGGTACTCAGACTACTCGTTCCTTTACAAAGAAGGGCTTAATGCGGTCTCGCTATCTAAAATGATTTCTTGGTCCACGGAACGAGCTTTTTTACCAGAAGCAGCTAATAAACCATTCTTGACTAGTCCCTGCATGACAGCGTGATCGCTTGCAGCGTATTGCCATGCCGGAGTCGCAACAGGCTTGTGTACGAGTACAGTTGGCGGTTGGGGTATCGGCTTTCTCCCTGGATTGAGTTCACTTTCTTCCGCCTCCAGCAATTTCAGTTGCTCGGCAGTAAGGGGTATGACTTGGCTGCTGTAGAAGGGGAGTACGCGAAGTTTGAACACTAATGAAAATGCCGCCAATGTACTGCTTAACTCAGTGTATCCATGGCTCAAGGGATCATTAAAGGTTGTCCGCAATTGAGACGGAGATAAGATATCAATGTGATTGAGATCGGTACGATAATAAATTTTTTGATCTTTTCCTAACAGCAGCAGTGGTTGGGGTTGGCGATAGTGATAATCAACATCCGGCATTTGTTCCAGGCCACCATACTCTGTTTGTGCAGGTAGTTCATGGCCTTTAAATACCTGATGGAGATCTTGCAATGAACACATCATTCCCGCCAAACAGGCTTGCTTATTAAAATAATTATTTGAAACATCAAAATCACCATCGCCACCTGCTTCAACAGGGGGCTCGCTGCTATCGGGAGTTGGATCATATACACGTTTGGTGTAGACGGTTACCCGGTTTAACTCATCGTGTAAATTATTGACTAAAATACTGCCCCAAATTCCAAAACGTTTAGGAAGTAAGTCACGTAAGTCACCTACGAAAGCAATATGGCCCGCAGCAAAGTGATCGGTATAATAGTGAAAACAAAAAAATTCCATTCCCAAAGCCAAAGCCTGATAGCGATAGGCTATATCTTGCAAGTTATCACGATTTAAGCCCTGAGGTGTCTGTTCGATAACCTTGAGTAATGCATTGAATTCGCTATTTTCTGATTGATACTCTGAATCAGCCAGCAATTGGGTTAGCTCATAATAAATGCGTGCATAGCGAAGCGCTATATGATGACCTATAGCGTATACACGCACTGACCATGGAGTAAAATGGGATAAATTTCTATTCAAAATTTCACTATAATTTTTGACCCTCAGGGCAAACATCAGTTGTTGTACATAGAAATTTAGCGTACTTGAAAATGGGACGTAGTTGGCATTATTTATTGTATAAATAGTGTCAATATCGCTTTGATGTACGTTGTTGTTAGCGAGGCGTTTATAAGAACAAATTAATTTTTGTTCCTCGCTTTCGTTAACGGGTTCTTTAATTAAATATTGTCCTAAGGTTTCACAAGAGCCTGTACTATCATAACTTCCTGGACTTGCATTATATTCAGCAATACTTGGCAGATTCAGCGATACTTCGCGACCACCAAAATAATCCCCAGACATGGCTACAAGGTTACCCGCTGAAAGATTTAATCCAGTAGGTTGGGGAAGCCCCCCTTCATTAAACCCTTGCACGTGTAAATGCAAGAGCCCCTGCTCATCTATAGTGATATAGGGATTGTTGTTTAAGATCGCCCAGTCTAAGAATCGTAAGGCATCGCCCAGTTCCGTATGTTCTTTTGTATCCATAAGCAAGCTCCATTTGTCTTATTTTGAGTACACTACGAAAATTATGAACTACTTAATGCTATGCCAGCATGATGTTCAGAAAGAAGGGGGAGAAATTAACTATAGAAGTGAACTATAAAATCTTCAAATAAACTGAGAGTCCCTGGAAAAAAATGAATCGCTGTGCTTAAAGCGTGGATTTTTTTCCTTAAGCGAGGAGGCTTTTTCACTTCTATAATAAAAATAAAGAGCAGCTTGAGATAGTGATGACTGATGAAAAAAAAGAATCATTAAGCTTATTACGTAACACCCTGTTTTCGACTTCAGAGCAAAGTACTGCCTCCTCTAAAGATCGCAGCAAAGATTTTGATGCAACGAAACAGAGTCAATGGCTTGAACTGAGCAAAAACATTATTGAAGATTTAGGAAAAAAAATATCTTCTTTTCCGCAAGTACCCCCCGTAGTTCATCAAGATATTCATTGCCCATCTGAGATGTTCTTGTCTCGAGTAGGCTGTACTTATGCTTGGTTGGCCGATAAACGTCGTGAAGTCGCTAAAATGTTGAAACAAGGTCCATTTCGACATCAATTTGGGTTGATTAATAAAGCGGGTTTTGTCTCTACAGACCAATTTAATTTGTGTCGGGATCTACCCACCCAAAAGAACTTAGTTTACAAGCATCTCGAGGATTTAACTCATCAAAATAAGGAGCATGTTGAGGTAAACAGACAAAAATCGGAAAATGGTACCAAATATGAGATTAGGATTAAATTAACCCTTGAGGAACGTGAGCTAGTACATCAAAAAAATACAGCGTCCCCATTTCCATTTATCGAAGACGATGTGATTCTTACGATTACTTTTGACGACTACGGTAAAGAGGACAGCAGAACATCGCTCGTCGTGGATCATCGTCCAACCCCGTTTAATAAAAATTATCGTGATCGATCCAGTTATTTTCAGGTGCAATTTGAATTAATTGAGCCTGATTTTCAGGCTTGCTGCGATTGGGATTCTAATCAAGAAATTCAGGAGTTTTTAATAAATGCAGGAAAAATTGCCTATCGCCTTGCGCAATTACAAACCGTTGGCCGAGGAAACTCAGCAATTGTTGAATTGATGATCCGAGGGCTTGCCAAAGAAAAGAATATTGAATTGGGACCTTTTAATCATAATGAACTGGGGTGGGATTTTAAAGCGTTCTTTACCCCAGATATCAATGAGTATGCACATTGGTTTTCTGAAAAAGCATTTATTAGGCCTGTATTAGAGGAACGCGAAAGTTTAACACCCAAAAGTTTATAAAATTCGGCTAGCAGTTTTCAATAAAAAAATTTCAGTTATTTTATTTTCGATAATTTACAAATTTTCGAAAATAATTGATACTGTCTCTAGTTTTTTAACGAGTATCAAAAACATGGCTCAAATTAAAATAAAAAAATCCAAGACAAGCTCCGTATTAGAAAAATTACGCAATGACCTCATAAGTGGTTATTTTGACCCAGGCCAAAAATTACCAATGGAGCACTTAAAAGAACGGTATGAGGTAGGATATAGTCCCTTGCGTGAAGCTTTATCGCGATTGGTCTCTCATGGCTTGGTCAACTTTGAGGATTTATGTGGCTTTTCTGTTCCTCCTTTATCGTTAGAAGAATTATATGATCTTTATGAAGTCAGAATTCAGATTGAAACACGTGCTCTGGAGTTAGCCATGCAACATGGCGATGCGTATTGGGAAGCGGAAGTTCTCGCCTGTTGGCATCGATACGCTAAATATCTTACCCCACCACCCAATAATCCATTGGATCTGCTGGAGTGGAATGCATTACAAAAAGAGTTTACTTTTACCCTCATTAAAGCGTGTCAATCTCCCTGGCTGCTCAAAATACAAAATATGTTGTACGACCATTCATCACGTTATCGTTTTCTATGTTTGGGACGCCATCATCAGGATGAAAAGGTACTTGCTGAATTCAGACAAGAAAATGAGGCGCTGGTCGCTGCGGTATTAGCACGAGATAAAGAAAAGGCAATTCAGATTTCGCAGGCTGGATGGGATAACTCAATCAAAATTATGGCAGACAGTTTAAAGGATAAAAAAAGCTAAGGATTAGCGATGGCTAAGTATAAAAAAAATTATTTACTCATTCCTTCCGTACCTACGCCCAATGGGCGGTTGCATTTGGGACATATTGGCGGGCCCTTTTTAAGTGTGGACATACTGGCACGGTACCTGCGTCTGTGTGGGCATTCGGCGTGGATAGTCTCGGGAACAGACAGTTATGAGTCCTATGCAGCAGGAAAGGCAGAGGAAGAAGGCTTAACCCCTGAAGAAACAGGTAATCATTATCATGACTTAATTGCTCACGATTTAGAGTCCATGCATATCCAATGCGATCAATTCGTTAATCCACTAGCCGAACCGTGGAACACAGCTTATCAAACATGGCATGAACAAATTTTTCAACAATTAGTGCTCAATAAGGCAACAGCCCTATTAAAAGAGAAGATGCCTTGGGATGAGAAGAATCAGCGCTATTTGAACGGATATTGGCTCCAAGGCAATTGCCCAGTGTGTTTTGAAAAAACAGCAAGTTATTTTTGTGAATGTTGCGGGGCGCATTTTCGTCCCGAAGAAATGATTGGCGATGCTCATTTACTACCAAGGGAAGTTGAAAATATATTTTTAGAGCTTCCAAAACACGTTGAACTGAATTCCAAAGGAATCAATAAAAACTTAGAAACATTGTTTCATCGTTATCAAATGTTGCAAAACAATCGATTTAGGCTCACTACCCAGTGTGAGTGGGGTTTAGCAGATAACACCGATAATACGGGTACTCGAACTTTGTTTAGTTACGGTTTTGTATTTGCCTATTTTTTAATGTTTGGGGAAATCGCAGGAACCTTCATGGGGAGCAACAAAAATGCGTTTGCTGTCGATTCTGAGGTGATTACGATTTCCAGTTTTGGTATCGATAATGCGTTGCCCTTTTTAAGCAGTGCCTTAGGGATTAGTAGCGGATGCCCGCAATATAAGCCGTTTGATTATTACCTGGTTAATTATTTTTATTATCTTGATGGCAGTAAATTTTCAACAAGTCGCCAGCATATGATTGCTGTAGATGACGCGATTAATCACAAGGGACTTTCCAGTGACCTTATTCGACTCTATCTTGCCTCGCTTGATGTACGTAATCAAACAGGAAATTTTGTCCTGGATGAGTTTATCCAATATTACAACAGGACCTTAGATTGGCTTGAGTGCTATGTAATGCAGGGAATACCCAATATACCTGCAGTGATTACTTCCTCTTGTGAGGAACGATTACAACATCAACTCTTTGATTTGTTCGCAATCCAAGAGCATGCCTTACAACCGAATCATTTTTTACCACATCTTGGGGTTCGTTCACTCAATGATTGGATGATATTGGGACAAAATTTAGATCCAAAATCAAATGATTATTTTTGGTGGCTCAAAGGATTTACTTTGGTGATTTATCCCTATATGCCGGAAGTGGGGGGAACAATTTGGAGTGCGCTCGGATATGACCATTCACCCGTTCAAACTGATTTTTTTGCTCAACCTACTCGCCCATTGCGGAAGGAAATAAAACTCACTCTAAAACGAATTACTGATGAATTTGAATCGCATATTAAAGGATTAAGTTATGAACCCAACGCATCATGATGAGCTGTTTGATTTATTAGGAGTAGGGGGCGGCCCTTTTAATTTGAGTATCGCTGCTCTCTTATCGTCTGTTGAACAAATTTCCAGTGTTTTTTTTGAACAAAAAGAAGCGATGATTTGGCATCCGGGGATGTTATTTCCTGATGCCGAAATCCAAGTCAGTTACTTAAATGATTTAGTGACACTCGTTGAGCCCACTAATCCCTATTCATTTATTGCCTATCTGGCACAGCACAAACGATTGTATCGTTTTATCAATGCCCAATTCAAAAATGTATTACGCGCTGAATTTAGCCATTATTTACATTGGGTGAGCCGGTCTTTACCCAATTTATTTTTTAAAGAAAAAGTTGAGGATATTTATTTCGATAAGTCCCATTTTGTCATGCAAACAACACAAAGGAAAACTAAAGGAAAGCATCTTATTTTAGGCAACGGTTTAACAGCAAAAATTCCTGCTTGCGCCAGACCTTATTTAAGTAAGAATGTGTTTCATAATCAGAGTTTCTTACTCAATCCGATAAATTGGCAAGGAAAAAAAGTGGCACTTATTGGCGGAGGACAAAGTGGTGCTGAAATCGTACACTATATTTTATCTCATGGTGATCAATTACCTTCAGAATTAAATTGGATTTCAAAAAGATATCAGTTATTGCCTATGGATACTTCTCCTTTTGTGAGTGAGTTTTTCACACCGCAATATGCTGAATATTTCTTCCATTTATCCGAGAAAGAAAAAGAATTTTTATTAAAAGAGCAGCACCTAGCGAGTGACGGTATTTCTTACCACTTGTTACAAACCATCTATCAAAAACTGTATAGCCTGGAGTTTTTGGAGCATAAGGATAAATTTTTTAAGTTTTTATCACGGCATGAATTAACTCATATGGACAGCGAATTAGGGAGATATCAACTCCTGTTGACGGAGCTTGGTACTGCAAAAAAAAGCATAATTTCTGCGGATATTGTGATTTTGTGCACGGGGTATCAATGGGAGTTTCCTTCTTATCTTTCTTCATTAGCTGAAAAAATACCTTTAAATGATGAGGGACGGTTTTGTGTCAATCAGGATTTTTCCATCACTTGGGAAGGACCGAAACAACATCGTATTTATGTCCAAAATGCAGCACGCCATTCCCATGGAATTGCGGATCCCAATTTAAACGTTATGGCATGGCGAAGTGCAAAGATTATCAACAGCATAGCGCAATCGCAAATTTATGATCTCAATCATGAGAATACCTTTTTAGATTGGGAACGACAGTTCATACCTGAGGAGCGCAAAAATGCCTTGCTTGCCTAAGTCTGCTGCCGTAACTAATCCAAGATTGTTTTTCTCTACTTCAGAACATCTTGCTCCTGGGATTGTAATTAACCCTGTTGATTTTGTAGCAAATCGAGCTTGTCCTCCTGTTCAAGTCACTTATTTTCAAGTATTGCCCCAGTGTGAAACGCCAATCGAATATCACCAAGAAGAAGAAATTTGGATAGTATTAAATGGGAGTGGTATTTTGACTTATGAGGGGGAGGTTTATGGAGTTAATGCTGAGGATATTTTTTACTTTGCATCCTTTAAACCCCATCAAATACGTAACCATAAGCAACTGCCGCTGCACATCTGCTCTATTTATTGGTAGGGAATGGTGTGGGCGCTAGGGAACTTTGAATGAAGAACTATGAGGTGAGGTGGTTACAGCCGGATGACCAAGAAAATTGGTTAACGATGTGGCAGGAGTATATGGAATTTTATGACACATCTTTACCTTCCGAAGTGGTGGATAATACGCTGCGTACCCTACTTTCTGATAACAAAAATTCAGGTTGTCTTGTTGCTTGCGATTCTCAAAATGTAGCGGTTGGTTTTTTAACTTTTATCGTACATCAGAGTACTTGGGCTATAGAGCCAGAATGTTATTTACATGATTTATACGTGAAACCGGAATATCGAAAGACGGGAGTGGCCAAAAAACTCATGGATGAGTTAAAGCAACTCAGCGCCCTAAGGCACTGGAGTCGAGTATATTGGCTCACTAGGCCCGATAATCGGGTGGCCCAAGCTCTTTACGATAAAATGGGAAAAGGCGAATCTTGGATGGTTTATACGCTATTTGATCGCACGTCGCATAAGTAAACTTTGTTGAAAATCAGCCTGTAAAAATCGACTCACAAAGAGAGCATTGTGCTTCATTGACAAAGTGGATTCTTTTCGTGGGAAAAAGATGCGCACAGATACTCAACAATCCCATTAAAATTGCAAACAGGAAATTTTTCATGGGAGGTAATGACTCTAAATTGCAAATGGAGTATACATGCCAAAAAATAACCACTATCGATAAAAATAATCTTGTCGATGCTTGTTGCTCATGAGAAGAGGTGACGGTATGCAAGTAAAGCACGAATCAGAAGGTATCATCAATCCAGTAAGAGTAGCGATTGGATTTAGTGAAGAAGCAAATCCCAACGTCTCATTCAAGGCAATCGCTGAAGACGTACTGTCTATTGATTTTTCAATTGCTCGCGATATAGGGATCGTCAGTCCATTTACTCCCAGTTACCCAGCTTTAGAAATCCGCTGTGATGTGCTCCAGGACCTGATGCCTCAAGAGGAGTACGAATATGGCTTAATCCAAAATTTAATTTCCAGTAAACGGGAAGCCTTATATTGGGATCCAGAGAGGAACACGACTTATAAATACAGTAAAAATCACGATGTTTCTTCAGGTCGAATCAGAGATGGCGGCCAATCTGAACAGGATCGATTTTATGATGTAGCGAGCCGAAGTATTGGAGGCGATAAGAAAGCAACGCTGGTATTAAAAGATACCCCAATGTTTTCGGCCCCAAGAAAATCAGAAACACATAAGGTCTCTCTTTCATCCATGGAAATCGATGAGGAATTTGAGGTATGGTTTTATGCAAAACACTCCCGGACTGGAGAGGAGTATTATAAAAAGTTATGTCATTGGAAAATTCAATATCGTTTAAACCTCGAAGAGATCAACGCTTTATCTACCGCAAGCTCTTTAGCTCCAGCAAGGGCAAAGGTAACTTATGGGGTACGCAAAAGTTATGACTTGGCGCTGAAAACAAAACCTGATTTTTTAGTTGTTGGAGGGGAAAAACCTGATGAAAAAATTAGGCTGATCGATACAGATAGACGAAGGGGAAGTGAGTTTTTTAAAGAGCCCGGAAAAGAAAGCAAAGAGGGGGACGGTAAATATCGTAGTGATGCAGCACCGCGTTAAATTTATGAAGGGTGTCGTTCCACACCGGGCACGCAACAGTTCACCTGCTCACGTCCTTTCAGACAGGCATATGCCGATGTTGTGGTTAATAAAAAAGCAAGTTAGCAACCTATTTAAGGCTCCTTTAATCTTTATTGATTATAATTATGTTTAATTAAGAATCATGATGTGTTTTTTATGGAAACTAACGAACATAAAAATGCTGGCGATCAAATACGCATTGTAACCTTAGGTAATCATCGTTATTTACGAGGCAGTGAAAATTTATCCCCAGACATTGTCAATAATTTGAATCTTACAATGATGCAGGAAATTGATGGAATCCCTGTGCCGCTTGATATGAAGTTAAGCGCTGGGGATGTCGTTGCTTTAGCTGGTGATTATTATACGAAAGCAGGCTGGTGGGAACAATTACAAATTCCTGAAAAAACCGGAGATGGCACTGAAGAAAATAAGCAATTACTCCACGCCCCGGTGATGCAAGCCGAAACCGATGCGTTCAAACAAGCCTATAATGATTTAGCCTCACCCGCTGTAACAAAAAGCGCGATCAGCCAAATTTTCGCTATCGATGGTTCACGTTTTATTCCCAGCTTATTGAAACAATTAATTTATGCAGTCACCGTAAAAGATTATGGTGCAAAATTAGCAAGCAATGAAGATCATTTTGCACCATGGTCACTGCGTGGATATATTGTAGGACATCAATCTGCCTTAAATATGGCGGAGATAGCTTATTATTGTCATCAAATTGCTGAAGGGAAAGTCAGTAAAGAAGATAAAAAAATTCCTCCAGAAATTCGAGATCGATTAGCGAAAATTGTACAGCAAATTGAAATAGACCCTGCAAAATATAAACTGGACCCTGAATCAACAGAAGGGAAGTTAACCGAGAAAGAACTATTTACGGAACTGGGGCATCGTTTTCATGCTATGGCAGTGGCTCGTGATTTATTTGCAATGCATTTTTATTCGGACCATTTTGCTGGAGGCCATTTGAGCCGCATGGGCGAAATGAGAAAGCTTCTTCCAAAAGAGTTCGGTGTATGGGGCAGTATTCTTGTTAATAACATGCATAATGAAGACAATAAAAACAGCGTTGCCGTTACCAATTCTTTTCAGCCCTTAAGTAGAGAGCAAGACATGATCAAGGAGGATAGCAAAGCCTATGGTGACGGAACTTATTTTTACCATGAGAATGATGCAAACGCGAACATGCTGATCAATGGGATGGATAATTCCCTAGGAGATATCGCGCGTTTGATGAAAACTGGTGAAAAGCGACAATCTGTTGATTACGGAGGTTTGGAATTTTTGCCGCAAATCAATTACAAGGTATCTCAACCGCAACCTTTATTTATTCAGGATCCCAAGAATAAAAAAATTTATTTTCGTTCCGATGTGAAACACATTAAGATGTTATCCCCGAGTGAATATACGGAGACAGCGAAAAATCCAAGCCAGCATGGATATGAAGAACTGACCCCCGGGAAAGCCTTTTGGTTGGTTGTGAAACTCAGGGTGCTCGCATATTTTTATTCACCTCAAGTTGAATCGGGCCAAAAAGAACAAGCAAAAATTCACGATGATGAACAAGAGGATGCGTCTAAAAAACAGCAAACTCATGTGCAGCAATCCACATTAAGCTCAGGCCCTATTCTGCAAAGCGAGAGCCATTCTGTACCACCCATCATGGGCAAATGGCGTAACACGACTACTTCCCATTCAATTGCAAAACAAAGTTTCTTAGCCGGACCTCAAAAAGGAAATCCTGATGAAACAATTAGCCCTGAAAATGGCGCGGTTTATTCCCAAACCAATCATTGATTGTAAAAAAATTAATAATATATTAACGTAATTGATTATTACTAATCCAGACACTCCAATAAGGCTCGTTAGATAATGAATAAGTTGATGAGTATGGTGTTGGCTGTTTTTGTTGTTACAGCCCCATTTAATTCGGCGAGCGCAAGTGATTCTTTTGCAGCACAGCCTACTTCGTGTATCAACTCCAGTTTCAGTGCAACTGGTAATTCAAATTGGCAAAACATTTCGCTGAAGTTAACGAATAATTGCGGACAAAGCGTTGATTTTCAGAATACCAAAATAACCTTTGTGGATGCCTCTTCTCTTGATACCTCATTTTGGGGCGATTTTTCTTCTTTGTCCTATCCAGATAATGTTTTGCAAATTATCTCTCAAAAACAGACGGACGGAACTTTTTTAGCAAGCCTAAGTTTACATTTTCCGACGACCACTGGCTCAAATAGTATCTTACCTAAAGGTGGTTCCATTGTGCTCTATTATGGTGCACCAACAGCCGATTATGTAGCGAATAGTGTTTCTGTTTATTTAGGAGCACCTCCTAATACAGGGAGTATAGCTGTTAGTGTACAAGCGTTACCATCAGAACTAAGTGGTTATACCAATAAACCTAATGTTACCGCGACCAAGATAGACACAGGGGCTTCAGTCAATGCCAATGCACTGTGGAATGCCGTAACTCCAATTGCACAACTTGAAAGTGGCAGCACCTACTCCCTTTCTACCCCTAATATTATTTTTAATGGCACGAATTGCGTTCCTACTTTTGTTCCTGCTTCTGTGGTGGCTAGTGAAACCCCTCCAACTGTTCATTTAACCTATGTCTGTTCTCCCGTAGCACAAGAAGCAGCAACGATAAACGTCAGCGGGGCCCCTGGATCGCTGATGCAGGTAAGTGTTACTTTGACGCCTAATAATGGTTCTGCTGCTTTGACCCAGATTGTCAATTTGACCAATGGCTCGGGCTCTGCATCCGTCTCATTGACCGCCGAGACAATCTATACTTTGTCTACCAGCGCTATCCCAGGTTATTCCGTACATTTTAGTCCGCAACCCTTGCAAGCGGCTGCCGGTGTGGTTGAAACAATTACCTTTTCGCCCAGTTCAAGCAAAGTTCCTGGATGGCCAAACTATCTTGCCATGGGGGCGGTTACTGATGACTCACCTGCGACACAAACTTCATTGCAATCACGCCCAATCGATGCCATTTTCAAATACGGTGGATTAGGTGGGAATGGTGATCCTGGACAAATTGTTTATCCAATTTTTGATTTGGAAACGGCACAACAGGCACAAGCACTTTCTGCCTTTTATCAGCAGCAACAATTACCCAATAAAGTACTCCCTACAATGGTTATTTATACCGCTCAGATGAGTGGTGGAACCAGTTTTACTGACTTTGAATACACCAATATGGTGATGCACTATATTAATCTCATCATGGAGGCGCAAAAACTCCAATCATTCCAATCAGCACAGTTCAATTATCCGGGGGCGATTATCTTAAATCCGGATTTATTCGGAATGCTGCAACAAGAAAACTTATTAAACGATGCCAATACAGCGATCAGTCAAGTGCAACTGCAAAAAGCATTGCAGACAGCGGTGTGTTTTGCAACCTCAACCATTGATACAACTTATGGTACGGGCTTAAATTATGAAGCCTTGTTTCAGGCAATTCGTAGCAAAACTACCGATAATTGGTCGGCAATGAGTACCTGGGATACCTATAAGATGCACTATTTTAATAATTGCACTGCAAACCCAATTGTTCCGGCATCGATTACTATTCCTGGCTTTACTAATGATTTTCCTGGTTGGGTACAATCCACTAATTGGCTTATTCGGCAATTTGCGCCTAATGTAACTTTTGGCTGGCAAGTGAATTTATGGGGAGTTGGTAGTTCCAATTGGGTGCATCAAAACTATGATGCAGCGACATTAAAGACGAATGTTTCTGATCCAACAGTTGCTTTAATTGATGCGACTACCGCATATCAAGGCAATTACAAACCGGATTTTATCGTGTTTGATAAATATGAAATGGATGCCATTCCTGGGGCAGTTGGCTCAGGATATTTATTTAATGCGCGAGATTGGTTTAATGTATTGAATTACGTCAACAACATTAGCGTTTCTTTAGGTAATATTCCGGTGATGTTATGGCAAATCCCTGGAGGTCATTTACAACAAAATAATGATGTGGACACGCGAACAAGTCATGCTTCAAGCGAACCTGACTTTTTCTTTGGGAATTCATATAATCCTTTAAGCAATTTAAAGTCCTATATCCTAGGCACTTCTTTATCGAGTTCAATTTATGGTACAAGCAATATCGTGGATTATTTGATGATGGATGCCCATGGGGGTAATACCTATGTTTGGCAAACAAATAATTTACAACAAGCGGTCAGCAGCAATGTATTTGCCATTCTTTGGGGAGGAGGTAATACGACCAGTGTCGGTAGCTTCCCTAGTGATGATGGAGGTTGGCTTGCCAATAAAATTAATAACTACTATAAAAATCCAGTGAACTTGCCATTACGTTAGACGGCTGCATTGAATGACGCGAACAGGCGAAACATAGGATGGGTTGAAATAAATGGATTTACAATCATTAGTTACTTTGGATAACCAAACGGTACTCAGCAAACTAAGTAGTTCTCTCGATGGCTTAACTTGCGCGGAAGCCCAAAAAAGGCAGGCGTTGTCCGGGTTTAATGAAGTGACTCAAAGCCCTTATCGTCTGCTTATTATCGAGGCCATTTCTCATTCCACAAATCCACTGATTGCTATATTGTTGATTGCGGCAGGAGTTTCAGCGTTTACTGGGAATCTGGTGAGTTCGGTAATCATCATCATTATGGTGGTGATGAGCATTGGCCTGGATTATTTTCAAAGCCATCGCTCTTTAGTGGCGGTGAAAAAACTGCAGAAGAATATCGCATCCACTGCAAATGTTTTACGTGATGGCCAATGGGGGGAAATACCATGCCGTGAATTGGTTGCTGGCGATATTATCCGCCTTGTCGCGGGTGATTTGATCCCCGCAGACTCGCTATTATTAAAAGCGAAGGACTTACATGTCCAACAGGCGGCACTCACTGGGGAGTCTTTACCCGTTGAAAAGGAAGCAATTCAAGAGAGCACTACCCCTCAAAATCCTGAAGAGGCAAAAAATGCTGTTTTTTCAGGATCCTCAGTGGTTAGTGGTACGGCTACGGCTGTAGTTGTCGCAACTGGAGCGAATACCCAGTTTGGTGATATCGTCAAAAGCCTTTCCAAAATCGCACCACACACTGAATTTGAAAAAGGCATCACTCGCTTTGGCTTGTTCATTATGAAGGTGGTTTTTTTTCTTGTGGTATTTGTGTTTGCGGTCAATATTTATTTAAAACGTTCTTTGCTTGAATCTTTATTATTTGCTGTAGCCTTGGCCGTTGGGCTTACTCCTGAGTTATTGCCGATGATTACCACGGTGACGCTCGCCGCAGGTGCAGTCCATATGGCAAAGAAAAAAGTGATTGTCAAAAATTTATCTGCAATTCAGAATTTTGGCAGTATTGATATTCTTTGCAGTGATAAAACCGGTACGATAACCAGTGGTGAAATGGTCCTGGAGCAACATATAGATCCTTTGGGGAATAAATCCGAAAGCGTGATGTTACTGGCTTATTTAAATAGTTTATATGGTACGGAGATTCCTAACCCTTTTAATATTGCAGTATTAAAAAAAGTAAACATTAATCCTTTGGATGCTGCGATCTTAAAACACGATCATCCTGACGTACAAACTTATCATAAAGTAGATGAAATTCCTTTCGATTTTGAACGTCGCCGCTCAAGCGTTGTTGTTGATAAAAGTGGATCTCATCTACTGATTACCAAAGGTGCTCCAGAGTTTGTGATCTGCGATTGCACTCATTATGATCTGGCTGGTGCAATCCATCCATTGGATGACGCGACACGGAAAAGGATTGAAGCCACTTTTGTATCTTTAAGTGAGCAGGGTTATCGCACATTGGCTGTAGCTTATCGCGAAATCCAAACTAAGTCTTCCTATCATATTCCGGATGAGAAAAACATGGTGGTAGCGGGATTCCTGGCTTTTTTCGACCCAGCTCTTGAGGAAACGCCAACAATCATCAAGAAATTATTTAAAGAAGGGGTCAAAATAAAAATTTTGACCGGAGATAATGATTTAGTGACACGTCATATCTGTCAACACGTGGGGCTTGATGCAAGCCGAATGATACTTGGTGAACAATTGAATCACATAACCGATATGGCTTTAGGGGAGATTGCGGAAGAAGTCGATGTATTTGCGCGCATTTCTCCCATGCAAAAACAACGCATCATTAGTGTCCTTCGCGCTCGGGGTCATGTAGTAGGATATATTGGGGATGGAATTAATGATGTTCCTTCTTTGCATTCGGCGGATGTAGGAATTTCGGTTGCGGGTGCGGTTGATGTAGCGCGTGAAGCCGCGGACATTATCCTATTAAAGCGCCATTTAAGCGTGTTGTTGAAAGGGATTGTGGAAGGACGTAAGTCATTCGGAAATGTGATGAAATATCTTATGATGGGCACCAGTTCCAATTTTGGGAACATGTTAAGTATGGCCGGCGCGATTCTAGTATTGCCATTTTTACCGATGTTACCGACACAAATTCTTTTAAATAATCTTCTTTATGATACATCACAAGTTGTGATTCCAACCGATAACGTCGACCCTAGTTTTGCACGTAAACCCAAGCATTGGGACATAGGAATTATTCGCAAATTTATGTTTTATATCGGCCCCATCAGTTCTCTTTTTGATTTTATCACTTTTTTTGTGATGCTGAAGGTCTTTGCCGCAACGGAAGCATTGTTTCAAACCGGCTGGTTTGTTGAATCTTTGGCGACGCAAACACTGGTCGTATTTGTGATTCGTTCAGTGAAAAGTCCTTGGCAAAGTAAACCCAGTAACGCGTTAATCATCATGGTGTTATCCATTGTGTTTATTGCTACGATATTGCCTTTCACGCCCATTGCAAAGTTTTGGGGATTCGTCCCGTTACCCGCATCCTATTTCCTCTTTCTAATCGCTGCAACAATCACTTATCTTTTTCTAGTGGAAATTATTAAAAAGAAACTGATGTGGCGATGGATAGCCGATAAGTAGCGAGGTAATGAATTTCCATTGCGCTTCATACCTAGCTCTTGAATGTAAAAAATACTCTTGGAAGATTAGGCTAAAGGATTAGGATATTTTTGTAAGTAAAGTTTCCCAAATTGATAAGAGGCATAATCTGTAATATGACCTACGTCACGATAGATGGGGATCCCATTGATGTCTGCCTTACAGATATTTTGCGTACATTGTATTTTTTTAGGGTCGATAATAATTAACTGTGGGTATTTGTTTTTCATTTTATTAAATAACTGATTAAACCATTCTCCTTCCGCAAGGGTAAAATCACACTCGTGAGGATTATAAGAAGTTCTTCGTTTTATATGTTTATAAAAACAATCATGAAAACTATTTTGCATTGTTGCTGTTGAATGAATTAATACAGGCTTTGCCCCTGAGGTGGTGATGATTGAAAGTGCTCTGTCTAAAGCATTTTCTAGTCTTTTTAGGCCTAAGTGTAACGAACGTTTATCACCTAACTTAGTTATGATGTTATCACTGTAATAATTACCCCATAGCTGGCCAATGATTACATAATCATAGTGATTATTTAGAATCATTTGATAATATTTTTGAGTCAGCTCATGACAGAGCTGATAGTTTTGATTTTTAAAATGCCACCAATCGAAAAGATAAATGCCGGGCAAGGTTAAGCACGAAGATACGGTCTGCATTAAAATAGAGATATTTGCTGCTTGTCCTAGCTCATCCATAAAACCCCAATAATGATTGGCAAAAGAATCTCCGATCATGAGTGCCTGCTTGCGATTTGGTTTTTTTGAACCGATACGGCACTGCTTATTAATTTTACTCTGTGAATCAGTCACGCATACAGCTCTTTGTGGGCTGTCGTATTGGTTTAATTGTTGATGGATAGTTGATAGTTCACCAGTAAAACGCTGAGGAAATCCCTGGTTTTTCTTAATCATATAATCGGTCAAATGTAATGCAATGATCGGCATTAAAAACAGCAGCATAAAAGTATAACGAAATTGCATGTGTTTCGCGCGTCTTGAGGGTTTTTCAATGAGGCGCCAGGAGAGATAGGCCAAAACAAAAGTAAGTCCGAAAGCACCTATTAAAACAGCAGGGGTTTCTACAATACTTTGATATCTTAGAAATGAAAAAATAATCCAATGCCAAATATAGAGGGAATAAGATAATAATCCTATAAATACCATAGGCTTACTGGAAAGTATTTGGCTTAGTCTATTCCCGGGAGCACATGCCCCCAAGAAAATAAGTAATCCTGTGGCAATACAAACGACAAAAGCATGTTCATCCGGGTAACCTGCAATAGAGGGATTAAGACGGGCAAGATACAATAGAGTGAGCAATGAGACACTGCCAAACAGGTTGATAACATATTGATTGCTTACAAAAAAAGTCACTGGAATGAAGGCGACACAAGAGCCAATCAAAAACTCAAAAATTCTGCTGGAAAATAGGTAATACGTATGTGCAGGTAAGGCTCTCGCATTATACATCGAGTTGATAAAAGCAATAAAAGTCAGTCCAACTATAATTGGGATCAAGTATCCTTTAGGTAAGAAACGATGCAAGCAGTAGATGAGACAAGGTAAAAACAGATAGCATTGCCATTCTATTGAAAGAGACCAGGTATGAAGCAAGGGAAGCTGGTATGTTTCTGGTGAAAAATATCCAGTGGTTGTTTTATCAAAAAACAAGTTAGATAAAAATAAAGAAGTTTTGCGTGCGCTTCTGCTGTATAAGATTAAATCATCGGGTAAAAAAAACAAGAGTGCCAATGCGGTAGTCAAAAGAAGCAAACCCACAAAAACAGGTTGTAAACGCCATAACCTTCGATTGTAAAAGTCTAAAAAAGAAAAAGAACCTTTATCAACTGACTCATGGATGATTTGAGTGATAAGAAAGCCTGAGATAACAAAAAATACATCCACCCCTATAAAGCCAGATGGAAAAAAGGAGAGTCCTCCGTGATAAATTAAGACCAGTATAATGGCAACAGCCCGGAGTCCATCAATATCGGGTCGGTATTTCATTCGCTCTCGAACAAAAAATAATAATGCTATCATCTCAGTTATAGTTTATCTATAACCATCGTCGCTGCAGTAAAATAGGAATAACATTGTTTCAATGTGCGGCGTGTTTGGGGGGCAATATAAGGTATGGAATCCCCGAGTTAAAATACGCACACCAACGACCATTATCGAGAAATTTAATTATTTTTATGCGCGTTTAAGAATCACAGTAATTCACCACATATCTTATGTTACCGATGTTCCGTGCACATGCAATTTTATTTAAGCAATTTTGATACTATTATTGTATATAGTCTCAGTTGTTTTGATGATGGGTGCTTTAAATAGGATTCTAAGACCCAAACATACTGTTTTAGTGAGGGATAATGCATACGCTAAGGGTTTTTTTTGCCATTACCTTTCCAAAAAAAATACAAATTAAACTATCCAATTGCTTAAAGTCTTTGCAAGACACGATCCTATCGGATTATATGCGTTGGGTCGATGTTGAAAAAATGCATATTACCTTACAATTTCTAGGTAATTTGCCACAAGAACAGTTAGTATCCGTGACGGAATATGTGCATGCGGCATTAAAAAATCTATCGCCATTTCAACTTGAATTGGGGCAGTTGGAGTGGTTTCCCGCTTTACGACGTCCTAAAGTTCTTTCGTTAACAGTTCAACCCCAAGCTGCTTTAGCTATGTTGTCAGATACGATCGGAAAGGCTCTAATTGCTTTGAATGTTCCGATTGAAACTCGCCCTTTTCGGGGGCATTTAACCCTGGGACGATTGATTCGGCATCAGGTACCACGCGAACTATTAGAAACAGTAAAAATGCCGAGTATTCCCCCCATTGTGGTAGATAAGATTTATCTCATCGAAAGCAGGCCAGAAAAAGGGAAACAAAATTACTATTCTTTGGCAGAGTTTAGCTTAAATAAAAAGTGGTAAACATTAAGTGTTGTTGCCTGCAAAGTATTACCCATAAACACGTAACAAATATTCCATGACAGTACGTAAACCCATGACTTCGCCACCCTCTGGTTTACCAGGTTTGCTTTGTTCACTCCAGGCCATAATGTCAAAATGCAGCCAAGACGTAGTTTTGGTGATGTAACGTTGCAGAAATAATGCGGCTATAATAGCTCCAGCATAAGGATAATCACTGCAGTTGGTCATATCCGCAATCGAAGAGCGCAGGAATTTTTCATAGGCAGCAAATAAGGGTAAACGCCATACCGGATCAGCCGCTTTATAGGATGCATCAATGATTTCTGTGGCTAATGATTCGTTATTGGTAAAAAAAGCGGACATTTCAGTACCTACTGAAACACGAGCTGAGGAGGTTAAGGTTGCGAAGTCGATCAGTAAATCAGGTTGCTCCTCACATGCTTTGACTAAAGCATCAGCCAAAATCAAACGTCCTTCTGCATCAGTATTATCTAATTCCACGGTTAAGCCGTTACGCATAACTAAAATATCGCCAGGTCTGTAGGCATTGGGTCCAATGGCATTTTCCACAGCGGGAATAAGCAGATGTAAGCGAACAGGCAAGTTACGAGCCATAATCCATTGGGCGAGGCCTATCACATGTGCTGCACCCCCCATGTCTTTTTTCATTATGCGCATACCATAAGCTGATTTGATATTCAGACCCCCCGTGTCAAAACAAACACCCTTTCCCACCAACGTAACACGAGGATATGTTTCATCTCCCCAGGTCAAAGAGAGTAAACGTGGTTCTGACTGGGCAGCACGGCCTACTGCGTGAATGGCTGGAAAATTATCACGTAACAATTCATTACCAATCCATTGTTCAAATTGTGCATTATAAGTATGGGCTAATGTTGCAACTACTTCTGCCATTTCTTTAGGACCCAGATCACTGGCCGGTTCGTTGATTAGATCACGAACAAGAAAATGTGCCTCAGCCATTTGAAGTAAATCATCTAACTTTTGTGACTCAACCGCTAAGATACGAGGTGATGAAGAATTTTTTTTATATTTTTCAAAGCGATATTGTGCCAATGCCCAATATAAGGCGGCCTCTGGCGAATAAGTCTCTTGAACTTGATAGGTGTTCGCTGGTAATAATTGAGCTGCATGAGCCATTGCCAATACCTGATTTTCATCCCCAGTCCCTATATATGTTTTCTCTAATAAACCATCAGCGTCATAAAACAAACAACAATCGCCCATTGCTCCATTAAATTGCATTTGTCCAAAATAGTTACGTTCAACTGAGGTTAATGAAGGACTTTGCTCCTCCCATTGTTTTTGGGACATGAGATAAAGAGGGATTGGTCTGACACTATCTACTGTATAAAAGAGATCTGCTTGCATAGTTGCTCTCAATTCATTGAGTGAATGGAATTTTACAGCGCTTACGAATCCTCAACCCAAACGTAACCAGGGAACTTCCCTCGCACTTAACCCTGTGCTTGAGTGGAGATCTCTCGTGACGCTCACAATAAAGCGGTTTCTGTAAGTCCTGTTTCATTCTTATTTGATAATTAATTATTTATTCTGATTTATTTTTTGTCAAAGCGAAAGGGTTAAATTTTTTTGAGAAATTTTGGTGGTCAGCACATATTTCCTTAAAAATTGATATGCTTAGTAAAGATGACTTAATTTTATAGTTGGAAACTTTGACCAAATGAATATTAAGAATGAAGGGAAGCTTGCTGCGGATTCTCTGGGAATAGGTGAATCCATCATTATGGGAACGGCAGGAGCCGCGCCCGCTTTTAGTGTTGCCGCTGCGACAGCAACACTTGTGGCTACGGTGGGTACTTTAGCCCCGGGAAGTATTTTATATTGTGGATTTATCATGTTTGGTATTTCCTTGGCCTTTATTCACCTGAATAAAGTGATTGTTAATGCAGGGGCCTCATATGCGTGGATATCCAAAATTTTTGGAATGTATTTAGGTTTTTTTGCTGGATGGGCCGTTTTAGTTTCATCCGCTGTATTTATGGTTTCGGGTTCTATTCCTGCAGCTACAGCAACTTTGTTACTCGTCGCGCCTCATTTAGTGGAAAGCCCTGGCTGGGTTACTTTTACCAGCATACTCTGGGTAACCATGATTTCAGTAATCGCTATTGCTGGAATAAAACCCACGGCATATCTTCAAATCTTAATGACTGGTTTTGAAGTGCTTATCCTATTTACAATTATTAGTGTGGGTTTTATCAAATTTGCACCTCATCCAGCACATCCTTTTTCATTTTCCTGGCTTTCTTTTACCAGCTTCACTCCCGAATTATTTGCAACAGGAGCATTAACCGCCGTATTTTTCTACTGGGGCTGGGATGTTACCCTTAACTTAAATGAGGAAACTAAGAATACTCGGCATGCGCCGGGGATCGGAGCCTTTTGGTCTGTATTGATTATTATTTGCATCTATGTCAGTTTTGCTATTGTAACCCTCCTGGCTCTCAATGATGATGAAATAAAGCATGCAGGGACAAATGTAATTTTTGCAGTCGCAGAAAAAATAGTACCCAGTCCATGGAGCTACTTGGCAGTTCTTTGCGTGATGATCAGTACAATCGGTACCTTGCAGACTACCATTGTTCAGTTTACACGAACTTTATTTGCTGAGGCCCGGGATGAAATAATTCATCCACGTTATGCGACCTTACATAAATCTCGAAATACCCCGTGGGTAGCTATTCTTTTTATCTGGTTTTTGGGAGTGATTTTATTAGTACTTTCTTCTAATTTTTCAACGGTAAACCTAATTATTAAAGATTCGGTACATGCACTTGGCCTTTTAGTTGCTTTTTATTATTCGTTAACGGGTTTTGCCTGTGCTTGGTACCATCGGTTTTTGTGGAAAAGTAGTGCTGAATTACTTGGCTATATTATTTGGCCTACTTTTAGTGCGCTATTTTTGGTTTTTATCGCCTGCTTTAGTATCCCTAAATTCGATTTAGTGACGGATATTGTTGCATTGGGAGGTATCCTCTTGGGGTTTATACCGTTATTGATTAAAAGAGTCTCACAAAAAAAATGACTACGCGTGAGATAGGTTCTACATGAATGCAAAAGGAGTTATGTATGTTAAGACAATGTTTAAGAACATTATTTCTTTGTTTTTTTGTGTTTCTATTTTCTTCCTTTACGAGCAGGTTGGCTTATTCAGACAATGAAAATCATCCTGCATTGCATACTCTGAAACCAGGAACCCTTATTGTTGCTACTTATTTTACCAATCCGCCGTTTGAATATTTAAAAAATAAACAGGAAATTGGTTTTGAAGTGGATTTAATTCGCGAAATTGCCAAAAGACTGCATTTACATTTAGAGTTTAGAAACACCCAATGGGAACAAATTATAAATGAATTGCGAGACCAGCACTATGATCTCATTATGGGAGCGATTACGATCACCAAAGAGCGCGAGAAAATAATTGCCTTTTCCAAGCCCTATATGACAACGACCTTAAGCATCCTGATTAATACCAAAAAAACACCGCAGGCAAAAACGATTGCTGATTTAGACAATCTGACTATGGGTGTACAAGCCAAAACGACCGATTTTGATATCGCCAAACAGATGCAAAAAAAGGGACAAATCCGCGGAATAAAAATATATCCATTTAAAAATTTTAACCTGGCTATAGATGACTTAATCGCAGGTAGGGTTGGGGCTGTGATGAAGGTATTTCCTGTAGCTTATTATTATGTTGAGCACCATCCCGAATTGAAAATTCTTGCTGCTGTCCCTAATGCGCCTCAGCCATTAGGCTTTGGCATGAATCAAGCAAATCAGGAATTGGTTAAAGTGGTTAACAAGGCCCAAGCAGAAATGCAAGCCGATGGGACCTATGAAAAAATTTATAAGAAATGGTTTGGCGTAAGCTCAGATAAGTTGTAATGGGAGTAGTTAAATAGGATGTAGGTTGGGTCAAGAGGTCCCAACCTAATCTCTTTAAAGAGACAATGCTCGGTTACAATTACTGAGCAGGAGTATTGTTTTTTAATCTCTGATAAAGTCCAATCAATTCCGCATTACCAATAACATGTCCAGTCATCGCATTTAAAAGTATATCTCGCGTCGTCCCGTCCCCCAAAGTTAATACGGTATCCAGAGCATATAATTTAAAATGATAACTATGAGCTAAACCAAAAGGAGGGCAAGGACCTCGATATCCTAATCCTCCCCAACTGTTTTTTGCATTTGCGGCTCCAGGAGGAATCGGGCCTCCTGCTCCTAATTCTTTTACCGTGGGCGGTATATTAAATACTATCCAGTGGCTCCAAGTACCTTCAGCTGCGTCCGGATCATCAACAACTAAGGCCAGTGACTGGGTATTGCTTGGTATATTTTGCCAGGTTAAAGGGGGGGATTGATCCACTCCGCTGCACGTATATTGGTCCGGGATCATGGAATTCATTTTAAAGGATGGGCTTTCGATAGTGAACGTATTTGCAAAACCATGACAGTGAAAAAAAGAGAATGCAAAAAACAAAAGCAGAGAATATTTTTTCATTTTATTTTTACTCCAACCTTTAAAAAATGAGTTAATTGAAAGAAAAAGCCGCTGTGAATTCTTAGATTAGAAAAACACATGATAGTGCAGTGTTTGCCTATCTTCAATTAAGTACTTACACAATCTTTTGAATAAAAAAATTCAGGTGCAAAGATTTTAAAGATTGATATAATTCACGCCCCCAAGTCTCGCCCAATATTTTGTCACTGAATTTAATTTGTTGGCACATTGATTGAGATATTTCTAAATGAAGTCTAGGTTGTGTCCCTTAATAGTTGGAATGAGTTGTTTTAAAGGAAATGGTAATGCAAAAAAAAATTGAAGAATCAAGAAATCAAAAAAAAGTAGGAAAGAGTATTAATGCAGCTTCTGAAGAACCACAAAACCAACAAATAATAATCAATGTTTCTGATGCTGCCAATGCTTCTGAGGAATCATTAGATCATGTCTCATTGGAAGATGACGATGAAGCGTTAATTACGCCAATTAATAATTCTGACAGCGTAGATGAGGTTGCATATGGACTTTGGGATGTTTTTAAATCGCTAAGTTCGCTTTCTGTTCCAATGGCGCTTTCATTTACTTTTAGCTTTGAGATTTTTTTAATTGTTGTATTGCTTAATGCACTTAGTGAAAATGAAGATGAAGCTGCTTCAGCCACATTAATTTCTACTATGATCAACACCCTTTTAGTCGTTGGCATGGCTCCGTTGTTTTCCATGAGTGTGGTTGCAAGCAATAAAATTGGTGAACTTACCGAAGCTGAAAAAGAAGGGGAGACCAACGAAGTAGTCTTGCAAGCAAAGCGTGAGTATATTGCTGGCATCAATCGTAATGGTCTTTGGTTATCTGCCGCTCTCACCCCACCGATTATGGCTGGAATGATCTTTTCCAAACCTTTATTAACTACTATTTTTGGGCAGAAAGACCAGGTCGCAGAGATTACGCAGCATTTTTTACGAGTTTATTCACCTGCAGTAGCCGGGGTATTGACGCGAATATCTACGGAGCAAATGATGTTTAGTTTTGGACGTTCTAAAGCTGCGATGTTTATGGGGTTTGCCAGTCTTTTAGTGGGGACAGGCATTTCTTCCTGGCTCGGATTTGGTGGTTTAGGAATGCCTAAGATGAGAGGAGATGGTGTTGCTATCGGTTATATCATTGAAGCTTATTTAACTTCCTTGGCGTATGCTCTTTACTTGGCAAAACATAAAGATTTTAGTCAGTACGAATTTTTCAAGATTTTTAAAAAATTTTCCGGCCAGTTTGCACAACTTAAAGAGCTGTTGGCGATAGGTGGTTCGATAACTTTTTCTGTTGCAAGTGAAATGGCGATGTCTCTTTCAGTAAGCATTCTCTCAGGTATGTTGGGAACTAAGGAACAATCCGCCATCACTGATTTAAATCAGTATATATTCTTTAATTTCTTACTCTTAGCAGGGTTTGGGCAGGGTAATTCACAAGAACTGAATCGACTGATGGGCGCCAGAAAATATCAAAATGCAAGCAGTATGGGAAAGTATGGATTATTAACTACTCTGATTTACACCGCCCCTGTCCCTTTATTTTTTGCAGTGATGCCCGGTGTACTGGTGATGGGAAATAATCCTAATGAAGTCAAAGATATGCTTAAATATTTGGCGCCCATCATGTCGGCAGGAGTCATTTTGGATTCGGCACGGTATAATCTATTACAGCAATTAAGAGTTTTGAAGGATCTTAGAGGTTCAACGATGATTTCAGTTTCCGCATTATCTTTGGGAATAACGGGATCTGCACTTCTTGGACTTAAGACGAAACTTGGGATTTATGGTGTAGCGGCAGGTTATACTGGAGGAGTTATTATCGCTCTTCCCGGATTAGCCTATAGGTGGCGCAATCGCATCAATGCAGAAAAAATAGAAGAGCTTGCTGAAGAAACGCCTCATGCAATTAAGTCCTCTGCCAATTGTCCGGATGGTTTTTTTAGTCGTTTGCTCAAGATGAGATATAAAGATGAAAAAGAGAATTTGTTGGAACATAAAGGAAAAACATATAATGCGATGGATAAAGCGCTAACTGTTTAAATGATCCATTTGGATGAATAGGGATATAAAAATGACAGTTGAATGTGTTATTGATTTAATTGTGGCAAAAAAAGAAAAATCTTTGATTGTTTTTGAAGACGAGGGGTTCATCGCCTTTTTGGACTCTCGTCCGCTTTTTCCAGGGCATACTTTATTGGCCCCAAAGATGCATATTAAAACATTCTATGATTTGCCAGATTCGATGCTATCGCCGCTCTTTTCATTAACGCAAAGAATTGGCAGAGCGGTTGAAAAAGCAATGGACGCGGAAGGAAGTTTTATAGCAATGAATAACACCATCAGTCAAAGCATACCCCATCTTCATATCCATATAGTTCCCAGAAACAAACACGATGGGCTGAAGGGCTTTTTTTGGCCACGAACTCATTATAGAGATGAATATCATATGCTTGAAGTGCAAGAAAAAATTAGAAAGCAGTTGCATTCTCATTAGTGGTTTTTCTTGCAATACAGGATCATTCCTTTATGATAAAGGAGTTAATAGACATCCCAGCGATTCAGCTCCTGAACGAACATTTAAGGGATAACCATGCGTTTTCTAACTATTTTACTAGGATGTTACATTATGACCTCTAATACCGCAGCAGCTGATTCACCTAAACTCAATGATAATGCCTATGATTATTCCTTTCATACATTACGTGGGAATGAACCATTACCCCTATCATCATTTAGAGGAAAGGTGTTAATGATCGTAAATACGGCCTCAAAATGTGGTTTTACCCCTCAATATGCGCGGTTAGAGAAGCTTTATGAACAATATAAAGATCGGGGTTTAGTCATCTTGGGAGTTCCGTCAAATGATTTCGGTGGCCAAGAGCCAGGAACTGAGAAAGAAATTGCAAGTTTTTGCCAGGTCAATTATGGGGTTACGTTTCCAATGACTGCCAAAGAGGTAGTTTCAGGAAAAAATGCACATCCATTTTATCTTTGGGCTAGAGAGAAATTAGGATTTGGTACGGCACCAAAATGGAATTTCCATAAATACATTATTAATCGCAAAGGGGAGCTAATCGATTATTTCTATTCAACTACCTCTCCTGAGGCAGGACGATTGGTTAAAGTTGTAGAAAAGGCCCTTGACGAAAAAGCTTAATGCAAACCCTAATCCACCCTAGCAGGCACCTTCTCCCCTTAGGGGAGAAGGGATTTAGGAACACTATAAAAAACTCCTCTTCCGTGACGTGAAATTGCTATACCTTATAAAATCCTATTCCTCATTTCAGCAGAAAAATTGGAGCACTATAAAAATCCCCTTTCTTGTTTTGAGATGAGAAATTGAGGAGTAATAACATCTCCATTCCCGTTTCGCGAGAGGGGCGGGGGTGAGGGAAAGAATTCTAAAAAACAGGCAGCATAAAGCGCCCCATATTAAGCAACATCATACCCACCAGCCACTTCATCATATACCTGGACAATACTATCAAGTAATTGGGCTTTTTCTTGAATCAAACTCAATTTACTGCGATCAAGATTTATTTTTGCATTGATGACATTACGATAGTCTTTGGCTCCTGCTTTATATTGCGCTAAAGCGACAGCATATGCTTTTTTTGCTGCCCAATATCCTTTTTCAATTAGCAAATAGGATAAATGGTTTTTCTGTTCATTCGTCAGCGCATCATCTACATCTGCAAATGCGGAATGCAGCGTACTCAAATACTCATAATAAGTTGCTTTGAATCCCGCTTTAGTTGATTTGATGTCTTCATAGGAGCTGGCATTGAAAATTTTGGTTGATGCGGCAGCTTGGGCAACCCAAATATTCGTACTCACTTTTAAAATATTTCTTAAATCAATAGAGGCACCTCCAATTAAACTGGTTAATGCGATGGTTGGGAAAAAAGCCGAATAAGCCATTCCAATTTGTGCTTGAGCTATTTTTAAATTATTTAACGCAATCATGATGTCTGGGCGATTTTTCAAGACCGATGAGGGTAAGGATTTAGGAATCAAATGATTTAAGTTCAACGAAAGCACGCTTCGATGCGTCGTAATCGGACCAGGATTTTGGTTCAATAAGAGGTGGATGGTATTCTCATTTTGCGCGATGACACTTTCAATTTGAGGAATTTTAGCTTGTTCCTGGGCCAGCTGTTGATCGATGTTGATTGGTACTTCAATATTGCTGGCTCCTTTCTTGAAACGAATCTGTTCCAGTTGATGCAGTTTCCTTAAATCATGAAGCAGTTCTCTCTCAACAGCCAGTTGTTCTCTTTGACTTAAGAGCATAAAGTAGGCGCCGCTCATTTGGCTGATAATCCCTAACTTTGTTGATTGAGCCTGGGCATGCTCCATGGCTAAAGAGGCTTTGGCTGATTTGATATTATAAATATTATTTAAAATGTTCACTGTGTATTTTGGAGTAAAGCCAGTGTAGTATCCTCTAAATCTCATGTGAGAAAGATTTGAAAAAAAAGGATTATTCGCCAATTGGCCTCTGGGAGTAACATGGGAATTCCAGGTTCCGCCAGAAAAACCCGTAGCGGTCGCATCAAGTGTGGGGAGCCATGCATATTGCGCTGCCTTAAGTTGAGCTTGTGCTTGCTCTATCGTTGCATACGACCTTTTAATGGTATCATTACAAGTCAACGCCTGCATAATCAGCTGATTAAGTTCTGGATCATCCAGTTTTTTCCACCATGCGACTCGACTTAGGTCGCTTTTATTATCGAGGTATTTTATTCCACTGCGCGAATTTTTAGGATAATTTACTTTTTCAGGAATAAGGCAGTTTTTGCAACAACCTGCAAGCAAAATGGCGGATAGATTAAATAAGATAATTTTTATTTTCATAATTGTGCCAATTTAAAATAAATTTAATTAGGTTAGGTACACTTCTATTGTCTTGGCTCAAGCGAACGAATTGTAAACAGACCCTAGTCGAGCTTTGTTCTAAATATTTTCCCTGTTAAAAGAATCAAAATGAATGCTATTAATAAAATAGGAAAAATATTGGGAACAATTTGGCTAAACGTATTGCCTTTTAGCAAAATTCCACGTGCAATCCGTATAAAGTACGTCATGGGCACACAGTACCCTATCATCTGTGCCCAAGTAGGCATTCCATAAAAAGAAAAGATATAACCTGATAAAAACATTGAAGGGAGTTGATAGAAAACACTCAATTGCATTGCTTGCATCGGAGTACGTGCCAGGGTGGAAAAAATCATGCCCACCATTAAATTGGCAATAATAAACGGTGCAACTGCGATATAAAGCAAGAAGATACTTCCTTCAGTAGGAATATGAATTAATAATTTACCAAAAATTAAAATACTGGTTAGTTGCACATAACCTAATACAATATAGGGTATGACTTTACCAAGAATTATTTCGGTTGGTTTTAATGGCGTGCTTAACAACATTTCCATTGTCCCAGACTCTTTTTCTGAGGTGATGGCGGTTGATGTAAGCATCACCATGGTTAGCGTCAGTAGTACGCCGATTAACCCTGGAACAATATTATAAGAACTTGTATTCGATTCATTATAAAGTCGATGAATGGTGAGATTGACACTTCGCTTTGACTGGGTAGGGGATGGGGAGCCTAAACCTTGTTTATTGAAGGTCTCCATAGTCTGGTTCAGAATGGGAAGTGCATTGCTCAGTGCACTGGCACTGCTTCCGGGATCTGAACCATCGATTTCGACCAGTAACTGTGGATTTTCGTTACGAATATATTTGCGAGTAAAATTAGGGGGAATAGTAAAGGCGAAGCTTATTTTTCCATTGGCGAAATCCTGATTTTTCTTATTTTCGTTCATTTTCTCATCATGAATCACGCTAAAATATCCTGAAGCCTCAAGAGCGCTGACATAACTTCGAGTGAATGGAGAATTATCATAGCTAATTATTGTAGTAGGGAGATGTTTGGGATCAAATTCGATGGCAAAACCGAAGAGAATAAGCAACATAATTGGTAAGATGACTAACATCGCGATAGTGCCGCGATCCCGAGTGATTAGAATAAATTCTTTGCGTATTAACCCGTCGAGACGCGCTATAGATAATCCATGTAATAGATTCTTATATTTCATCGCATTAATCCGATAAAAACTTCCTCAAAAGAAGGAGTAGTTTCTTTAAAAGACAGTTCACTGTTTTCGTCAATCATCCGTTTGAGTGCTTGATGATCCTTTGATGAAATCCGTAACTCGTTATTTACAATTGAGGCCAACAGCTTAGGATAAGCATCATTTACCTTTTCCAGGAACTGACTTTGTTGTTTTCGATCCACTTTTAATATATAAGTTTTGACTTGGGAGTGAGGAATCAAATCTCTGGTGCTGCCTGTATATAAGAGCTTGCCCACATTAATATACGCTAGGCTACTGCACTTTTCCGCTTCATCCATATAATGAGTTGTCACAAGGATTGTGGTGCCATCACGTGAGGAAATTTTATGTAAGTAATCCCAAAATTCTTTACGAGCTTTGGGATCAACACCAGCAGTAGGTTCATCCAAGAATAATAGTTGAGGTTTATGCAGCAAGCTGCATGCCAGCGCCAAACGTTGTTTCCACCCTCCAGATAAATTGCCTGCTTGTACCTTTTGATACTCTTCAAGCTCAAGATCTTTTATAATTTCTTCTATTGCTTTAGCCGAATTTTTTATTTGAAAAATATCCGCAACAAAACGAAGATTTTCATGAACCGTTAATCCGGTATAATAACTAAATTTTTGAGGCATATAACCGGTACGTTTTTTTATTTCATCACTCTGGGTGCGAATATCATAACCAAGACAAGTCCCTTCTCCATCGGTGGGAGTTAAAAGACCACAAATCATTCGGATCGTTGTCGTTTTACCACTACCATTCGAACCTAAGAATCCAAATATGGATCCTTTTTCAACGTGTAAGTTGATGTGATCAACCGCGATTTTTTGATCAAATTTCTTTGTTAATCCTTTAACATCAATTGTTAGATCACTCATTGAGTTATTTCCAAAGTGACAGGAAGGCCGAGATGAATTTTTTCGAGATCGGGCGAGTCAATTTTGGCTTCTATGCGGAATACAAGACGTTGACGTTCTTCCCGAGAATAAATGATGGGGGGAGTATATTCAGCAATGTTTGAGATGTAGAAGATATGGCCTGTGGCAAAATGAGGATTATGATCGGTTTTGATTGTAACGTGTTGATTTAGGCGTAATCCATCGAGTTTTTCTTCTGGAACGAAAAATATGGCTTTAATATTTTTTTGGGTCACTAGCGAAAGAACTGGGGCTCCTGCTTGGACAAATTCACCTTTTGTATAATAAGTATCAAATACAATTCCATTATCGGTAGCAAAATTTTCTTTGCGCGTCACCTGCCACTTTTTATCAGCAGTATCAACCCGATTGCTTTTAATTTTCGCGTCAATCTCAGCAAGTTGATCTTTAGAAATATTTAAATCCCTTTGCGCTGTATCAAGATCATTTTGACTTGCTGCATTTTGCTTCCGCATCTCCTGAACACGACGATAATTGATTTCATTGTATTGAAGTTGGGTCAAAGTTTGTTGTCGTTGAGCAAGCAAATCTTTTTTATTTAATTTGCTCATTTGTACATTATAAAGCTCGCTGGTTTGTTCCAGTCTAAGTAGAAATTGATTGTTTTTGACTCGTTGTCCTCTTAGTACGGCGAGATCAGTCAATCGTCCAGCAAAATCGGCAGAAAAATAGACAAGATCTGCATCAATATACCCACTAAAAGATTGATTTTCTTCCCCACAGGCTGTTAACAGTAAGACAGTCAATCCAAGGAACAGCAATTTACGCATTTAAATCATCCTGATCTTTTTTGTTTATACTGCAGGAATATCAACAGATATACTACTACGGTTTTAATTACGTATATTATTCCCAAGAATTCTGCGTGTCAAAAGAGTTCGTGAATTGATGCAAAGCAGTAGAAATGCCGATACTATTTGACCTTATCTGATTAAAATGTTACACACCAACTCGTTGTTAAACCGCTGCAAATATATAAATTACCCGGGAGTATCTGAATGAGTTTTAAATCGTTTTTTTGCGCGACACTAGCATTATCCTCTTTATTTGCACACTCTGTCTTTGCTGCGCAAAAAGAAGTGACCTATAAAAATGAACGCGGTTCAATTTTAGTGCTTACTGACTTGGCAGATAATAAAATAGAAGGTTATTTCACCACGGCAGTCGCCTCCAAAACCTGCCCGCAAGCAATCAATCAAAAAAGACCTATTACCGGTTATAAGGTAGGAAATGTGCTCTCTTTCAGCGTTGTTTACCCCATGTGTGAGTCAGTATTGAGTGTGAGTGGTCATTTTGATAAAAAGGAACAAAATATTGATGCAATTTCCATACTGAACAAGCAAGCAACCGATATTACTCATGAGGGACCCGGTGCTCGATTTATTGGCCATGACTCCTATAAAAAAATAGGATAAAAACACTCAAGCATCATGTAGCTCAATCAATGCAGCAACTGTCTTGAACGTTTTTTCAAGACAGTTGCTGCATCAAATACGGTTGAGCATAAATCTGAAGGAATCAGAGAATGACTATGTTGTACAATATCCATTTTCTTCGCTTGTACGCGATAATTTTTTTAGTTATCTATGACCGGCATTATTTTTTTAATTTATGTTATAAAAAAGGGACAGGCCTCACTAGCGAATTTGTTCCTTTCTATTTTAACCAGGAATGTCTTTATTGGGCATTCTTCATCATTTTGGCTACCTATTTGATTTTATTGTTCATGACTGAATTGGCAAGATACGTTTCTTCGCTGATTTTAGGAAGAAACAAGATGGGTTTCATTGCCAATATCACCACGGTTATGTTGGTCACTTATTTGTTACATTTTTTGAGATTGTTTTCCCTTGTTACCTAACCTACTAAGCCAGTTTTAACCCTCGAAATAGCTTATACAATGTAAGGAAGATTATTTCTTTGGTCTGTGTGATGCTGACGACCAATAAAAATTGAGCGGTGTAATATAAAAGCATAACGAGCACGGCTATGGGTTTATTGTTTGCTAAAACAAATAAGTTTAAGGACAAAACAAAGTCAGACAATAAAAAAAGGATCGCTCCAAGCCGAGTCAAAAGCGATTGCCGTTTTACTTGAAATGCACAAAATACCATTAAAGTGAGCAGGCATAAATAAGCTGCTACTGGTTTTTTCATCTCTCCCAAATAGGGGGATAAAAAATAGAAGCTGACTAAGACGAATACCAAGACAGGTAAAAAAGAAAGAACATTTTTTCTTCGAAATTGCCTATTTTTTAAAAATAAACAAATGTAGCTAACGTGCGTTGCCATAAATGCCAAGATTCCCACTTGCAATGCCATTTTTATGGGTAGGGTTAAAAAAATATCGCCAATGAGTGAAAATCCTAAGGCAAAAAGTAACAAGACTTTTACTTGTTTGTGGCAATTAATTTGTAGGACAAAGAGCATAAGTAACGCAATGGGAATGGGTTTAAGTAAGGTAGTTAAAGGAAACTGAATAAAAGAAAGCACTATAAGATAAAATATCATGCTGAACAAAAAGAAAGGCAGAGTGATTTTAAATGGCTGTCCTGTCATGTAGAAATCCCTGTAATTCAATGGCTTAAATATCTCATAGTATACACATACTTTATTGTTCCTTTAATTTTTTGTTTATTTAAAACAATTATGGTTTAATAACATGCTTTTTGTGTTTTTTAAGGTCTAGTTATGAAAAAAATAATCGTGCTTGTACTTATGGCTTCTTTTTTCTCTGTAGGTCATGCCAGTAAACTCAGTAAATTTTTGAAACACATGGACGAAGAAGATAGAGCCCGTCAAGAACGAGAATGGCAACAAGATATGAATTTCGGTGATTTTTCATTTCGTTTGGACAGACGATATACCGATGATCACGGGCAACATTGTCGTGATTATCAGTTTAGAGCGCGTAGCAATCCTTTTCGCCATGGATATTATACGGTTTGTGACGAACGCTAAGCGTTAATTGATTGCGGTTTGGAATGAGTTTTGGAACGGGTTCTCCCATACCGCGATCGTAAAAATTTTAATATATCTGTTTATCAATTTTTCCAATAGAGATGGAGAAATCCATTCTATATCCTAGAATAACATCATATAGACCAAAATTTTCCTGTGGGGATACAATTCTATTAAAGGATGTATTATGCGTAAGTCCATGATGATGTTTTTCCTCTTGGCATTTTCTTTCGGTATTTATGCCAATATTGCCAATGACATCTTATTAAGCAGAACATCCGATCAGAAAACGCAAATATTAAGCGGTATTATCAATGCAGCAGGCGAACCCTGTATTCCTCTTGGTTCTTTTTATCAAGGGGTCGATAAAAATGGTGCAGCATATTGGAATGTTGCCTGCTCTAATGGCCATTCCTATGTTATTCAGATAGCCAATGATGCCGATGCGACAACTACAATCATTCCATGCAGTGCAATGAAATCATTGGGCGCACAGTGTTTTAAACGTTTTGGATTTTAAATCGACACCCCGAACTTGAAATGAAAAATTTTCCCGAAATAAGTTAGAGATAAATAGTAATGGAGTTGAATGGAGGCAGGTTGTATACTCATAAAAGGTCTTGACATAAATGATATCGGTCGAATAAAAAAAGGATTTTTTATGGAGCAGACAGTAGAACGTCGTGTTGTTAATTTAATTGCTAGAACGCAAGAAATTCCACCTGATGAAATTGATTTGGATCAGTCAATTGACCAGGTAGTTCCTAGCTCTCTGGACTTGGTTAATTTGTTCTTTGACTTAGAGGATGAGTTTGATTTGGATATTCGTAATGATATTTATAAAGAACAAACCATTCGAGAAATAGCAATTGATATTAAACAATTAATCGCTAAAAAGATCTAAATACATCAATTCATCTATCCGACTCATAATAATTCAAATTAATGAGCGTCCTCAACTTCACTACGATTTTTTACGGTATTAAATAATTCATAAGAACTATTTTTTGCGCATCTATTTATTGTTATTCCGCTAAAGAAAATTTAGAATGCCTTTTTTTATTAAGGGTAAGCGAAAATGCCATCAGTATTCGAATTTCTAGGGATAAAAAAGCAACTTTCTACACCAGTTCCTCAACTGGGTATCAATAATGCTCTGTACAAACGGCAAATAGAATCACAGCAGTATTTTACTATTGAAAGTGCTGCTGAGGCTGCTGATGGCAATAAGCTGGCTATTCACACTAAAAAGGGGCAGGATTTTAGAACATCCAATCCACAACATATCGAATTTTTAAATCAATGCATTACACTTGTTAAAGAAAAATCAAATCTATTAAAAAGTACTGATCAAAAAATTGCGGGAAGTGTTGTTTTTGGTGTTACCGCAACCGCCTTGTCTTTTCTTCCTGTGGTAGGTTTTTTAGGTTGGGTAGGCTGGGCCGCTACCGCTTATTTTATAAACCAACGCGCCACAGCCTATGCTGAATATCATGAAGCATTAACACTTTTAGTTGGAGCATGTAACTGGAGCCTTGGACAAGGTCCTGAGGAGCGTAAAGATACCATTCCTAATCTCACCAAGAATGAAGCAATACGGGCTATGATGGCTGTACTTTATCCGGTTCTTACTGAAGTGCAAGTTAGACATTTGATTGCGGATGATGTTGAGGAAGTATTTGCCAAGGAATTACAAGATTATGAACAAAGATTCGAATTAGGTTTTAAGACGGATCGATTTTTTTCTAAGAAAGACGATACCATAGCCCTCAGTAAAAAGGGTGCTGAATTTAGCCGTTGCATTTATGGTTTTAATAAAGGTGGATTTACTGATTTTCTTGATGCGATTGTATCCATTCTTCCCGATTTATATAAAGCAGCCGTTCATGGTGGCCAACAACTGAAGTCTTGGTGGCAAGAAAAAAATAATGCTCCAGAAAAAGAAGACGAAGCACATAATCATGAAATATCTAAAGTGAGCTTGTAATTAATACCCGTTGCTTCTACTCGATGACCAGTCGTTTTTTGGGATGGTTTCTTATTTTTAATCAAAAAATTGCAAATAGTCGATTTAGAATCTATTACTAATTTGCTTTAGTCCGGCATCCCGCGAACACATCGCGGGATTTTAGCAACATGAATTATCAATAATCCTTAATAAAATAAATTGTTTTGTGGTCCCAACTACAACCTTTGCTTTGTTCAAAGCATACCCATTGATAATGAGGAGAAAAAATGCGACTTAAGATAGAAGAAGATACTCAAGAAGCGAATGTTTTTATCTATGGTAAAATGGGTCCAGATGCAACCAATCTCATTCTTTTTTCTAGGGTTGCCTGGTTAAGCAATCAATCGAACTGCTCCTCAAAGGTCGCTCTTTTGCAAGAAAACGGCTCAAAATTATGGTTGATCCGTGACAGCCGAGTTGATGGATTGCTCACGGTTCAATCCATTAGCTGGAATAAAGAATTGGCACAATGGCAAGCGGATGGACCCCAACGTTTTATGTTGTCAAATGACTACGGGTGGGTTTTGAATAATGCGCATCCAGAGTCTGAGGATTTTTTTGTTATTGCTGATTCAGTGGGTGGGATAATTCACATGACCGATGAGAATACACAACCTCACCTTCCTGGATTATTAAAAACTCTATCTGCAAATGGTTATGAAGTAGAAAATAGAATAAATCCTAAATTTGGACAAGAAACACCATCGAAAGGTTATACCTCCTACCGCACTGACGCCGATGTTCCCCAACACGGCTCCAAGGGATCGAAACTGGAATCGACGACTGTCAATTTGCCAGAAGGGATACTTATTGCACTTTCTTGCCCATTGGTAACAATAATTTCTGGCCAAATGAAAGTGATGAAAGATCCGGTTACATGGGTGGCTGATGGTATTAGCTATGAACGTTCTCAGTTATTGATGCTTCATCCTGATTTGGAGGAAGGAAAGGATTTTTATCCCAATATCAAACTTAAGACGATTATTAATTACGTCTCAGCAACTTCTTTAAGTCCCGAAGAGTATTGGGCAAAATTGCAGAAAGTAGAAGAGGATATCAAGGATCCGATACTTTTAAACACCCTGAAGGAGCCTGTTTTAAGTCCTAGTGGACATTCATTTGAAAAAAGTTCTATAGAAACATGGATAAACAGTAAATACGTTAATCTCCCTACAGTGAGTAATAGCGCTCCTATTCCCGATCCAATAACCAATCAAAACATTAGAGGAAAAATTCTTGTAGATAATAAAAATTTAAGCCAATTTATTAAAGCTTGGCCTGATTTTTATAGGCAGCAAGAATATAACTTGGCAATATCGCTTTCTGAAAAAGTGCAATACTCTAAATCAAACTAAGGGCTTCATTTGGTTCCTTCGAAGATCATATTATTTGCGAAGGAACTCTTTCAGCAACAACGCTTTTGATCGCAGTTACATTTTTTATGGTATAGTTTTTTATGGCTATCTAATAAGGAAGTTTTGGGATATGCGCAAGGAATACCAAGGTGTGGTCACCCGATTTCTCCGCCAGGAGGAACGACTTATTCTATCCGAAGAACATGAAATGCCATTAGTTATCGAAGCAAATGGATCTTCGGATGTCGGATATCTGCAACAATTTTTAGCATCCAATTCCCTACAAATCCTCGATGATATGGCTCGTTATGGAGCTGTGCTCTTAAGAGGCTTTAATATCGAGACGGATGAACAATTTGAACGGATCATTTTAAGTATTCCTGAGTTACGCGGTATTAGCGAAGCGTTTATGTCTGAAAATGGTCGGGTTCATGTGAATAATCTCAAATATGTTTTACATACCAATTCAGTATATAAAACTGGAGGAACACTTTATCTTGGTGGATTTCATACTGAAAATTATTATTCAGCTGATGTGCCTAGTTATCTTTGTTTTTGTTGTTTTCAACCTTCAGAATTAGGTGGTGAAACTGGTTTGATCAATACACAAAAAATTTACAGCCATTTGCACGATGCATTGAGACAGAAATTGGAAAAAAATTCCTTTTTTGTTTGTAAATGGTCCATTGCAGAAGTGGCTGACCGATACCAGATTAGCCAGGATGCGGTACATAAAATATGTAATGACTTTAAACTCCCGGTGATTGGCGAGGGAGAGGAGCAGTTTGTTTTAATGTATAAACCAAGTGTCTTAGAACACCCGATTACTAAAGAAAAAGCATTACAAATCAATATGTTTGAGCTTCCTACCCTGAACTATGAGCTGAGAAAATGCTTTATGAATGACTATAAAGGGAAGAAATGGTTTTGGCATCGGTTTTTTTGGAAATTACCCACCTCAGTTTTTAACTCAGTAGAACAACTTGCAATTATTTTTATTTCTTTTTTTAACTCACCTACCAATTCGTATAAAATTTTGCGCACCAAATTAACTCATTTTAAAGCCAGCAGAAAAATAAAACGCTCTTCCTTGAATACAGTGAAAGTAGGAAGTTGTTTTAATAAGGAAGAAGTTAAAGAACTGGCCCAATTAATGCGAAATTATTATTCATCCTGTTTATGGGAAAAGGGGGATGTACTCCTCATAGACAATAAAAAAGTCATGCATGCAGGTATGCCTGGAATGGGGCATAGAGTGATTCGCGCCATGATTTGTAATCCTCTGCATATGAACTATTCAGCATCGGAGTCAGGCTCTTTAGTTGCAAAAGAACGAACAACTGACACAATTGGAGCTTATATGGCTAAAGGGACTACTAATTAATGTCGGAATTTTCCCTTCTAACCGCTCACTTCTACTCCCCTCCTATAAGTGGGAGAGGAGATTCATATCTTATAATGAACTAGAAAATTGCACGTGCGAGCTCAGCCCCTAGGCGAGCATTATTTTTAATTAAAGCGATATTGGCAAGTAAACTTTTTCCTTGGGTCAGTTGAGCCACTTCGGCGAGTAGAAAAGGGGTTAATGCTTTTCCAGAAATATTATTTTGCGCGGCTTTTTGGATGGCATTCCTGATTACCGGTTCGATGATCTCTATTGGAATATTAAATTCTTTAGGGATCGGATTAGTGATTAAGATACCTGAAGACATACCTATCTCCCAATGAGCAGCTAATATTTTAGCAAGAGTTGGTACATCCTCTACCCAGGTTGATAACGGATAATCAGTAGAATCAGTATAAAAAGCAGGTAAAACTTGAGTGCGATAACCAATGACGGGTACACTCATCGTTTCTAAAAATTCTAAAGTACGTGGCAGGTCAAGAATTGCTTTCGCACCAGCACAAATGACTGCGATCGGTGTTCTTGAAATTTCAATTAAATCTGCGGAAATATCGTGCGCATCACCTCGGTGTACGCCACCAATCCCACCTGTAGCAAATAATTTAATTCCTGCCTTCGCAGCACAAAATAAGGTGGCAGCAACTGTAGTTCCAGCAGAATATTTATTGGCAACGATGAAAGGTAAATCACGTCGACTGGCTTTCAAAACATCTTTATTGCATGCAAATTGTTGCAATTCATTTGCGGTTAAACCAATCTTTATTTTTCCATCAATCACCGCAATGGTTGCGGGCGTTACCTCATGGTCGCGGACAATTTGCTCTACTGCCTGAGCCGTTTCATAATTATCAGGATAGGGCATGCCATGAGAAATGATGGTGGATTCCAATGCTAATAGCGGTTTCTTATGCTCAAGAGCTAATTTTACTTCTGGGGAATAATCAAAAAATTGCTGCATGATCGGTTTCTCTTAATGTTTGGGTTAACTGAAGGTTTTTTAATGTCTCATGATTAATTTGTTGATTTACTGTATGGCAAGATTGTATGGTTAAAGCAGCCATCGCTGCCCCTGTTTTACAGGCATCAATTAAGGTGGCATGGTGTTTTAACTCATACAGAATTCCTGCAACAAATGCATCGCCTGCGCCGCTGACATCAACAATCGGGTCAATAAAAAATGCTGGGAAATGTTCCTGTACCGTTTCATTAACCAGTACATAGCCTGATTTACCCAAACTGATAATGCAATTTCTTACCCCTTTATCCAATAATAAATGACCTGCTTTGATGCAATCCGCTACTGAATGAATGCGGATGTCAGTCAGTGCTTCTGCTTCAAAACGATCGGGTTTCAGTAGAAAAACGTGTTCCAGGCGGGTGGGGAGCTTTTGTGCTTTAGTTACAGAGACCGGATCAATGCATAATTTAATATTTTTAGTACGTGCTATTTGAATTGTATGTTCGATAATTGCTTTCGGTAAATTGGTATCCAAAAAAACAAGTGTGTCACTATCCCATTCATCCCAGGATTGGGTAAACGAATGAAACGGAACATGATCAAAAATGTCCATATCCGCTAAAGCAAAGAATAATTCTCCTTCTTGATCAAGAATGACATCATAATGAGCTGTCGGTTTATTAGGAAGGGTAAGAACATTTTTGGTTTGGATATTCAGACTTTTTAAATGGGCTATTGCTTCTAGTCCATAATTATCTTGACCGACCACGCTGCAAAGATGAACTTTGTCAGTCAACAAAGCAAGATTTTGAGCTACATTATGAGCCACACCGCCAAAGGTTGAAATAGATGAAACAGGGTTAGAAGTTCCCAATTGCAACTTATGAATTGATGTTAATTTTCGATCAATGGTGATACCGCCAATGCATATTATTTTTCTATTCATTAATGGATTAAAAAATGATTGAGTTATGCATCATAGCATGAGAACAAGAAATTAAAATAAGAGTCCGGGTGCGTGAAGCAGAAACTCGGGAATCATACGAGCTCAACGGAATGGTCCGTTAAGCAGGTAGATTTCCCGAAGGTTCTTAGGAGTTTAATCAAGTTTTATACCAAAAGTACTTAAATTTTCTTTTTTAACGTTAACGAAGCCCTGTTCTTGCATTACTTGTTTAAAGAAAGTTGGTATTTGGGGATTTGTAACGGAAATATTAGCTTGGTTTAATATCTTGGTTACAGAAGAAGCACAATTTTCGACTTTAATCTTCGGTTCTGAAGTTGGATGATGATGATCTCGATACAGAGTGCCAATACTGCCGTCAAAATCTTCTGGTACGAAACAACCATTTTCCTTCTGATGGTTTTCTATTGATAGTTTTGCTCCTGTACCACCTGTAAATAGCTTGGTAAACGCTGATGCAAGTGGATTTTGTTCTCCGAACACCGAATAAATGCATTGGTTGTTGTCTACTTCTTTTTTTATTTCTTTTTGTGCTTGCTTCGCCTTTTTGTATTGCTCTTTACTTACCTTTTTAAGTAACACATCATTTGCTTCTTTGATATCTTCTTTATGATCTTGAGCATATTGTCCTTGAACAGGGATTGATCCGAATGATAATCCATTAAGTATACTTCCAATTAGTCCTGGGAATAAACTAAAGTGATGGGTCTTCGGGGTATCATCTTTGACCTTGTGAACAAATGTTGATACATGTCCAGGCCCGTTCTCCTGATTCGTATCTTTGACACAAACGCCAATGTAATATTCTTCTTTGCTGTTCATTTTCTCTACCTCATATTTAAGATTCGTTAATGAGGCATCCTTGCTTGCACAAAATACATGATGTTGATCCATTATATCGTTTGATTATTAAAGGAACATTAAATGGCGCTAATCAGATTGCATTTCGGTATTCGAGGGTAGAGAAACAGAACTGTGCTCGGCACCTGGGTTTTCTAGAGTAGACCTATAAATCCAGGCTGCACAGCCGGGATTGGATTGTTTTCTGCTGTGGCCTAAACCTATAACATCATCTATGATTATGAAAAAAGCAGTCGGTTAATAGGCGCTCTTTTCAGAATGACTTAAATTCACAAGGAAAAATCATGGGGCTTCTCGTTGATGGTCAGTGGCATGATGTCTGGTATGATACTTCTAAAACTGGAGGGGAGTTCAAAAGAGAATCATCCCAATTTCACTTTGCAATCACCAATGAACCAAATGCTCGATTTCCTGCTGAAAAGGGACGTTACCATTTATACGTCTCCCTGGCTTGTCCCTGGGCACATCGTACTTTGATTTTCAGAAAGCTCAAGAAACTCGAGGATTATATTGAGGTTTCGATTGTGCATCCGCACATGCTTGAAAAAGGATGGGAGTTTAAGAACGGGATGGGCGCTACTGGAGATAGGCTTTATGGATTGAATTATTTATACGAACTTTATCTGCAAGCAAATGATAAATATACGGGCAGAGTGACCGTACCGGTTTTATGGGATAAAAAAGAAAAAACGATTATTAATAATGAATCAGCAGAAATTATTCGTCAGTTTAATCAGGCGTTTAATCATTTAACAGGGGATAATCAAGATTTTTACCCGGAACCAATTCGTCCTGAAATCGATGCCTTGAATGACCGAATTTATAATGCAATTAATAATGGTGTTTATCGTTGTGGCTTTGCAACCACACAACAGGCCTATGAAGAGGCCTATGGCCAATTGTTTCTTTTGCTTGATGAACTGGATGTGCGCTTGCGTAACCAAAAGTATTTGTTAGGTGAACAGTTAACAGAGGCTGATTGGCGTTTTTTTACGACATTAATCCGTTTTGATGCCGTTTATTACAGTCATTTCAAAACAAACCAGCAACGAATTAGTGATTATGAAGGGCTCCAACCCTATCTGAAACGTCTTTATCACCATCCTGGAGTGCGTGAAACGGTAAACTTTTTACATATTAAGCAACATTATTATTTCAGTCATAAAACCATAAACCCAACGCAAATCGTACCTTTAGGGCCAAAATTGAATTTTGATTAATCGTAGAGCAATTCTCCACTTTATTTGCTTTTATTTTTCTTTTTCAAATCTGTTTTCACCCAATTTATTAAGCCGCCTTCAACCAATAATTCGATTTGGCGTTGGGATAGAGTTTGTTCCACTTCTACGTCTTTATCGTTTATTTTTATCGTGAATGATTTTTTCTCCAGAATGTCCGGAAGGTTTTTGATTTCAACCACAGCATTGAGGTGGATAGCATTATAATCCTTAGGATTTTTAAAGGTTAAAGGCAAAATGCCGAAATTGATCAGATTTTGCCAATGGATACGGGCAAAACTTTTGGCAATGACTGCTCTTAAACCTAAATAGCGAGGAGCTAACGCTGCGTGTTCGCGACTTGAGCCTTGGCCATAATTTTCTCCGCCTACAATCACATGACCTTTTTTATGATTTTGGGTGCGCGCCACATACTCTGGATCGACATGACCGAAAGTAAATTCACTAATTTTAGGAATATTACTTCGGTAAGGAAGCACTTTCGCACCGGCTGGAGAAATTTCATCGGTAGAAATATTATCCTCGACTTTAAGTAACACGGGTAGTTTCAACGAATGAGGTAAGGGTTCGAATTCGGGTAAGGTGATTATATTAGGACCTTTAACTAATTTTATTTTTTTTGCCTCTTCTAACGGTAAAGGGCTTTCAAAACATGCAGGGTTTAATATCCTTTTCTTAGGTATTTCGATTTCAGGATAAGGCATTTCTAAAGTTCTAGGATCGGTAATGGCCCCTGTTAATGCGGATGCAGCGGCAGTTTCAGGGCTACAAAGAAAAACTTTATCTTCATCAGTTCCTGAGCGACCAGGAAAGTTTCTTGGCACAGTGCGTAAACTATTTTTTTCTGTTGCGGGCGCCTGCCCCATCCCAATACATCCATTACAACCTGCCTGATGAATGCGAGCGCCAGCGCGAATGAGACTGCCTAAATGCCCATCGCGCACCAACTCTTCTAAGATAGTTCGTGATGTTGGATTGATATCAAATGACACATTAGGATGAATGGTTCGACCTTTTACTATTTCTGCTGCAATAGCAAAATCACGATATCCTGGATTGGCAGAGGAGCCAATATAGGTTTGATATACTTCTTCCCCAGCTATTTCAGCAACTGGAACTACATTGCCTGGACTCGTGGGTTTTGCAATGAGTGGTATCAGTTTAGATAAGTTGATTTCTGTATGTTCATCATAAGCGGTATTCTTGTCTGCTTTTAATTCCAACCAGTCTTTTTCACGACCTTGGCTTTGCAGGAATTCTTTAGTGATTTCATCCGAAGGGAATACGGTGGTGGTTGCTCCCAATTCAGCCCCCATATTGGCGATTACATGGCGATCCATGGCGCTCAGGTTTTTTAAACCCTCACCATAATATTCAAAGATGTAACCCACACCACCTTTTACGTCATAACGACGCAGCATTTCCAGGATCACATCTTTTGCGCTAACCCATTTGGGCAGTGTACCAGTTAAATGAATCCCCATTACTTTAGGCATTTTGATATACAGTGGATAACCTGCTATGGCCATGGCAACTTCCAGTCCACCCGAACCGATGGCAATCATGCCTAGAGAGCCTGCAGCACACGTATGACTGTCAGAGCCGGTCAATGTTTTACCGGGTTTTCCAAAATTTTGCATATGCACGGCATGGCTGATCCCATTCCCAGGCCGGCTAAAATAAAAACCAAAACGTCGCGCGGCACTGGCAAGAAAGAGGTGATCGTCAGGATTTTTATTATCTTCTTGGATGAGATTATGATCGACGTATTGAACGGAAATTTCTGCCTGAGTTCGCTCAAGTCCTATGGCTTCTAATTCAAGCATGACCAAAGTTCCTGTTGCATCCTGACAAAGCGTTTGATCCATTTTTAAGGCAATTTCTTTCCCTGGTTCCATTTTGCCTTCAAGAAGATGGGCTTTGATGATCTTTTCGGTTACATTCATCGTTATTTCCTCCCTGAGCACACCTGATTGTTAAAATATAGCACAGAGAGCTCTTCGGAGATTACCGCAAAATGGAATCAACTATGTCTTGCCTGCTTATTTGCTGACCTCAATCAGTATGGACTAAACTTCAAGTTGATGGATCATTTTTGGAGAATAGGGCGTGAATTATGATAATCGAAATCAAGCAGGCCGTGTTCTAGCGGATTTGCTTAAGGATTATGCGGCAAGGACTGATGTGGTTATATTGGCATTACCTCGAGGTGGGGTCCCTGTTGCTTATGAAGTAGCGACTAAGTTATCGCTCCCACTGGATATTTTTATTGTACGTAAACTGGGGGCTCCTGGACATGAAGAATTGGCAATGGGCGCTATTGCGTCTGGAGGAATTGCCGTATTTAACCAGGAAGTAGTCAATCTATTGCATATACAAAAAGATGCCATTGATAAAATTAAAAAATCAGAACAAGAAGAATTATCACGTCGTGAGCTTGTTTATCGTGGCAAGAGACCTTTTCCTGAGTTATCGGAAAAAACTATTATTCTTGTGGATGATGGCATTGCGACTGGTTATACAATGCGAGCGGCAATTGCCGCCTTGAAACAAAAAAAACCGGCAAAAATTATTGTTGCAGTTCCTGTTGCGGCACAATCTACTTGTGATGAAATTGCGCTCTTAGTTGATGAGATCATTTGTCCAATGCGCCCGACTAATTTTTATGCAGTAGGATTATGGTACAATGATTTTTCGCAAACTACAGACGATGAAGTAATCGAGTTGTTGCAGCAAAGTTAGATATCCAAAGAACAAATTGTTATATTAAAGATACCCTAATAGGACATATTGAAATGTTTTGTAACTTCATTTGGTGATAAATAGGTTCACTGATTACTTCTATTGTTTTAAATTCAAGTAGGGCTGTTGACAATTCTACTCGCTTGGCCAAAATCAATAGAACGTTTTGCAGTTGTAAACAATGAGGGGCAAGAGATGAATGATTTAGAGAATAAAATTATTTTAGTGACTGGGGCATCGAGCGGCATTGGTCAAGCTTGTGCCCGCTTATGTGCACAACATGGAGCTCGATTGATTCTCTGTGCTCGACGTATTGAGCGTCTTGGGGCTTTAGCCAAAGAGCTGAGCCAACATTTTGGTAAAGAACACTATGTTTTGCCTTTGGATGTATGTGATCATCAGCAAGTAACACAGCAGTTAGGTTCTTTACCCAGTCCGTGGAACGCTATAGATGTTCTTATTAATAATGCAGGCTTAGCATTGGATACATTACCATTGCAGCAGGGGATTGAGGCGCATTGGGATATAATGATTGATACCAATATTAAAGGCCTACTTTATGTTAGCCGAGCTTTGATTCCTGGAATGTTAGAGCGGGGGCGTGGCCATGTCGTAAATATCAGTTCCATAGCTGGACATGAGTGTTACCCCAATGGTAATGTTTATTGTGCAACGAAACATGCAGTACATGCTATTTCAAAATCAATGAGACTGGATATGCTTGGTAAACCTGTGCGTATTACTGAAATTGCACCAGGTGCTGTCGAAACTGAGTTTAGTGAAGTTCGATGGAATGATAAACAAAAAGCAAAAGAGTTTTATCAGGATTTTCACCCGTTACTGGCAGAGGATATAGCGGATGCCATAGTTTATTGTATCACCCGTCCACAACATATGGATATCGAAGAAATGACGATTATGCCCACGGTACAAGCATCGGCTAATCATTTATACAGAGAAAAGAAATAAGTAAAGATTGTGCAAAAAACGCACAACTACTGGGCTCGATAGTCTATTCTCTATACATATGGGTGGTGACTTTTCCGACTGAACCATTTAATAATTTCAAGTTGGGAGGTTGTTTTGGAGCGTGGTGTGCAAGCCTATGTGATGAATAGGAAGCCTAAAACGCTACATAGATCTCCAGAGTGAATAAAACAAGAGGCTCAGGATCCGGAAAGCCTTCGCCCGTATAACAATACCCCCTCTATTCGCATTAAAATAAACCACTTTGATTAAAATTCATTCTTGTCTTATACTTAACCTACCCATAATTAGATTTTATGAGTAAGAGTCAGGAGGCTATTATGAAAAAACTAATTATTTCAGCAGTCTTAAGTACCCCTCTCTTTTTAAGTTCATTTCCTGCTTCTGCAGCTCTATCCCCTGCTCTTGAAAATCCAGCTCTAAGGACAGATGCCTCAGTCGTTAATAATAATTTACCCACTGCTGGAACAAAGTATGCCTATTGGCATCGATGGCATCATTGGCATAGGTGGCATCATTGGCATCGATGGCATCGTTGGCATCATTGGCATTATTACTAATTTTTAAGAGAAATCGCTTAAGAGTTAATGAAAAGGAAGGGATTATGAACAGATTAATGCTTGCTTTACTGGTGTTAGGCACCATGTTCTTAGTAACAAGTTGCGTTACAGAACGTGTTTACTATACTCCCACCTATACTCCTGCATATGCCTATTCCGTTGGGTATTATCATACCAGTCCTTACTGGGATATTGATTATTACAATGATGATGATGCTTATTACTATGGTTATGACGATTTGGGAGATGTGGGTTACTGGGGTATGTATAATTCTTATCAAGTTTATTAGACCAAGAGCAGATCCTCGTGTGAAGCGAGGATCTATAAATCGCATAGGAATTTTTTTTAATTATTCTTTGGCACGAGATACGTATTCACCTTTACGGGTATCTACTTTAATTAACTCGCCAGTTTGCACGAACAAGGGGACGCGGACTACGGCTCCTGTTTCTAGAATGGCTGGTTTGCCACCACCTCCAGAGGTATCGCCTTTTAATCCTGGATCGGTTTCAGTAATTTCCAAAATCACAAAATTTGGAGGCGTAACCTGTATTGGCTCATTATTCCACAGCGTTACGATGCAAATATCTTGTTCTTTTAACCATTGTTCTGCATCAGCAAGTACCTCTTTACTTAAAGCATATTGTTCAAAATTATCAGGAACCATAAAATGCCATTGTTCCCCATCATTATATAAATATTGCATTTCTACATCGGCAACATCAGCTGAAGGTAATGTGTCTCCCGATTTAAAAGTACGCTCTACAACGCGCCCCGTTTTCAAGTTACGAATTTTAATGCGGGTAAAGGCCTGTCCTTTTCCGGGTTTTACAAACTCACAATCGAGAATGGTACATGGGGCGTCATCAACCATTACTTTTAAGCCGTTTTTAAATTCATTGGTGCTATAAATTGCCATTAGTACTCCAGAGTTGAGATTTTGTTAGGTTTTAGTTAAAGTTCGCACAGTTTATCAAGTCTGTGTAATTAATGCGAGATACCTCTTTAAGTTGGCAAAAAAAATTGGCGCAAGGTTTTGCTTCAGTTAATGAACTATTAGCATTTTTAGAGTTGCCCTTATCTATTGGAAATGTACATGCTGAAAAGCAATTTCCCAGTCGTGTGCCTCTAGGATTTGCTGCGCGCATGCAAAAAGGAAATCCTCATGATCCTTTATTACTGCAGGTCTTAGCTACGGAAAATGAATTAACTGCAAGTGAAGAATACAGTCTGGATCCTTTAGAAGAACAGAACAGTAACCCAATTCGCGGATTAATACATAAGTATTATGGTCGGATTTTATTAACGGTAACTGGTGTGTGCGCTGTGAATTGTCGTTATTGTTTTCGTAGACATTTTCCTTATCAAGACAATAACCCTGGCCGGAATGGGTTTAAAGCGATTTGTGACTATATTTCTCAAGATCCCAGTATCACTGAGGTGATTTTGAGTGGCGGCGATCCTTTATTGGCGTCTGATTTGGTTTTAACGGAGCTCATAAAACAATTAGAGGAAATTCCTCATCTGCATACGTTACGAATCCATACCCGAATTCCCATTGTTTTTCCTGAGCGAATGGACGAGGGACTGCTTTCATTATTAAAAAATACACGATTTAACAAAGTGATTGTCTTGCATTGTAACCACGCACAAGAGTTAGATGATTCTGTACTACAGGTGCTTCAGGAATTACAGCATATTGGATGTTATTTGCTAAACCAATCGGTATTACTCGCAGGAATCAATGACGATGCCCGTATTCTAGCTGATTTAAGCCAAAAATTATTTGCTTATGGTGTCTTACCTTATTATTTACATAAATTGGATAAGGTAAAAGGAGCGGCTCATTTTGATTTAACTTTTGATGCAGTACAATCCATTTATAAGCAATTACAAAATCGCTTACCGGGATATTTATTGCCGCGATTAGTTTGTGAGGAGCCGGGAAAGCTGAGTAAAACGCTACTCATCTAAGAGATGCTTCAGTATCAGCATATAGGGTTAAGATGAATAAAGGACATTTTTAAGAGATAAAGAATGAAAAATTTACCTGTGTTAACCCCGGGGGATTGGATAGAAATCATTGCCCCTTCATCTCGGAGTACTGATCGTCAATTATCCGAGTTGAAAGAATTATTGGAGTCCTGGGGATTAAACTGTATTGTTCAGCAAGATATTTTCGCTCGAGATTTACTCTGTGCCAATACAGATGAAATGCGGTTTAAGCATCTAAAAAATGCCCTTGAAAATCCTAAAACAAAAGCGGTTATTTGTGTGCGGGGTGGTTATGGTGCCACACGTTTAATACCAAAGTTAGCAGAGGTGCATCCTCCAGAAACAGCCAAAATATTTATTGGCATTAGTGACATCACTTGCCTTCATCTCTATTTGCAGCAACAATGGAATTGGCCAACAATACATGGTGCTGCAGCACCTGATAAATTTTCCAAGGAATCGATTGCGTCGGTACGTTCGATTTTATTTCGTGATGCACCCATTGCGTTCAATGATTTAACCCCAATGAACACACAGGCCCAAAAGGAGAGGTTTATCAAATCTCAGGTCACCGGTGGTAATTTGGCAATGATACAATCAGGGATTGGAACCTGCTGGCAAATCGACGGACGTGAAAAAATTATACTACTCGAAGAAATTGGCGAGCGAGGATATCGTGTGGATCGTATGCTGGAACATTTAAAGCAAGCCAATATTTTTACCCATGCTGCTGCCATCCTATTAGGTGATTTTCTCCATGGTCTTGAACCCAATGGGACTTCTTTGATTGATCCGGTCTTACAGCGTTTTGCTGAAAGCTGTGCGATTCCAGTATTAAGAATCGCAGGAATCGGTCATGGGCCCATTAATTATCCTATTCCTTTGGGAACTGAGGTCCATTTGCAATTGGGGGCTCACCCGCAGTTAACGTGTTTTCGATGACAGTGACTGCAATAAAGTTTTTTGTTGGTTAAGAAGCCCTTATCCCGCAAGTGGCAGAGCGGCAGGCGTGAGGGTTCCTTCGCTAAAAGTAATATCCTCATCCGCCCTGGGCTGCTAATTCTTCCCGTTAATCAAGGTGAAGGGGCTTATTAAACATAAGAGCAATCAGGATAAGGAGAGAGGGATCTATTTCTGCCTCCAGCTAAACACGCACTATTTGTCTGTACACCGGTGCGATACACTCCATTTCTGAACCGAGATTTTTTAATAAGCTTTGTGTCGCAATCAATTTGGCATCAACAATATCATCTGTTTCATAATGGTCATTATGATGCAGGATAAGTTGCTTTGATTTTGTTAAATGGGCAAACTCACTGATTTGCCTAGGGCATGAATGCCCCCACGATACACGTCCGGTATCGTATTCTTCATCTGTGAACGCGCAATCTACAATTAAAATATCTGAATTCGTTGTAAACTCAATAAGTTTTTGTACAAAATCAGCGTCATATAAGGGATATGATTTATCATATAACTCATTATCAGTGATATAGCTTATGATTTTATTATTATATTGAATTTTATACCCATATGTGACACATGGATGCTGAAGTGCGATGGTTGAAATGGTGATATTACCTATTTCAAATTTTTGTTCTGCCACTAAATCATTATAGGAAATTGTCGAGGGTAAGTTATCTATCTTAACGGGAAAATAGGTTCCATCCATCAGTCCTGAGAGTAACTTATGAACGCTTTTTACTCCTTGCGGTGGACCATAAAAACGAAACTGATTTCCAGGATGATACAATGGCTTAAAAAACGTCAATCCATGGATATGATCCCAGTGTTCGTGGGTAATTAAAATATCTGCTTCAATTTGATTTTGCTTTTTAGTGATTAACTCATTACCTAAAGGGATTATTCCTGAACCTGCGTCCAGTATAAAATTTCGTTCATTGACAAAATTTAAGGTGATACAGGAAGTGTGGCCACCATATTTAACAAAATCTTTTCCTGGTGCTGGAAATGCACCCGTTACACCCCAAAATTCAATATCTATCTTGTCCTCAATAATACGGTTAAGCTGAGCAGTAAATAATTCACTGTGGTTTGTTTGATAAATACAACCATGCGCACCCAATTGATAAGGGTTAATGTTTTTTTTGCTCGTCTCTAAAGATAGAATGATGGTTTTATAGGAAGTTGATTGAGACAGTTCTTTAATCTGTGCCGCTGAGATAGAGTGATCGATTAATACATAATCCGGTTTCAGTTGATGCACTTGAATGACCGCATCAGCCATATTATCGGTAGAGAAAGTGATATATCCTGCTTTTTTCAATTCTTTGGTAATTAACTGAATTTGATTTGAATCTTGATGTATCACATAGATAGAAATTGGTTTCTGCTGAGTATGAATTTCCATATTCTGACTCGATTCCTGCGGTTACTAGTACCTATAATTATGGCACATAAGGTAAGAATGGCTTGAACACTTTTCGACAGAAGGCTTATGTGATGGTCCATTCCGGCTAAATTAAACTTTCCTCTTCTTGATAGAGCTTAATTAGTTTTTCCTGCGCATTATTATTGCCTTGGTGTATGGGTTTATAACTTCCATCACTTTGCATTTCCCAAGTATTACTGTTGTCTTTAAGATAGTTCTTAATAATTTCCTGTTTGATGCGCTTTTTACAGCGTTCATCAAGAATAGGAAACATAATTTCAATCCGATGGTATAAATTTCTTTCCATCAAATCAGCACTAGAGCAAAAATAATATTCTTCTTCCTGGACACGAAAGTAAAATACTCGATGATGTTCCAGGAATCGTCCGATATAAGAAAGTACCCGTATGTTTTCTGAAATGCCTGGTATTCCAGGTTTCAGACAACATACCCCGCGCACAAGCAAATTGACTTTAACCCCTGCTTGAGATGCCTTGTATAAAGCTTGAATGATGGTTTTATCGGCTAAGCCATTTACTTTGAGGAGAATTTCCGTGTCTCCTTTTTTTAAAGCGGCTGCAGTGCATTGCTCAATGTATTGCAGCAGCGTTTTTTGTAAGGTAAAGGGGGAATGGCTTATCGCCTTAAGTTTGACCGCTTTACCAAGTCCGGTTAATTGTTGAAAAATAATTTGAATATCTGAAGTAATTGTTGGCTCACACGTTAATAAACCCAAGTCGGTATAACGTTTTGCCGTGTACTCATGGTAATTTCCCGTACTTAAATGGACGTAACGCTTTAGTTTTCCGTGCGCCCTACGAACAACAAGAGTCATTTTGGCATGGGTTTTATACCCTACAACCCCATAAAGCACCAGAATTCCTGCCGCATGTAAACGATTTGCTAATTTCAGATTGGATTCTTCATCAAAACGTGCCCGCAATTCAATCACGGCAGTTACTTCCTTACCTGAGTGGGCGGCATCAACTAAAGCATCCACCATCACTGATTCGGAGCGAGTACGATACAACGTTTGACTAATTGCCAAGACATTGGGATCACTGGCTGCCTGTCTTACAAAATCAATAACTACTTCAAAGCTTTGATAGGGGTGGTGCAACAGAATATCCTCTTCATCAAGCACATTGAATAAATTTCGTTCTGACTTAGGAAATTGAGGATATTGTGCTGTGAAGGGTGGGTAATTTAAATCAGGCCTATCAATACTGTTAATGGCAGTTAGATGGCGTTGTATATTAACGGGGCCATCACAATAATAAGTATCTTCATGCCGGAGATGATATTTTTGCAATAAAAAATCAACAATTTTGTCTGGACAATTTTTTTCGATTTCAAGGCGAACCACATGGCCATAATGACGAGAGAAAATCTCTCGTTGTAGTGCTTTGGCTAAATCATCAATTTCTTCCTCTCGCAAGAACAAATCACTGTTTCGGGTTAGGCGAAAAGAATAGCAACCACTAATTTCCATACCCGGGAATAAACTGTTGACATGCGTCGTAATAATCGAGGAGAGATGAACAAAATAATGCGCATCTCCGCATAACTCTGATGGTAAATGAATGATCCTGGGAATCGATCTTGGTGCATGGACTACTGCATAATTAATGTTTCGGTCAAAAGCATCTTTGCCACTTAATGAAATAATAAAGTTTAAACTTTTGTTAATCAGCTGTGGTAAAGGATGGGCCAAATCCAGTGCTATGGGACTTATTACAGGTTGAATTTCGTGCTTAAAGTAGTGTTTTGCCCATAAATGAATGTCATCAGTCCATTGTTCGGTATCGAGGAAAAAAATTTTTTCTTTGCTTAAAGCCGGAAGGAGTTGTTTATTAAATATTGAATAGAGTTGGTCGATAAGTTTATGTGTTTTTTGGCTGATCAGGCTGAATGCTTCTTCAGGACGAAGCCCATCAATCGTTAATTTTCCTGAGGACATGGCAATTTTTTCTTTAAGACCTGCAACCCGTATTTCAAAAAATTCGTCAAGATTGCTACTGCAAATGCTAAGAAAGCGCATTCTTTCCAGCAAAGGAACGCGTTCATCATTGGCCAGCATGAGAACTCTCTGATTAAATGCAATAATCGAAAATTCTCGATTAATATAATATTCTGGATTATCCAACCCTATTTCCAAGAGTAACTCCATTTTTTTATCCCATCACCACGCTCAACGATAAGTCAAATAGGGCATCTGCTCGCAACTGTGACTTTTCCCCTAAAGCATTCAAAATGTGGTGCATATTATTTTTTACCATCATAACATAGACATAGTAATTGCTATGCTAATATTCTTGTGATCTTATATCTCACTTTACTCAACGAACTAGAAAAAAACAAACCACGATAAACCCTATAAACCCATAAAAGGGTGATAAATTCCAAAAAGTTAAAGCGAGAAAAAAAATGAAACAACATAGTGCGATAGGAATAGAAAAATACATACCTACAACTCCCTGAGCAACGGAGTAGCTGGCTGCTGCGAGCAAAGCTAACGCACCATACTGGACGCCAATCATTATCTTACGCATTCCAGGACCATTATGACTGGTCAGCCAATGATATCCAGCGAGAGCCATTAATAATCCCGGCAAATTGAGGCTAAGCACGGCAAGCAATAAACCTGTAAATCCAGCAGCTTTATACCCTATGAGCGCTGATAATTTAACACCGGTTAATCCTGGAAAAATAAAACTTGAACCCACCATGGCAATAAATTCTTCTTGTCCTACCCAGTGTCGGTAATCAACGGCCTCATATTCCAATAGTTTTAGCATGGAATTACCGCCTCCTAAGGAAATAAGGCCAATTTTTCCAAAGCTTAGGATAATATCTAAAAGGGTTCTTAGCATAATTTCAATAAATTTTTCAGGAATGCTACATATTCGCAGGAAACAGGTTCATTCAGCAAGTGCTGGGAAATGGTCTCTACTAAATGACGCGACTTTCCTTCGATGCATAAACTAAAATAAATTTTGTGAAGAACCTCAAGACGCGCCAGTTCGATTTTTATTGTGGGGGAAGTTGGAAGTTTGTAGATAAAGGCCTCTTTTTTAACATAAATTCCTACCCCTTTGGTTTCAATATCAGGGATTATCTTTTGTAACTCCAAAGGTAGGGACTGCTCCTGAAGAGGGTTAAGGATTATTTTTGCACCATAACCGACGGCATGCTTTGCATGTTGGAGCAAGGGTTTATAAAGCAACTGCTCATGGCGTTTTTTGATATTGTAATTGCAGCCAGGCAGCAAATAATAATAATCTTCTTTATGTTTCTGCTTATAATTTGCTAAATCAAGTAATGAACCGTCAATCGTATTGAGGATGATTATCTCGCTCTCCGGCCAAAAATAACGCATTTCCCATTTCAAATTTTCGTCCTCTTTATCGACAAAAATTGCCAGAGGCGCGCTTGCTTTTGGGGTAAATTCGAAATTCCAAACCAAACGTTGGTTCATAGTCAATTGCTACTCGCAAAATAAAGAGTATATACTACACCTTTATTATGCAAAGCAAGGGAAGGTATTGATATTATGGGCATTCTGTTTTTTTTACTTTATCTGATCTTTACCCTAATTGTTCTCTATAGAGCAATGAATCCATTAGTTTGGGAGTTGGGGAGCGTCTTTTATTTAATCGTAGCGACGTTTGCTATTGGCCTGCCGTGGATAGTCGGCTTTATCCTTTGGCTTGTAATAATTGGGGCATTACTTGTCGTATACCTCGAACCTTTACGTGCGGCGATTGCAGATTTCATCTATAAAAAAGCAGGCAAGTCGATTCCCAAATTGTCCAAAACAGAAGAAGAAGCACTCAATGCGGGAGATACCTGGTTAGAACAAGATATTTTTACAGGAAAACCTGATTGGGATCGATTGGCGAATGTATCTACTGCACTGTCGGCAGAGGAACAAGCCTTTCTTGATAATGAAACACAAACTTTATGTGGCTTGATCGATGAGTGGGAAATTAGTCAAACCCGTGATTTACCCGAAAAAGTTTGGGATTACATGAAGGAACAAGGATTTTTTGGCTTGGTCATTCCCAAAGAATACGGGGGTAAAGGCTTTTCAGCGCGCGCTCATTCTGATGTGGTGATGAAAATAGCCACTCGTTCCGGTGTCGCAGCAGTAACGGTAATGGTACCTAATTCCTTAGGCCCAGGTGAGTTAATTAATTATTATGGTACGGAAGAGCAAAAGAATCATTATTTACCCCGTCTTGCAAAAGGTATTGATATCCCATGCTTTGCTTTAACTGAACCTGGAGCAGGCAGCGATGCTACTTCCATTCAGTCCAGCGCCATCGTGATGAAAAAGAAAGTTGATGGCAAAATGGTGCTTGGCTTAAGCATTACCTTAGATAAACGTTGGATTACTTTAGCACCTGTAGCAACCTTAATAGGCCTTGCGGTGAATGTAAAAGATCCCGACGGTTTATTGCAAGGTGATGGAGCGGAAGGAATTACCTGTGTATTAATTCCACGCGACACCAAAAATCTCGAAATTGGCAATCGCCATTTACCTTCTGATCAGCCATTTATGAACGGTACTATACGTGGGAAAGATATTTTTGTGCCCATAACCACTGTGATTGGTGGTCAGAAACGTATCGGTAGTGGCTGGCAAATGTTGGTTGAATGTTTATCGATTGGGCGATCTATTTCTTTACCCGCACTGGGTGCAGGTACTTCCTCGGCGTGCTATTTGGCAACCAGTGCTTTTGCGCGCATACGTTGCCAATTTAATGTAGAAATTGGCCAGTTTGAAGGGATTGAAGAAAAACTTGCAGAGATTGCAGGCTTAAATTATTTAATTAATTCCAATCGATTATTGACCGTGGCGGCTGTAAACGAGCATAAGAAACCTTCGGTCGCCTCCGCAATTGCTAAATATTTTAATACTGAACTCGCACGATTAGTCGTGAATGCATCTATGGATGTACATGCTGGACGTGCTGTAGTAGTTGGTCCGCGAAATTATTTAACCAATTTTTATAATGGAGTTCCTATTTCCATTACTGTGGAAGGAGCCAATGTGATGTCACGGAACTTGTTAATTTTTGGACAAGGCTCAATGGCATGTCATCCTTACATACGCCATGAATTTTATGCTATTTCCAATCAGGATAAAGCGGCTTTCCGAGAAGTTATTTGGAAGCATATTCAATATTTCATGCAAAATTTTGCCAAAACAATTTGTTCCGCCTGGACTGGTGGGATATTTATTAAGGCTCCCAAGCTTAAAATGAAGCGTGAATATAAACGGTTAGCACGACTCAGTCATGCGTATTCATGGCTAGCAGATTTATCTTTGATTGTGTTAGGGGGAGATTTGAAACGTAAAGAGCGTCTGTCAGCTCGGCTTGCTGATGGAATGTCTTATCTTTACATGGCGATGGCTGTTTTGCGGAATGTGCAATTGAATGGCGAAAGTCCTGAAGATCAAGTGCATGCTCAATGGGCTGTTTCTTATTGTTTTTATCACGCACAACGAGCAATGATGGCATTGTGCTACAATTTCCCTTCTAGAGTTTTAGGTGGTTTTGCACGGATCTTGGCATTTCCCTTTGGTCAAACAATGCGTTATCCCACTGATAAGTTGGATCAAAAATTAGCGCGTTTGATGACTCAGAATAATCAGTATCGAGACCGATTGAAGAACATCGTCTACCTGAGCGGCGATCCAAAACAGCCCATAGACAGAGTAGAGTATGCCCTACAACAAATCATACAAACGGATGAACTTGTCAAAAAAATGGGTGATTTAAAAAGGGTTAAATTTGGTAAATTAGAAGGCAAACTAAAAGAAAAGGTTGAAAAAAAGGAATTAACTCAAGAGGAAATGGATGCATTACTTGCAACTGAAGCGGCTCGCTGGGATGCTATTTTGGTTGATGAGTTTACTTTTGAGTCAATGAAAAACCAATCATTTAACTCAGTCATCGATGAAATTAAGTCGCCCTTTATGCATGATGATGCTCATCATTAATTATGTTTGGGTTGTTTTGAGGACACTGTAGGAGTGTTATCCAGAAAGAGAGCAAGGGTAGGTCGGACTTTAGCCCGACCTACTGAGTGTAAAACAACGTGTTTAGGCTCGCCTAGGTTTACATACGATCACGTCACCCCTAAAATTTGTGGATTGATTTTAAAAGCGAAGCAAGCATTTAAGAGAAAGGATATTTACAAATTTTTAACAGGAGGCCAAAAAACTAGTGCACCTATAGGCAACTTTGCTTTGCTATAATTAAGTCAATATGATAATTAAATTTGCGTAGTGAGATGAATTTATGGAAGCTAAAACAGTATCACCAATAGCCCCAGCTAGAGATATAACATTGCCCGTTAGGGAAGATCTTTTAAGAGCAATGAAAATTGCGGAAAACTCACCAGAAGTAGCTCAATATTTAAGTAAACGAGTTCACGAAATAGCAGAGAAATCAAGATTATTAAATAAATCGCCAGAGGCAAAAGAAACTGCGCAACAAATACTCAAAGCAGTGGATGAGTTTGCTCAGCTCGTTACCTATAAATATCCTCCGGACTCGCAAATTTGGTCCGGTAAAGAACCAACGAGCTCTACCATCAACATGCAAGAGGGAATTGCAAAACAGGCTGCTAATTCATTAGCGCAAAAAAATTATCCTGGTATCCGATTCGATTTTGCTATCAGCGAGACAGGGCATTTTGTACGCGGATATGCTTCAACTGAAAAAGGAGCCTCTCAATTAGATGAAGGGACTATTGAAACTTTAGATAATTTGTTTAATGCATGGTTAGCTGACAAACATAATGTTGCAACAGAAAATGGTGATTTCTATTACATGGATGAAAAGGGACAAAAAAAAGATAAACTGAACGTAGACGAAGTGGAAAAACTATTATCCGATTCGGCACAAGAATATAAGGATTACTTAAAAGGAAAAGGACTTGAGACCGAACTTGTTTCTCGACAACGTGATTATCCAGGCGAGCATAGATTGGAAGAGACCAAGAAAAAAGCGATAGACAAAATTATTAAAGCGGAACAGGAAGTCGAAGAAAAGTTCGAAGAAAAGATCGAACCCGAAGTTCAACCTACAAGTATGGGGCGTTCTTAGCGTAGGCTGTTTTCAGGAGTAGTTCACTTCTCGAATAAAGCAGGGTGTGCAGCGCTACAGAATCAAATCTGACTTTAGGGGATCAACAAGTTACTGGATAAGTTGCGGCTACCAGTAACTGTTAAAATGAGGTAATTTATTATCTTAAATTTGATTCACCGCATGGAGCCTTTCTAGAGTACCTATGTCATACCACAGGCCATTATAAACATCAGCAGTTGCTTTATTTTGTGCGGCATATTGTCGGATTAATGGTGCTACGGAATAGCGCCCTTGTTGGCAGTGGCTAAATACTTGAGGGTGATAGCAGCAGATTCCTGCAAGAGTATATTCTCGATTTGTATTACTGAGCTGCGTTTGATTGATTAACCCAAAGTCCCCATGATGATTAAGTGATGGATTTTTAGTGACTAAAATCACATGAATTGAAGGGGTATTTTCAAACTGCAGCTGAGAAAAATCAAAATCGGTATAGATATCTGCATTGACTGCAATAAAAGGCTTAGTTCCTAACAGTGGCAAGGCATTGACGATGCCACCGCCCGTTTCTAATCCTCCTGGAGGTTCAGGTGAGTAACAAATTTCGACTCCCCATCGTGCCCCATTTCCCAAATGCTGGCGAATTTTTCCTCCAAGATAGGCATGGTTAATCACTAATCGTTCAAAACCCGCTTTTGCCAAATTCACGACATGATGTTCGATTAATGGTTTTTCTTTAACAATACACAGCGCTTTAGGTTTAACATCGGTAAGTGGTTTCAAACGCTCACCACGGCCCGCAGCTAATATCATCGCAGTTTTCATGGTAAATAAACTCTCATTTGCAGAAATCGGAAAAATGGGTGCAATTCTTCATAAGTCTCTGCACATTCAAGCACGTAGTTTAAAGTTAAAGGCAGATCTTTAAGATATCCTGGTTTATTGTCGCGCAAATGCAATCGACAAAAAATGCCCAACACTTTTAAGTGTCTTTGTAAACCGCAAAGATCAAATGCACGGATAAATTCAGGCAAAGAGTAATCTTGAGTTAATGCGCTGTGAGTGTGAAAAAACTCAACCCATTCCAGTACTTTACTCCTTGGCCAGGAAATATAACAATCTTTGAGTAATGATACCAGATCATAAGTGAATGGGCCTTGCATGGCATCTTGAAAATCAATAACTCCCAAGTTTGGTAGTTCGGTATGATCCTGTAAGAGCATTAGATTGCGAGAATGATAATCACGATGAATAAAAGTGAGTGGTTGCTGAGCTACTTCTTTGGCAATCCATTCCATAGTCTGTTGGACTAAAGTGCATTCACTTTGATTGAGATCTAAAGCAAGATATGCTTTAAAAAACCATTCGGGGCATAAACTCATTTCTTTAAGCATATGCCCTTCATCAAATGGAGCAAGCAGTGGGTCATCAATTGAGCAAGTTTGAATTTTAAACAAAGTTTTGATGGCCTGATGATAATGATCATTCACTGTTTCAGGCTGAAGAACATTTAAAAGAAGTTCATCGCCTAAATCGCTTAATAGTAAGAATCCGTCTTCTGGATTCACCGCAAGCACTTTGGGGGTGTGAACATCCGCTTGTTGCAGCTTCTGCGCAATATGTATAAAAGGTTTTAGATCCTCTTTTTCTGGGGGAGCATCCATCACAATCTGCGTTAGTCCATTATATCGAAGACGAAAATATCTTCTAAAACTGGCGTCCCCAGCCAAAGGAGCTAACTGAAAATCCTGTTGCTTTAGAGTGTGAATTAACCATTCTTTCAGTGCGTTTTCTCGTTCATGCATGGTATACTTCCCCATCATTATTTCTGGTTGTAACATAATAACTAAGACCCCTCTCTCGTTTTTTAAGAGAGGAAAAGAACGTCGTAAGAACTCTATTGCACGATTCTTAATGCGAGTACGACGATCAAAGTAATTAGTTACATATTTTGTGTGCATAATAAGGCATTTTATTACTCGTGAACAAGATTTCATTTAAATGGTTCTTGATGAGCATATGTTCCACACTGCTCATTTTACTCATGGTAATCTATCATGCGTTAGCCTATTCTGCTTCTTTGATTAATGAACCCGTACAGGCGTGTGTCATAGCGCGTGATGTCGATTTAACCGATGCGATACGTGCAAAGTTTGCTCAATGCTTAGGATGGCAGGCAGATCAAAGTTCCCCTATTTGTCTTGGATCGTATCAGCCGATCACGGTGGCGCCACTTGCTAAACCTGATGAAATAAAAATCATGGCAGATCGTGTTTCATTTTATCAAGATAAACCTTCAACTTTGAGTGGACATGTAGAAATCCAGCAAGACCAGAGAATAGTCAATGCACAAACTGCTTATGTATATCGGGATCCACAAAGTAAACAGATTACAAAAATTGAGTTCTTGGGTAATGTCCATTACCTGGAACCCGATAAATTATTGATTGCTCGTAAAGCAACAATTAATCCTCAGGATAAATCGGGTCAAACTGAAGATGTACTATATCGTTTCAACATGAATAAGCATGCTGCTTTATTGCCAGCATGGGGACGAGCGAGTCTCATGCAGCGTTTTCCTAATTCAGATTACTTACTGCGTCAGGCTACATATACTACGTGCGCACCACAAGATAAAGCTTGGGATATTGAGGCCAAATCCATTGTTATTGATAATAAGAAAAAAATAGGTGTTGCCAGAAATGTTACGTTGCGTGTCCATGATTGGCCACTACTTTATGTTCCTTATTTAAGTTTTCCTACGACTAAAGAACGTAAATCCGGTTTTTTAATGCCTTTATCAGGATATTCTAATGTAGGGGGTTTTGATCTAGGGATTCCTTATTATTGGAATATAGCACCAAACTATGATTTGACGTTAACACCTCATGTTTATACAGAACGTAATGTCATGTTGAGTGCTGAGTTTCGCTATTTAACGGCACACAGTGTAGGTTTGGTGACGGGTAGTTTTCTACCAGATGATGCGGCTTATCGGAATTTTCTGAATAGTCATGCAGCTGAATTCCCTTCATTTAATGATAAATCAAACAACCGATGGTTTTTCGGGTTTCTTAACACCACGCAATTGAATCCTAATTTGCGGCTCAATGTGAATGTTCAACAGGTTTCTGATGACTATTACTTCCAGGATTTCAGTACTAACCTGGCTCTAATTACCCAGCGACAGTTATTGCGGCAAGCCGATTTAACGTATTCAACAGAGCATTGGACCTTTAGAAGTATGGTTCAAAGCTTTCAAACCCTACATCCGATTAATGAGACTCCTATAGCTGATCAATATGAACGCTTGCCGCAATTATCTGCTCGTGGGTATTACTATGATTTGCCGGCACAGGCGAATTTAAATGTATTGGGACAATATGATCAGTTTTTTTGGCCAACCTCAAAGCGTCAGATTCGTGGAATAGATCAAGCTTTTGAAACCGGGCAATTTTTTGTAAGACCACCATCCTCAGAAATGGAAATGCCCCAAGGTCCACGATTTCATCTTAATCCCATGCTTTCTTTGCCGCAAAGAACCAGTTGGGGATATATTACGCCTTCAGCTGAGTTCGTCGAAAATTATTATCAGGTGCAAAATAATTGGAATGATACCCATACGGACTATAATCGCTTTATCCCACGTTTCAGCACCCAGGGTGGTTTATTTTTTGATCGGGGCTTTTCTTGGCTGGGGAATTCCTACACGCAAACTTTAGAGCCCAGTTTATTTTATTTGTATGTTCCATTTTATAATCAAAACCAGCTGCCTATATACGACACTGCTAATATGATTTTTAATTTTGATCAACTTTTTAGAACCAATCGCTTCTCAGGGTTTGATCGAATTGGTGATGCGAATCAATTATCTTATGCACTCACCTCGAGATGGTTATCAGAAAGCACTGGAATTGAATTGGCCAGTCTTGCAATTGGGCAAATTAAATATTTTACTGATAGAAAAGTTCAGCTATGTCGTAACCAAACGGGTGATTGTGTTGCTAATCCACTTGAAATTGGACAATTGTCTCCATTTTATGGTGTTTCTCCAATCGCTTCTCGAGGAATTTATCATTTGGGCCCATTTTTAAAAATCCTCGGTGATTATGTATGGGATCCGGCTACTTCAGCAACAAACAATGGTGCTTTAAACTTGCATTATCAACCAAAGCCAAATGCAATTATTAATATAGGATATACCTATTTATATAATGGAGATGTGACCTCGGTTCGGAATAATGCAGGGGTAGATAATGCCTTACACCAAGGGACTGTCTCCGTTTCCTGGCCAATCAGTGATCGATGGAGTACGCTTGGGGCATACAGTCACAACATTAGTAAGGATTACAGTATGATGTCCCTATTGGGGATGCAATATGATAGTTGTTGTTGGGCTTTACGAATTTTGGGTGGAAGAACCTTTAAAAGTTTAAATTCAGAATTTTCACCCCAATATAACAACAATATCTATTTGCAAATCTTATTAAAAGGCTTAGGATCAGTAGCAAACAGCGATCCCGGAAGTGTATTGAATACTTATATCCCAGGATACAGTGATCCATTTCGTCGTTAAATAAAATAGTGGAAAGCAAAGTCGCTTGTGTTTTGGATAAAAATAACCTAAATTGCTCGAAAAAAAGTGAGTAAGGATTAAGGCATGTATAAAAAAATAGCCCTAGTATGCATATTGTTTGCTATCGTTGGTGTGGCAGAGGCCAAACAAGTTTTAGATAAAGTGGTTGCAGTCGTTAATAATGGAGTGATCACCGAGAGTGAACTTAACAAGCAAGTTGAATTAACGAAAAAACAAATTATAGCTCAAAAAATGCAGGTTCCTGCAGCCGCTGTGTTGCGTAAACAAGTACTTCAACACTTAATTGATGTTAATGTGCAACTGCAAATGGCAAAACAACATGGTCTGACTGTAGACGATACAGAACTGAACCAAGCGATTGAAAAAATTGCTGCGATGAATCATGCCACTCTTACTCAGCTGCGCGAAGAAATTGCGAGACAAGGTATGAGCTGGAATGAATACAGAGAAAATATTCGTAAAGAAATGCTTCTTTCGCACTTACAGCAAAAAGCGGTAGGAAGAGACGCGATGGTTACGAATGAACAAGTCGAACAGTATCTTAAAACAGAAGGTGGTATAGTCGATCGAACAGCACTTACCTATCATCTACAAAATATAGTTATTCCACTCAATGAAGAGCCCACGTCAGAACAAGTCAAGAAAGCCAAAAGCAAAGCTGAATTCTTGTTGACGAAAATAAAGAAAGGTGATGACTTTAGTCGACTGGCTATAGAAAACTCAAGTGGTGAATTTGCACTGGAAGGTGGAGATTTAGGTGACCGTCATTTAGCTGAGTTGCCAGAATTATTTGCAAAAGAAGTCGTGAACATGAAAGTGGGGCAAGTAGTTGGTCCATTACGTGCAGGTAATGGCTTTCAGTTAATTAAACTGGTTTCGGTTGGCGGTGAAAATCAACATCATATTATTACAAAGACCCATGTTCGCCATATTCTTTTAAAACCAGATCCAAGCATGCTTCCTCAAGATTCAAAGAAGCAAGTAAATAATATTTACCAACAAGTAAAGGCTGGTAAAGATTTTGCACTCATGGCAAAGCAATATTCCTTGGATTCTGCCAGCGCTGTCAAAGGTGGTGATTTAGGTTGGGTTGCACCGGGAGTATTAGTACCAGAATTCGAAAAAGTTATGGATAAGTTGGCTGTAAATGAAATTAGTCCTCCTGTTAAATCACAATTTGGTTGGCACATTATTCAAGTACTTGGCCGTAAGCAAGAAGATGATTCAGAAGCTTTTAAAAAGCAGAAAGTACGACAGTTTCTGCAACAACGTAAGTTTGCTGAAGCAGTGCAAAATTGGCAGCAACATATCCGTTCAGATGCGTACATTAATATTATCGAAAAGGAACTGGCGTGAAGCCACTACTCATTAGCAGCGGAGAGCCAGCAGGAATTGGTCCAGATTTATGCTTGGCTCTGGCAGAATATGATTATCCAATAGTGATTTTAGGTGATCTGGCTGTTTTAGAAGCAAGAGCAAAAGAATTAAATCGAACTATTTCTTTTACTGCATACCAAAGCGGGCACTCGGTTGAACCTAAGCGTGGTCATTTATCGGTGATTTCGGTCAACTGTCCAACCAATGTC
>NZ_JAPHOQ010000001.1:315000-442404 GCF_026191355.1 Legionella sheltonii
TCGGCCCCTAAGGCGAGGCTGAAGAGCGTAGTCGATGGGAACCAGGTTAATATTCCTGGACTTTTTATAAGTGGTGAAGTGGGGACGGAGAAGGCTAGATAAGCCAGGCGTTGGTTGTCCTGGTACGTGCATGTAGGGGGATGGTTTAGGCAAATCCGGACCATTATTAACTCTGAGGTGCGACGTGGTGCTGACACTTCGGTGTACGGCGAAGTTATTGATGCCCGGCTCCCAGGAAAAGCTGCTAGCCATAACTTATAGAGAACCGTACCGCAAACCGACACAGGTGGACAGGTAGAGAATACTAAGGCGCTTGAGAGAACTCGGGTGAAGGAACTAGGCAAAATGGTACCGTAACTTCGGGAGAAGGTACGCCCTTTCTGGTGATGGGATTTACTTTCAGAGCTGGAGAGGGCCGCAGAGACCAGGTGGCTGCGACTGTTTATTAAAAACACAGCACTCTGCAAATTCGTAAGAAGACGTATAGGGTGTGACGCCTGCCCGGTGCCGGAAGGTTAATTGATGGGGTTATCTTCGGAGAAGCTCTTGATCGAAGCCCCGGTAAACGGCGGCCGTAACTATAACGGTCCTAAGGTAGCGAAATTCCTTGTCGGGTAAGTTCCGACCTGCACGAATGGCGTAACGATGGCCACACTGTCTCCACCCGAGACTCAGTGAAATTGAAATCGCTGTGAAGATGCAGTGTACCCGCGGCTAGACGGAAAGACCCCGTGAACCTTTACTATAGTTTTGCACTGGACTTTGATGATAACTGTGTAGGATAGGTGGGAGGCTATGAAGTGAGGACGCTAGTTCTCATGGAGCCGACCTTGAAATACCACCCTGTTGTTATTGAGGTTCTAACTTGGTCCCGTAATCCGGGATGAGGACAGTGTATGATGGGTAGTTTGACTGGGGCGGTCTCCTCCCAAAGAGTAACGGAGGAGCACAAAGGTACCCTCGGTACGGTCGGACATCGTACCAAGAGTGTAAAGGCATAAGGGTGCTTGACTGCGAGAGCGACGGCTCGAGCAGGAACGAAAGTTGGTCTTAGTGATCCGGTGGTTCTGAATGGAAGGGCCATCGCTCAACGGATAAAAGGTACTCCGGGGATAACAGGCTGATACCGCCCAAGAGTTCATATCGACGGCGGTGTTTGGCACCTCGATGTCGGCTCATCACATCCTGGGGCTGAAGCAGGTCCCAAGGGTATGGCTGTTCGCCATTTAAAGTGGTACGCGAGCTGGGTTTAGAACGTCGTGAGACAGTTCGGTCCCTATCTGCCGTGGGCGTAGGAAAATTGAGAGGAGCTGCTCCTAGTACGAGAGGACCGGAGTGGACGAACCTCTGGTGTACCGGTTGTGACGCCAGTCGCATCGCCGGGTAGCTAAGTTCGGACGGGATAACCGCTGAAAGCATCTAAGCGGGAAGCCTCCCTCAAGATGAGTTTTCCCATGAAGCCCGTTGAAGACTACGACGTTGATAGGCAAGGTGTGGAAGCGCAGTAATGTGTGCAGCTAACTTGTACTAATTGGCTGATTGTCTTGACCATATAATCTGAATTACTTCAGATTAACTGAATCAAATACAAGAAAAGCCGGTTGGGCTAACGCCCAATCAGCAAAAAAATGTGTACTCTTTATTTACCTAACGCATGATTCGGGTATAATGCGCCCATTAATCATGTTAAACCAGTTTTCCTGGCGACCATAGCGGTTTGGAACCACCTGATTCCATCTCGAACTCAGAAGTGAAACGAACCCGCGCCAATGATAGTGTGAGGCTTCCTCATGTGAAAGTAGGTCATCGCCAGGGTTTTATTTAAGTGATCTTTAGAAAGCTAAATTTCACTAGAAGCCCAGTTAAAATGGGAAAAAGCGAATATGCTGGCGTAGCTCAGTTGGTAGAGCAACTGACTTGTAATCAGTAGGTCCCGGGTTCGATTCCTGGTGCCAGCACCATCTTATTAGGTTGGCCGTTAACAAAATGTTGACATTCTATTCATCTTAAAAGACAATAACGTTCTTTTTGGAGGGGTTCCCGAGCGGTCAAAGGGATCAGACTGTAAATCTGACGGCTCTGCCTTCGAAGGTTCGAATCCTTCCCCCTCCACCAGTTAAAAAGAAAGGATAAAAGCGGGTGTAGTTCAATGGTAGAACTTCAGCCTTCCAAGCTGATAGCGTGGGTTCGATTCCCATCACCCGCTCCAAATTATATAAATTAGAAATATTTGCTTGTTCGTATGAATCAGCAAGCTAATATAAGCCCACATAGCTCAGGCGGTAGAGCACTTCCTTGGTAAGGAAGAGGTCGTTGGTTCGAGTCCAGTTGTGGGCACCATAATGTCAATTAGCAATGGGGAGACTTTCCAATGGCGAAGGAAAAATTTGAGCGTAAGAAGCCACACGTTAACGTGGGCACAATTGGTCACGTAGACCACGGTAAGACGACATTGACGGCGGCGATTACCACAATTATGGCTAAGAAGTATGGCGGTACAGCAAAAGCATATGACCAAATTGATGCTGCCCCAGAAGAACGTGAACGCGGGATTACTATTTCTACAGCACACGTAGAATATGAATCAGCAAACCGCCACTATGCACACGTGGATTGCCCAGGACATGCTGACTACGTTAAGAATATGATTACTGGAGCGGCGCAAATGGACGGAGCGATACTGGTAGTATCAGCTGCAGATGGTCCTATGCCACAAACCAGAGAGCACATTCTGTTATCGCGCCAAGTAGGTGTACCTTATATTGTTGTGTTCATGAACAAAGCAGATATGGTTGATGATCCTGAGTTATTAGAATTGGTTGAGATGGAAGTGCGTGATTTGTTAAGCAGTTACGATTTCCCTGGCGATGAGATTCCAATTGTTGTTGGTTCTGCATTGAAAGCATTGGAAGGTGATACAAGCGAGATTGGTGTTCCTGCAATTGAGAAATTGGTAGAGACCATGGACTCGTATATCCCAGAACCAGTACGTAACATTGATAAAGCATTCTTGTTGCCGATTGAAGACGTATTCTCTATTTCTGGACGAGGAACTGTAGTTACAGGTCGTGTAGAAAGTGGAATAGTGAAAGTGGGTGAAGAGATTGAGATTGTTGGAATTCGTGACACTCAAAAAACCACTTGTACTGGCGTAGAAATGTTCCGTAAGTTGTTGGACGAAGGACGCGCTGGAGATAACGTTGGCGTATTGTTACGCGGCACGAAACGTGATGAAGTTGAACGTGGCCAAGTATTAGCTAAGCCAGGTACAATTAAGCCACATACAAAGTTTGAAGCGGAAGTATACGTATTATCAAAAGAAGAAGGCGGACGTCATACTCCATTCTTTAATGGATACAGACCCCAGTTTTATTTCAGAACAACAGACGTAACAGGAACCTGTGATCTGCCCTCTGGAGTAGAAATGGTAATGCCTGGTGATAACGTACAATTAACCATTCATCTGCATGCTCCTATTGCGATGGACGAAGGTTTACGTTTCGCAATTCGGGAAGGTGGCCGTACAGTTGGCGCCGGTGTTGTTGCGAAAATTATCGAGTAGTAAAGTTAAATTTTGTTGGCATGGATATCAATTATTCATGCCAATTAATTTAGGCCAGTAGCTCAATTGGCAGAGTGGCGGTCTCCAAAACCGCAGGTTGGGGGTTCGATTCCCTCCTGGCCTGCCAACTTACAAGTGAATATGAAAAGTTCGAACGAAAATCAAAGTAATACTAAAGATTTATTATCATGGATGTCTGTAGTTCTTATTACTGCAGCAGCATTTTTCTGCACCTATTACTATACTTTTTCAGGTCCCATCCAGTCGATAGTATGGCTTGTATGGTTGTTGTTGTCTTTATTCTTTGCCTACATGACATCTGCGGGCAAACAAGTATTTAAATTTGCTCAAGAATCAAAAGTTGAATTGTTAAAAGTTGTTTGGCCTACTCGCCAAGAGACGATACAAACAACAACCATCGTCATCGTTATGGTTGCAGTAACCGGATTCATACTCTGGGGAGTTGATTCAGTAATGATGTGGGCAATTGCTAAAATAACGCATTTAGGGTGAATTCGGTGGAAGAACACAAATCGAAACAATGGTACGTAGTACATGCCTATTCAGGTTATGAAAATTTCGTTATGCGTGAAATAAAATCTCGTGCACAGCACCACAATTTAGAAGATAAAATTGGTGAAGTTGTCGTCCCATCAGAAGAAGTGGTTGAAATGCGTTCGGGTCAAAAGCGCAAAAGCACACGTAAATTTTTCCCTGGCTATGTTTTAGTAAACATGGTTATGGATGATCAAACATGGCATATGATAAGAGCGATACCTCGGGTTCTGGGTTTTATTGGTGGAACCAGCCAGACTCCAACGCCTATTACAGATAAAGAAGCTCGTGCGATTATGCAACGTGTTGAAGATGGTGTTACAAAACCAAGACCAAAAATTCTATTTGAACCTGGTGAAGTCGTTCGCGTCAAAGAGGGACCATTTGTTGACTTTAATGGCGTAGTTGAAGAGGTCAATTATGAGAAAAATAGATTAAGAGTAGCAGTGTTGATTTTTGGACGCTCTACTCCAGTAGAACTTGAATTTAGTCAAGTAGAGAAAACTTAGTTCGCTAAGGTGCCCTGATAGGTCTCTTTAAATTTAATGAGACTTATCAGGGCTATTTTGTGTAAAAGGGGAGCTGAAGTTAATAAAGAGAATTCAACTTTTCTTTAAACAATCAGCGTATGACCCATAAGGAGTAAACATGGCAAAAAAAGTAGAAGCATATATTAAGTTGCAAATTCCAGCTGGTAAAGCAAACCCAAGTCCACCAGTAGGCCCAGCTTTAGGTCAACGTGGTGTTAACATTATGGAATTTTGTAAAGCATTTAACGCCGCCACACAGCAAATGGAGCAAGGATTACCTACTCCAGTTGTAATTACTGTATACAGTGATCGTAGCTTTACCTTTATTACTAAAACTCCACCAGCTTCAGTCCTTCTGAAGAAAGCTGCTGGTATTCAAAGTGGAAGTGGTACACCTAATACTAAAAAGGTGGCAAAACTTAACGTCAAGCAACTTGAAGAAATTGCGAAGATTAAGGAACCCGATTTAACTGCAGCAAGCTTAGCAGCAGCAGTAAGAAGTATCGCTGGTACTGCGCGCAGTATGGGTATTGACGTTGAAGGTTTAGAATAAGGGGGTTGCCATGGCTAGAGTATCTAAGAAACAAAAGAAGATTTTAGAGACGATTAAACAAAATCATTTATATAGTGCTAGTGAAGCAATTAACCTTTTAAAACAATTTGCTTCAACTAAATTTCGTGAAAGTTTAGATATTAGCGTTAATCTCGGTGTTGATCCTCGTAAATCTGATCAAGTAGTTCGTTCTTCAACTAACTTACCTAAAGGTACTGGAAAGGTTGTACGTGTCGCTGTATTTGCCCAAGGTGAAAATGCTACTAAAGCTAAAGACGCTGGTGCTGATATTGTTGGATTTGAAGATTTGGCTGATAAAATTAAAGGCGGCGCGATGGACTTTGATGTGGTTATTGCCACGCCAGATGCAATGCGTATCGTTGGTCAATTAGGTCAAGTTTTAGGTCCAAGAGGCTTAATGCCAAACCCCAAAGTGGGTACCGTTACTACCAACGTTGAAGCTGCTGTTAAAGATGCAAAATCAGGTCAAGTACGTTACAGAACTGATAAGAATGGTATTATTCACTGTACAGTAGGGAAAGTAGATTTTACTGCTGAAGACATTATTGAAAATATTGTTGCTTTAATTAACGACCTAAAAAAGGCGAAGCCGACTTCGTCAAAGGGTCAATATTTAAAGAAAATATCATTATCTACAACAATGGGACCTGGTATAGCTATTGATATTTCATCAATACCTGTGTAATATAACCACCCATTTTTTAGGAATTCACGGCATAGATTTGGTTCCATGCCGTCGAAGACCGCAGGTGCTAACGCTTAATTTCCTGCGCAGACGGTGAACCGGCTCCGATTTAATATAAAGAGACGGCCACCATAACTGGCAAATCCTTGCGATTTGTATACATTAGGAGGTCAGTAACGTGACATTAAATTTAGCTGAAAAAAAAGCTGTTGTTGAAGAAGTGACTGCGGTCGCCTCAAAGGCTATTTCGGCAGTTGTTGCTGATTATCGTGGTTTAACCGTTAATCAAATGACGCATTTACGTAGTGAAGCACGCAAATCAGGTGTTTATCTTCGAGTTGTAAGAAATACTTTAACACGAAGAGCTTTTAAAGACACTGAGTTTGAATGCTTGAATGACTTGCTTGTTGGCCCGTTGTTCATTGCATTATCACTGGAAGCACCTAGTGACGCTGCAAGACTGCTTAAAGAATTCACTAAGACATTTGAAAAACTTGAGATCAAAGCATTATCCGTTGGCGGAAAAGTATATAAGGCAGATCAAATTGATGCTGTTGCTAGCTTACCGACTCGTGATGAAGCGATTGCCAAGTTGATGTATGTGATGAAAGCGCCAGTTGAGAAATTTGTCAGAACTCTTGCTGAGCCACATGCTAAATTAGTAAGAACCTTAGCAGCAGTAAAAGATAAAAAAGCAGGTTAAATCATTTAATCATTAAATTAATTTTAAATCAGGAGCTAGTAATGGCTGTGTCAAAAAATGATATTTTAGAAACCATAGCAAATATGTCTGTTATGGAAGTTGTTGAATTAATCGAAGCTATGGAAGAGAAGTTTAACGTTTCTGCTGCCGCTGCTGCTGTTGCTGTTGCTGCTCCAGCTGCAGGTGCTGCTGCCGCTGCTGAAGAGCAAACTGAGTTTACAGTTGTTATGACCAGCTTTGGTGCTAATAAAGTAAACGTTATTAAAGCAGTTCGTGGTATTACTGGTCTTGGCTTGAAAGAAGCTAAAGATTTAGTAGAAGGTGCTCCTTCAACTATTAAAGAAGGTGTATCTAAAGATGAAGCTGCTAACATCAAGAAAGAACTTGAAGAAGCTGGTGCTTCAGTAGAAGTTAAATAATAAAGTTATATCAGTGAGATAGGACCCAGCCATGGTTTCATGGCTGGGTTTACGTGTTTGAAGTCATCAATAATTTACAGAGGAAACACCATGGCCGTTGCAGAAGCTAAACCTCAATATTCGCATGCTGAGAAAAAACGATTTCGCAAAAGCTTTGGTACGCAGGCCGATAAAATGGCAATACCAAATCTGCTTGAAATTCAATTAAAATCATATAGAGATTTTCTTCAGGCTGATAGCAAGTCAAACGAACACTTTAATACAGGATTGCATGCTGCATTTTCTTCTGTATTCCCCATTGAAAGCTTTTCTGGCAATGCACGATTAGAATATGTTGGTTACAAATTGGGTGAACCAGCATTCGATGTTCGTGAATGCAAACTAAGAGGCTTAACTTATTCTGCGCCGCTCAGAGTTAAAATCAGACTTGTTGTTCTTGATAAAGATGCAAGTGAAGATCCTAAGCCTATCAAGGATATTAGAGAACAAGATGTTTTTATGGGTGAGATTCCTTTAATGACTGATGTCGGTACATTTGTTGTAAACGGTACCGAGAGAGTCGTTGTCTCTCAATTACATCGTTCTCCAGGTGTTATATTTGAACATGATAAAGGCAAAACTCATTCATCTGGAAAGTTATTATATTCTGCACGCATTATACCCTACCGTGGTTCCTGGTTAGATTTTGAATTCGACCCGAAAGATTGTGTTTATGTTCGAATTGATAGAAGACGTAAACTTCCTGTCAGTATCCTTTTAAGAGCTTTAGGATATGAAACAGAAGATATTCTTAATGAATTTTTCGAAATGACAAGTTGTCATCTGAAAAATGGTGAATATCATATTGACCTGATTCCTCAAAGATTACGAGGTGAAATTGCTTCATTTGATATCCATGTTCCTGGAACTGGAGAACTTATTGTAGAACAAGGCAGAAGAATTACCGCTCGCCATATCAAGCAAATGGAAAAAGCTCAGATGAAAGATCTGATTGTTCCACGTGACTATTTGATAGGAAAGACCTTAGCTAAAAATATAATCGATACTTCTACCGGAGAGTTTATTGCTCAGGCAAATGATGAAGTAACTGATGAGCTTCTTGATGTCATGGCTTCTAATGGAATCCATGAATTTGACATGATTTATACAAATGACTTGGATCATGGTTCATATATATCCGACACATTAAAAATCGATCCGACTTCAAGTCAGTTGGAGGCTTTAGTTGAAATTTATCGCATGATGCGTCCTGGCGAACCACCAACTAAAGAGGCTGCTGAAGCTTTGTTTAAAAACTTATTTTTTGTTGATGAACGTTATGATTTATCCGCCGTTGGTAGAATGAAGTTTAACCGACGTGTTGGAAGAAAAAATGATGATGGTCCAGGTACTTTGACTAAAGAAGATATCATGGCTGTGATCAAGACATTGATAGACATTAGAAATGGTATTGGTATGGTTGATGATATTGACCACCTTGGTAACCGAAGGGTTCGAAGTGTCGGTGAAATGACTGAAAACCAATTCAGAGTTGGACTTGTACGCGTTGAACGAGCTGTTAAGGAGCGTTTGAGTCTAGTTGAATCAGAAAATCTAATGCCACAAGACTTAATTAATGCAAAACCTGTTTCAGCTGCTATTAAAGAGTTCTTTGGTTCAAGCCAATTATCACAATTTATGGATCAGGTTAACCCCTTATCTGGTGTTACCCATAAGCGAAGAGTTTCAGCATTAGGCCCAGGTGGTTTAACACGTGAGCGTGCTGGCTTTGAGGTACGTGACGTACATACCACACACTATGGTCGAGTATGTCCTATTGAAACGCCTGAAGGTCCAAACATTGGTTTGATCAATTCACTGTCTGTTTATGCCCGAACCAATGATTATGGATTTATTGAAACTCCATGTCGTAAGGTGATTAATGGTCGTGTGACTGATGAGATTGAATATCTATCAGCTATCGAAGAAGTTGATCAGTATATCGCACAATCAAGTGTAGCTCTTGATAAAGATGGAAACATCCTTGCCGATTTAGTTCCATGTAGACATCAAAACGAGTTCTCGTTAACTACACCTGATAATATTAACTACATGGATATTTCTCCAAAGCAAATCGTTTCTGTAGCTGCTTCCCTAATTCCATTCTTAGAGCATGATGATGCGAACCGTGCCTTGATGGGATCAAACATGCAACGACAAGCAGTACCCACCTTGCGTTCTGAAAAACCTCTAGTAGGTACAGGAATGGAACGTATTGTTGCTTCAGATTCAGGTGTATCTGTAGTGGCAAAACGCGGTGGAGTCATTGATCTTGTTGACGCATCACGTATTGTGGTTCGCGTGAATGATGATGAGACGACAGCTGGTGAAACTGGGGTTGATATTTACAATCTCACCAAGTACTTCCGTTCAAACCAGGATACATGTATTAACCAACGTCCAATCGTTAATACGGGTGATATCATACAAAGAGGAGACATCTTAGCTGATGGTCCTTGTACTGATATGGGTGAACTTGCATTAGGCCAGAATTTACTGGTCGCTTTTATGCCTTGGAATGGTTATAACTTTGAGGACTCTATCCTCATATCTGAGCGCATTGTGCAAGATGACCGCTTCACCACGATCCATATCGAAGAATTAACATGTATTGCTCGTGATACTAAATTGGGAACCGAAGAAATCACCGCAGATATACCCAATGTCGGTGAGTCAGCTCTTTCAAATCTTGATGAGTCTGGAGTGGTATTTATTGGTGCGGAAGTTAAAGCCGGTGATATTTTAGTCGGAAAAGTTACACCTAAAGGTGAAACCCAACTGACTCCTGAAGAGAAATTGTTGCGCGCAATTTTCGGGGAAAAAGCTTCTGATGTTAAAGACTCTTCACTTCGCGTTCCATCAGGAATGAACGGTACTGTGATTGATGTACAAGTATTTACGCGTGATGGTTTAGAGAAAGATGCTCGAGCAAAGAGCATTGAAGAAGAGCATCTGGCACGAGTCCGTAAAGACCTCGTTGATGAGCGACGTATCCGTGAAGAAGATATCTATCATCGTGTAGCTAACATTATCCTTGATAAAGTAGCAACAGGCGGTCCAGGAAATCTCAAGCCAGGTTCCAAAATAAATCAGGACTACTTGGATAAAATAGGCAGAGACAAATGGTTTGATATTCGTCTTGAAAACGATGTGACGAGTCAACAATTAGAACAACTTTCGAAACAATTGGAAATGTTGTCTAAAGAAATGGAAAAACGCTTTAACGACAGTCGTAAGAAAATAATCCAGGGTGACGATTTAGCTCCTGGTGTTTTGAAAATTGTTAAAGTATATCTCGCTGTGAAGAGAAGAATCCAACCAGGTGATAAGATGGCTGGTCGACATGGAAACAAAGGGGTTATCTCTATTGTAGTCCCTGTTGAAGATATGCCTCATATGGAAGATGGTACAGCAGTAGATATCGTTCTAAATCCATTGGGCGTACCGTCTCGTATGAACATTGGTCAGGTCCTAGAAACACATCTTGGTTTAGCTGCTAAAGGGTTAGGTAATAAAATTGCCCAAATGCTTGATTCAAAACAAAATGCCGCCGATATCAGATCCTTCTTAGCTAAAATATACAACCATGACGGTGTCCAAAGAGTGCATTTAGATTCCCTGAATGACGAAGAAATGTTCCGATTGGCAGATAATCTGCGTGCAGGTGTACCGATGGCAACACCTGTGTTTGATGGTGCTTCCGAAGAAGAGATAAAAAGTATGCTGCAGCTGGCGGACTTGTCTTCTGATGGTAAAACCTTTTTGATCGATGGTAGAACCGGAAACAGATTTGATAACCCAGTTACTGTAGGTTACATGTACATGTTGAAACTAAACCATTTAGTTGATGATAAGATGCATGCTCGTTCGACTGGTTCATACAGCCTGGTAACACAACAGCCGCTAGGTGGTAAAGCACAGTTTGGAGGACAACGCTTTGGAGAGATGGAAGTTTGGGCTCTCGAAGCATATGGCGCAGCTTATACATTACAGGAAATGTTGACTGTGAAATCAGATGACGTTGGAGGTAGAACAAAGATCTACAAAAATATTGTCGATGGCGATCATCGTATGGACCCAGGAATGCCTGAATCTTTCAACGTACTATTGAAAGAAATCCGTGCCCTGGGAATAGATATCGAACTCGAACACGATTAATTTTCAGCGTTAAATACTGATTAACAAATTTTTGGAGGCATAGACTTGAGTACTCTAAACGACGATCCAATGAATGAACCAATGAGAAAAGCTCCTGTGATGAGCGATTTGCTTGGCATCCTTAAACAACAAGGACAAAGCGAAGAATTTGATGCAATTAAAATTGCGTTGGCTTCTCCTGAATTAATTCGCTCTTGGTCATATGGTGAAGTAAAAAAACCAGAAACAATAAATTACCGTACGTTTAAACCGGAACGAGATGGTTTATTCTGCGCTAAAACTTTTGGTCCAGTAAAAGATTACGAGTGCTTATGTGGTAAGTACAAACGGCTCAAACATCGAGGCGTTATTTGTGAAAAATGTGGGGTCGAGCTTGCATTGGCTAAAGTACGCCGCGAGCGGATGGGGCATATTGAGCTTGCAAGTCCAGTTGCACACATCTGGTTCTTGAAATCATTGCCTTCCAGAATTGGTTTATTACTGGATATGACCTTAAGAGACATTGAACGTGTTCTCTATTTTGAAGCCTTTGTTGTCGTTGACCCAGGAATGACTGAGCTTGAGCGTGGCCAATTGCTCAATGACGAAGTATATCTTGATGCAATGGAACAATACGGTGATGAATTTGATGCGCGTATGGGTGCTGAAGCAATTCGTGACTTATTACGTCAAGTTGATTTGGAAGAAGAGATCAAGAGCTTGCGTGAAGAATTACCGACTACAAGTTCAGAAACAAAGATTAAGAAAATCACTAAAAGATTAAAACTGCTTGAGGCATTTTATGATTCTGGTAATAAGCCAGAGTGGATGATTATGGATGTATTGCCTGTTCTACCACCTGATTTAAGACCGCTTGTTCCACTAGATGGTGGCCGTTTTGCCACATCTGATCTTAACGACTTGTATCGTCGAGTGATCAACCGAAACAATCGTTTAAAACGACTTCTCGACCTGAATGCGCCTGATATTATTGTGCGTAATGAAAAGAGAATGTTACAAGAATCGGTGGATGCTTTATTGGATAACGGTCGTCGTGGTCGTGCGATTACTGGAACAAACAAAAGACCGCTGAAATCCTTAGCCGATATGATTAAAGGAAAGCAAGGTCGTTTCCGTCAAAATCTGTTGGGTAAACGTGTTGACTATTCAGGTCGTTCTGTAATTGTGGTTGGGCCAACTTTAAAACTGCATCAGTGCGGTCTTCCAAAGAAAATGGCTCTTGAACTATTCAAACCATTTATTTTCAGTAAACTGGAATTCCGAGGTCTAGCTACAACAATTAAAGCGGCCAAGAAAATGGTTGAGCGGGAAGAGTCGGTTGTTTGGGATATTCTAGATGATGTAATTCGCGAGCATCCTATTCTATTAAACCGTGCTCCTACATTGCATCGATTAGGTATTCAAGCTTTTGAACCAGTATTAATCGAAGGTAAGGCGATTCAGCTTCATCCTCTGGTTTGTACCGCTTACAATGCTGACTTTGACGGTGACCAAATGGCGGTGCACGTGCCATTGACTTTGGAAGCGCAGCTAGAAGCCCGCTCCTTAATGATGTCTACCAACAATATTTTGTCACCTGCGAGTGGTGAACCAATTATCGTTCCTAGTCAGGACGTTGTACTTGGCTTGTACTATTTAACTCGTGAAAAAGTAAATGCTTTAGGTGAAGGTAAAATTTTTGTTAGTGCTCAAGAAGCGCAAAATTTTTATGAATCTGGTCATCTTGATATTCATGCGAAAATTAAAATTCGTATGCCAAAAGAAGGCGAACCGGGTCATCATTTAGTCGAAACCACAGTTGGTCGTGCAATTCTTGCTGAAGTTTTACCCAAAGGAATGACTTTTGCGACGATTAACCGGACTATGACCAAGAAAGTAATTTCTAAAGTAATTGACAGTTGCTATAGAAATTTTGGCTTGAAAGAAACAGTTATCTTTGCTGATAAATTGATGTATACCGGCTTCAAGTATGCAACACGTTCTGGTGTATCAATCGGTATTGAAGATATGGAAATACCTGATGATAAAGCCAGCATTATTGAACACGCAGATAACGAAGTTCGAGAAATTGAATCTCAATTCCGTTCAGGCTTGGTAACCAATGGCGAACGTTATAACAAAGTAATCGATATTTGGTCGAGAACTAACGAACTCGTTGCTAAATCGATGATGACTAAAATAGCAACGGAAGAGGCTGTTGATTCACAAGGTAATCGGGTAAGACAAGAATCCTTTAACCCAATCTTCATGATGGCTGATTCAGGTGCTAGGGGTTCTGCCGCACAAATAAGACAGCTAGCTGGTATGCGGGGATTGATGGCTGCACCAGACGGCTCAATTATTGAAACACCAATTACTGCAAACTTCCGTGAAGGTTTGAACGTATTCCAATACTTTATTTCCACTCACGGTGCTCGAAAAGGATTGGCGGATACCGCGTTAAAAACCGCTAACTCAGGTTACTTAACACGACGCTTAGTTGATGTTGCGCAAGACGTTGTGATAACTGAAGATGATTGTGGCGTTGATACAGGTATTTTAATGCAGCCACTGATTGAAGGTGGTGATATCGTTGAACCATTACATGAACGGGTATTGGGACGTGTAGTTGCAGCTGATGTTTATATTCCAAATCATAGTGAGCCTGTTGTAACAGCAGGAACTTTATTGGATGAAGAGTGGGTTGAAAAGCTAGAAAAGCAAGGTGTCGATCAAATCATGGTTCGTTCACCGATTACCTGCCAAACTCGGTTTGGACTCTGTGCGAAGTGCTATGGCCGTGATTTAGCAAGAGGTCATCTGGTTAACACCGGTGAGGCTGTAGGTATTATTGCAGCACAATCAATTGGTGAGCCAGGGACACAGCTCACAATGCGTACTTTCCATATTGGAGGGGCTGCATCCAGAGCAACAGCGGCTAATAATATTCAGATTAAAACGAAAGGGGTTATTCGTTTACACAACATTAAAACAGTAACTCATGAAAACAAAAATCTAGTCGCAGTATCGCGTTCTGGTGAAGTAACTATTGTGGATGAATTTGGACGTGAGCGCGAACGTTATAAGTTACCCTATGGTGCTGTAATTTCAGTTCACGATAATTCGGCTGTAGAAGCTGGACAAGTTATTGCTACTTGGGATCCGCACACTCACCCAGTTATTTCCGAGGTAACTGGATATCTGAAATTTGTCGACTTAATTGATGGTATTACCATGAATCGACAAACTGATGAATTAACTGGTTTAAGTAATATTGTCGTTATCGATGCAAAACAGCGTAGTACTGCAGGTCGTGATTTACGTCCAATGGTAAAACTTGTTGCAGAAAATGGCGAAGATATTTATCTTGCTGGAACTAATGTTCCTGCTCAATACTATCTACCTGTAGATGCGATCGTTAATTTTGAGGATGGTGGTCACGTTGGAATTGGGGATGTTATCGCCCGTATTCCACAAGAGCGTTCTAAAACACGCGATATTACAGGGGGTCTACCAAGGGTGGCTGACTTATTTGAAGCACGTAAACCTAAAGATTCTGCGGTTATGGCTGAAGTTTCGGGAATGGTTAGCTTTGGTAAAGAAACAAAAGGTAAGAGAAGATTAATTATTAATGTTTCTGAAGATCAATGTCATGAAGAATTGATACCCAAGTGGAGACATATTTCTGTCTTCGAAGGGGAGCATGTGGAACGCGGTGAAATTATCGCAGAGGGTGCACTCAATCCTCATGATATATTACGTTTACTTGGTGTTGGTGCATTAGCCAATTACATCGTAAATGAGGTACAAGACGTATATCGTTTACAAGGTGTTAAAATTAATGACAAGCACATCGAAACAATTGTAAGGCAAATGCTACGTAAACGCGTCATTACTTTTGCTGGAGATTCAAAATTCTTAGCAGGAGAGCAGGTAGAAGAAAGCGTCTTGTTGCAAGAAAATGACAAGCTTATTGCTGAAGATAAACAACCAGCTCGCGGTACTCCTATATTATTGGGTATCACAAAGGCTTCTTTGGCAACTGAGTCATTTATCTCTGCGGCATCGTTCCAGGAAACAACAAGGGTTCTAACTGAGGCTGCAGTAAGCGGTAAAGTTGATGATTTACGAGGATTAAAAGAAAACGTGATGGTTGGTCGTTTGATTCCTGCAGGAACAGGCTATGCATACCATCAAGGCCGTAAGGCAAAAAGAGCTAAGGCTGCAGCCGGTGAGCACCCAGTGCATACCGTTACTGCAAGTGATGTTGAACATGCGTTAAGTGAAGCATTAAACGCAGACAATCAAGAACACTAGTTCGGATTCGAAATCGGCAGATTAAACTTGACAAATCTGCCGTGGCTATATAGAATCCGGCCTCCTTATGCATTCGAAATAATCAAAAGAGACAGATCGGAGTTAAGTATAAATGGCTACTATTAATCAGTTAGTAAGAAAGCCTCGTGTGGACGTAAAGAAGAAAAGTAACGTACCTGCACTAGAGTCATGTCCACAGCGACGCGGTGTGTGTACACGCGTATACACCACTACACCTAAAAAACCTAACTCAGCTATGCGTAAGGTTGCTCGTGTACGTTTGACGAATGGATTTGAAGTTTCATCATATATTGGTGGAGAAGGCCATAACCTTCAAGAACACTCTGTTGTTCTTATTAGAGGTGGTCGTGTTAAAGATTTGCCTGGTGTGCGTTACCACACAGTAAGAGGTAGTTTGGATACATCAGGTGTTAACGATCGTAAACAAGGTCGTTCAAAATACGGTACCAAAAAGCCAAAAGATAAAAAATAACTGATTGTAGGAAATCGAAATGCCTAGAAGAAGAGAAGTCCCCAAAAGAGAAATTTTGCCAGATCCTAAACATCATAGTGAACTATTAGCAAAATTCATTAACGTATTAATGGTCAGTGGTAAGAAATCTACCGCTGAAAAAATAATTTACGGTGCTTTATCAGTTATGGAAGAGCGCGTAAAGAAACTTAAAAAATCAGATGAAGATGAAGGTGAATCAGGTTCTACCAGTGGTTCAGCGACAGTTCTTCGTTACTTTGAAAATGCTTTAGATAATGTTCGCCCCAGCGTTGAAGTGCGTTCACGTCGTGTTGGTGGTGCTACATATCAGGTTCCAGTTGAAGTTAGAACTGATCGAAGTATTGCACTAGGTATGCGCTGGATTGTTCAAGCAGCACGTACTCGTGGTGAAAAAGGAATGATGTTACGCTTAGCTGGTGAACTGATGGACGCCTACGAGAGTAAAGGTTCAGCAGTCAAGAAGCGCGAAGATACACATAAAATGGCAAAAGCTAACCAGGCGTTTGCACATTTTAGATGGAATTAAGAGAGAGGTAATCCGTGTCTACTCCATTAAAGTTGTATAGAAACATAGGCATTGCAGCGCATGTCGATGCTGGAAAAACTACAACGACAGAGCGCGTACTGTACTATACTGGTATGTCTCATAAAATTGGTGAAGTGCATGACGGTGCTGCAACAATGGACTGGATGGTTCAGGAGCAGGAACGCGGTATTACCATTACTTCAGCAGCAACAACATGTTACTGGTCAGGCATGGACAAACAGTTCGAGCCGCATCGCATCAATATTATTGATACTCCAGGACACGTAGACTTTATGATTGAAGTAGAACGTTCACTACGCGTACTTGATGGTGCTGTTGTTGTGTTCGACTCAGTATCCGGTGTAGAGCCCCAATCTGAAACTGTTTGGCGCCAAGCTAATAAATATGGTGTACCACGTATCGTCTTTGTCAATAAGATGGATAGAATGGGTGCTAATTTCCTGCGTGTGGTGAGCCAAATTAAACAAAGATTAGGCTCAAATCCCGTTGTTGTTCAACTGCCTATTGGTGCTGAAGAAGAGTTTAAAGGGGTTATTGACCTCATCAAGATGAAAGCAATTCATTGGGATGAAGACAATAAAGGGATGACCTTCCAATATAAAGAGGTTCCTGAAGATCTAAAAGATCAATGTGAAGAATACCGTGCTCTGCTTGTTGAGGCTGCTGCCGAAGCAACTGAAGAACTCATGGAAAAATATCTTGAAGGTGAAGAGCTTACCGAAGCAGAAATTAAGACAGCACTCCGTCAATTGACGATTAGCAATAAAATAGTCCCGGTTTTCTGCGGTTCAGCCTTTAAAAATAAAGGTGTTCAAGCAGTATTGGATGGTGTTATTGAGTATTTGCCTTCTCCAACTGACATCCCTGATGTTCAAGGAGTGGATGAAGAAGGTAATCCAGCCTCTCGTAAGACAAGCTATGATGCTCCATTTTCGGCTTTAGCCTTTAAAATTGCCACGGATCCATTTGTTGGAACACTAACTTATTTTAGAACATATTCTGGTGTCTTAAAGAGTGGTGATACGGTTTACAACTCCGTGAAAGCAAAAAGAGAGCGTATTGGACGTTTATTACAGATGCATGCCAATTCACGTGAAGAAATTAAAGAAGTAAGAGCGGGTGATATTGCTGCAGCGGTTGGACTCAAAACAGTAATGACTGGTGATACTCTATGTGATACAGAAAGTGTTGTCATCCTAGAAAGGATGGACTTTCCAGATCCAGTAATTGCAGTTGCTGTTGAGCCAAGAACTAAAGCGGACCAAGAAAAAATGGGTATTGCCCTTGGTAAGTTAGCCCAAGAAGACCCATCATTCAGAGTTCATACCGATGAAGAATCTGGACAAACCATTATTGAAGGTATGGGTGAACTTCATCTGGAAATTATTGTTGACCGCATGAAACGTGAGTTTAATGTGGAAGCTAATGTTGGTAAGCCTCAAGTTGCCTATCGTGAAACACTAAAACAATCTGTGGAGCAAGAAGGCAAATTTGTAAGACAGTCAGGTGGACGTGGACAATATGGTCACGTTTGGTTGAAAATTGAACCTCAAGAGCCTGGAAAGGGTTATGAATTTATCAATGCAATCGTTGGTGGTGTTATTCCTAAAGAATACATCCCTGCAGTTGATAAAGGGGTTCAAGAACAGATGCAAAATGGTGTTATCGCTGGTTACCCTGTAGTGGATGTTAAAGTCACGTTGTTTGATGGCTCATTCCACGAAGTGGATTCTAGTGAGATGGCATTTAAAATCGCTGGTTCACAATGCTTCAAGCAAGGTGCATTAAAAGCTAAACCTGTATTACTTGAACCTATTATGAGTGTTGAAGTTGTAACCCCTGAAGATTATATGGGGGATGTTATGGGTGACCTTAACAGACGACGTGGTTTAGTTCAAGGAATGGAAGATTCCCCTGCAGGAAAAATTGTGAGGGCAGAAGTTCCATTGGCAGAGATGTTTGGTTATTCGACCGATTTACGTTCTGCGACTCAAGGAAGAGCAACATATACTATGGAATTTTCTAAGTACGCGGAAGCACCAACGAACATTGCTGAAGCAATTATTAAGAAACAATAAAGTTAACGAGGTTAATTGAAAATGGCGAAGGAAAAATTTGAACGTAAGAAGCCACACGTAAATGTTGGCACAATCGGTCACGTTGACCATGGTAAGACCACATTGACAGCGGCGATTACCACAATTATGGCTAAGAAGTATGGTGGTACAGCAAAAGCATATGACCAAATTGATGCTGCCCCAGAAGAACGTGAACGCGGGATTACTATTTCTACAGCACACGTAGAATATGAATCAGCAAACCGCCACTATGCACACGTGGATTGCCCAGGACATGCTGACTACGTTAAGAATATGATTACTGGAGCGGCGCAAATGGACGGAGCGATACTGGTAGTATCAGCTGCAGATGGTCCTATGCCACAAACCAGAGAGCACATTCTGTTATCGCGCCAAGTAGGTGTACCTTATATTGTTGTGTTCATGAACAAAGCAGATATGGTTGATGATCCTGAGTTATTAGAATTGGTTGAGATGGAAGTGCGTGATTTGTTAAGCAGTTACGATTTCCCTGGCGATGAGATTCCAATTGTTGTTGGTTCTGCATTGAAAGCATTGGAAGGTGATACAAGCGAGATTGGTGTTCCTGCAATTGAGAAATTGGTAGAGACCATGGACTCGTATATCCCAGAACCAGTACGTAACATTGATAAAGCATTCTTGTTGCCGATTGAAGACGTATTCTCTATTTCTGGACGAGGAACTGTAGTTACAGGTCGTGTAGAAAGTGGAATAGTGAAAGTGGGTGAAGAGATTGAGATTGTTGGAATTCGTGACACTCAAAAAACCACTTGTACTGGCGTAGAAATGTTCCGTAAGTTGTTGGACGAAGGACGCGCTGGAGATAACGTTGGCGTATTGTTACGCGGCACGAAACGTGATGAAGTTGAACGTGGCCAAGTATTAGCTAAGCCAGGTACAATTAAGCCACATACAAAGTTTGAAGCGGAAGTATACGTATTATCAAAAGAAGAAGGCGGACGTCATACTCCATTCTTTAATGGATACAGACCCCAGTTTTATTTCAGAACAACAGACGTAACAGGAACCTGTGATCTGCCCTCTGGAGTAGAAATGGTAATGCCTGGTGATAACGTACAATTAACCATTCATCTGCATGCTCCTATTGCGATGGACGAAGGTTTACGTTTCGCAATTCGGGAAGGTGGCCGTACAGTTGGCGCCGGTGTTGTCGCTAAAATTATCGAGTAATTAGAATGAGTAGCAATCAAAACATTAAAATAAGATTAAAATCCTTTGATCATCGGTTGATTGACTTATCAACTCGAGAAATTGTAGAGACAGCAAAACGTACTGGCGCACAAGTTCGTGGGCCAATACCCCTACCTGTCCGTAAGGAAAAATTTACTGTATTGACTTCACCGCATGTTAATAAAGATGCTCGAGATCAATATGAATTACGTACTCATAAACGCCTGGTCGTTATCGTTCATCCAACTGAAAAAACAGTTGATGCATTGATGAAATTGGATCTGGCTGCTGGGGTTGATGTTCAGATAAGCCTTGATGACTAAATATTAGGGTGAAGGATATTAAAGAGGTGTTAGAATGATGATCGGTTTATTAGGCCGTAAAATCGGTATGACGCGGGTCTTCATGGCGGATGGAGTTTCAGTTCCAGTTTCTGTCGTTGAAGTTCACCCTAATAGAGTTTCACAAGTTAAAACTAAAGATGCTGATGGGTATTCTGCTGTTCAATTAACTGGTGGCACAAAAAAAGCAAGCAAGGTTAACAAAGCTTTAACTGGTCACTTTGCAAAAGCTGAAATTGAAGCAGGGGACATGCTGGTTGAGTTTTTAGTTGACTCCGAAGATACATACAAAGCAGGACAAGTAATCTCAGTGGCTGATGTATTCACTGCTGGACAATTTGTTGATGTTGCTGGAACTACTAAAGGTAAAGGTTTTGCTGGTACAGTAAAACGTTATAACTTTAGAACGCAAGATGCAACTCATGGTAACTCTAGATCACATCGGGTCCCTGGTTCTATTGGACAAAACCAAACTCCAGGACGTGTGTTCAAAGGTAAGAAAATGGCTGGTCACATGGGTAATGTTCGTTGTACAGTTCAAAGTCTTGAATTGGTACGCGTCGATGCAGAAAGAAATTTACTTCTTATCAAAGGTGCTATACCTGGTGCTCCCGGCTCACGAGTTGAGATTAAGCCTGCAGTTAAAAAGCAAGTACGAGGTGAGTGATGGAAATTACTACTATAGATACAAATGCAAAATTAACACTGAATCAAGAAGTATTTGCATATGGTTATAATGAAGGCTTAATTCATCAAGCTGTAGTAACTTATATGAATAATGCGCGTAGTGGTAACAGCGCACAAAAAACACGTTCTGAAGTAAGTGGCGGTGGTAAAAAGCCATGGAATCAAAAAGGTACCGGTCGTGCACGCGCCGGAACTATTAGAAGTCCAATATGGAGAAGCGGTGGTGTCACATTTGCTTCTAAAAAAAGAGATTATTCACAAAAAATTAATAAAAAAATGTACAAACGTGCATTACGTAGTATAATCTCCGAACTTTGCCGCACTGGTAACTTGATTGTAGTTAGCGATTTCCAATGCGAAAGCAAAAAAACTAAAGATTTTGTTACTAAAATGAACCAACTGAACGTCAAAAATGCACTCATCGTGATGACTGAAGTAGGCGAGAATGAATATTTTGGTTCAAGAAACTTAATTGATTATGATATCTGCGACGTTACAACTATAGATCCTGTTTCTTTACTCAAATTTGAGAAAGTTGTTGTTACAGAAGCTGCAATTAAAAAAATTGAGGAACAGTTACAATGAACGCTGAAAGATTGTTGATGGTTCTACGTGAACCACATACTTCTGAAAAAGCTACTGTCATAGCTGATAAGCTGAAACAGTTCACTTTCAAAGTATTGAAAACTGCAACTAAGACTGAAATTAAAATGGCGGTAGAGAATATATTTAACGTTAAAGTTAAAAATGTATCGGTTGTCAATGTGAAGGGAAAAACAAAACGTTTTAAGCAAATGAGTGGAAAGCGTAGTGACTGGAAAAAAGCATTTGTAACTCTTCATGCTGATCAAGATATTGACTTTACAGCTACCGAATAAGGCAGATTAAGATGGCACTATTAAAATCTAAACCTACATCGCCCGGAAAACGTGGCGAATTGCGCGTGGTTCATCACCATATTCATAAAGGGAGACCACATGATGCTTTAGTTGAGAAACTGAAGAAAACTGGTGGACGGAATAACCAAGGTAGAATCACTGTAAGACATATCGGTGGTGGTCAACGCAACCAATATCGTATCATCGATTTTAAACGTAATAAGGATGGGATCGAGGCTCGTGTTGAGCGTATTGAATACGATCCTAACCGTACTGCACTCATTGCACTAATCGTTTATAAAGATGGTGAACGTAGATATATTATTGCTCCATCTAATTTAAAAGTTGGCGATACGGTAGTAAGTGGTGCTGATTCACCTATTAGTGTAGGTAATTGTCTTCCACTAAAAAATATTCCTGTTGGTACTACAATTCACTGTGTTGAGATGAAACCAGGGAAGGGCGCCCAGGTCTTAAGAAGTGCTGGAGCGAGCGGACAAATAGTTGCTAAAGAAGGCATATACGCAACATTAAGACTTCGTTCAGGTGAAATGCGTAAAATTCATGTTCTTTGCAGAGCAGTAATTGGTGAAGTAAGTAATAGTGAGCATAGTTTGCGCGCATTAGGTAAAGCTGGAGCAAAACGTTGGAGAGGTATTCGTCCAACAGTACGTGGGGTAGCTATGAACCCTGTTGATCACCCACATGGTGGTGGTGAGGGCCGTACTTCTGGTGGACGTCATCCAGTGTCTCCATGGGGCTTACCTACTAAAGGTTACAAAACCCGAAGTAATAAGCGTACTGATAATTTTATTGTCAGAAGACGTAAAAAGAAATAATTATTGAGAGGATATCAAGTGGCTCGTTCTATAAGAAAAGGTCCTTTTGTTGACCATCATTTGATTGCCAAAGTAGAAGCTGCAATTGAATCGAAATCTAAGAAACCAATTAAAACATGGTCAAGACGATCAACAATCGTTCCTGAAATGATTGACCTAACAATTGCTGTTCATAACGGTAAAGATCATATCCCTGTTTACATAACAGATAATATGGTCGGTCATAAATTAGGTGAGTTTGCCATGACTCGAACTTTTAAAGGCCACTCTGGTGACAGAAAGGCTAAAGGTAAATAAGAGGATATGATGGAAGTTACAGCAAAATTGAAAGGTGCTCCCTTATCCGCTCAAAAGGGCAGATTGGTAGCAGATATGATACGAAATATGAAAGTATCTGGTGCACTTGATGTCCTCAAGTTTACACCAAAAAAAGGTGCTCAATTAATGCTTAAATTATTAGAATCAGCAATTGCTAATGCTGAAAATAATAATGGAGCAGATATTGATGATTTGAAAGTAGGTATGGTCTGTGTTGATGAAGCAATGACTTTAAAACGCATTAGTCCCAGAGCTAAAGGACGTGCAAATAGAATTTGTAAACGTACCTGCCATATCACGATTAAAGTGTCTGACGAGGAATAGCAATGGGACAAAAAGTTAACCCTATAGGCATACGCCTTGGTATTATTAAAGACTGGAACTCTAAGTGGTTCGCTGGTAAAAAATATGCTGAATTTTTAATTCAAGATATAAAATTACGTACTGAACTGAAAAAGAAACTTATGGCTGCTGCTGTAAGCAAGATTCTTATTGAACGTCCTGCTAATAATGCAGTAGTTACAATACTCACCGCACGACCTGGTGTAATTATCGGTAAAAAGGGTGGTGGTATTGAAACATTACGTAGTGAAATTTCCGGCAAATTAGGCGTGCCAGTACACCTTAATATTGAAGAAATTAAAAAGCCTGAACTTGATGCAACCTTAGTTGCTGAAGGAATTGCGCAACAGTTAGAACAACGTGTTATGTTCCGACGTGCTATGAAACGTGCAGTAACTTCTGCTCTTAAGGCTGGTGCTAAGGGAATTAAAATTTGTGTCAGCGGCAGACTTGGTGGTGCTGAAATCGCTCGCAGTGAGTGGTATCGAGAAGGGCGAGTACCTTTACATACATTCAGAGCAGATATCGATTATGGTACAGCAGAGTCTAAAACTACCTACGGTATTATTGGCGTAAAAGTCTGGATCTTCAAGGGCGAAATTCTCCCACAAAAGAAAAGATCATCTGACGTTGCCCAGTGAGTGAGGATTAAGAATCATGTTACAACCTAAACGTACGAAATACCGCAAGCAGATGAAAGGCCGTAATAGAGGCTTGGCGCTACGCGGCAGCAACATCAGCTTCGGTGAATTTGGTTTGAAAGCTCTTGAGCGTGGTCGTTTAACAGCAAGACAAATCGAAGCAGCTCGAAGAGCAATGACACGTCATATTAAACGTGGTGGTAAAATTTGGATTAGAGTATTCCCAGACAAGCCTATTACACAAAAACCTTTAGAAGTAAGACAAGGTAAAGGTAAAGGTAGCGTTGAATATTGGGTTGCTCAAATACAACCTGGCAAAGTTTTATTTGAAATGGAAGGTGTATCCAGAGAGCTTGCGATGGAAGCTTTTGATCTGGCTAAAGCAAAACTTCCTTTCAAAGTTATATTTGAAGAAAGGAAGGTGATGTAATGAAAAAGATTGAAGAATTACGCAGCTTGTCCATAGAAGAACTGCAAAACGAATTGCTTTCATTGCGTAAAGAACAATTAAATTTGCGAATGAAGAAAGCAAGTGGCTCACTAGATAAAACACATCTCATCACCATGGTGCGTAAGTCAGTGGCAAGAGTTAAAACAATGTTGACTGAAAAGGCAGGTAATTGACATGTCTAATAGTGAATCAAATGCCAGAACAATGGTTGGAAAAGTAGTTAGTGACAAAATGGATAAGACCATAGTTGTGATGATTGAACGTTCTGTTAAGCATCCAAAGTATGGAAAAATTATGAAACGTAGAACCAAATTACATGCTCACGATGAAAATCAAGTATGCAAAATTGGTAATATTGTAAAGATCCGTGAGTCAAGACCACTCTCTAAAACAAAAAGCTGGGTATTAGTCGAAGTAATTTCTTAATCAACCCTGTTGATTTACTTTTAAAACCCTAAAAGGCCTGATATAATCAGCAACCTTTTTCTGGTCGAAATCAGAGCTGGAGTAAAAAATGATCCAAATGCAGACAGTGCTCGAAGTGGCTGACAATAGCGGAGCACGTAAAGTTATGTGTATTAAAGTGCTTGGCGGGTCGCACCGTAGATATGCCCGTGTAGGCGATGTAATTAAAGTAAGTATTAAAGATGCAATACCCAGAAGTAAAGTAAAGAAAGGTGCTGTAATGAAAGCTGTAGTAGTGCGTACAGCACAAGGCGTTCGTAGAGATGATGGCTCTTTAATTCGTTTCGATGGCAACGCAGCAGTACTTTTAAATAACCAAAACGAGCCAATAGGTACTCGTATATTTGGCCCCGTTACTCGCGAGCTACGAGAGAGATTTATGAAAATAATATCTCTGGCTGCAGAAGTTTTGTGAGAAGGATTTAGATATGAAACGTATTCAAAAAGGCGATGATGTAATTATAATTGCCGGTAAAAGTAAAGGTCATAGAGGTAAAGTCCTACGTGTCACTGAAAATGGCGTTGTTGTTGAAGGTGGAAACTTAATAAAGAAACATGTTAAGCCCAACCCACAAAAGCCTGAAAACAAGGGTGGAATTGTTACTCTTGAAGCGCCAGTACACGTTTCAAACGTTGCTCATTTTAATCCCAACACTAATAAAGCAGATAAAGTAGGATTTAAATTTATTGAGAGTAACGGTGTAAATACAAAAGTTAGATATTTTAAATCTGACAATGAAATAATTGACCGTGTTTAATTAGGTGGTTGAAATGGCAAGACTTAATGAATTTTATAAGAAAGAAATCATCCCAATGATGATGAAACGGTTCAACTATTCCAGCGTTATGGAAGTTCCTAAACTGCTCAAAGTCACTTTAAATATGGGTGTTGGTGAAGCTGTTGGTGATAAAAAGGTGATGAATCATGCTGTTGAAGATATGACTTTAATTGCTGGACAAAAACCTGTTGTTACTAAAGCAAGAAAATCTATTGCTGGTTTTAAAATTAGAGAAGGATGGCCAATAGGCTGTAAAGTAACACTAAGACGTCAACGTATGTATGAGTTTTTAGACCGATTAATTTCCGTGACTTTACCGCGTGTGAGAGATTTTCGTGGTTTAAATCCTAAATCTTTTGATGGAACTGGTAATTATAGTATGGGAATACATGAACAAATCGTATTTCCAGAAATTGATTACGACAAAACAGATGGTATCCGTGGTTTAGATATTTGTATTACTACAAGTGCTAAAACAAATGAAGAAGCTAAAGCTTTATTAGAAGCCTTTAACCTTCCATTGAAAGATAGAGATAAAAAATAAGGGTGAAATTGTGGCTAAAAAATCAATGCTTATAAGAGAGTTAAAGCGTAAAAAACTAGTAGATAAGCACAGTAAACGCAGAAACGAATTGAAACAATTGATTAAATCATCTGATGATTTTCAGGTAATTATGGATAGTCAGTTAAAGCTAGCAAAATTGCCTGTTAATTCAAATCCTGTTCGTTTCAAAACTCGATGCCAATGCTGTGGTCGTCCACATGGCGTGTATCGTAAATTTAGTCTTTGTAGAATTTGCTTAAGACAACAACTAATGGTTGGTAATATACCTGGCGGAAGAAAATCCAGCTGGTAATTTTTTAATTGGAGAACGATTGTGAGTATGCATGATCCAGTTGCTGATATGCTGACCCGAATTAGAAATGGTCAACAAGCAAAACATCAGCAAATAACTTTAACTTCTTCTAAATTGAAAGAAGAAATTGCTCGTGTTTTAAAAGAAGAAGGCTATATTGAAAACTTCTTTGTAGAACCACTAGATAATAATCTTAAATTAATGACGATAAAGCTGAAGTATTACCATGGCAGACCTGTTATTGAGCTCATTAAGAGAATTAGTAGACCTGGGTTACGAGTATATAAGTCTTATAAAGATTTAACCTCTATTCCTGGTTTTGGAGTGGCTATATTGTCTACATCTCAAGGTATAATGACCCATATATCTGCAAAGATGAAAGGCGTTGGTGGCGAAGTCATCTGTGAAGTGGCTTAATACTTGCGAGGAATAATATGTCTAGAGTAGCAAAAGCCCCAGTAGTTCAACCAGCAAATGTTGAAATAACAATAGGTGATGGTGAAATTACTGTAAAAGGGCCTAAAGGAACACTAACCCAAAAAATTAATCGGTTAGTAAAAGTAACTAAAAACAAAGATTCTAATCATGTTGAGTTTGCTCCTGCTGCAAATGATCCTAAAGCTTGGGCTCAAGCTGGTACGGCAAGAGCATTAGTGAATAACATGGTGAAGGGTGTAACCGAAGGTTTTGTTGTAACCTTGGAACTAGTTGGTGTAGGTTATAGAGCACAATCTAAAGATAAATCGATTAGCTTATCTTTAGGATTCTCTCATCCTATTGAATACCACTTACCAAATGGTGTTCAGGTTGAAACACCAAGTAATACAGTGATATTACTGAAAGGTGTTGATAAACAAATTTTGGGTCAAGTAGCTTCTGAAATAAGAGCATTTAGACCACCAGAGCCCTATAAAGGTAAAGGTGTTAAACTTGCTGGCGAGTATATTGCTCGTAAAGAAGCGAAAAAGAAATAAGGTTTAAGTCATGAATAAACACAACTCACGTGCTCGACGTGGATTAAAAGCAAAAGCACTGATTCGTAAATCGGGAAGAGCAAGACTAGTAGTTTATAGAAGTGGTTTGCATATTTACTCGCAAATTGTTCAAGCTGATACGCTTGGAGATAAAGTACTGGTAGCATGTTCAACTAAGGACAAAGAATTACGAGCTAACTTGACTGGTAAATGTAAAGTAGAACAGGCTAATCTAGTTGGGAAATTACTAGGTAAGCGTGCGAGTGAGCATGGCATTACTCAAGTTGCATTTGATCGTGCTGGTTATAAATATCATGGCCGAGTGAAAGCCCTTGCAGAAGGTGCGCGCGAAGCTGGATTAGATTTTTAAGGAACGATTATGGCATACGATGAATCATCACCAAAATCAGATGGCTACCAAGAAAAGTTAGTGTCGGTTAACCGTACCGCTAAAGTTGTCAAAGGAGGCCGTGTTTTTGGTTTCGCAGTACTTGTTGTCGTCGGCGACGGCAAAGGTAAAGTTGGCTTTGGTAGAGGTAAGGCGAGAGAAGTTCCAATTGCAATTCAAAAAGCAATGGAACAAGCAAAGAAAAATATGGTTTATATTCCACTTTCTGGATCAACTATTTTCCACGAAATTACTTGGAACTATGGGGCTTCTAAAGTATTTATGAAACCTGCTAGTGAAGGTACTGGAATTATTGCCGGTGGTGCGATGCGAGCCGTATTAGAAGTTTTAGGCGTGCAAAATATATTAGCTAAAAGTATTGGTTCAACCAATCCAAGTAATATTGTAAGAGCTACGATCGCTGCTTTAACTAATATCGGTACTCCAGATTATGTTGCGGCCAAGCGTGGTAAAACTGTTGAAGAAGTTATGGCGGGCTAATTATGGAAAAGAAAATTAAAATAACTTTGGTTAAAAGCATTATAGGCAGAAAACCAAAGCATATTTCTATAGTAAAACAATTAGGTCTAGGTAAAACTAATTCAAGCGTATCACATAATGATACGCCAGCAATCCGTGGTCTTATTAATATAGTAGATTACTTGTTGCTGGTTGAGGAGAGTGCATAATGAATTTAAATTCACTATCACCAGATCCTGGTTCAAGACGCCCTAAAAGACGCTTAGGACGTGGTATAGGATCCGGGCTAGGTAAAACAAGTGGTAAAGGACATAAAGGTCAAAAAGCGAGAGCTGGTGGTTTTCATAAAATTAACTTTGAGGGCGGACAAATGCCTATTCAAAGAAGACTGCCAAAAATGGGCTTTAAATCGCGAGTTAGTAAAACTGTAGATCAAGTATGTCTTAGTGAACTGGCAAAGCTTTCTGCTGATGTAATTGACTTAAATGTTTTACGTGAAGCGGGCTTAATAAACAGCTCTATTAAAGATGTAAAAGTTATTTTATCCGGTGAATTAACTACTGCCATCAAACTTAAAGGTTTAAGGGTCACTAAAGGAGCTCGTTTAGCCATTGAAGGTTTAGGCGGCAGCATAGAAGAGTGACTATGAAAAACCAAAAACATAATGCAAGCCAATCACGTGGTGGATTGGCTGAACTAAAATCAAGATTATTGTTCGTTGTTCTTGGTATTTTAGTTTATCGGTTGGGGGCTCATATACCTGTTCCAGGTTTAGACCCAGCACGGTTGGCTAACTTTTTTAATGAACAACAGAATACAATTTTTGGCTTATTCAATATGTTTTCTGGTGGTGCATTATCGCGTGTTACGGTTTTTGCAATAGGTATTATGCCTTATATTTCAGCGTCCATTATCATACAGTTGTTCTCAGTTGTGTCACCAAAACTTGAACAACTTAAAAAAGAAGGTGAGTCTGGACGTAGAAAAATAAACCAATACACCCGATATTTAACTCTAGTGCTTTCTGTGTTTCAATCTTTAGGGATGGCACGCTGGTTAGCTGGACAACAAATTGCACTTCAAGCTGACTTTTCATTTTACTTTACTGCAGTTGTAACTTTGGTTACAGGAACTATGTTCTTAATGTGGTTAGGTGAGCAAATTACTGAAAAAGGTGTTGGTAATGGAATTTCACTAATTATCTTTTCGGGAATTGTATCAAGCATGCCTACGGCAATTGCTTCTGTTCTTCAACAAGTTAAAGAAGGACAAATGCAAGCATTAACTTTGATCATTATTGCAGTGGTAGTGGTAGTTGTAACAGGATTTGTAGTATTTATGGAGCGCGCACAACGACGTATACGGGTTAATTATGCGCAAAGAACACAAGGTAGAAAGGTTTATGCTGCCCAAACAAGTCATTTACCTTTAAAGATTAATATGTCTGGTGTGATACCACCTATTTTTGCATCCAGTATTATCTTATTACCGGCAACTTTGGCACAGTTTTTCTCACATACTAAAGGTTTAGGGTGGCTTGCCGATGTAGGAATGGCATTATCTCCCGGACAGCCTTTATATTTAATAGTATATGCAGTTGCTATTATATTTTTTGCGTTCTTTTATGCAGCTCTGGTGTTTAATCCCAAAGATACTGCTGATAATTTAAAAAAATCTGGTGCATATATACCCGGAATTAGACCTGGTGAACAAACAACTAAATATATTGATGGTGTCATGACTCGTCTGACATTAGTTGGTGCAATTTATTTGGTTCTAGTTTGTCTTTTGCCTCAGATTTTGATGTATACATGGCATGTCCCTTTTTATTTCGGAGGAACGTCATTGCTGATTATCGTAGTTGTTATTATGGATTTTGTAGCTCAGGTACAAGCACATTTAATGACTCAGCAATATGATTCTTTAATGAAAAAGGCTAATTTTAAAGGTACTAAATTACCTGGTCTTTTATGATTTTTATCGGAGTTAAGAATGAAAGTAAGAGCATCTGTAAAGCGAATTTGTCGCAATTGCAAGATTATTAAAAGAAGTGGCACTATACGAGTTATTTGTAAAGATGCCAGACATAAACAAAAGCAAGGTTAAACTCTGCTTGATTTAATTTTATAAAAATAGTATTCTTCTGTCCCTTTCGACAGAACAAATAACGTTCGGAGAAGTTAATGGCTCGTATTGCAGGAGTAAATATACCTGATCACAAACATGTTGTGATTGCTTTAACAGCAATATATGGTATTGGTAAACCTACATCCTTAAAACTGTGTTCTGCAGTTGGTATTGAACCTTCTAAAAAGGTTTCAGAACTGACCGATGCTCAACTTGAGTCTTTAAGAACAGAAATTGCAAAAATAACAGTGGAAGGTGATTTGCGTCGTGTTGTGACGATGAACATTAAGCGCCTTATGGATCTAGGATGTTATCGTGGTCTAAGACACAGAAGAGGGTTGCCATTGCGCGGACAACGTACGAAAACTAATGCTCGTACACGAAAAGGTCGCAGAAAGGGCACTACCGTTTGATTTTTCATGTAGGAAAGTAAGATGGCAATAACTAAGTCAAAACAACAAAAAGTACGCAAGAAGGCGAAGCGTGTAGTATCTGATGGTATCGTACACGTTCATGCTTCTTTTAATAATACGATAGTGACCTTTACTGATAGACAAGGTAATGCACTGTGTTGGGCAACATCTGGCGGCTCAGGCTTTAGAGGGTCTAGAAAGAGTACTCCTTATGCTGCACAGGTTGCTACTGAGCGTGCTGCTGCTGTTGCAAAAGAATACGGTATGAAATCTGTGGCTGTTTTTGTTCATGGTCCCGGACCTGGAAGAGAATCCACTATTCGTGAATTAATATCACAGGATTTCAAAATTGTTGAAATTACCGATGTTACTGGTATACCTCATAATGGGTGTAAGCCACCTAAAAAACGTCGTGTATAAGACTCAGGAGTAATTAATGGCTAGATATCTTGGTCCAAAATGTAAGTTATCACGTCGTGAAGGTTGTGATTTATTACTTAAAAGCGGTGTCCGCGATCATAAGTCCAAATGTAAATCTGAAAAGTTACCTGGACAACATGGTGATAAAAAACCACGTATGAATGGTTATGGAATTCAGCTTCGAGAGAAACAAAAAATCAGAAGATTATATGGTGTTCTTGAAAAGCAATTCCGTGGCTATTACAAAATGGCTGCTCGTATGAAAGGTTCAACAGGTGAAAATCTGATGTCGTTACTTGAGCGACGTTTAGATAATGTTGTCTATCGTATGGGTTTTGCAAGTACACGTGCTGAAGCGCGTCAATTAGTTACGCATAAAGCGATACTTGTTAATGATAAAGTAGTTAACGTTCCATCATTCCTAGTAAAACCAGGTGATGTTGTATCTGTTCGTCAAAAGGCAAGAGCCCAAGGTCGTATCCAGGCTGCTTTAGCTTTATCAGAACAAAGAGCTGCATGCGATTGGATTACTGTAGATACTTCTTCTTTCAAAGGAACATTCTCTACAGCACCAACGTTAACTGACTTATCTTCAGACTACAACGTAAACTTAGTTGTAGAACTTTACTCTAAGTAAGCTCGGAGAAATAGCTGAATGTATACTGAAATCAATGAAATGTTGACACCTAATGTTCTTAAGGTCCAGGCAGAATCGCCCTATAAAGCTAAAATAGTTTTAGAGCCTTTGGAGCGCGGCTTTGGTCATACTCTCGGCAATGCTTTGAGACGTATCTTACTATCATCAATGCCTGGAAGTGCGATTACCGAAGTTTCAATTGATGGTGTTCTACATGAATACAGTACAATTGAAGGTGTACAGGAAGATGTCGTAGATATCTTACTGAACCTGAAGTTAGTTGCGACAAAAATGACAGTCGGTGAAGAAGCGATTGTAACACTAAGCAAGCAAGGTCCTTGTCAAGTTACAGCTGGTGACATTCAACTGACTCATGGATTAGAAATTATCAATCCAGAGTTGGTCATTGCTAATTTGAATGAAAAAGGCAAATTAAATATGACATTGAAAGTTGAACGAGGAATTGGTTTCCACAGTACTGATTCATTCATTAGACATTTCGATGATGAAGTAGAAAGAAAATCAGTTGGGAAACTTAAAATTGATAATAGTTTCTCTCCAGTTAAAAAAGTGGCTTATTATGTTGATAGTGCTCGTGTAGAAAATCGAACTGACCTCGATAAGTTAACTATTGAGTTAGAAACTAATGGGACTATTGATGCTGAAGAATCAATACGAATTTCTGCTAGTATTCTTCAAAGACAACTTCATGCTTTTGTAGACATGAAATTTGAAGAATCACGCGCAGATAATAAAGAACGCAATGATTTTGATCCTATTCTACTACGTTCTGTCGATGATTTAGAGTTAACTGTTCGTTCTGCAAATTGTTTGAAAGCAGAAAATATTCATTATATAGGCGATTTAGTACAAAGAACTGAAAATGAACTCTTAAAAACTCCTAACCTTGGTAAGAAATCTTTAACCGAAATTAAGGATGTTTTAGCTTCACGTTCATTATCGCTGGGTATGAAACTTGAGAATTGGCCGCCAGCAAATCTTGGCGAATAAAGTTTAGGAGTTTTGGTTATGCGTCACCGTAATTCAGGTCGTAGTTTTGGCCGTACAAGTAGCCACAGAAAGGCTATGTTTGCAAACATGTGTTGTTCTTTGATTGAGCATGAGTTGATAAAAACAACTCTGCCCAAAGCTAAAGATCTAAGACGTTATATTGAACCTTTAATTACTGTATCAAAAGTTGACTCAGTAGCTACACGTCGTCATGCGTTTGATATTTTGAGATCTAAGTCTGCTGTTGGTAAATTGTTTACAGATTTAGGACCCCGTTTTGTTGAACGTCCAGGTGGTTATGTACGTATCATTAAGTGTGGTTTTAGAGATGGTGACAACGCTCCTATGGCAATTGTTGAGCTATTAGACAGACCTGTAGTTAGTGATGAATCTGAAGAATAAATTTTAGTATCCTCACTAAATAAAGAACCCGCTTCATGCGGGTTTTTTTTACAAACATAATCCAGTTTATAGCCTGGATATGCAAATCAGTATATTGAACATTACAATGCTCCGTCGTGAATCAACGAATGTTAATATGTTTTATTAAAGTTATATCCAAGATTGTTTGTCGACGAGTAAATCACTTGGGATACCCCCCGTTTGTTCTGTTGATTTCGGCTCTAAAAGGAGAACATGGGTCTCTTCATGTGCAATCGGTTTATGTTCTACGCCTTTTGGTACAATATAAAATTCGCCTTCGTTTAAGATAACCATTTTATCCCTGAACTCAATGTTTAGAGTGCCTTTGACCACTAAAAACAGCTCGTCTTCATTCGCATGGCTATGCCAGATGAACTCTCCCTTGAATTTTGCAAGTTTGATATATTGGCCATTAAGCTCTCCAACAATACGTGGCGACCAAAACTCGCCAAAAAGTTTAAATTTTTGAACTAAATTTATTTTATCCATAGGCACCTCAATAGGATGAATGAGTGAAATATTGGTTAAAGATATAGTCTATATAACGGATTGTGCTACTCAATTCTAAATAATGAAAAGCAGGGTATCGAGTTGAGCGGCAGGAGAAGCCCTATTCCGGAAATTATTATGTCACTGAAACCCAGGTTATGGCTCAGGCCTCACCCAGGTTACAGTGTCAACAGAAAGCGCCTTATCAATAAGGGCAGTAAAACAAGAGATGAGGCTAATATTCAGATGAAATTAGAATGGGACATCATCATCCAATTGATCAAAAGCATCTTGTGGTACTTGAGCTGGTTGTTGTCTTGCAGCACTTTGATTGCTTGGCGCAAATTGAGCCTGTGGCATTTCATCAAAACTGGATGAACCAGCCCCTTTACTGTCTAACAATTGAATGTCATTTGCTACAATCTCTGTAGTGTATCTATCCTGACCCTGTTGATCTTGCCATTTTCTCGTTCTTAAACTGCCTTCAATATAGAGTTTAGAACCTTTACGGACGTATTCACCAGCGATTTCACCTAAGCGGTTAAAACAGACTACCCTATGCCATTCGGTCCGCTCCTGCTTTTCACCCGTTGCTTTATCTTTCCACGCTTCACTGGTAGCAATGGAAAGTGTAGTTACCGCATTGCCATTGGGTAAATAACGTACATCTGGGTCAACACCGACGTTACCAATTAAGATGACTTTATTTATACCACGTGCCATTTCTGATCTCCTGTATGCGAAAGTTAGGAGAAGAGTATACCTAATTTATATATCCCTTGCACTGATGTGTTGAGCTGAACTTTTAATTCCGTTTTTCTAAACAACAGCAAGCAGTGTTTGTTCTCAGTACTATCTTTGTGATTAATTTCTTGACTCTCACGTTACGTGATAGTTTACAATATTGGTTCAGGAGAAGATTAAGTGAGATATTACCAAATCAAAGAGATTAGCCAAATGACCTCATTAACAGTCAGGTCCTTACAATATTATGATGAAATTGGCTTATTAAAACCTACAAAGCGGTTAGCGAATGGATATCGTCTTTATTCTGAAATGGATTTAATGCGATTGCAGCAGATTACCACACTAAAATTTTTGGGATTTTCTTTGTCAACCATAAAAAGAATTATGGAAAATCCCAATTTTGATGTGATGACGTCGATAGGTATACAAGCACGTGAACTGACTGAAAAAGCAGCTCGAATTAATGAAGCGGCATCTCTTCTTAGTTATATTTCCAGCCAAATGGAAATGAATCAGCCGGTGAATTGGAAAAGTACCGCAAAAATAATAGAAATCTTGGAGTTGAATACAATGAATGATGAAGTTTTGCAAAAATATCAATCTGACGCGGAACAATCTGAATTAGGTAAAAAATCTGCTTACGATGAAACCTATAATCCAAATCGGTTATATCCTATCCCCAGGGCAGGAAAACGACAGGAAATTGGAGTGGATCCGACTCGATTACCTTTTTATGGGTTTGATTGTTGGAATCACTACGAAGTTTCCTGGCTTAATGCCAAAGGGAAACCTATGGTAGCGATTGCAGAATTATTTTATGAGTGCAACTCCCCAAACTTAATCGAATCAAAATCTTTAAAACTTTATTTTAATTCATTCAACAACACGCGGATTTCAAGTGTTAGTGAATTAGAAAATACGATCAAAAGGGATTTACAGGAGCGTGTTGGCGCAGAGGTTTGGGTTAAGATTCATCATATGGATTCTTCCGTTCAATTTTCCATACAACAGTCATTAGTGGGTGATTCGCTTGATCAGCTTGATATAGAATGTTCGGTTTATCTTGTTGAACCTGCATTTCTTTCTGTAAGCAATGAGGATGTTGAAGAAACTTTGTATTCAAATCTTTTAAAATCAAACTGTCTGGTTACCAATCAACCCGATTGGGGAAGCGTACAAATTGCTTACAAAGGCAAAAAAATTAATCGAGAGGGCTTATTAAAATATCTGGTTTCATATCGAAATCATAATGAGTTTCATGAGCAATGTATTGAACGAATTTTTGTCGATATTATGAATTATTGCAAACCAGAAAAGTTGACGGTCTATGGACGATATACAAGGCGGGGTGGCTTGGATATCAATCCCTATCGCTCTACTGAAAAGACCTCATTTACAGGTAAAAATTTGCGCTTGATTCGTCAGTAACGTAGTTTTGTTTGGCATCATCAGCTAAGAATTTGCAGTAGGTTGCTGCTCAGCCTCGCACCAACCTACATTGACGAATAATATGGGATTATTTAATCGACTAATTGATGCTGTTCTTGATGCCAGGCAGGACGACAAGAAATAAACAGTTGCATTGTTCCTTCCCAGTAATATTTTTCACCGGCCTCAATGATTACGGCATCGCCAGCAGATAATCTATATTCCATATGATTAACAACGAGTTTCCCTTCTCCCTGGAACACATAAGCTAATTCATTACATGCTAAATTGACGACGCGTCGTGTCTCAGGGTATCGACCTGATATTTTGGCTACAGCACAATCAAGCATGGGATCATTAAGATGATACTCAGTAACGTTACAAGATGCTGCGTTACTGTGCTCCGTGGCTTGATGTTTCAAAGAAATTTTCATTTATAGCTCCATTATTGGTGATTTCCGTGATAAATGATTTTTTCTGCACTGCCCTCAAGATAGCGCTCTCTATCCACACGCAGATAAATAACCTGTTCTTTTTCTGCGAATGCCACTTCAATTACCCCTTTAGCATTCAATAGTTGACTAATAATTTGTTCATTTTTTTGGAGCCAAGGAGAAGGTAAAATAAGTGTTGAAAAAGAAACGTTTGATTTCATTGGAAGAGAAATAAGTAACCATATAATACCTAAGATGGCATTAGTGATAAAAATACCCTGGCTGCTATTCCATTGATACAAAATACCTGCCAATGCCCCACCAAGAAAGAGTCCTAAAAACTGGCTGGTTGAATAAATACCCATAGCAGTTCCTTTATTATTAGGATTAGCCTGCTTGGATACTAAAGAGGGCAATACGGCCTCAAGGATATTAAAAGCAATAAAATAAATGAGCATGAGCAGACAGAGACTCATCCAATTTTGAAAGGTATAGGCCAATAATAATTGAGTCAAAGCCATTATGAATACGGATGAAAGAAAAACGCTTTTCATGCACTTTTTCTTTTCCGCGAGAATAATAAACGGGATCATGAGTATAAATGAAATGATCATAATGGGCAGATAAAAATGCCATTGTTGGGATAAATGGCCTTGTTCCACTTGCTTTCTTAGGATGAAGGGGATAGCAAAAAATGTTGCGGTGAGAATAAAATGCTGGCAGAAAATGCCAACATTAAGACGTTGCAGTTGCACGTTGGAAATAACTTGCTTGAATAAAGCGGGATTTGTTTCACTATCAACGTGAAAACGTTCATTTACAGGTTTGGGGATTACCAGATAAAGCAAGATGATCCCTGCTATTGCTAATAGAGTCGTTAAGGTAAAAATACCAGAGAGACCAAAATGGTGGGTAACAGCCGGACTCACAACCATAGCGAGGCTAAAAGAGGTGCCAATAGTCATACCAATGACTGCCATTGCTTTAGTGCGTTGCTCATCAGGGGTTAAATCCGCAAGTAAGGCAATTAAAACACTACCAATTGCACCTGTACCTTGTAAGGCTCTGGCAATTATCATCCCATAAATAGAATTCGTTAGAGCACCAAGTAGACTACCCAAAGCAAAAAGGAGTAAGCCTATGGCTATCATAGGCTTTCTTCCAACTTTATCGGAGAGCATACCAAAAGGCATTTGCAGGAGCCCTTGAGCAAGACCATAAATTCCTAGAGCAAACCCTACTAATGTCGGTGTTGCGCCTTGTAAATTTTCTGCATAAATACTAAATACAGGGATGAGTAAAAACAAACCCATCATGCGGAAAGAAAAAATCGCGGCTATAGGAAATACAGTTTTAAACCAGGAATGCTTCATTCATTAATATATGTTTATCTTTATCGTGTGCCGATAGTACAAAGTTAGCCTTCTAGAAACAAGATATTTAAAAATTTAATACACGAAACATTGCTTTATTGCTCAATAAAAATGAAAATGTAGTTTTTTGTAATTGTTGGTCAATTTCCGCGCTACACGGACTATGATTTATGGGCTGTCACGAGGGTATTGCATCAACACTACTTTTTTTAATCAAGTGAAGTTAATGAGGAATATTCCATGAGTTTGGTTTTTGCAGGTAAAGTTGGATTAATTACTGGCGGGGCACGAGGCATCGGCAAGGCAACTGCATTAAAGTTAGCTCAAGCAGGAAGCGATATAGCCATAGTTTATTACAACAGTTCTGATGAAGCTCAATCTTTAGTCGAGGAAATCCAGGCTATGGGACGCAAAGCGGTTGCTCTGCAAGCGAATGTTGCCGATCATCAATCGGTAAAAGAAATGCTTGCTCAATTCCGTACACATTTTGATCGCCTTGATTTTTTAATAAGTAATGCTGCAAGCGGTGTTTTAAAGTCAGCACTTAAGATGTCTACCAAACATTGGCGCTGGTGCTTGGAAACTAATGCTCTGGCGTTAAATCATTTGGCAACAGAAGCACGTTCATTGATGCCTAAAGGCAGTCGAATTATTGCTTTATCAAGTCTTGGTGCGTCTCGAGCTATTCCTAATTATGCATTTATTGGTGCATCTAAAGCGGCTCTTGAAGCTTTAGTGCGTTCTTTAAGCCTTGAGTTGGCTGTTGATGGTATTACAGTGAATACTGTTTCTGCTGGAGTAGTCGATACCGACGCATTGAAGCATTTTCCAAATAGAGAACAGCTGCTCGATGAATATCAGGCGCACTCATTGAGCGATAGACCCTTGACCACTCAAGATGTGGCCAATGCCATTTATCTCTTATGTTTGCCTGAAGCAGCCATGATTAATGCGCATACTTTATTTGTTGATGCAGGGTATAGTCAAGTTGGTTAATACCTTATCATTCTTAACTTTATGCCTTTAAAAAAATGTATGGTATAATTTCGGGCTTTGTAAATTAGCTATCTCTGAGGAAAAAATATGAATGTAGCAGACGTTTATCCTAAAGTTAGGGAAATTGTTGCTGATGTGCTAGTGATTGATGTAGAAGAAGTATCTCTTAACAGTCGGTTGATAGCAGATCTGGGCGCAGAATCCATTGATTTTCTTGATTTGGTATTCCAATTAGAGAAAGAATTCAAAATTAAAATCCCTCGTGGCCAATTAGAAAAAAATGCACGTGGTGATTTAGCAGAAGATGAATTCGAGAAAGGTGGCATTATTACCGAAAGGGGTTTGAAGGTATTGCAAAATTACTTAAGTGAAGTTCCTGCTGAGCAATTTAAGCCCAATATGAAAGTCAATGAAATACCTATGCTATTTACCATTGAAACATTTTGTAAATTAGTTGTTGCGGCAATCAAAGAACAACAAACTGCTGGATCTGAAGCTTAATTCGGGTGTTTTTTTAAATTCAAGGTTAATAGGGCTTAATAAATACTGATGAGATTCTTATTCGTTGATCGTATAGTGGAGTCATCTCCTGGTCAGGTGATCCGGGGAATCAAACATGTTACCCCCAATGATACATGCCTCACAGTTGATGAGCAGGGACGACCCTGTTTTATCCCCTCATTAATCGGAGAGACCCTAGGGCAATTGGCTGCATGGAATGTGATGGCGCTACAAGAGTTTACCTGCAGACCTGTGGCAGGTATTGTTGCTAAATCTTCCATGCATCGGCCCGCCTATGTAGGTGAAACTTTATTACTTGAGTCGTTTATTGAGCACTTAGATAGTTCAGTAATGCAATATCATAGTGAAGCGAGAGTAGGTAATGAGCGTGTTTTCAGTATTGAAGGCGCCTTAGGCCCTCTACTCCCTATGAATGATTTTATCGATTTAGATGAAGTGAAACAGCAATATTCCGAAATTAATCGACCAGGTGATTGGTTAGCTATCAGTAAGGAGAGCGCACCAATATTGAGTGACAATCTGATTATGGATTTGAACTTGCCCGTAGTGTCCATGACGTTTGACCGAATTCGCTCCAGCCAACCAGGGGTTAGTTTAACCGCAGAAAAAAGAATATCACGAGCGGCCCTTTATTTTGCAGATCACTTCCCCAAAAAACCGGTATTACCTATGACGGTATTATTGGAATGTAAATTAAATTTGGCGCATGAATTTATTCGGCGTGCAGGGTATGCAGTAGACTATCAAGTGAGCGAGTGTCGCAAAATAAAAATGAATGAGTTTGTCTATCCAGGTGATGTTCTTGAATGTTTTGTAACGGTCAAAAAGCACACTGAAGATGAATTAATTCTTGCTTATCGTAGCGAGGTTGCAGGTAAACGTGTTTGTGTGGTCGATGTAGTGCTTATTCCCAGAGGTAAATAAAAGTGAAAAAAAGACGAGTTGCGATTACAGGTATGGGAGCTGTTTCTCCTTTAGGGCTTGATGTTCAGTCTACATGGTCCAATTTATTGGAGGGGCGTTCAGGTATTTCTAAAATCAAACAATTTGATGCCAGTGCTTTTCCAACCGATATTGCGGCTGAGGTGAAGAATTTTTCGCTTGCTCCTAATTTAACTACCAAACGGAGTCGCTTTTCCGTGTATTTTACCCGCTATGCGCTTGAAGCAGCGCAGCAAGCTTTTGATGATGCAGGGATTTTGCCAACAGCGCAAACTGCAGCACAGTGGGGGGTTGTTACCGGCAGTGGGATGATGACTGCTGAATTTGATTACTTAGCTCGATTTCAAGAAATTTGTGCCCCAAATGGCGAAGCAGATTGGGCGAGTTTGCTGGCGAATACGCAAGAATTTTATAGATTATCTGATTTCGGTAAAACAACGCCAAATTCAGGCCTTTCTTTGTTGATCCAACAATTTGGCATCAGAGGTTATGCTTCCTCGGTGCATACCGCTTGTGCATCAGGTGGACAAGCACTAGGGTTGGCAATGCAAGTAATTCGTCGGGGTGAAGCTGATTTTATGCTGGCTGGAGGATTTGATTCAATGATTAATCCTTTGGGATTATCCAGTTTTTGCTTATTAGGTGCTTTATCTACTTATAACAGCACGCCTGAAACAGCAAGTAGACCTTTTGATGGAACACGCAATGGTTTTGTTTTAGGAGAAGGGGCTGCTTTTTTAATTCTGGAAGAATGGAGTAAGGCAAAAGCGCGAGGCGCTCATATTTACGCAGAATTAGCCGGCGAAGGTAATTCACTAAGCTCTTATCGAATTACTGATTCGCATCCAAATGGCGATGGGGCAATACAAGCAATTGAGCGTGCTCTTCAGGATGCTGGAGTCCAAGCTTCTGATGTGGATTACATTAATGCACATGGTACCTCAACCAAAATGAATGACTTAAGTGAAACGAATGCCATTAAAGCAGTTTTTGGAGAGTCTGTCGCAAACTTGCCTGTGAGTTCGACCAAAAGTCAAACCGGACATTTGATTGCTGCGGCCGGTGCGCTAGAGGCTGTTTTATCAGTTAAATCCATAGAGCAAGCAACGATACCCAAAACCGCCAATTTAACTACCCCTGACCCAGAGTGTGATTTGGATTATGTGGTTGATGGACCGCGTGAACGTTCTTTGGGAGTGGTTCTCTCCAATTCATTTGGATTTGGTGGCTCTAATAGTTGCTTGTTATTTAAGCATCCTGAATTTGAAGGAGCGGGTATATGAGTCAGAGTAACAGAGTATTTATTACAGGACGAAGTGCACTAACTGCTTCAGGCGCTACTGCGGATGCAACCTGGGATGCAATTCTTTCAGGTAAAAATGGAATTGCTGAAATAACTCACTGGGATTTATCGCAATGGCCTCATCGTTTGGGTGGTGAGTTAAAAGAATTTAATCCAGCAAAAATGCTACCTGATCGCAAGTTGATGAAAGTTATTTCACGGCAGGATGTAATGGGAATTCATGCTGCAGTACAAGCAATCGAGCACAGTCAAATGATTGCTTATCGTGATACTCTTGAAGACCCTAATTCATTTAATGAACAAACGGCTGTTTTCGTCGGTTCACCAGGGAATAAATATTTTCAACAATATGATTTTTTACCTTTGCTCGCAAAAACGCAAAGGAATATGCACCAATTTGCACAACATCTATTTGAAACAGTTCATCCGATGTGGTTATTACGCATATTGCCTAATAATGTTCTTGCCTACACAGGGATAACCTATGAATTTAAAGGCCCCAATCATAATGTAACAAACCATGCGGTTGGCGGAACACAAGCTTTATTGGAAGCCTATCATGCTATTCGCAGTGGTCAGGCAGAGCGAGCGGTTGTGGTTGCCTATGATATGGCTACTGAACCTCAAGCCTTATTTTACTATGAGCAATTAGGGGTATTAAGCAATCAACACTTAAAACCTTTTGATGAGTCGCATGATGGTACGATTTTGGCCGAAGGTGCTGCTGCTTTAGTATTGGAAAGTGAGGCCAGTATGCGGGCGCGCTCAGCCACGTGCTATGGTGAAGTTATGGGTGGATTATCAACCACTGAAGCTGAAGGGTTGTTTTCTCTCGATACAAGTGGACAGCAACTTGCTGAGTTGATACATCGTACTTTAGAATGTGTTGAATTAAATCCTAATGACTTAGGCTTTATTGTCGCGCATGGTAATGGGAATAGTAAGTCGGATTATAGTGAATCTCAGGCGATACAAAGTGTTTTTGCCGAACAAGAAATTCCTGTAACGGCATTCAAATGGTCTATGGGGCATACTATATGTGCTTCTGGTTTGATTGACACAGTAATGGCTACTTATGCACTCTCTTCTCAGTGTGTACCCGGTATAGCGAATTTGCAGAAGGTTGCACCCAGTTGCCAAGGATTGTCCGTAAGTACGGAGCATCAAGCGTTAAAACGTGGTCCTTATGCACTGACGATCAATCGAGGATTTGCCAGTATGAATGCCTGTTTGGTGATTAAAGCTTGTGACTGAATTAGAACAAAAAATTAATGAATTGCCTCTAAGTTTACTTGGCCGATTCGTCTATAAGTTTTTGCCTTATAAGCGAAAAGTCGTGATGGCAAATATTGATCGTGTTTTTGGCGAGCAATTGAATAGCACCCAAAAAAAACGACTTGCTACATCCTACTACACACATTTGCTTAAGTCCTTTAAAGAAGCCATTCAATTGCGTTTTATGTCCGAAGGGGATTTACGCAATCTGGTAGAGGTGCGCGGCCATGAACATATGCTGGCAGTTGTAGCACAACAAAAAGGAGTTTTAGTCCTAACAGGACATTTTGGCAATTGGGAGGTTGCACCCATTGGTGGTGTTTTAAATTTTAAAGAATTTCAAGGTCAGTTTCATTTTATTCGTCGAACCTTGTCAATTAAATTTATCGAACGAAGTTTATTTAAACAGTACTACCAAGTCGGCTTAAATGTGATTCCTAAAAAGAATTCTCTCGATAAGGTTTGTGCTGCTTTGGAAAAAAATCATGCAGTAATTTTCGTTCTCGATCAACATGCCTCACTGGCCAACCGAGATGGTATCGCTGTTGAGTTTTTTGGCGTGAAAGCAGGAACTTACCGTAGCCTTGCAACCCTATCTCGTTATACCGGAGTTCCTGTAATTCCAGCTGCTGGATATAGATTACCCAATGGGAAGCATGTCCTGGAGTTTTATGATCCCATTCCATGGAAAGATTATGATTCAGCTCAAGAGTCTCTTTATTATAATACGTTAGCTTATAATCAAGCATTAGAACGGATTATTTTGGCTCATCCTGAACAGTGGAATTGGATGCATAAACGTTGGAAACTCAAGTCGTAATCGTTCCTTTACTGTTTATTATCGTTTTAAACGATTCAATATGCTCCACTTCAAAGGCCTCTTCTTCCGCTAGTTCAGGCTTTTTCATTTTGGCAAAAAAACCCTCAGCCCAACTCAAGGCACTTTGTGCATATACAGTTGCTTCGCATGTATATTTGGAGAGTATTTTACCTGCGCTTGCTACAAAATCACTTGTTTCCGAGCTTGGTGCCGGTTTTTTACAGGGAACAACTACTAGTTCTGGCATGAGCTCATCCAACTCATCAGAAATATATTGCAGTTGATCAGAATCTTCGTTGACCTGTGAAAGTAATGAATCAATCTCTTCACGTGATTTTTCTTTTAACATCAGCTCTAAAAGTCGAAATTGATTCATGACGAATGGATTCTGGTTGTCCTTTAGCCAATGATAAATGCTTTCATTCTCTTCCCTATGTTTCATTACATAATGGTATAACTTATGCAATTTTTGTCGGGTAATTAACTCACTCTTAGGCATTGTTTGTAGCGAAAATCTATCGAGTGCTTTAATGATTTCTGCAAATTTTTCTTGTGTTAAAGGAAGGGCAATTTTGTTCAACAAATCCAGAAGCATTGTTTCTGATTCTTGCGCTGATTCGGTACTTTTTGTTCGGCTTAAGGAAGAAGAGTTATTGTTTTCTTCTACATAGTATGATGTTGGTGCAACAAACTCGGGTGAATTGGGTTTAAAAAATCCGGTCCACCCATATATCCAACATCGTTTAATCCAGTTAATTAAATCAGAAAAAAATCCATACTCATTAGAGAATTTTAATTCTACTTGTGCTTCAGAGAGGGCTTGTTGAGCAATTTGAATAATTTCCTGATTTTTTTCAGTGTTAAGATTTTTTAGAGCCAAGGTACATAAGTCAATGACTCGTTGATGATTTTCTTTTCCACCACGGAGGCCAAAATAACGAATAACTCTCTTTGCATCAAATAAAAATAAGTGATAAATGATTTGTTCATCAAAAAAAACAGGATGGCTTAAAAAGGCTGAAAATATGGTTTCTTTTACCGCTTGGTCTATTTCGGGACGTTTTAACATGAAGCCAATGTGGTGGATTGCTTTGTTGCGCGTGATGACGTCTACAGAACGCTCATAAAACTCCATATAATCATTAAGCAACTTAAGAATGGGTTCCACACTGCCTTTATAGTGTAATAAAAAATACTCAAGGCAATTAATTGACTTGCCCCGTTGAACCAACTCTTTTATGAATGGACTTTCATCAGGGGGTATTGATGGTCTTTGTTCTTTTGGAATTCCGGGGATGGAAGGATTTAAATGAATATTTTGGAGCATCCTCGGCATATTGATTCGTTTATTTTGATAAAATAATGCCGCATTCCCTTCTAACGCATTGGTTCGTAAATAGCGATTGGTTAAGTACGCGGTTTTAGATGCTAATTCCTTAAATGCAAGCTTATCATTTAAGAAAAAAAGGAGTTCTACTGCTTCTAATGAGAACGGGTAATTTTTAGCTAACAGTTTTTTCGTTAATTGATTAATATAAAATGCATAGGTTTTATTATAATGACCATTAAGATAGAGGCGTATTGCCAACATCAAATGAGATTCTTCGTGCGCATGGTCGAGAAACCTATTAGGAAGGTTATGAAATAATCCTAAATTCTCAATGATATTAACCACCACTGCTTTTTTTTGGCTCGGTTCCATTTTACCTAATTCGTCAATAACATTTGGACCTGCGATATTCATAAAATGAGCCAAGATGTAATGAGCATTAGGCATTAAGGCAAAATGATTAATCCAATAAGTAAGAACCTTGTGTCTTTCATAGAGAGGGTATCGTTCAAGAAGGGCCTCTACTTGGACTTTAGTCAATTGATGAAAATGAGGAACAGAACAAAGAATACTAATCGCTGACTCGGGTTCTAGTTTGTCAATCAATTGGGGTGAGAGAGTTTTTAAGTCTAATTGATGCACGAGAGCATTAAGACGTGAAGGGATATGATGATCTTGATGGGTTAGCCTGTTTAATAATGAGTCACCTTTTAAACAAGATAAATATTCTTTTTGGCTTAATAAGTAAATAATTAAGAGCGATTTTATCTGCGGATTTTTAACAATTTGAATGCACTCGAGAATATTTGGGATAGTCAATTCGCCTTCCTCAATAGTCGTTAAAAAGTGGGCCTGGCTTTTTGTATCCTTATTAATTTCCGTTAAATATTCTAGGTTTCCCATAGCCGCTTTGAATAAGTCAAAACTTTGAATTTTGCTTCCTGTCATGACACTCTCCTTTTAACCAAGCACCCATTTCCAAATAGATTTCTTGCAATACTCTATCGTAGCGACAAACTAATTTATCGAGCAGGTGCCTGAGTCCTCATGTACTTGGGTGTACACTGCGGTTCTGCGCTTCTCTTCGCACTTTGAAGTGAATTTCGAAAGCAGTCTAGTGTAAATTTGAAACAGTGCGAGTGTGAGGCGTTCTTTCAGAATAACTCTTTGTAAAGAAAATTCAATACTTGTGTTAATTTTGCATAGTAAATGTATTTAAGCTAAAACAAGATACCTTCATAAACAAAAACGGCTGGCCCGGTTAGAATTATCGGCTCATTAAATGATGACCAGTTAATTAATAAATCGCCGCCAGGCAACGTCACTTTTATTTGTTTGTCCAATTGATGATATAAGCGGCCAATAGCAGCTGCTGCAACAGCACCGCTTCCACATGCTTGTGTTTCGCCACAACCACGTTCATAGACTCGTAATTTGATATGGTTTTGATTCACAATTTGCATAAATCCAACATTGACTTGGACAGGAAAACGGGGATGTAAACTGATTTCTTTTCCTAAGGCATGAACAGGGGCTTTGTCTGTATCTTCTACCACCAATACTGCATGTGGATTGCCCACACTTAAGGCATGAAAGTGAACTGTTTTGTTCGGTTGAAGGTCTAAAAAATATTCAGCGGATTGTTGCTCGGTGATGAATGGTATATCAGATGGGGATAAGCGTGGTATTCCCATATCGACGCTAACGCTAGAGTCTGAATTGATATGCAAATTCATCTGTGTGGTGCGCGTTGCAACAGTTAAGTGATTTTTATCGGTTAATCCGTAATATTTAGCAAATAAGGCAAGACAACGTGCTCCATTGCCACATTGCCCCACCTCTTGGCCATCGGCATTAAAAATTCGATAATTAAAGTCAATACCGTCCTGCATGCTTGATTCAATAAGCAAGCATTGATCAAAGCCAATGCCAGTATGGCGTTGAGCCATAGTAATTATTTGTTGGGGATTTAGAGTGATCTGCTGATTAATACCATCAATCACCATGAAATCATTACCTAAGCCATGCATTTTGGTAAATTTAATGTTCATAATTTGCCTGTTGAACTGAATTATTTTGAACTCTCGTTACTCACTTGCGTCTTTGTTGTTGGTTCTGGCAAATAGAGTGGTCCCTTTTGTCCACAACCTACTAAGAGTATGGCAATGCAAAGCATAAATAAAAAGTAAATTTGTTTCATTAGAGAGAATATTTAAAAGTTTTAGAACGGTAACTATCCATTTATTTATATAAAAATTCAAGTATTAGGAAATGTTTCTGATTGTAGCCTGGGTTAGGCGCAGCCGTAACCCAGGTTTGAGATAAAAAATCCTATTCCATTACCTCGCGGTATGCTGCACTGCATACTGGCTACATGACTACATAACCTCAGGTGATGGCGGTCTGCTTTCTTCCTCTTCATCTTTATCAACAACATCAATTGGTATATCAGCAGCTACTCTATGTTTGTTAAATGAAGCCACTGCATTTTGTCCAGAGGATTGCCAAAAATAGCATGATTTTACGGAAGAATGGCCCACATTAGCATAAATTGCCAGTGCAATTAATCCAGGGAAGATAAGCGTCAAGAGAATTCCGGCGGCAATTACCGCATTTCTGCGATACCGTACCCAATCGGGATCATGATGCGCTGCGAAGTTCTCTTTATACTTATCCAGCTGGGTGTAAAATAAACGCAAACGCTCCTTATGCTGTGATATTTGTTTGTTATCTTCCAAAATATAATACAATTCGGTAGCTTTTTTGATTTTGTCCTGGATTTTATTATCCTTTTGTTTTGTCTCTTCATCTTGTTCAGATTCTGGAGCTTTGGACAATTGTGATTTGAGTGACGCCAAATACTCTTCTGTTAATGGAATGAGTTTTTCATTAATGAGTAATAAATATTTAGCTTCTCGGGGATCATTCTTTTCTGCAAAATATTTATTCTTTTCTGCAAAATATTCATTTTTTTTGTCTGTTTCTGATTTTAATAAAGCATCCATTTCTTCACTGTGCCGATCTTTCGCTGCTATTTGTTCTTCCATTATTTTGATACGGGCGCTTAATTGTTTCTTTTCATCTTCCAAACGCGCTTTTTCTTGTTTGAGTCTATCCACTACACCGTATTTATTAATGGCATGTCGTTCAACTAATTCTTTGAAGGTGTCCTTTTCTGCTGGTTGAGGCAAAGCATTAGGCCTATCTCGATAAAATTTTTGTGCAGCGACATCAATTAATGCTTCAGCTTTTTTTCGCAGAGAGAGTTCATGCTTGTTAAACACAGCTGCTTCAGTTTCGAACTGTCGACCTAACGCGGCAGTATCATTGATAAAAATTCCAATTTGATGATACAGTTTTTCAAATTCATCAAAAGAACTGCCATAATTTTCTTCAAATCGTGTAACAAGTTGGTCGACCAAGTTTTCTTGGCCCTCACTCCGAGGCAGTTTGTCTTTCAATTGCTGGCAAATGAATTCTATCTTTATTTTTATGGGATGATCGGCTAATTGAGCAAATTCAAGACTGGTAAAGATCCTATTAATTTCCTGTTGAATTTCTAAATCAGAAGACGCTTCATCTTTATTGAGCTGAGTTAATAAGGTATGAAAAAAGGACCTCAAGTTTACATTAGTTGGTGTACGAAGACGATTAAATACTTCTTCCAGATTTGCATGTTGTTGCGCAACGGTCTGACTAATCCCGTGTAGTGTCAAATCGATGAGTGAAGCTACAAATTCTTGTATGGTTGGGTTGTCAATTTTTTCTAGTTCTTTAAACTCTGCAAATAGGCCAATGATAGCAACAAAAAGCTCTTCTTTTTCGTGTTGCTTTTTCTCTGAACTCCAGTCATCCATTAAATATTGTTGGCTTACTCTTTGAATCAATGTACCAAAAGAAATCAAGACATCTTTACGTGCACTTTCACTGTCAAGTATTGCTGCCGCAGCAATTTTTTGATGTTCACTAATAGTAGAAGAGGAAAGATTCGTAATGACTTTTATGTTTTTCGACAGTATAGCTTGCGCTGATCTAATGAGCTCTAAAATAGTTTGATCTTTTTGTGAAGGTTCGTGGAATATTTTGAAGAAAAACTCTTTCATTAATACACTGTGCTCTTCGTTAACATATCCTATGTTTTTAGGGAAGATCTCCGTTAAAAGTCCATATTTATGGTCAGTACGTAGTACTTTTCTTTGTGGTGCTACACCCATCCCAATGTAATGAGTCGTATTGAATGCTTCATATGCCGCTCTATTGGCGTAAATTTTGTCATAAAGATTGCGAAATATGGTTGGAAAATCAAGTTTAGCAACATCAATATTCTCATTAATTCCTACCTCTTCCAGAAAAGCGATTTTTTTTCTACCGAGTCCGGTGTGTTCATGAAAAATTTCTTGAGCATCTTTAAATTCAACACCATGATTAAATAAAAAATGAAGTAATTTGAAAATCATTAATTTTTGTACGTGTGTCGATTTGGTTTTATCAGGAGAAACGACAATGCTCTGTTGTGATGCGTTACTGCCAGCAGAACCTGTTCCATGATGTCCGGGTAGGGTATTGCGAATGACTACCTGTTGTTGTGGATCGGATGCTTCCGGATAGATTGGGGTAAAGCCCCAATCTGAATGTTCATTTTCGTAATAGATAAATTCTGCATATTTAACAATAGGCGGAATGCTATAAAATCTTGGGTCATACCATGTTATAGGCCAGCAGACATCCCCTGGAACAGGGTCAATGATAAACAGGTTCATTGACACTTCAGAGATATTGGCTTTTAGCCCCTTAAACCATAGCTCTCTCTCTGCTATTGATTGAGGTAATTGGGTTAATAGGGATTTAATGATGTCAGGGGTATTATTCGTGGGTTTGCCTTTTTGTCTCTCAGCTTGTTGTCGTGTTAGCTCTTTTATTAGTTGATCAAAATCTTCACAAACGGTCATCGCTTCTTTTATGGCATTGATTTCATGAGCAATCAGAATGGATTCAACCCCGCCCCTGCTGTGGGCAATATCATTTAGTTCCGTTTGTCCTCGAGCAAGAGCATTTAAAGCGATACCCAGACCAAGTCCAATTTTTTCGCCAACATTGGTTCCGTCATTTTTGGGGCCATTAACCACCGCGATGTCTAGAGATTGATAAGGAACAAGTTGTTTGTGATCAATCACTGGGTTATCTGTTTTAACCAACATAGATACGAGACTGAGAGTTTCTCCTTTAGGATAATACTCTTGCAATTTATCTCCTGCTTTTACAGGTTCTTTTTTCTTGTTTTTTAGAGTAGGGGTATATACTGTGCCTGTCCCCAGCATGGTAAGGGTAAATGATTTAGATTCTAATTTCTTAAACATATTTTTGCCGCTAATTGATCCACTGTAGCGCACTATAATACATGTTGCCTAATAATAAAATAGTCTGGATGGGTGTTTTGTTTTTCAATTGATCAAAATGGTGTGATTTTGTTTCTATTTTTGCTGTTCTGAGATTCTATAAAATATCGAGAACGTAATAACTTGCACTGTGTTAATGCATTAGCGATAATTTCTCTTTTTTGTCTGTGAGGGGATTTGTTTTGAATGTATTTATCAATGAGTCACAGGCTCAAGCCCAGGCATGCGTTATTTGGATGCATGGATTAGGTGCTGATGCTTCCGATATGATGGGGTTAGTCGATCAGTTAACTGTTTCTGATGTGGCGTTACGTCATGTGTTTATTAATGCCCCCCAGCGTCCAGTGACCCTGAATGGTGGAATGATCATGCCTGCCTGGTATGATATTGTTGGCATGAAATTAATTGATAGAGAAGATAAAGAAGGTATTGAACAATCCGAATTACTGATTCGTAAAGTCATGGATGAACAGTTAAATGATGGTTTTGCCTACGAGCGAATCTTTTTAGCAGGATTTTCGCAAGGTGGGGCTATGGCATTACATACTGCCTTGCATACAACGGCTCGTCTGGCAGGCGTTGTCGCTTTATCTGCTTATTTACCTTTAGCTGCCCATACCCGACCAAAACTGGATAAGAGCACACCTTTTTTTATGGGGGCAGGGCAATTTGATCCCCTGGTTGTATCTCAATGGACTGAATCAAGTAAAGATTGGCTATTGAATAAAGGATACGAACATATTTCTTATTATAAGTATCCCATGGAACATTCAATTTGTTTTGAGGAGATCAAAGATCTGAGTCTTTGGTTGAGAAATACTATTCGGGGAGAAGCATAATGCCCGTAGTGAGAAAGGCACGTACCGTTAATTACACCTGTGAACAAATGTTTGCGTTAGTGAATGAAGTAGAGCGATATGCGGAGTTTCTACCTTATTGCACAGAAAGTTTAGTACATCATCGGGATGAAGATGAGGTACAGGCCACCTTAGTTATTGGGGCGGCCGGTATGAGTAAGTCATTTACTACCCGCAATAGATTACAAATTAATAAAATGATAGAAATTCGTCTTGTTGATGGTCCATTCAGCCATTTAGAAGGCTTCTGGCGCTTTGATGAAGTTGAAGAGGGATGTAATGTTTCTTTTGATTTGGAGTTTGAATTTGCAGGGCGTATGTTTTCCATGTTGCTTGGCCCAGTATTTGAACAAGTAACGGATAAAATGGTTGATTCATTTTGTGAACGAGCCAAGGCTATTTATGGTTAAAGTGGAACTGGTGTACGTGAATGCGGAAAAAAAGACAGTTCATATGACTCTCGATCTTCACCATGGAGCAACCGTTTTTGATGCATTAAGTTCATCAGGAATATACCAAACTTACCCAGAAACCCGAGATATGCCCGTGGGCATTTATGCCAAGCAAGTTTCTTTGGAGCAGGTTTTGCAGGAGGGTGACCGGGTGGAAATATACAGACCTTTGGTTTTGGATCCTAAAGAGAAGCGGCGTCAAAAAGCTACTCGTGCTCGCCAGCGCACGTAGCCTGCATGCTGTAGTTTTGTAGTCTGGATTAACAGCAAAGTAATCCGGAATTTTTTGTCCTCATCTCGAGCTTATCAAGGGTGCTCTACGCGATAACACGTTGTTATGCTGGGCGATCCCTCGACTCGCTCGAGATGACGAAGTCTTGATAATTTCTATTATTCCTGGTTAATGTCTGGGTGATTGAGTCCTGGTCCTGGTTTAAATTGATCACGCTCTATACGAGTTAGAATATCGTTGTGGAAATATAAACTTAATGTAGACATGGTTATAGGCCCATGACCTCTACGCCAGGTGTAAGCATAGTCCCAGCGGCTATTATTAAATGTAGGGCTTAACAGACTGGTACCCATTAGTATGGCAACATCATTCTTGCTCATTCCTACTTTAAGTCGGTCTATTCGAGATTTTGGTAATAGGTTTCCCTGCTGTACTACGCGTCGAGATAAATCAAAGGTGGTACATTGAGTCAGGGTTAAAGTAAATACAATTCCAAGTAGAAATATTATTATTCTCATTTTTTTTGCCTATCGTGAAAAATTTCGCCATAATAACACGTCATTTACTGAAAGACACCTAAGTTCATAACAGCAAAGAGGACATTGATGGAAGAAAGCAAGCAACTTAAGAATGCTGGGTTAAAAATTACTTTACCACGTTTAAAAGTATTGCAAATATTGGAACAATCTCCAAATCATCATTTAAGTGCGGAAGGTGTGTATAAGGCCTTATTGGAAACTGGAGAAGATGTAGGCCTTGCGACGGTTTATCGTGTATTAACGCAGTTTGAGACTGCTGGACTCGTTAATCGCCATAATTTTGAAGGAGGGCATTCAGTATTTGAATTGAGTCAGGGAGCTCATCACGATCATCTCGTCTGCATCAAATGCGGCTGTGTTGAGGAGTTTGTCGATGAAGTCATTGAGCAGAGACAAAAGACTATAGCTGAACGTGCCAATTTTCAGATGACCGATCATGCATTAAATATTTATGGGATATGCCCACGTTGCCATTCAGACTGATAAATTCCTCCACTGTTATTTTTCCTTTTTTCCCAAAAGAAAATAGGTTTTTATTTCACCGAACCCTTTCATTTCCACAGTTCCTCGTGGTTCGACAATGAATTCATCTTGAAGCATAAAAGCCATTTTTTCTGAAATGTGGATTTTATTCGGAAGGGAAGATTCTTCTAAACGGCTGGCTAAGTTGACCACGTTGCCCCATATATCGTAAACAAATTTTTTATGGCCTATTATCCCAGCGATTACCGGACCATATGTAATGCCAATGCGCAATTGGAGTTCCATTTGATTTTCTTGATTGAAAGTCCGCAATCGTTCCTGGATGGCTAAAGCATAGTTCGCAATGTTGATCGCATGTCGTGTGGTTTGTTCCGGAACACCTGATACAGCCATATAGTTATCGCCAATGGTTTTAACTTTTTCTACGTAATACTTTTCAGTGAGTTTGTCTAGTTCAGCAAATAAGCGGTTTAAAAGATCAACGGTCTTTTTGGCACCTAATTCTTCCGTCATTTGTGTAAAGTTAATAATATCCGCAAACATCACGCTGGCTTGCGGGAATTCGTCAGCAATACCTTTCTCTCCCATTTTCAAGCGTGAGGCAATGGATTCAGGCAAGATATTCAATAGCAATAAATCATTTTCCTCATTTACCCTAGATAATGTTTTTAATGCGTGAATAATAAAAACGAGCATGAGTATTGTTGATAAAAATGAGAGTGCGAGTGCCAAAGCGATAATCTTAGACATTTTGGCTTCAATTTTTTCATTCGTTAAGAAGGTTCGGTCATTAACGAGGTTAAAAAATTCCTCTAAGGGTCGCATCACCTGTAATTTTGCTTTCATGTAGTCCTTATCAAAAAGCATTTGTTTGGCTAATTCGGGATTAGGTTTCTCGATTCCTGATTTAGCTTGATGTGTTCCATCAACCAAATTCATCGCTTTAATTTCAGTTTCTGCAAGTTTATTGCTTTTATTTTCTGCATCAGTCAATAAGGAAAATTCTTTGAGCGAAAAATGATGTTCTAACATCATTGATGCTAACGATTTTGCTGGACCATAGGATTGGGGAACATTATTACCAATAACCAAATCCCAATACAATTCGTCATAATTTACAGGGCGAGGCGAGGTGCCATTACGTATTGCCAAAGTTTCATAATAGTAATCACGGTATTTTTTCTCACCTGTTATCACATAAAGACGAGACAACTCAGTTAAATCATCAGAACTCTGACGGAGCTTATTGGCTAATTTATACAATTGATAACGCTCGTTTCCATCAATAACTTCTTGAACAGCAATGTGCTTTAATGCAAATAAACACACGATCAAACTCACAAGTGTGATTGCTAAAAAAAGGAAAAAATAGTTTAAAAGGCGCGTCTTTTTAAGATGGAATTTTTTTAGCACATTTGACTCATGTTCTTTGTCAACTTACTTTGAAGAATAGCTCATTTATAATCGTTGGGCTATTTCTAATAACTCATTTTAAATGCTATTCTTAGTGAAGAAGATAGTTGTTTTATTAAGGAATTTTAGGGCAAGTCTTAATTTAGTTCAGGGATTATTAATGAAATTGTTATTTCTAGGGGCTGGCAGCGGTATCGGAACGGATTTTGGAAACTTCCAATCCAATATGTTACTTATAGCCGATAGTGGTAAAAAACTATTGATAGATTGTGGCACCGATATTCGTTTTTCATTAACTCACGCTGGTTATCGCTCTCAAGATATTGATGCGCTTTATGTTAGCCATTTGCATGCTGATCACATAGGTGGAATCGAATGGTTCGCATTTCAACGTAAATTTGCTGCTCAGAATGGAACTCCTCAATTGATTATTCATGAACACCTGGTGCAGCCATTATGGGAGCATAGTCTAAGTGGGGGCTTGAGATCACTTAATGAAAAAGAAGCAACGTTGAGTGATTATTTTGTGGTTCAAATAGTTAAAGATGGAGAAATTTTCAATTGGGAAGGTTTGAAGTTAAGTTTAGTGCAGACAATTCATATCCATTCAAATAAGGAATTGATGCCAAGCTATGGTTTAAATATTGGCCATAAAGGAAAGTCATTTTTTATCACTACTGATGCGCAATTTACCCCAGATCGTTTCAAAAGCTATTTTCGAGACGCTACAGTAATTTTTCATGATTGCGAAACATTAGATGTGCCTAGTGGAGTGCATACCCATTTCAATCAGTTGGATACATTGGACCCTAAGATTAAAGCAAAGCTTTGGTTATATCACTACAATGATGGAGAGTTACCTGACGCTAAATCACATGGTTTTGCCGGTTTCGTTCGTCCTGGACAAGAGTTTGATCTTGGTTAAAGCTATCTAAGTGAATTAAAAAAACATATAATCAAAAACAATGTCATTGCAAAATTATCCTTTAAGATTGCGATCCTTGGGAATTTCTTTTTTTCAAAGTAATAAGCGGGCAAGAGTATCAAAAAACTCAAGTTTTATTCTTAAAGATTAATTCATTGCATTGATATAATGACTTACTGTTTCAATCGGGGATATGGATATTTATGTGGATTGTATGGATTGCACTTTCGCGACCTTACACGTTTATTGTAATGGCTCTAATGCTTCTCATTATTGGGCCTTTGGCAATAATGCGTACTCCTACAGATATTTTCCCTGACATCAATATCCCTGTGGTGAGTGTGGTATGGAATTACACCGGCTTGCCTCCCGATGAAATGGGTAACCGCATTACGAGTGTGTTTGAACGTGCTGTAACCACTACAGTCAATGATATCGAGCATATCGAATCGGAATCACTGATTGGCGTTGGCGTCGTCAAATTATTCTTTCAACACGGTGTGAATATTGATATCGCTCTGAGCCAGGTCACGGCAATCGCACAAACCATACTCCGCAATTTACCACCTGGAACTTTACCGCCATTGATCTTAAGTTATAAAGCATCCACAGTTCCGGTCTTACAACTGGTGCTTTCCAGTGCGACCATCCCAGAACAAAAATTAAATGATTTGGGCAATAATTTTCTTCGTACGCAACTGGCAACCGTACAAGGAGCGGCAGTTCCATATCCTTATGGAGGTAAAATTCGGCAAATACAAGTCGATTTGGATTTACAGGCAATGCAAACCTATGGTGTCTCTGCACAAGACATTAATAGCGCAATTCTTGCCCAAAACCTAATTATCCCCTCAGGAACACAGAAAATTGGTGAATATGAGTATATTGTCAAATTAAATGGCAGTCCGCTTTCAGCTGTTGAATTAAATGATGTGCCTGTTAAATCAACGCCTGGTCGAGTTTTATATATTCGTGATGTGGCTCACGTACGAGATGGATTCGCACCGCAAACCAATATCGTACGGGTCGATGGAAAGCGAGCGGTCATGATGTCGATACAAAAAACTGGAAATGCATCCACTTTAGATATTGTACATCGGGTAAAGGCTTTATTGCCTATAGTGAAGGACATGCTTCCGGAAGGACTTAATTTATCAAATTTTGCGGATCAATCCATTTTTGTCACTGCAGCCATTCGTGGGGTGATTGTTGAAGGAGTCATCGCTGCAGCATTAACGGGTCTCATGATTTTACTTTTTTTAGGAAGTATGCGTAGCACCTTTATTATTACCTTGTCTATTCCACTATCCATCATTGCATCGATTACTATCCTTTCAGCTTTAGGTGAGACGATTAATATTATGACGTTGGGAGGGTTAGCACTTGCTGTGGGTATTTTAGTTGACGATGCGACCGTGGCAATCGAGAACATTAACTGGAATTTAGAGCAAGGGAAAGAAGTAGAACAGGCTATTCTTGATGGTGCGAAACAAATCGCAATACCTGCGCTGGTATCAACCCTATGTATTTGTATTGTTTTTGTACCTATGTTTTTTTTAGGGGGAGTTGCTCAATACTTATTCGTACCTTTAGCAGAGGCGGTAATTTTTGCGATGCTGATGTCTTATGTGTTATCACGCACACTGGTAGCTACACTCGCAAAATATTGGTTACACAAACATGAACTGATGGGCGAGGAGAAAAATAAAAGCCGCATGGCTCGTCTACATGCACAATTCGAAGATAAATTTACACGGCTCCGCTCCCGTTATTCTGAATCATTATCATGGGCATTAGACAATGCCAAAATTTTTATTCCTTGTTTTTTAGCTTTTGTTGGTGTCTCTATATTATTACTCTGGCCATGGCTTGGTTCAAATTTTTTCCCTGATGTGGATGCGGGACAAATTAAATTACATATTAGTGCGCCAACAGGGACGCGCGTAGAGGAAACGGCACGACTTGTTGATAATATTGATACGGTGATTCGGCAGGTGATACCTCCTAAGGATTTGGAAAGTATTGTTGATAATATTGGTTTGCCTGTGAGTGGTATTAATTTATCGTACAGTAATTCAGCAACAAATGGTCCAGAAGATGCCGATATCTTAATTTCCCTGAAAGATGGGCATCGCCCAAGTCCAAGTTATGTTCACCAGTTGAGATCTGTTTTAAGAGAACGTTTTCCTCAAGTGACTTTTGCATTTTTACCGGCCGATATTGTAAATCAAATTATCAATTTTGGTTTGCCATCACCAATTGATATTCAAGTTATCGGCTTAAAAAAAGAGGAAAATGCACATTATGCGAATCAATTGATGAGTCAGTTGAAACGAGTTCCTGGTCTAACTGATGTACGAATAAGACAGGCCAATAACTACCCTGAATTTTTTGTAGACGTCGACCGCAGTTTGGCAAATGAACTTGGATTTACTCAATTCAATGTTGCCTCTGATTTATTAATTACGTTATCTGGTAGTTTTCAGACAACCCCTACATTTTGGCTGGATCCCAAAAGCGGTGTTTCTTATCCTATTGTGACGCAAGCACCACAATATGTGATGACATCGTTAAATGACTTGCTCAATATCCCAATCGGAAGTTTAACCACACCGAGCCAAGCACAAATTTTAGGTTCTTTTGCCACATTGAAACGTACCTGGACCTCTGTGGTTGAGTCTCATTATAATGTTCAACCGGTGATTGATATTTTTGCTTCGATACAAGACAGAGATTTAGGCTCGGTGACAAAAGATATCGAGAAAATTATTCACGATACAAAAAAAGATTTGCCAAAAGGATCCTCTGTAGCGATACGTGGACAAATTGAAACCAAAGAAAATGCGTTCAATGGATTATATTGGGGATTGGCATTTTCAATCTTGTTAGTTTATTTATTGATTGTTATTAACTTTCAATCCTGGACTGATCCTTTTATTATTATTACTGCATTGCCAGCCGCGATTGCTGGAATTGCTTGGATGCTGTTTATTACTCATACGGCACTAAGCGTACCTGCTTTAACGGGAGCAATTATGTGCATGGGGGTTGCAACAGCAAATAGTATTCTTATTATTAGTTTTGCTCGTGATCATCTTGCAATTGAAAATGATCCAATGAAAGCGGCCCTTGAAGCAGGAAAAACGCGTTTACGACCGGTAATGATGACTGCGTTAGCGATGATAATTGGTATGTTTCCTATGGCGCTGGGTCTTGGGGATGGCGGTGAACAGAATGCTCCTTTAGGACGTGCAGTCATTGGAGGGTTATCTTTTGCGACGGTAGCAACACTCTTTTTTGTCCCTGCGGTTTTTTATGTCATTCATGAACGCAAATTGAAGAAAAAGCAAAGGAAGGATCATGCTTAAAAGGATCAAGTCGCAGATACAGAACCACCGCCATAAACGACTTATTATGGCGCTTACTGTTTTTTTATTCATTCTCTTAGTGCTCATTGTTTTACGTGTTTATGCCGCGATAAGCTTGCGCAATGAGACACTTGCAGATGCAGTTCCTGTCGTTCGCGTGATGAAAGCAAAACAAGAAAAAGGACTTGATAAAATTATATTGCCTGGTAATGTTCAGGCTTGGCATGAATCACCTATTTTTGCCCGGACTAATGGCTATGTAAAAAAATGGTATGTCGATATTGGCAGTCGTGTGAAAAAAGGGGATTTGCTTGCTGTCATTGAAACTCCAGAGCTTGATGCACAGGAACGCCAGGCAAGGGCAGATTTAAATACCGCAATTGCTAATAATCAACTGGCACAGATTACAGCAAAGCGTTGGCTTAATTTATTAAAAACGGAATCTGTTTCCCAACAGGAAACGGATGAAAAGGTGAGCACCGCTGCAGCTCTTGAGGCCGCCATGCTTTCAGCGAAGGCTAATTTGCAACGTTTACAAGAGCTGGTAGGATTTGAACAGGTTACCGCACCTTTTGACGGAGTCATCACGGATCGTGCTACAGACATCGGTGACTTAATTGATGCGGGAAGTAGCTCAACCGTAAAACCATTATTTCGTATTGCGCAAACAAGTCCTTTGCGAATTTACGTCAAAATTCCTCAGTATTATTCAGCACGTATCAAACCGAATATGACAGTAAAACTGCATTTTGCAGAGCATCCTAAACAGGTTTTTCCTGCAAAATTATATGAAACAGCACATGCTATTGACCCTAAGACGCGAACTTTACTCGCTCAATTTATTTCCCCAAATAAAAACGGGGAATTATTACCTGGTGGTTACACCGAAGTATGGTTTACTTTACCCGTTCCTCCTAAGACAGTCATTTTGCCCGTTAATACCTTGCTCTTTCGTGCACAGGGATTACAAGTAGCTGCTTTAGGTAATGACAATAAAATTGTATTGAAATCAGTAACAATTCGACGTGATTTTGGTGCCAAAGTTGAAATTGCTACTGGGGTATCGCCAGGCGACCGAATTGTGGTTAATCCTCCTGATTCTATTATAAACGGCGAAGTCGTGCGGGTTGTTTCATGAAAAAGTTGATCAGTGCCGGGGTTCTCGTTTTTGCATTGGCGGGTTGTTCCTTAGCCCCCCCTTATCATCGTCCAGCCATGCCAATCCCTGAACAGTTTAAGGAACCTGGAAAATGGGTGAAAATTAAATCAACACCCCAAATTGCTGCTCCTGATGCTTGGTGGTTGGCCCTTCACGATCCGGTGTTAAATGATTTGGAACAACAGCTGAGTGTGGCAAACCAAGATTTGAAATTAGCCTATGCCCATTTTCAGGAGGCCATTTCATTGGTTCAGGTTGCCCGTTCGTATTTTTTTCCTACTGTTCAAGGGTTATTCAATGCGGATAGACAACAAAATTCACGAACCGTTGCTAATCCTCCAGCGACTCCCGTATTTAATCAATTTTTATTAGGTGGTTTTCTTAGTTATGAGCTGGATGCATGGGGCAGTATCCGCAACACAGTCCTTGCCAATGAAAGTAATGCCAAGGCGAGTGCTGCGGATATGGCTTCGATTCGATTAAGTTTACAAGCCGCTCTTGCCACCAATTATTTGGCTTTAAGGGGAAGTGATGAGGCACAACGAATTTTAGACACCACCGTTGTTGCTTATCAAAAAGCCCTTTACTTAACCAAAAAACGTTATCAAGGCGGGGCGGCACCTATATCTGATGTCGACGAAGCTGAAACACAGCTTGAGAATGCCAAAACAATGGCTGCCGACATGCGCTTACAGCGGGCTCAGCTTGAACATGCGATTGCGGTATTAATTGGAGAAATACCTAGTAATTTTTCATTGGCCCCTGCAAAGTCACCTAGAGTTTTCTTAGCAATAGCCCCTAATTTACCTTCAACTATTTTAGAGAGAAGACCTGATATCGTAGCTGCTGAATCTCGAGTTATTGCCGCAAATGCAAATATTGGCGTAGCGCGCGCTGCTTTTTTTCCTGTAATTGATTTAACTGGTAGTGGCGGTTTTCAGAGCAGGAGCTTATCCAATCTCATTTCGAAACCCAGTCTTTTTTGGTCGCTCGGTCCTTTGAGTTTATTATCCTTAACTCAACCTGTAGCTGAAGTGACTCTTTTTGATGGGGGGCGATTGCGAGGTCTACTCAATCAAGCTAAAGCACAATATTTCGAAACAGTAGCTACTTACCGACAAACCGTATTAACTGCATTTCAGGAAGTGGAGGATAATTTGGTTGCAATCATTCAGCTTGATAAGGAGTATCAAAGTCAAAAAGCAGCGGCTCGTGCAGCCAAGCGAGCTTGGGATCAGGAATTGTATCGATATAAAGGTGGTCTTGTTACTTTTCTGCAGGTGGTGGTTGTTGAAAATGCTGCATTGCAATCAAAACTTTCATTAATCAACATTTATACGCGTCGACAAATTGCCAGTATTCAGTTGATTAAAGCTTTAGGCGGGGGTTGGTCTTTAGAACCAGGGAAGAAGAATGGGTCAATGGATAAAGGCAATAAATAATCGCAACTAATGCCTAGGAAACTCTTAGCCTTTGTCCTCATCACAAGTTGGTATTCGTCGCTGTTTACGATTAGTCATCCTGAGGAGTTTACGACGAAGGATCTCCTAATTTGAGCATTATGTCTCATACCCCTATTCGAGATCCCTTACTATGTTCGGGATTGCAGATGTTAGATATTGCGCTGACTCGCAAGAATATAGACGTAAGCTGGATTATACGTTCCTTGAATGCTGGACAAACACTGAGATAATATCGGAAGCAGCACTACATAGGTAGCGCATAAAAATGCGCATGAGATTATATCGTAATGAGGAGAACCCTGGCATGCATGGTGAGGAAGAAGATGAGATACAAGAACCAGTAAAAAAATTAGTTCGAACCAGTGAAAAATTGCTTGCCAAACTTTCAAAATACCTCGACGAACTGGATTCTGATTCTGAAAAAGAGCATGAACTACATAAAGAATATGAAATAGCGGCTGAAACCATTCTGGAAATCCATTGTGAGCAAATAGTAACAGACGCGAGCCAAGTTCTAATTAGATTATTAGAAAACTATATAAACAAAATAAATACACATCTTCTCTCTTCCTCTTTTTTTGAGCAGCCCAATCGTAAAACAGATCTCATTCTCGCCAAACACTGCTTAAAGTTATTAAATCCTGATCTTGCTACGGGGCGTATGGGTGATGCCGCGATTTATCATTTACTGAAATATCTAAACTTACATCCTGAGAAGTTGGATATGAAACAGGGCGCTGCACAAATACTATGTGCCTTTTTTTCTTTGTACAGGCACTATACTGATGGTCTCTCTGAAGAGCTGAGCAAGCAATTACAAGTTCACAATCTCTGGGATGCTATTACTTATGGGGATTGGGTGGCCCCTTTACTGGTTGACATGAGTTATAGCACTGGTGATGCCAGAAAAAGTAGTTTTGAAAAATTATCCGCCGTTCAAAGCTGGATGCCTGAGAATACGTCCTCATTTCAGCAATTATTTACCCTAAACGCCCAGGCCGGACTAAAAAGAAAATGGATGAATAGTGAAGACAGAAGGAGCCTGATATCTGGGCTGGGGCAATTGACAGCCTGGATTTCTCCCGCATCGAAAGAAGAAATTGTGGAGAACCTGGCCTTTCTTTTGGCACATGATAATTATGAACTGGCATACCCAATCTCACAAACCATAAATAAATTTATGGAGGGTAGGATTTTCTATAAACCCATTGATTTTTGTATTAGTGCTTTACTCAATCACAGAGACTTCCTGCAAAAGCTCGGATCAAGAACAGGTGCATTTAATATACTTAATGATATTAATAGGTATAGTGAGCTCGCTTCCCCCGATTGCCAATCGATGTTGATGGCATCTCTTAGCCAAGAATTTTTACAGGTATCTGATGTTGCACTAAGTGGCCTTCTTTGCAAGTCGTTCAACCAATTACACGTACCCCTACCCCCAGACATACAAGACGATGTGCTTGCAAAAATAGTCCGCTTGTTACGTTATCATAAAGATCGCTCGCCCCCGCGTAGTCATTTTAATGATTTTTGCGATACGTTCATCAAATTCGGCGACAATATGACTCGCACCTCACGGGAAAACCTATGCTATGACTTATTTAAGAGTTTTATCCGTTATCATGGTTGGGAAACTATTTCAAAACCGGTTAACGAACATTTTTCTAAACTCATTGAAATGATGTCTCCAGAGAAACAAAAACAACTTATTGAACATGCACGTTCTCAAATGATTGTTGAATCCGTACCCGATCTATTTGATACACGCAAGACTTTTTTAGAGTGGAATAGTCAGGCAATGATTAATTCGATAACCATTATCGCGGCCTTAATGGGTACTGTTACTGAGAAAATGGAAATGCATACCCGATTTTTTGATGATCTCATGGTTCTTGTGATGGATAAGGAGCAAGATTATGAGACTATCTCAACAGCAACAAAAACACTGAATCACTTGCATTGGCATTTATCTGATGAATACAAAATCAAAGCGATTCAAGATTTGTTTGATTTAATTAATCAAAAGGCAAAATATTATCACCGAAGCAAGAAGCCTTTTGCTTTAAAACTGATAGCGCATCTCTCCGCGGGCTTAGACGAGGCCACCTGTGAGGCTGTAAATGATGGATTGCTTGCTCTTATTCATAAAAAAGGAGCTCCCGGCCTGAAATGCGATGCTATTGCAGCACTTATAAAACTACAAGCGATGCTCAACCCCCAAAAACGTACCGCTGTTGCTGAATCCCTAATTACTTACTTAAAAAATCCCCAAAAAAAGAAAATAGTCAAAGTAAGCATTATCAACTTCATTAAGGAAGAGCAAAAAAGAAATCCGCTGCCTGTCTATGAAACGGTGGTTCCCATTCTTATTGACGTTATTCAATTAAAAACCAAACATCGTAATTTTCAAATTGCTGCCTGTCGGGCCTTGTGTCAATTTAGCACGACACAAAAATCCGAATTAAAGCGAAGTATTACCTCTGCTTTAATTGATACAATAAAGAACACTACCGATACGGATCTTTGGCAAGCGCTCTACCAATCCATCGTTGCGCTACAGGATTGGCTAGCGCCCGAACAAAAAACTAAATTTATGTTTGATTTAATTGAAACCATACCAAACACTAAAAAAAATGACCAGGCTCAGCTTATTAAAGCACTTTTTACCTTAAGAGACTGGTTGCCTGCTGAACAGCAATTGCCAGTACTCGAAGCGACATTAAATAATCTTCTAATTAATCTCGACTGTGTTGATAAAAACTATCGATTATTAGAAGAGTTAATGCCTATTCTCAACGAGTCTGAACGCACCAAGGTTATCCATCATTTGATAGAACATTTGGATCATGATAGTCCCTATATGGCTCGCTACCTGATTATGAAGTATGCTTCTAGCCTCAATGACAATGATAAAATATCCCTTTTAGCACGACTGCGGAAACTTGGGGCACAGGGGGAAAGTTGGGAGACGAATAGGGCCAAGTCACTCTTCGTAATGATTTATAATATTTACCATCAAGGTATAATAGAAAAGCTCTTGGATAACGTTGCTCAGCAGCACAATTTGCCGATGGAAATTACGCAGCATATCATGGGCTATGCACTCTAGCAGCAGCGTCCATATGTGTTTATCCAAGGCCCAAAGCGCATATTCAAAGCAGCTAATTTCAAAAAAGGTTCGGCAAGAGCAATCGGTCACGTGCCGCGGCTTATCCGCGGCACGTTGCACCCTAGCTATTTTTGTCAACGAATTACCTAGCATATACAGGGATGGTGTTTCCCTGCGAATGTATTAATCGAGATTAATAGTATAAGAGTAGCTACCCATGCCATCATATACTGTATCAATATAACGAATTCCGTTACAGGAAGCACTAACAGTTGGGTGATTCATTAATGGACCATCTTTAATATCAAGCACACACCAATTTTCTGAGTCATAAGCAACGGTAACATGGGCATAGCCACTGCGGCATTGGTATGAATCTAAAATTTCAAAGCTACGGGGGCCAATGATGTGGAGAAACACATCAGCATCGTTAAATCCGTTTACTACATAGATGCCTGGGTGAGAAGTATCGCTTAAACGAAAGTAATCTTTATAACCGCACCAAGATTTATCTGCATGAGCATTCATCATCATCAAGCTGGTTGTCGCTAATATCATCCATTTTTTCATTTCAGAACACCTTTTATTGTTATTATTATTAAAACCGATGGGATTATAGGGAAGTATTGATCATAAAACAATCACTCTGCTGCAATGCCTGCAGACGAGCGGGCATAGGTTGGTTCAGCAAGCCAAATCAATGCAAGTAAAATCATAAAAATCCAAGCGGAGAGTCTGAAAATATCGTTCGTAGCGAGCATAAATGCTTGATTAATTATTTGGGTGTAAATGATACCAAAACTTTTTAGACCCGAGATTCCTAATGAGTGCAATTGATCTATTGCTTGTTGGACCAAAGGATTGTATGCGGTAATTTGTTCTACAAGATGGCTTTGATGGAGGGCTTCTCTGTGACTCCATAAAGTAACACTGATTGACGTTCCGAAGCTCCCTCCCAAAATTCGAAAAAAGTTGCCAACGCCTAAAGCACTGGCTAACCGTTCAGGGGGTAAATCGGCCAAAATTAAGGCAATTAATGGGGTAAAGAAAAATGCAAGAGCAATTCCCTGTATAAATCGAGGAGTAATCAGTTGGATAAAACCCACTTCAGTATAAAAGGTAGATTGCCACAAGCAGGTAAGAACGAACACAATAAACCCTAAGCTGATAATAATGCGTAAATCAAATTTTCCCATATAGTTACCAACAATGGGGGTTAAAAAAAAGGGCAAAACGCCTACGGGTGCAACCGCAAGCCCCGCCCACGTGGGGGTATATCCCATTTGGGTCTGCAACCATAATGGAAAAATAACTACAGTAGCGAAATAGACCATAAACCCCAAAGTCAAACCAATCGTGCCAATGGTAAAATTACGATGGGCAAATAAATACAAATCAATAATGGGGTGTTCCTGGGTCAAAAGCCAAATAATCAAAAAACTCAAAGTAATCGTTGAGATAATCGCCAAAGTTAGAATAAATTCTGATTTGAACCAATCGAGATCATTGCCTTTATCTAATAAAACCTGTAAACAACCAATGCCTATCGATAATAGAAGCAAGCCAATATAATCAATAGGTAATTTAGTGATGGCGGTTTCTCTTCCGCTAAGAGTAATCATGGTGAAGATTACAGAAAAAATTCCAACTGGAACGTTAATATAAAAAATCCAGGGCCAAGTATAATTGTCAGTAATAACACCACCCATGATAGGGCCAAATATTGGACCTACAACAGCAGTCATTGCCCATATTCCGGTTGCCAATCCTCTCTTTTCGGGAGGGTAATTGGCAAGGAGAATACTTTGTGATAAGGGAATCATAGGACCTGAAACAGCACCCTGAATAACACGGAAAAAAACCAGCATTTCCAGATTTATGGATAGGCCACAGAGCACTGAAGCGATGGTAAATAAGGTCGTAGAAAAAAGAAATAAACGCACCTCACCAAAACGCTTAGCAAGCCATCCGGTCAGAGGAAGCATAATGGCTTGACTTACTGCAAAAGAGGTAATAACCCAAGTTCCATTATCAGGACTAACACCTAAATCCCCTGCAATAGTGGGGATTGCCACATTAGCAATAGAGACATCAAGGACATTCATAAAAATGGCCAGTGATAAAGAAATGGTCATTAGAGCCAATCTACTGCCAGTCAGTGGGGGACGCTCAGTCATTATGCTTTTTTCCTTGGCAAGGACATATCTGGTGAGTTTGCATGTAGAATTTCATTAATAATCGACTCTACTTCCGCGAGCTGTTTTTTATAAACATTGGTTTGAAATTTAACTTTAGGCTCTGTTATTTGAGCCAAGCGAGTTCCTTTTAAATTATGAATATCAATGGTTACCCGCATGGATAGGCCGAGTTGTAATGGCGTTTTTTTCAATTCTTCCGGGTCCAAACTAATGCGCACAGGAAGTCTTTGTACGATTTTAATCCAGTTTCCTGTAGCATTTTGTGGAGGAAGTAAGGCAAAGGCTGAACCTGTTCCTGCATTTAAGCCCACCACATGTCCATGATAAGTCATTCCGGGATAAGCATCAGCGTAGAGCGTAACGGGTTGGCCTACACGGATATCATTTAATTCAGTTTCTTTGTAATTTGCATCGACCCAAGTATCATCTAAGGGAACAATCGCTAACATGGCGGAGTTCATAGACACCTGTTGTCCGGGATGGACATTACGTTTCGCTACATAACCCGTAGCAGGCGCAACAATAGTTGCTCTGCGAAAATTCAAGTAAGCCGTTTTCAAATTTGTTTTCGCCGTTTCAACTAATGGGTGAGTATAAAGATGAGAATTTTCAACTAACGCAAGTGCTGCATCAAGTTGATGTATAGAAAGATCATAATTCGCCTGAGCTGCCTCTAAGGCTGTTTTATAATGTTGCATCTCTTCACGAGATACTGCTCGATTTCCAACCAACCCCTCCCGGCGTTTCAAATCCAGTTGTGCTTTAATCAGATTTGCTTTACCTGCAATCACATTTTGTTGCGCTTGTGCGGCATTTTCAAAATATTGACGGACTTGCCGTACAGTTTGTGCTAAATCTGCTTTGGCTCGTTGGAGCGCGACCACATAATCAGTGGGATCCAGTTGAATTATGGTCTGGCCTTCAGTCACCAGTTGCGTGTCATCCGTTTTAATTTTAACGACGGTGCCGGGGACTTGAGGCATAAGTTGAACCATATTCCCGTTCACATAGGCATTATCGGTGGATAGTTTAAATCGTCCCGAAATAAGCCAATAGAGAAACCATATTAGCGCTATAAGTAAAAAAATACTGCCAAGAATCAACATCGCAGTCTTGCGTTTGTGTAAAGTTTCAGCTGTTGGACCACCCTGTTCTTTAGATTGGGCTTCAGATTCTTTTTTTTCTGCCATAATTTATAGCTCTCCACCTAAGGCTGCTAATAAGCCTACAAAAGCTTGCTTTTGACGCGTTTGCAAATTATATAAAATAGCTTTTTCTTGGATTAATAACTGTTTTAATTCAATAAGTTGGGTGTAATCAATAATTCCTTGAGTATAACGAGCTCGGAGTAATTTGTAATTCGATTCAGTATAATTTAATGCCTGGCTTTGCGCAGTAATTTGAGCATCCAGTGTTTTCAGGGCGGCTAATTGGTCACTTACTTGCTGTAATGAATTTAAAATGGTTTGATTGTATTGGTTCACTGCGAGCTCATATTGCGCATAATTTGCTCCTAGATTTGCTTTGCGGGCACCCGCATCAAAAATAGGTAACTCAAAGGCAGCACTCACATTATCATTTTGCAGCCATATATTGAATGCTTTAGTAAAATAGATACTTTGCAGGCTTAACAGACCTTTCAAGTTAATATTCGGGAAGAATGCTGTTTTAGCTACATTGACTTGATGTGCGGCAGCTTCAGTTAAGGCCCGAGCTGAGGCGATATCCGGTCTTTGGGCAAGTATGTTTGCAGGAATTACTGCAGGCAACAGGAGTTGTTTCTTATTGTAAACAAAAGCTGCTGTCTCAATTTGTGTATTCAAAGGGTTTTTTCCCATTAATACGGCTAATTGATGGCGTGACTGCAATTCAGCGCGTTTGTAATCTTCTATTGATAGTGTGGCTGCTTGAGCATTGGCTAATGCGGTTTTTACTGGAATATTGGATTCAATACCTTGCTGTTCGCGACCTACGATGATATCCGCAAGCTGTTTTAACAAGCGTGCATTTTCTTTGGCTAACCGTTGTTGGATTATATAATTTTGAATGTCGAAATAAGTTGTAGCAACGGCAGTACTCAAAATGAGCCGTGTTTCAGCAAGATCCATCTGTGCAGCAAAGGCTTCACTTACTTTACTCGCTAAGTTTTCTCTATTTTTACCCCAAAAATCCAGCTCATAATTAAATTTTAAGCCAATGTCTGCAATGTTCGCTTGATCGACTTTGATAAAATTGATTGGTGGAGGAACTTTGCCATGTATTGGAAAGTATGCCTTTTCCAGATAACCACTTGAGTCTATAAATGGCCAAAGTGATGAATAGGCAATTTTTGCAAGTTGTTGAGCTTGTAGAACTCGCGCTTCAGCGCTGCGCATATCAGGTGAATCAGCGAGGGCCACAGAAACGAGTTGTTTTAATTGTGGATCGATAAGCGGTTTAAGATAATGGGTTGATTTTATTTTTTTAGGAAGTCTGTAACTATGTTTTATTGCTAAGTCAGCTGCATGAAGTGGTTCTGTATTCGTATGGAGCTCACCAAAGAGGGAACAGCCCGTTAATGCGAGTGTGGTTAATGCACAAATTACAAAAAACGAGCGCAAAATTTATATCCCTTTTGGTTTAATGGAATTGAGTACTGTATCAATATTTTTTGAGAAAATACATTGATGAATTTATTTAAAAATTTTGGTATTTATTGTTAATTTTATAAAAATATGGTCTAGAATAATTTACATAAAGAATAATTTTAAAATAAAAAAGGGGAATAACATGCTGAAAAAAATAATCATAGTTAGCATTTGTCTCTCCACACTTGGAATGTTAAGTTCCTGTGGAACTGTTCATGGTTTCGGACAAGACGTATCGCATGTGGGTAAAGACATTCAAAGAGCCTCACGGTAATCATTTTTCTCACTCCCTATAGCTAATACTATAGGGAGTTTGTTTTGTGCCTGTGGGCTGACTCTTCGTCGACCAGGATTTCTGTGATCACTTCCTAAGTAGAGGGTATTACTCTAATCGTAATCGATTGCTCGCCACGAGTTAAAAATGGCTTATGTCCTCCCAGATTATTTCGTAAAATTCTTTTGCTTCTCCGCCTATAAATTGAAGCGCACTTATCCTACTGGAGTGGTATTTTGGTCATGATTGTCATTAAAAATTACATTGTGATGCAAAAAGAAGTATCTGAAACTTCATGTTTGTGCGTTCTATTTTCGGTGTTAAATAATCCCCAGCGCACAGAAGTAGATTTCAACACGAATGGATTGGTTATCCCATCCCAAGGAGTATATTGCTCCATGCTTTGAAAAAAACATAATTTAGGTGAAGATAAAAGAATTTTTTGATCGTATTTTTTACAAATTTTTAACAGCTCTCCTATTTTATTTTGAATTTCTTTAAAAACTTGCTCATCGTCAATTTCTTTGTATCCATAAGCTAAAGTAATATGAAATACTCCAGGAACTTTGTTTTCCAGACCTAATTCTTTCGCGATCTGTTGAATCACCTTTTTTTGTTCCTCAGGCATGGATAAAATGAGCTGTAACCCAGAAAAATAGTCTATAGATTCAACCGAAATTGTGGGGGTAAAATTCAATTCAGACAGTTTTTTATTGATTTTTTGAAAAAAGGGCAATTTTTTTGATATAAATGAAACCCAATCTTCCAGTGTTTCTTCTTTTGTATATAAATTACAGGTTGTCATATGATAACTTTGACGCGGCAAAGGAGAAAAATAGTCGCAAAGCACGGGGGTGTTTTTAAGAAAATGATGAATCTCGTGCCATAGATGATGGTTTGTTTGGCCTACATCAGCCATAACAGTAACCCCGGGAAATTCCAGATAATTTCCTTGATCATCGATTTTATTCAGGATAGGCATAAATAATAGGTATCATCATGTGGGTCGGTTAATATTTTAACTATCTTGCTAATGGAAAACAACTTAACTTTTTCCAACGTGCATTTGTTTTTCAGTAACGACTTGATCCTCCATTAAATCATAAAATCTCTGAAGCGATTTTAACTCCGGTTTGTGACCTGATTTATAATTTTTGAGTTCTTGTAGTGTCGCTTCAATAGTTGCTTTTGCTTGTTGCGCATTACCTTTGCTGAGTTCTATTATTGCAGTGTTGATATTTTTATTGAGTACTACCTGTCTTTGTGCACCTTGTCTAAAGAATGAAAAATACTCTGATTGAACTCGAGCATCATTTATAGCGATTATCCGTTGTAGTTTTTCCACTAATCTAAAACAATCGACTGCATGATGTACGTCTTTTTTGGCAACTGCTAAAAGATTCTCTTTTAAATCAGAGCTCAGTTTGGAACTGTTGATTAATTCAGGTATTGATTCTTTATCAAAAGCTTTTTTCAAATCTTTTAAATCGTCCAGGACAGCAGTTTTTTTAAGCATTAATTCGTTGTACGCTATTGCTTTAGCCAATGCTTTATCAAAGGCATCCTGATTCGTGTTTAAAAATAACTCTTCTAAATCTAAAGTATCAAAACCATCAATATGAGCGAATTCTTGTTGCGTCTTAGTGATACCGATTGGGGCAACAAACTCATGTAAGCTATGTCCTCCGGCATTAAACAATAAGGCAGAAACATAGAGTTTTAAAAAAGATCCCAATTTTTCTTTAGATGCTAAAAGAGTCTCGTCAGTCGTTTTTTGGATGTGCTTTATTACTTCAGGTGATATTTTGCCTTCCATTATCAGTTCAGCAGCTTGAGCTAGAACCTCATCGGTGACTTTACCGGAATCCATGATACTGATAACCAGATCTATTTGATTTTTTTTCGTGGCTTCATCGAGCGGTTTGCTTTGCTCTGCACCATCAGATGGTTTTGCTAGGACATCCATATAGTCTGCTAATTTTTTAAGCTCTTTTATTTTCGCTAAAGCACGCAATTGGCAGAGCATGGTTCCTGATATAGCATTTGAGAATGGATGAACTAAGCGCGAAAAATTATCTTGTACCCATTGAGCGTTGGTATCATAGGTTGATTGATCGGAAGGTTTCAAAAAGTCTTGGGTTTTGGCCATACGTGCAGGATCATCTATAGGCACTGGATCGCGATTTTGTAGAATACCAAGCGCACTGGTCGTTGTGGTATTTTGTAGTACCCCTCGCGCAGTCTTTATAGCAGTAGACTGATTTTCTTTGGCTATTTTTCCTCTTTCTAGGTAGATATCTTCACCATAAATGTCCAAAGGCAATAAATGGGGACCCTGTGAGGCAATAATCATTGCGACGAAAGCAGATGAGACTATTTCAATGATTTTTTGTCTTTGCTCATTAGAAAATTGACCGAATATTTCTTTGTTTCGTAGTTTTGTTAAATAATCCGCATATTCATGCTCTGTATCATCAGATGGCGTATATTCTCCTTGCAAAACTTCTTCATATAATCCTGCGTAAGAACTATATGCGGTTCCTTTAATAGCGTCTAAATGTTGGCTCATTTCATTCAATGTAAATTGTCCCAGCTGGCTACTTAACGTTTCATAAGCCAAATGTGTCTCAAAATATCGACGGGAGCTGTCATTATTTATGTCCTCAGGGGACTTGGAGATTTGGAAGCCTGCCAATGCAGAGTCTTTGAGATACTGGTCAATTGCAGTTCGAGTGTCTTCGTTTTTTGCACCGGCTAAATACAAATGCTTTAATTCGTTATATTTATCTTTATCATCCTGATATTTTGCGAGGAGAATTAATAATGCTTGTCCTACAGATATCTTCATAAAAAAGCCATTTATAAAAAAAACACCCTTGACTTTAATTAAAGCACATTTTGCAATTATTTTTCATTTTTTAGCGGATTATATTGATTGAAAAACTCATAATTCTGATTGGGAGATTTCAGGTAATGCTTGGATTCTTCGGTTTTTTGCCCCCATTTCTCTCTTGATAAATGGCTGCCAGTGCCATAAAGGAATATCAAAATTATGAGCATGAAATAACTCATTTAAATGAGAAATCAAGGCTTCTTTTTCTGGTAAATCAGGAGTGATTTGGATGGTGAATTGATTTAAAGCCTGTTGCTGGATGGTGTAGTCATCAAATTGAAAAGGGAACGATGCCATTTTTTGACGAATCAAATCAGCAAAAATGGGAAATAATTGGTTATTTTTGGTTGCATAACAAATATCACCTACACGGCCTTCAATTCCTGCCAGTCGTGTAAAAATACCTTTTGAAGGTTCCTCAATCAACACATCATCTAAACGATAGCGAATTATGGGTTGGGTTGTGCGCAACAGATCCGTAATAATAGGAACAAAGCGGCGTTCATCCAGCCATTCTTTTTCAATAATTAAATATTCCTCATTCATTAATAAGTGATTATTTTCTTTATCACTAATAGCCAAAAAGCCTTCGGTGCATTGATAAACTTGTGCTACCTGACAGTTGAAGGCCGTGCTTATAATCGCCTCATCACGTGGTTCTAATACTTCCGCAACCGCGAATATTTTTTGGGGCTTAATGGATAAGCGATATTTTTCCTTTGCTAAGGCCAGCAATACAGAGGTCGGTGCCGATAAAATGGTAGGTTGGATTTCATTTAATCGATCTCGATGGGTTTCGAAATGATCAAATAAATCAAAAAAATGAAATTGGATTTTTTTGCTTTTACTCAGGGTTGTATAAAGTTTGCTATTTGCCCTGAGGAAAAAAGCAATGCACTCATTTTTCTTAAATCCTTCGGGTAACGCTTTAGCCAGTAAAATTCCAGCCCAGGCATCGCGTTCTTTCGCATTGGCTAAAAATAAACCGCGATTTCCTGATGTTCCAGAAGAAAGACCCACTGCGATGCCATTGATTAAGGCAGAGAAATCGCGGGTTTTTTCTGCTTTTAATGCCAATTCCAAGGCGTGGTCCCTTTTGATGTTTGCCGTATTGATTTCATCAAAATGGTGCATCATTATTTTTTTATTGATAATTGGCCACTCATTCAGGGGCTTGTCCAGGTAAGGTTGATAAAAAGAAGACTTGGATAAAGTTGACTTGACTAACTTTTTAAATCTTTTTTCCTGGTAGGCCGACAATTGGTCTCGTGATTTAAACCGTTTCCGAAGATAATGGGTTTTAAAATAATAATAAAGAAGCCTCAGTATCATCGTTGATTCTCCAAAAGGCGAGCACGGATGTGTTGACAATGGGAAGGAATAATATCGATTTCTTTATTGTTTTTAAAAAGCTGCTGTAATTTTCTAATGGTTTGCTGGTACGCTTCTTTATTATCATGAATCAAATAAGTCAGATCACTTGGAAAAACGCCTTCCTTAAAAGATTCTTGATGCCAACAACTGTCTGCCACTAAGAACGTTTCTTGCGGCGCCTTAAAATACAGGCCGATTTGACCCTTAGCATGTCCTGGCAAAAGAATAGCAATAAGTTGTCCATCATGAAACAGATCAAATCCAGTGGTAAAGGGTAATAGGTTCGTTTCGAGTCGTACTTCATGTTCTAATACGACCACTCGTTCGTAAAAATCTTTTGGGAGTAGTCCAGGTAAAAATCCCTGCAACAATGCTTTGATTCCTGTTTTATGGCGTATGTCTTTTACCGCCTCGGCATGACAAAATAAGCGTGCGTTTGGGAAGTCTTTTAAACCACCAATATGATCTGCATGGAAATGCGAAATCACAATACCCTTGATCTCATCGGCGTGAATATTTTTTTCCGCTAATTGTTCTTTAAGCGATTTTTTTAATTCCACGGGTGTTAAGCGTCTGTAGATGGAATAAGGAAATTTTTGAGTTAATGTGTAAAATCGATTGCTGTAGCCTGTATCAAAGAGAATATATCCTTCCCTTGGGTGCTTGATTAAGGCACAAATTGCTGGATATTCGCGTTGTTTCCAACGCCCTTTTTTTAGGGTCATTCGCTCACAATGTCTGCAATAACCGGCTTCGAATAATTGATAGTCTATCATGCTCTTTGATACCACGTTGCAAAACGTTCTATGCCTTGATTAATACTGATTTTGGGTTGATAGCCCAAATCCATTTGTGCCGCTTCAATATTTAACGTTTGCCCCATACAAAAAACTGCTGCACTGTAGCGAGTCAGACGAGGTTCTTTTCCAGTTAATGACAGGCGATATAGCTTTTCCATCGAGGCTGCATATATTTTTGCAAGCGAGTAAGGAATAAATTTAGGTTTAAAAGGTTTTTCTAATGCGCTAAAAAGTTCAGATAGGATAGTGATTAGAGCGCGTGGCTCAGCATTAGTTATATTGTATTTCTTGCCACAAAATTGTCGATCTGCTTGTGCTGCAAGCAACAAACTGTCGACAACATTTTCGACATATGTAATGTCGATTAGATTTTGTCCAGTACCAATAATGGGCAAAATGCCATTTTTTTCATTTTGAAGTATGCGAGGTAAAATGGCGCGATCATAGGGGCCAAAAATGGCACGTGGACGTAAGGTGATCACATTCAAATCGCGTTCTCTATGGGCCTTATCAATGAGGGATTCAGCGAGTAGCTTGGTTTTTACATAATAATTGGCCGGTTTCAGGGGCAATGAAGAGTCTTCTTTTATATTATGTTGTTCCGTGAAATTAAAATAAATGCTTGGTGATGAAACATGAACTAATCGGGCATTTGGGGGCGTGGCTGCAATGACATGCTGGGTGCCAAGAACATTGGCTTTATAAAAATCATTATATCGTCCCCAGGGGCTAGAAAGAGCGGCACAGTGAAAAATGGTTTGGGCATCTTGTGCAATTTTTTTTAACTTTTCTTTATCGAGTAAGTCTACAGCAATGAATTGAGCACCGAATTCGGTAACCAATTTGCCAAGTTGTTCGTTGCGCCCTAAAGCGATGACTTTATAACCGTCTGCTACTAATCGCTGAGTCAAGCTTAGTCCCAGACAACCTGTGGCACCAGTAACAACGCATACCATATTTAATACTCCATAATTATGCCACCAGCGGCTAAACCAGCACCGGTACCCATTAAGAGTACTAATTGTCCACGGTGTAATTGTTTGCTGTCAATTAAAGTGCATAATGCGGTAGGAATAGATGCTGCAATCTGATTTCCATGATTAGAATAAATTGAAACAAATTTTTCAGTTGGGATATTCACTCTTTTTTGTATGTGGTGCATCGCCAGCAAGCTTGCTTGATGAGGGATAAACCAATCAATATCACGCATGGTTAATTTGGCTTTGCATAAAAGATTTTCCACCAGGCTATCGACTAATTTAGCGGCTAATTTAAATACTTTTTTACCATCCATATAGAAAAGACCTTGCTCCAAGTTCTTCAGTGGATTTTTTGCAGGCAAACGTGTACCACCTGCTTCAATTTGGCAAAAAGTGGCACCAATACTATGCGTTTCATGATGTGATGATAAAATTCGATGTGTTCCATCGCTTTTTTCAAGTACACATGCTGCAGCCCCATCACCAAAAATGGTGCATGTTTCCATGTCTTGCCAGTTTAGTCCCGCTGAAGCAATGTCACTCGACACAATAAGTACTCGTTTATATCGGCCTCCCTCAACGAGATATGAGGCAATATCCAAGGCAGTAATGAAGCTGAGACACGTACTGTTTATATCAAAACAAGCAATTCCAGTTTGCTCTAGCCCTAATTGTTTCTGAATTAAAGCAGAGGTACAAGGAATTGCTTGCTCACTCACCCCACAAGCACTGATGATGGCATCAAGCTCTGTGAGTTGAATATTGGCTTGCTGTACTGCAATCAATGCAGCCTGTGCTCCCATATAAGAAGTTGTTTCATCAGGGGAAGCAAAGTGGCGTGAAATCAAGCCAGATTTTTTTTGTACACTTCCGGCGGGTAAATTTAGTTGACTATCCAGTTCTGACGATAGAACTTTTTTTCGGGGTAGATAACGTCCCATTCCTGTAATTTTTACAGTTGGCATACTCAATTCCTTTATTGCTTCCATCGAGATACTCGAAATTTTCGAGAAATGGAAGATAATAGAGGCGCATTATACTGTGTGGTTATTTGTTAATCAAATATGGGGTGTTGGAATGGAGATAACAATTACACTGTCAACCCTTTCCATTCCATGATAAATTAACCATTATTCGTTGAATGATTCGCAAAGGATTGTGGTTAGTGTTTAACCTGAGACAACATGTAAGTGTATTTATTTTGGTTTTGCTGAGCACCGTTCTGCAAACCTCGTGCAAGGTTGGCCCTAATTTTCAGTCACCCACGCCACCCAAAGTCAAAAGACTTACGGAAACACCTCTACCCAAAAAAACTGTAGCTACTCGCGGTGCAGGTGGTCAAGCACAAGCTTTTATCACTAATGAGGACATTCCTTTATTGTGGTGGGAATTGTATCGTTCTCCAGAGATTAATCAGCTCATTCGTAAAGGGTTAGCACATAGCCCTAATTTAGCTGCAGCATCTGCTGCTTTGCGTCAAGCTCAGGAAAACTTAAAGGAACAAATTGGTAATTCAATGTTTCCTTCAGTCGATGTCACGAACCTCATGGAAACCCAACGTTACTCCGGTGCCCAAATTGGTATCCCGAATGAAACCGCCATATTTACCATCTATTATACCTCATTCAATTTATCTTATACTTTAGATGTTTTTGGTGGTGCGCGGCGTCAAATTGAAGCATTAGGTGCCCAGGTTGATTATCAGCAATTTCAAGTAATTGCTGCGTACTTGACCCTGACTGCTAATATCGTTACTACTTCAGTAGCCATTGCATCATATCAAGCGCAAATTGATGCAACTCTTGACCTTATTAAGGCGGAGCAAGGGATTCTTGATATTTTAAATAATCAGTATCGTTTGGGGGGCGTGTCTCAAGCAAATATATTGACGCAACAAACCTTGCTCGAACAATCAAAAGCAACATTACCCCCATTACAAAAAAGTTTATCACAAGCCAAACATACCTTAGCGGCACTCGTGGGCACATTTCCAGATGAACCCTTACCAGTTATTCGTTTAGACCGATTAAAATTACCTACTGAGTTACCGGTAAGCTTACCTTCGAATCTTGTTCGTCAACGCCCCGATGTGCGTGCATCGGAAGCATCGCTTCATCAGGCTTGCGCTAATATCGGTGTAGCAACAGCCAATTTATTCCCTCAATTTACTCTAAATGCCAATGAGGGATGGCTTGGTACTACCTTTTCAGGCCTTTATAGTGCAAAAAATAATGTGTGGTCTGTAGCGCCCCAGGTGATGCAACCTTTATTTCATGGAGGGGCATTACTGGCACAGCGACGGGCGGCGATCGCAGCCTATCAGCAAGCTTGGGCTCAGTACCGACAAACTGTACTGCAAGCTTTTCAAAATGTAGCCGATGTTTTAAGAGGTTTGGAAGTAGATGCGCGCACATTACAAGCGCAGATTAAGGCTGAAGATGCAGCACGTGCTTCCCTAAATCTCACCCTCAAACAATATCGGTTAGGTGGGGTAAGTTATATTAATTTATTAAACGCGCAACAGCAGTACCAACAGGCTCGAATTAATCGTATTCAGGCACAAGCTGTGCGTTACAGTGATACGGCCGCATTATTCCAGGCGTTAGGCGGGGGCTGGTGGCATAAACCTTGGTGTGTCAAAGAGTGTCTATGATGAAAGAGATATTTTTAAAAAAACAAATAATTATTATGCTGGTTGCAGTGGGCATTTTGTTTGGCTTGATTTTTGGTTGGAAGGCAATTGGTAACTATATGATGAACCAATATTTTCTGCAGATGAAATCACCTGCAGTTACCGTGTCTACCATGAAAGTCGAAGCTTCCTTGTGGCAACCTACTCTGAAATCGGTGGGGAGTTTGCGTGCACGGCTAGGTGTGAATGTTACAACAGAGCTGGCGGGTATGGTGCAAACAATCTTGTTTACCCCAGGAGCTCTAGTCAAAAAGGGGACTGTTTTAGCGCAATTAAATGCCGATGCAGAACAGGGACAATTACGGTCATTACAAGCACAGGTTGAATTAGCAAAAATTACTTATAAGCGTGATAAGGCACAATATGCGGTTCGGGCAGTGAGTAGGCAAACGGTAGATACTGATGAATGGAATCTCAGGAATTTGGAGGCTCAAGTTGCCCAACAAGCAGCAACTGTTCAAAAAAAGACAATTCGCGCACCTTTTGCAGGTCAATTAGGTATCAACAACATTAACCCAGGACAATATCTTAACGTAGGGGACACGGTAACCACATTACAGGCATTAGATCCTCTTTATGCTGATTTTTATTTGCCACAACAAGAGTTAGCTCAGTTAAAATTGGGACAAACTGTGAAAGTTGTTACTGATACTTTTCCCGAGAAAGTATTTTTGGGAAAAATTACCACTATAGAACCTATTGTCGATAGCGCAACTCGTAATGTGCAGGTAGAGGCGACTATCTCTAATCCTGATTATTTGTTGAAACCAGGTATGTTTACTCGTGTTGAAGTAGAAACTGGGGCAAAACAAAGCCATCTGACCTTACCCCAGTCAGCGATTAGTTTTAATCCCTATGGTGATATTGTTTTTTTGGTGAAACAAAGCGATCAAAAAGATAAGAATAATAAACCAATCCTTGTGGTCAAACAGGTTTTTGTTACTGTTGGAGAGACGCGGGGGGATCAAATTGCTGTGTTAAAAGGATTGCATGAGGGTGATATTGTAGTAACCAGCGGCCAATTAAAACTTAAAAATGGTAGTCATGTTCTTATTAATAATACAATACAACCTAGTGATGAGGCATCGCCAAAAGTCACTGAGCGTTAATAATGCAATCCCAGTTTAGCTAACTTAATCTGGGAAGCTGAGGACATGAAATAAACTTATAAGTCGCGGTTAGGGCTTGTGTCTTAACCAAGGTACGATGAACCATGACGTAAGCAGTTTAGATAAAGAATAATCTAAGGATTAGATAATGCGGTTTACCGATATTTTTATTAAAAGACCTGTACTGGCTACGGTGATCAGCTTGATGCTTTTAGCAATGGGCTTACGTTCTATTGGTTCTTTACCCATAATGCAATATCCATTTACTGAAAATGCTATTGTCACTGTAACTACCACTTATACTGGTGCAGATCCTGATATTATTGCTGGTTTTATTACTACTCCACTAGAGAACTCCATTGCTCAAGCAAATGGAATTGATTACATGACTTCCATCAGCTCTCCGAGTACGAGTACGATCACAGTAAACCTTCTTCTCAATTATGATCCACTAAAAGCTTTGTCCGACATTACTACTAAAGTGAATGCAGTACTGAATCAACTTCCCAAAAACGCACAAACACCAGTCATCACCGTTTCAGTAGGACAAACCATTGATTCTATGTATATTGGTTTTTATAGCGATGAATTACCGATTAATAAAATTACAGACTATCTAATTCGGGTAGTACAGCCTAAATTACAGGCAGTTAATGGGGTTCAAAATGCTCAAATTCTAGGGAATCAAACTTTTGCCCTGCGCGCGTGGTTGGATCCCGTTAAACTTGCAGGATATGGAATCTCCGCAGCAGAAGTTGGAACTGCTCTTGCAAATAATAATTTTATTTCAGCAGTGGGCCGTACTGATGGGCAAATGTTCATCCAAAATCTTACTGCGGGCACTAATCTATCGGATGTAAACCAATTCAAGAAAATGGTTATTAAAGCTCAAAATGGGGCGATTATTCGTTTGGAAGACGTGGCTAACGTCAGTCTGGGAGCAGAAAATTATAATTCTGCAGTGAGTTTTGATGGGCGAACAGCAGTATATATTGGGATTGTAGTTGCACCTTCAGCCAATCTTTTGACCGTAATTAATGAGATTAAAAAAATATTTCCCAGTATCCAGGAACAATTTCCCCAAGGTTTACAGGGAAAAATTGTATATGATGCCAGTTTATTTGTGAATTCTTCGATAAATGAAGTAATCTTTTCCTTATTAGAGGCTTTTTTAATCGTAACTGTTGTCATTTTTATTTTTCTTGGCTCAATTCGCTCGGTTGTTATTCCCATAGTTGCTATTCCCTTATCTTTGATTGGGGCATTTTGGATAATGCTCATTTTGGGGTATTCAATTAACTTGCTTACTTTGTTGGCTTTAGTTCTGGCTATAGGATTGGTAGTTGATGATGCAATTATTGTTGTTGAAAACGTGCAACGCCATATAGAAGAAGGACAAACACGGTTTAAAGCTGCTTTAATAGGCGCGCGTGAGTTAGCGAATCCCATTATTGCAATAACGGTAGTTTTAATTGCTGTTTATTTACCGATTGGCTTTATGGGTGGATTAACCGGTGCGCTATTTACCGAGTTTGCATTTTCACTCGCGGGTGCGGTTACTGTTTCGGCTGTAATTGCATTAAGTTTATCGCCCATGATGTGTTCCAAATTTCTTAAAATGGGAGATGGGGCAGCTAAAGGGCGTTTTATGACGTATGTCGATGATTCCTTTACAAAACTTGAACATTTTTATAAACGAATTTTATCTGCTACATTAAATCACTTGCCGGTAGTTATTGTCTTTGCAATCATCATCCTTTTCAGTAATTATTTTCTTTTTATTACTTCGGAGACTGAGTTGGCCCCCCAAGAAGATATGGGTATTGTCATTGCTCAGGTGACCGCATCAGCAAACGCTTCTCTCGCGCAAACACAACTTTCTGCCAATGCAGTGAATGACATTTTTAGAAAGTTTCCAGAAACGGATCATATTTTCCAAGTTGATGGTTACCAAGGATTAAATACATCCATCATTGGTATGGTTTTAAAGCCTTGGGATGAGCGCACACGAACCTCCAATGATTTAGAGCCCCTGGTTCAAAATGAACTCAATAAAATTGCTGGAGCCAAGGTAGCAGCGTTTCAATTACCTTCATTGCCTGGAGGTGGAAGTGGATTGCCCATCCAATTTGTTATTACAACTACAGAAACGTTTGAAAAATTAAATATTGTGTTACAGCGTGTTTTAGAGAAAGCGGATGAGGCGGGTATTTTTGCTTATATTAATCCTGATCTCAAAATCGACCAAATACAGACAAAAATTAATTTAGATCAGGATAAAATATCTCAGTTTGGTTTGACCATGCAAGATCTTGGCAATGTATTTGGAGCCGCCTTAAGTGAAGGCTATATCAATTATTTTGATTTAGCAGGACGCTCTTATCAGGTTATACCACAGGTAATGCGGGCGACACGCTTAAACCCGGATCAAATATTGAATTATTACATAAAAACTTCTTCGGGAGCCTCAATACCTCTTGCCACGGTTGCTAATTTGCAAAGACAAGTTGTTCCTGAATCATTAAACCATTTTCAACAACTTAATTCCGCTACAATTTCTGCGGTTGCCTATCCTGGTATCTCTATGGGCAAAGCGTTGGATACGCTGGCCAATATTGCCAAACAGGTTCTCCCTCAAGGTTATTATATCGATTATGCTGCTCAATCACGTCAATTCATTCAGGAAGGCTCCAGTCTTATTGTTACTTTTTTCTTTGCTTTAATCATTATCTTTTTATCATTGTCAGCCTTGTTTGAAAGCTTTCGTGATCCTCTTATTGTTTTGATTAGTGTGCCTATGTCGATCTGTGGAGCCATGATTTTTATCAGTTTAGGGATAGGTGATGCCACACTGAATATTTATAGTGAGGTGGGACTGGTTACCCTGATTGGGCTCATCAGCAAGCATGGCATTTTAATTGTGCAATTTGCCAATGACTTACAGGCAAGTGGGCAAAAAAAGCTAGATGCCATAAAAGCCGCAGCCGCAATTCGATTGCGTCCTATTTTGATGACTACCGCGGCAATGGTTTTAGGGGTTATCCCCTTGATTTTTGCTACAGGGGCTGGTGCTGAGAGCCGTTATAATATTGGTCTAGTCATCGCAACGGGAATTTCGATAGGTACCTTGTTTACGCTTTTTGTGGTGCCGTCAATGTATTTGTTATTAGCGGCAGATCATACAGAAATAGCTGCAGCAGAGCATTTAGAGGATGAAGAATCTTTGGGGTAAATATTATCAAGCAGAGGGAGTCGCGGCAGGCATTGCGGGGGCTTCATATCTTTTTGCATCGGCATCTTTAGCAGTATTTGCAGCAAATAGACCAAGTCGTTGAGTTAACGCTTTGATTTCAGGTGGATTGTGCACGGCTTCATTAATATTATCGAGGAGCTTTTGTCGAGTTGGTGTATATAAGTTCAATGCTTCGAGCAGGGATAAAAAGCACATTTTTAAGTAAGTCCAACTAAAAGTATCCACTTGCTTATGCGCTAGCATAATTCTTGAGAAATTGGGATTTTCAACCTGTAATTTTATTTGCTGTATGCGTTCTTGTACCTTTAGTGTTTTATTGCGGGCAATTTCATCTAAAAGGCGAATGCACTTAGATTTTTTATTTAAAGTTTCTTTGCTTTCAAATATAGAATTTCTATTGCGGCTGGCGGCTTTCAAATCTTTGAAATAAGTTTTAAATTGAGCCAGAGCCACTTGTACCGTATCAAGATGATAGTATTCAGCATAGTATTTTTTCTCAAATTTACTGATTTCTATTTCCAACAGCTTTTCGATACTTCGATCAATATTCTTAGACACTTTTGCTTTCGCAATTATTTCATCTTTGAGTTTCATTAAATAGGCTTTAAGCTCAGCAACGTATTCTTGATCCGTAAATTGCAAGTCTATGGGATTACACTTTGCTTCAAGATTTTTTTCGAATGATTCAGTAGTATACTCTTCAATGAAAGACAGTTTTTCTTGCTCTTGGATTGGCTCTAAACTATTGAGATAAGCTAAATGCTCTTCTGTAGTTTCTAGTCGCATTTGATGCGTTGCTTTTAAACCCAAGTAATAATGATGGCTAGCAACGATTAACGCTTCGATTTCGGTAAAATGAGGATCATATGCTTTCAGTCCAGAATTACATAGCCCATCCAGCCTATGATGTTCAGGGTATGGGCTTGAAGCAATTTCGACCTTTTTATTCCGTTTTAGTTGCGCTAGTTTGGGTAGGGCTTTTTTATAAGCAGCACATAACTCCATTTTTGCGTTAGTTGGCTCAACTTGCGGTTGGGGAGTGGCAAAATCAAAAAAATCAAGTGGGGTAGTTACTTGACGATACCAATAGTATAGATTTTCAATATCTTTGTAGTCTTTATCTATTTTTTTGAGATATTTTTGGTTTCTTTTGATCTGTTTTGTAGCCAGACTAATTCTTTTTTCTAGTGGCTCTTTATCATATATTAATCGGATGCGTGTTTTGGAATCCAAACTACTCAGTGGCAGTGGATGCACTAGACCTTTAAAAAACTCATTAGTAATTTGCCTTAAGGGGCCGGATAAAATTCCTGGTGAGAGTCCTAATCGGTTTTCCCAGCGATCTGCCTCAAGAAGCATTGGTGTAAATATGCTTGATCGCATATTTTCCATATTATCCATTATGGCGTCATGAGAAGTGCTGGTAAATTCATTCAGCTTTGCTGTGAGTTCCTGGTAAAGATAAATCATATTGGGGGATTGCAGGAACAATTTAAAATAGGAATTAGAATTATTAATCAAGCCTTCTATAATTGAAGTTGATTTTTTGGCGCGAAAATGTAACTCATCAAGTTCTTCAGTAGTTAGATAATTTGTATTATTTAAGGCGCGAATATGTTTAGGGCTAATATAAAAGGCATTAATAATATACCAAAGTGCGTTGTATTGAACTTTAGCTGCTCCGTAGGAGACTTGTTCTGGTGCTACTTGGTATGCATCGGAATGTTCCTGGAATGTGGCATAAAGATCCTGGGCCTTATTAAGTAAATCACGAGCTATGAACCTTAAGTGCGGATCTTCAGCCAAACGCTGTGCTGACTTAATGATTTCATTGAGATGCTCATAGGCTTGTAATAAATAACGTACGTATTGAGTTTTAATACTTTGATTATTTAAATTTTCTAACTCATGAACAATTCCTTCCAAATGGAACAAACTGTTAAAAATGTCTTTTAATGCACAGACTTGTCTGCTTTGACTCAATCGCTTGTTATTATCCTCCATTTCAGGGAATGGTACTAATGAGGGAGGGAATACAGTTTGCACGGCCTCTTTAAACATGCCAATTGGTGAAATATCTATGATTTTTGGTGGTGTATAGGGAGTTAATGCCTGCTGCATTGAAGAGTTAAATAGTTTTGTTACCTCAAATAAAGATTGTCTGAATGCATGAATGCATTTGGAATAATTAGTATGTTGGATAACAAAGTGTTCTCTACCTGTTTTGGGATCGGCTTTAAGTACTGCTGCGTCATTTTCGAGAGTAAATTTATCTTGAGCTAAGTTATAAAAACGCTCCTTTCTTCGTTTCCATTCTTTAGTGACGCGAATAAAGGTATCCCGGAAATGGTCTTTTAATCCTAAGAACATTAGTACAGGTGGAGCATCCCTGCGATATACCGTTCTGTTTGATAAACTGGCAACCAAATATTTATCAAAATTTATCGCATCTTCTTGCTGTTCGGGGGGGAGGGCACAAATTAAGTAGGGTTGAAAAATACTATATAAATTGCGTAGTTGAGCTTTTACTCCTGGTTTAAGAGAACTTAACAACGATATGTTTTTTCGAATTTGAGGGTTGTCTTTTATTACTTTATGGAGCAACTCGAGAAATTGAGAATATGCATTGGTCACAACCAGGAATTTATTATGCTTATTTTGATACCATTGGTAGATTTCAAGAGCTTGATCCGAATTTAATTGATCAAGATCATGCAGCAATTTATCGTCTTCTACTTGTTTAAAAAGCAGTTTTGCATCTTTTTCTCGTTTACTCTTCAGAGCCTCCGATTCTTTCTCATCAAGAAATCGCGCATTGGCGAAATCATAAAATGTTTGGCTTTTATCCTGCCATTTGGCAAAGGAGTCCTGGGTATGTTTATCCAATTGTAAAAACAAGGATACAGGGGGCGCTTCTAATATTTCTACTGGCTTATTGGCAAGGAATGCAGCCAAATATTTTTCAAAATTTTGAGCAGCCTCTTTAAGCTCTCGTGGTATTCCCAATTTAAAATAGGGCTGGAAGACTTGAAATAACTGAAGACACTTATTTTTTGTCTCGTTATCAAAACTGGTTAACAGCAAGTTATTACCGTAGAGCTGGGGTTTTTCTTCGATCTGCTTTTTTATTATTTGAGAAAATTGTGTGTAGGCGGTACGAATGTTCTGGAACTCATCTTTATTGAACCACTCAAAATTGATGTAATCAAAAAAGCTTTGGATATTTTTATCCAGACTGAGAAAAGAACTTTTTAGGGGGATATTGGTGATCGGATTCTGTGCAAATAAATCGGCTAGATAGAGTTCAAGATTTTTTGCTGAGTCTTTACACTCAGTGGAGGTCATAGATCCCAAGTACGGTTGAAACACTTTAAATAATTGTTGGCACTCTGCTTTTACAGCATCATCGAGTTTGCTTAGATCCAAATTTTTTTCATAGGAGCCTGGTTTTGCGTCAATTTGTTCTTTTACTAGATGGACAAAACGCAAATAAGCAGCTTGGATCTGCAGAAATCTGCTTTTGCTAATCCTTGATGTCTTATCTTGCTTTGATTCAACTTGCAGCGGTATTGATTCATCAACCGTATACACATTTGCTTTTTCACTGTAAGGAAATAAAACTAAATTTGCTTTTTTGTGCACCGAATCAATAAGGTCTTTATTTAATTTAATATGAAAAACCTTACTGTTTTCATCTTTAGTAATTAAATTCTTTAACGCATTTTCTTTTTTCAAAACAAAACTGATATGGTCTGAAGGAAGTTGTCTTTTTAACTTGCTTATGCTCGAGCCCATAAAAGAGTACCAACCTTCTTTTTCAGGACCTGTTAATCTCGAGATTATGACCTCATTTAAATCGATGTCGAGTTGGGCCATATAAGGCTTAATAAGCTTATAGAGCTTTACAAGCTCTTCTTTAACCTCTGAAGGGAGTTGATACAAACGAAGATTTCTATAACGAGGATCTTGTAACAGTTCAAAAAATTCTTTACATGCGGTATTTGCTTTTTTAATTTTATGTAATGATTTATTGTCTTTATCGATCCTTTTATACGTCATTTCTAATCTTAATTCGATAAAGCGCGGATCTTCTATTTCCAGTAAATCCGCTCCTTTCTCTTTAAAATCAATTGCCTTTTTGGGCAGGTAAAGTATTTTTTCGTATAAAACTTTGATTTTTTCCATTAAAGGAACAGACAAAGTGCCAGGCTTTAACATGGCGTTGTCTTCAATTTTATCAACAAAACCAAATAAAGTGGGTAACAAAGTGTACTTAAGCTGCGCTAATTTATCGCGAACTAGATCTTGAGATGATTCACTGAGCTCTCCAATTTGTTCTAAAGTGCTCATCGATAAAGTAATTAGATTACTAATTATGTGGATATAATTTAAAAATTTAAATGAAAGAAAAAAGCGGTTTCCTTTTAAATTTTCTATATCATTTAGGAGGCTTAGTGCTGCTTTTTGCAGTTCGGCCAGCTTTTCTTGGTTCAGTTTAGGTTCTGATTTTTTTATCTGTGAAGAATATTGTTCTATGTAATGAGTTAATTTATCAATATAACTCGGTAAAACGGCACTGAACTGAGCCAGAAAATTATAATCCACATCACTACTAATGGGGCGCAGTTGATCGACGGCGATTCCGGCTACTTCCCCTATTTGCGATGCTAATGGCGTAGGTTTAAGCGCTTGGACAAAAGCCTTTTGTTCTTTTGCATGGTTGTCTGCAAACGCTTGAATTTGACTGAATACAGGCAAAATAAGGGCTAACTCCTCATTAAACATGTCTGTCAAATCAACGTCTAAATGAGTAAGCAGATAACTTGCTTCATAAGCTGAATTAATTGTTTTACCGTAGAGTAAAGTCAGATCAGTATAACTGCGCTTAAGATCTCTAACATCAATATTTTCCAAATCTAAAAATGTAAGACGCGCATGATAGAGTGCATTGATTAGTTTTTTAATTTGAGAAATATTATCAGGGTCCAGATCATAGTTGCTAAAAGGAGCCCACTGAATATGACCATTTCTTGCTGCCGCTGATAATACACGCGCTCTAAATGCATCGGGTGTAAAAGGAAGGGTGTGATTTCTTTTTGATGTAATTTTGAGAATTTCGGGCATAAAAGGCTCAAGATCCTTAGGTGAAAAACCTGAGCGTAAGTTAAGCTTTAATTCTTCTTTTTTTATTATCGACGTTATCAATTTTCCTTGTGGATCAATAACGGTATATTCAAGGCCTGCATCAATTATACGGGCATAAAAAGAGCCTTTTTCAGGGACTAAGCCGCGGGTCATTAAGCCAATGTTGTATTTAAAAGGGATTGGTGCGTCGAGCTCTGTTAAAACAACATCTTTAACCTCCCTTCTATCTTTAGCCCCCTCCTCACAGGGAATAATTACTGAATAGGCAATTTTTCCATTTTTTTCCCTTATGTAGATGTTTTTATCTTTTAATTCTGTTTCATCCGACATGAAACAAAGCTCGTAGCGAGGAAAATAAGGAACTATTAGAGGACTAACATGTTTGCTGTATAGAATGTCGAAAATTTTAGTGTCAATTTGCTCCAGTATTTTAGATATCTGGTTTTTCTTAAATGACTCTAATAATTTTACATATTCTTCAAATATCATTTACAGTAGCCTAATCATCAATTATTTTATTGGGCATTACTAAGTCGGTACTAATAATATCTCAACTTGATAATATTTTCGACTGAAATTGTAGATAAAACAATAATAACTTCTGTCTCTATTGTTTATGCTACAGGGATTTTGAATGTATTTTTACGGATAATTCCAAAGTAAATTCTGCAGCCAGCTCCGTGAAAGCCGGGTAATCTGTATAGGCTTTGATCTGGATAGGTTGAGTTATTCGTTCCCCAGTTTTTTGAGACTCCTCTAACATGGCTTCGACTTTTGCTCCTTCATCACAAACAAAATAAACATCAGACTCAGGGCGGCGTAGGAATTGGGCCTGAAATGATTTAAAAACAATAGAAGGATTTAATTTTTTTTGGCTTGCATGATAAAAACTATGTAAACCTCCCGCTAAATCAGCACCAACACTGAGAGCGCCGAAATACATGGAATTTAAATGATTACGACTGCGCCGATTTAAAGGGAGGCAAATAATGATTTCAGTATCGGTAAGTTTTATGAGCCGGGGTTTTAAGTAGCCGATCAGGGGTACTTGAAAATGACTAAATTTCCAAAGAAAGAATTTAAAACGAGTCAACATGTTCATTGGTTTTCCTTTTTTACCATATCCATACTTTGAATGAGCAAATGTCCATGAGGCAGTGGATTTGCTTCAATAACTATGAGGGAAAAAGCAATCGTAAGATTTAATTCAGGAATTGAGACCACTTCATTAACGCGCCAATAATGAATATTTAAAGCGATACCTTTTTCAGCGATATAGGGCTCTGTAATCAATGTGGGGTGAAGTGTGAGTTGTTGGTTTTTGATCACCTCAAGATAATTGCCCAGGAAGTCGGTTAAGGCATTCCAGGCATTTCCCGTATAATTTTTATGTAATTCTGTATCATTACTTGAGTCATAATTGTAATCTACGGATAAGGTACTCAATAGAATTTTTTTCACCCACTGACATACTTCTGCATCATTCTGTGTATAATCATTTTGTGCATAAAGAGCATATGGAGATATGAAAAGTACGAGCCATAGCAATATCCTTTGCAAAAGCGTATTCATATTTAAAATCCTTTAAAGTTTTTAAAATGAAGAGGTTAAGTCTTTTATTGTAGTACACTCTGTAAATTAGAAACAGGAGTCTAACAATTTCATTTTTTCTGTGTAAAAATGTGCTAAAATAAAAAATTATTTTTGATCTGTTTCCAAAGTAAAAATACTTATTTGATCTATACGCTCTATTTTTTTGACGTATAATTAGATTTTTCGAAGCCGCAAATAATTAAACCATAACTAATCTGTCTTAAACCAAAATTATCGAATTTTATGCATACTATCACCATACGTGGTGCACGAACCCACAACCTTAAAAATCTTGACCTGGATTTACCCCGCGATCAACTCATTGTAATTACGGGGTTATCCGGTTCAGGGAAATCCTCGTTAGCCTTTGATACATTGTATGCTGAGGGGCAGCGTCGTTATGTCGAATCGCTCTCTGCTTATGCGCGACAATTTTTATCGATGATGGAAAAGCCTGATGTGGATTCAATCGAGGGTTTATCACCGGCAATTTCCATTGAGCAAAAAGCAACGTCGCACAATCCTCGCTCGACAGTCGGGACCATTACTGAAATATATGATTATCTGCGGTTACTCTACGCACGTGTGGGCGAACCTCGGTGTCCTACGCATCACGTTAGTTTGCATGCGCAAACGATTAGTCAAATGGTGGATCAAGTACTTGCTTTGCCTACGGACAGTAAAGTGATGATTTTGGCTCCGGTTGTGCGAGAACGCAAAGGAGAGCAGGTCCAGCTTTTACAGCAGTTACAAGCTCAAGGCTATGTACGTGCTCGAATTGATGGAGAACTCTATGAATTGGATTCGCCTCCTAAACTGGGTCTGCGTACTAAGCATACGATTGAAGTTGTGGTGGATCGTTTTAAAGTCAGGCCTGACATTGCGCAGCGTTTAAGCGAGTCCTTTGAAAATGCTTTAAATTTGGCAGAGGGCCTTGCAATTGTTGCTTCTATGGAGAATCAATTTGATGATCTGGTTTTTTCTTCCAAATTTGCTTGCCCAGAATGTGGATACAGCCTAAGTGAATTAGAGCCCAGACTTTTTTCATTCAATAATCCAGTTGGTGCTTGCCCCTCTTGTGATGGATTGGGTGTTGATCAGTTTTTTGATCCGGATCGTGTTGTTCATGATCAAACAGCCAGTTTGGCCGAAGGGGCTATTCGTGGTTGGGATAAGAAAACGACTTATTATTTTTCAATGCTCGAATCGCTTGCACAACACTATGGTTTTGATATTCATACTGCATTTTGTGATTTGCCTGAGGAAGTGCGTCAAATTGTTTTATATGGGGGAAATGAGGTTATCGATTTTCATTATCATAGGCCCAATGGTGGGTATATGGTCAAGCGGCATCCTTTTGAAGGCATTATTCCTAACATGCAACGACGTTATCGGGAGTCCGATTCGGGAATGATACGTGAAGAACTTGCTAAATATTTATCATCTCGCCCATGTCAGAGTTGCCAAGGAACACGATTGCGTGAATCCGCCCGGAATGTGTTTATTGATAACAAAAATTTACCTGAAGTTACCGCTTATTCGATCGAAAAAGCCTATGTATTTTTTAAAAATTTGCATATGACCGGCTATAAAGGTGAAATTGCAGCAAAGATTAACAAAGAAATTGTTGAGCGATTAGGGTTTTTGGTCAATGTAGGCCTGGATTATCTCTCTTTAACACGTAGTGCTGAAACATTGTCAGGAGGGGAAGCCCAACGTATTCGTTTAGCCAGTCAAATTGGCTCGGGATTAGTGGGGGTGATGTATATTTTGGATGAACCCTCCATTGGTTTGCATCAAAGAGATAATGATCGCTTATTAAAAACATTAATGCACTTAAGGAATCTGGGAAATACGGTCATTGTGGTGGAACATGATGAAGACGCGATTCGTAGTGCTGATTTTGTTCTGGATATAGGTCCTGGCGCTGGCGTTCATGGCGGGGAAATTGTTGCCCGTGGGACACCTCAAGAAATTATGCAATCTCCAGCTTCATTGACGGGTCAATATTTATCTGGGAAACAATCCATCGCAATTCCTGAAAACCGCCGGCCAATTAATCCCGAAAAAATGATTCATTTAAAAGGGGTGGTTTGTAATAATTTACACGATGTCGATGTCAGTATTCCTTTGGGTTTGCTTACTTGTATTACCGGGGTTTCGGGTTCCGGAAAATCCAGTTTAATTAATGACACTTTATATCCAAGTGCCGCAAATCTATTAAATAGGGCCAGTTTATTTACTCCTGGTTCCGTTAAAGAAATCACGGGTTTAGATTTATGCGATAAGGTGATTGATATTGACCAGAGTCCGATTGGCAGGACTCCGCGTTCTAATCCGGCTACATATACTGGAATATTTACTCATATTCGCGAATTATTTGCCGCAACTCCTGAGTCTCGGGCACGGGGTTATCAGCCTGGACGGTTTAGCTTTAATGTGCGTGGGGGGCGCTGTGAAGCATGTCAGGGCGATGGACTTATTAAAGTCGAGATGCACTTTTTGCCTGATATTTATGTGTCATGCGATGTATGTAAAGGCAAGCGTTACAATCGAGAAACTCTTGATATTCAATACAAAGGCAAAAACATTCATGAAGTTTTAGAAATGACGGTTGAAGATGCAAGCCATTTTTTCGCAGCAATTCCGGCATTAGCCAGAAAATGTCAAACTCTGATGGATGTGGGCTTGTCTTATATCAAGTTAGGGCAAAGTGCGACTACCCTTTCCGGTGGGGAGGCACAGCGAATCAAATTGTCGCGTGAGCTGTCAAAGCGAGATACAGGAAGCACTCTATATATTCTTGATGAACCAACAACTGGATTGCATTTTCATGATACCAAACAGTTGTTATCGGTATTATTTCGCTTGCGGGAACAAGGCAATACCATTGTGATTATTGAACATAATTTGGATGTGATCAAAACGGCGGATTGGATTATTGATTTGGGGCCAGAAGGAGGAAGTAAAGGCGGACGTATCGTGGCAACGGGTACGCCAGAACAGGTTGCCGAATGCGAGCTTTCTTATACAGGGCAATTTTTGAAGCCTATTTTGGCTACACGATGAGTTTTCCTACCCCCGCCCCATCTCAAACAGAGCAAGTGGTTTCCCATTGTAACACGGTGCTGCATTGTGGAGACTCCTTGCTGCGTTCGGGTGACCTGCAACCGAATTATGCCTCAATACGATTCGTTTTTTTTAAATAATTATATGCATAAAAGCTGATTGGTAGGAGTAATGCCCAGGTAATCCCCACCGAAAGATAAAAGGGGTAGCTTTTTTCAATGACGACGATATTGCACGATGCGCCAATTTTATAAGCAAAAGGCATCAAAAAAAGAATCAGTAGAAACCAAATGAAATAGTAACGTGTGAATTTTTCATTAAGAATAATCAGATTTAATCCGAAACTTAACCAAATACAAATCATCCATGGGGCTGTAAAATAGGAACTAAAGGGATTTGCTTTAAAATAAATATAGTTTTGATGAAGCCAAATTGTGTCTGTAAGCGAACCAATAAATGCAATAAGAAATGCAAAAAACAGGGCATTTAAATAAGGCAATCGATTAATTAATTGCCATAAGATTTGCACGGCAATGATTAGAAAGCCAATAATTGGACCAAGATATACATCGTTTTGTGCTGCAAAATAAAAACAGGCTATCCAACACAAATAATAAGATGAAAAATGGATACACCAGCCGATCCTACTTTTATTCATCAGTTCTACTCTTATGTTTTGGGAGTAAAAAATCCTCTCCAATTCCAATAGGCACATCATCCCAAAGTGCAGCCAGGGCGTTCCTATCCCAGCGAAAACCGTGCTACAGTATGGAGCCGATTACTCAGAATGCCCTGGTATTTGTCTGCCCCTTTTCGGTGCTCAAAAATCATACGCTTTTGTTCAACCTCGAAATATTTAAAAAGCGCTTACTGTTTTTTTTTATATTTTCGATCTATAACTAAATTGTAGGAAATTTTGCATAGGAAGAAAAATGGGTACTTTTTTTATTGTTCTTATCATTATTGTAGTACTTTTATTAATATGGGCTATAGGTGTTTACAATACCTTAATTCACTTAATCGAAGCGATTAATAACGACAAAAAACAAATCGATATCCAGTTAGATCGTCGTTTCAAAGTATTTGAATCTTTGATTGAAGCTGTAAAAAAATATATGGATTACGAACAAACTACACTGAAAGATGTGGTGGCTTTGCGTAATCAGGCTCAAGCAGCTAAAGCTGCGGGGGATGAAGCAGGGCGTATTGCTGCAGAGAATCAAATTTCCCAGATTGCTTCTGGACTTAATGTAGTATTTGAACGATATCCTGATTTAAAAGCAAGTCAGAATGTAATGCAATTGCAGGAAGAAATTGTCAATACTGAAAATAAGTTAGCTTATTCGAAGCAAGCTTATAACGATGGTATAGAGCGTTATAATGCCAAAAAGAAATCGTTCTTTGAATCCATGGTAGTCTCTTTCTTTGCTTCCTCTTTAGATAAAGATTTTGTTTATTGGGGACTTCCTGAAGAGCAGATCCAGGCAAAAGAAGACTATACCGTAAAATTTTGAGTATAGGATATGGGGCTTGAAGAGTATCACGGCGGCGTAGGTAATTGGCGCGAGCAAATACGGTTAAATAAACGCAAGACACGATCAGTGATTGCTATTTTTATTGCGATTTATTTTGCTGTAGGCTTCATTGCCGATCTATTTATTTTGCATACAACTTACCCGCAAGTTACTCTTGAGCAATGTTTCCTCGCATTGATTCAGCTGAAAGTTATTCCTTATGCGACTATTCTTATGGTTGGTTTTGCGGTAGTGTCATTAATGATAACGTATGCATTTTACGATCGCATCATGCTATTAGGTACGGAATATCGTGAAATAACCCCCAAAACAGCCCAAAATTTACTCGAGCAACAATTATATAATGTGGTAGAGGAAATGAAAGTTGCTGCGGGCTTGCAGTATATGCCCAAGGTTTTTATTATCGAAGCAGATTATATGAATGCTTTTGCAAGTGGCTACAGTGAAAAATCGGCAATGGTAGCAATTACTCGAGGTTTAATAGGAAAATTAGACAGAGCAGAATTGCAAGCGGTGATGGCTCATGAATTAAGCCACATTCGTCATTATGACATTAAATTAACTTTGATGGTGGCGGTTTTAAGTAATATTCTTTTGATTGTAGTCGATATTTTGTTTTATTCAGCATTATTTAGGCGCAACGACAGACGTGAAGATAACCGCCTGTTAATGGTTATAGTGGTCCTTCGTTATGTTTTACCTTTAATTACTGTCCTGTTAACTTTATTCTTAAGTCGAACACGTGAATACATGGCTGATGCGGGTTGTGTGGAATTAATGCGTGACAATGAGCCTTTAGCGCGGGCGCTCCTCAAAATTAGCGATGATCATGCGCAACATGCTGAAGAGTATACTCAAGAATATGGTAATACGCCTCACGAACAGGTAAGGCAGGCATCATATCTCTTTGATCCTTCTGATATGCAACCGGTTAAATCTTTAAGCAGCGCTTTTGCAACACATCCTTCAATTGATGCTCGTTTACGCGCTTTGGGATTTAAGCGTAAGTAAAATGTTCCAAAGAATTATAATGTCCTTTATCTCTGTGTCTCAGTTCTTGTGCAATTGTATGTTTAAGCATATGATTATACACGAAACCTACACTGGACTATGTCAACTCGAACGCAGTGAAAGCTCTCTGGTTATGTAGTATCAGCATTATGATATGGCTAAAATCCGGAGATCATTTATGGTGAACTCAGGATGACAAGGGTCGTGAAAGATTACTTATAGTCTAAAAGTTTATACCTTCTCTAAAAAGGAATTTGGATGTGATGAAAATTCAGTCATTAGTTTTATCTGTTTTTTTGATATTTAGCGGATTTTGTCTCAATGCAAATACGCTGTCAAAGGATGGTACAACCAATCAAGCAAAGAGTTCAGAATTTCTTAGAAAAATAACGCCAGAATTTCTGTATGGATATACCGATTTTAATTTTGATTCGACTTCAGGGACCAATTTTAACCGATATAATGGACATTCAAATCTCTATTCGGCAGGAGCAGACCATGTTTCTCTAGGCCAGACTATGATGGTGGGTGTTTATTATTTTGGGATTGATACAGAGCTTACTTCTCAATTTTTACTCACTCCTGGATCTGTAACTACCTCAGAACAGACCATACACAATAATACGATTTTTGGCCATTTGTTTAAAATTTTTACTCCCGAGATTTATGCTGATTTGGGTGGGGGATATGGTTTTAATAAGTTTATTACCTTAACAGAGATAGCCACAGAGCCTGCGCCCTTAATCGCTCAAGCAACGAATAATAATAACAACTGGTTTATTAGCTTTAATGGAATTTATAGAAAAACCTGGAAACAATTTCTGATGAGAGCTAATGCCGGAGTGTTGTACAGCCAAATTGATACGGGAAGATATAATTATTTTTTCCCGGCTACTGATACCTTTCAAGTGATTGAACCATTAACCAATAAAGCAACTTTAATTTTGGAAAATATTGAATTGGGTTATTACATTAAGCCCACGGTAATGCCTTTTCTGAGTGGTGGATTAATTCAGGTAGCACAATTTTCCAATAGTCGCCTACTAATAAATCCTGCGAGCGTCATTAATGGTTCACTACCCCAATTGAATATGGATAAAAGTGGTTTTCGCGTAGGGGGAGGTATCGCCATAACCTATAAAAATGCAACCATTCGAGTTGAAGAAAAATATTATAATGCTGGTGGCGTGTTTCAGAGCTATCAAACTCTAGCCGCATTAGAATATCAATTTGGTTAGGACCCGTTTCATCGGTACTCTCTTGACCAAAACATTTTGATTTTTTGAACCCAGGCCCTAGGATAGAACTTGATAGCGTCAACCATTATGATTTAAACAAGGCGCAAAAGAATGAGGCGAAGATGTTATAGGGCTCTATATCTTTGCTTCCTTTCAGTGTTGTTGCGAAGCGTATTAAGGACGATATCTCGTGAAGAAGAACTATTATTTTTCGCCGAAAGCTATGAAATCTAAATGGATACAAATCCTTTTAGGTCTCTTCTGGGTGGCTCTAATTTTTTGCACGGATGTCATTCAAATCCCGCTTCTAAGTTCATTTATTACTCAATTAGACTATCGAACCTATGATCAAGTGGTTCAATTAAACTGGCGTCCTCATCAAACAATTCCTCGAGTTGTTATTATTGATATTGATAATAAATCAGTACAACAAGAAGGCCGATGGCCTTGGTCTCGAGACAAGATGGCTGATTTAATTAATCAATTAAAGAAAAATGGGGTCGTTACGATTGCAACAGATATTGTTATGGCTGAGGCAGAGGTAAATTATGCGATTGGTTTAAAAAATGAATTAAATAAATTAATGCCTCAATTGTCCCTAGAACAAAAGCAATTACCTAATTTGCTCGAGCAGATTGCCCCCAAAGTAGACAATGATCGTATTTTGGCTCAGGCATTGATGGAGCATAATGTGGTATTAGGCTTTTTGTTTCATAATGACACGCAAATTAGGAAAGGAGTGTTACCTTCTCCTTTAACTAATCCAGAGAATCAATATTTATGCAGAGATCATCTTCCCCTTCATCAATTCTCTGGATATAACGGTTGTTTACCCTTATTTCTGAATGCATCCACCCAAGCGGGTGCGGTGACCAACGTACCTGATCTGGATGGGACGGTGCGACATGGGCTTATGTTAGCCAGTTATGAGAACAAGCTCTATCCAACTTTAGCTCTTGCAACGGCCATGAATTATTTAATGGCACAGCACATTGAACTTAAAATTCATGATCATCAATTATATGGAATACAAATGGGGAATGTATTTATCCCTACAAACTCGCGCGGACAAATTCTTATTCCATTTTGGGGACAAATTGGGACACTTAATTATTATTCTGCGACGGATGTTATACAAGGTAAAATTAACCCAGACGAATTGCAGGGAGCCATTGCTATCATTGGTTCAACAATCATCCTTTTGGCCGATCTGCACCAATCTCCCGTTGCCCAATCGTTTCCTGGTGTTGAGATGGTAGGGAATATGGTTCAAGGTATTGTTGGACAGCAATTGGTATCAGAATTTGATTGGAAGACTACTCAAGGACGAGTGTATTTAGTATTGATTGGATTACTTTTTACCTTTTTAATCTCTTTCTTGAGTGTTTCCGGAATGTTGATTCTTGCAGTAATTAGTATTATCGGTATTAGGGCTTTATCAATCTATCTCTTTGTATCCAAAAGTTTCTATCTTCCAATAGCACTGATGTTAACCTTAATCGTACTGATTACCATAACGAATTATGCTTATTTATTTATCATTGAAAGAAAACAAAAAAGAAAAATAAATCAGTTGTTTGGTCAATATGTCCCAGAAGCATATGTTAAAGAACTAATCGAATCTCCTGATCAATACAGTATGGAAGGACAAGAACGTAACATGACGGTTCTATTTAGTGACATACGTAATTTTACAGGGGTGAGTGAAACGTTAGATGCATCTCATGTGAAGCGGTTATTAAATGCTTTTTTTACGCCAGTTACGGAAATCATTTTTAGCTTTAGAGGAACGATTGATAAATATGTAGGTGATATGATTGTCGCGTTTTGGGGGGCGCCTATACATGATGAAGAACATGCTTCTCATGCCATTATTTGCGCGTTAACTATAGCCCAAAAACTACCCGAAATTAATGTAACAATGCAAGAAAAAGACTTGCCAGCAGTGAATATCGGTATTGGCTTAGCAACAGGAATGATGAATGTGGGAGACATGGGTTCAGCGTTTCGCCGGGCGTATACAGTCATTGGTGATACAGTGAATCTTGCTTCTCGATTACAAGATTTAACGAAATTTTATCAGGTGAATATTTTAGTGAGTGATGGAACACGTACTGGACAAAATCAATTTGTCTGGAGAATCATCGATAAAATTACAGTTAAGGGAAGAAAAAGTGGGTTAGTTATCTACCAACCGCTAGGCAGGGTTAATGAAGTTTCTGAGGAGGTTTTAACGGAGCTCAAAGAGTACCATCAAGCTTTGGGTGAGTATTCCGCACAAAACTGGACGTCTGCAGAAAAAAAATTTGCTTTGCTAAAAAACAAATTTCCCGATGTTTATTTATATCAGATGTATCATGAACGCAGTCAAGCGTTCATGAAAACTCCTCCTCCTGACGACTGGAATGGAGTCTATATGCATCTGCATAAATAATTTTTCATTATCTTATGAAAAGATTAATGAATAACGATAGGCTTATGCTCGGTACCCATAACTATTTTTAATGGAAAAATTGTACAGGAATCTATATGAAAAAAATAATAATTACAGGGTTATTCATGATAGCCAGTCAAGTATTTGCTCAATCTGCTGCTACTGTTTTGTTCACTCAGAAACAAGTGCTAGCACATCATAATGGTGTGGAGCGGGTGTTGACTCGTGGCTCGGCTTTGGATCCTGGTGATGAAGTGATTACAGGTGATGGTGCGGCAGCGAGCCTCCAATATACAAATGGCGCATTAGTTAACATCGGCGGGAATTCAAATTATAAAATTCTGGCTTATTCTCCCAAGGAGTCGGTGCAAATTAAGGCGGAGTTGAGCAAGGGGAAGGCAGAAATAAAAACCCCGGCAAAAATTAAAGAGTCACTTAAAACGCCAATTTTATCACTTGCAATACTTGGAACCGATGTGCGTATCTACGTCCCTTCTCACGGCATGACCTATATCGAGGTGATTGAAGGACTTGTTTTGGCAAGAAATGAATACCTTCGACCAGGAGCAAGTGTTCGCGTTACTGCAGATAAGATTGTTAATGCTCCTTTCCCTAAAGAGGGGGAAGTCACAACGACCGCTGATGTTGTATCAGTCACAACTGGGGCGGGGAAGACAGTCACTAATGATGCTGGGAGTGGTGTTGACAGTGTGTCCTATCTTTCTACAACGCAAGTAACCGCAACGTCAACTTCTACAGCAACACAAGCTGCTCAAGCTGCTGCAATAGCAGATATTTCCATAATTTGCCTGACTCCAGGAAGTCTCGGGTGAAGCCTGATTGGTTGCAAAAGGAGGCGTGATTTAAAGTCTCATCCCGGTTGCACGGTTGGGCCTTGGCCCGACCAGTCTTTAATGGGTTACTCAGGAGCAGAATGCTGTTGGGCCAAGGCCCAACCTAAGTCTTCCTATTGGAGATGGAACGTTTGTAGCACCTGTCTTTTGTTTCCACTCTGCCTACTCCTGGCGCTTGTTCGCGGGGGGGGGGGCTGTGTTTTAACGTATTCTCCTGATTCTGCGGGCAACTCCGGAAAAAGAAGGCGGCGATTATTCGCGAAACCCCACCCCTTTTTTTAATAAAATCATGTTAAGGAGCGTGAGCAATGCCAACATAAGGACAATAATTCCCATGGCTAAAGATGTATTGACTTCACTTTGACCAATCATCGCATTTCTAAGCGCATTGACCATATAGAGAATAGGATTAAGCCAAGAAACTTTTTGCCAGAATTCAGGAAGCATGTTGATACTGTAAAATACTCCACCTAAATAGGTGAGGGGAGTGAGCACAAAGGTTGGAATAATCATAATATCATCAAAATTTCGGGCCACCATGGCATTGGTAAAACCTGCCAGGGAAAATACAGCAGAGACCAGCAATACAACCAGCAAGGTCATAGGCAAATGGCCTAGCTCAATAGTTAAGAAAAAGCTAGCAACAATATAGACCAATGCAGCAACGATTAATCCTCTAAATACTCCTCCCAAAACATATCCAAGCAGCAAAAGGCTGTTATGCATTGGACTTACGAGCATTTCATCAATGCTTTTTTGAAAGCGGACGCTATAAAGTGAGGAAGATACGTTTCCATAGGAATTGACAATGACTGACATCATAATCAATCCAGGAGCAATGAACATTGGATAACTGACTCCTTGAATCGAGCCGATACGAGGTCCAATTAAACTACCGAAGATGAGAAAATAAAGTGTCGTCGTAATCACTGGTGGCAAAAAGACTTGAGTTGAAATGCGAAACATACGAACTAATTCGCGTCTAACCAAAGTATATAATGCGATAGTTTGTTTTTTAATGGCCATTTTTTATCAGATCCAAAAAGAGTTCTTCTAAGCGATTCGTTTTATTACGCATACTATGAATTTTTATGCCGTGTTTTGTGAACAGGGCAAATGCATCGTTTAAATTCAAATGGTTATCTACCCGGAGCTCTATTGTAGTGCTATCAATCAAAGCCGGTTTAAAGGGATGTAAATCGGGTAAAAGATCGATACGGTTTTCTGTGTTGAAAATAAACGTTTGATGGTGTAGGGTTTGTAACAACGCCTTCATGGACGTATTTTTTATTATTTCTCCTTGATCAATGATGGCAATGTTTTTACACAGTTGTTCTGCTTCTTCCAGATAATGAGTGGTGAGAATAATGGTTGTCCCTTCTGCATTGGTTCGGGTTAAGAATTCCCACATACTGTGGCGGATTTCTATATCGACACCAGCCGTAGGCTCATCAAGAATCAATACCTTGGGTTGGTGGACTAAGGCTCTGGCGATCATGAGTCGACGTTTCATTCCTCCCGATAAATGGCGTGCTATTGAGTTTCTTTTTTCCCAGAGGCCTAATTGCTGTAGAAGGGACTCAACTCGGGGTTGTGCGCATTTTCGTGAAATTCCATAGTAGCCGGCTTGATTTAGGAGGGTTTGTTCACAGGTTTCAAAAATATTGAGATTGATTTCTTGGGGGACAAGTCCTAAACACGATTTGGCTTTCTCCGCTTCTTTTTCTAAATCATAACCATGAATACTGATGCTTCCAGAGGTCTTATTAAGTAATGTGGTAATTAAACCAATGGTAGTTGATTTTCCCGCGCCGTTAGCACCCAATAAAGCAAAAAAATCACCCTGGTTTATGGTTAAATCAATGCCCTTTAAGGCTTGTACCCCATTCGCATAGGTTTTATGTAACTGTTTAATGTCTAAGGCGTGCATAGAGATTTAGTGAAAATAAAAAGATTATTATACACTCTAATCCTATGATTTCGCGAGTCATTCCTCCCTCACCCCAAATGAAGAGGAAGCTTTCATCGTAACACGATGCGACTGCGTTGAGTTTCTACCCTTTGGATGATGTGAGTGAATTGGAGAACTCGCTCCGATTCAATAAACAAGACGATTGAGTTTTCATCCAACCAGTAATGCTGTATCGAGGTTGATGAGTAACACAAACCTCATGAGGTAATTCACTATTAAAACATATGAAGCGATTTTCGGAGGGTAAAACCTTTTTAAGCAATTGATTTTCTGTGTTGTAGAGTTTTAACTCACCACCATATTCAGGTTCCCAATTATTATTTAAATAATAGACACAAGAGATTTTGCGTGTTTTTTGTGTGGCAAACTGATCGACATGCTTTTTATAAAAGGTGCCTGGCTGATAGGCAGCAAAATGGGTTTCAAATTCATGTAAACCTAAAAAGAGTGACTGATTCAATATTTGAGCTAAATACAGCATTTGCTCTAAGAAGACTTGTATTGTCGGATTGCTCTCATATTCATCCAACCAAAAAATTTCATCAGAGCGAATGATCTCATTATGGTGCGAATACAATCTACGGCCAATTTTAGCCTCTCGAAATAGCCCTTGTTCATACAATTCTTGGGCTATTAGACGTAATGAGCGGCATTGGTTGGGTTCTAAAAAACCGTCGATAATATAAAACCCTTGAGTACAAAGGTTGTGAATAAGTTGTTCTGAATCAATCAAAGCACTCGTCCTTCAAGTTGGTATTCATATTCACGCCATTGTGGCATGAATTGGCTCATTAGTTCATAAAAGCGTTTATTATGGCTTGGTTCCAGCAGATGAATTAATTCATGAACAAGAACATACTCCAGACAAATCGCAGGTTTTTTGATGAGGTTGAGATTCAGCCAGATACGTGCTGCTTTAGTATTACATGAACCCCAACGGGTTTTCATTTTTCTTATTCCCCATTCGTTGACTTTGACACCAATTATCGTTTCCCAATGTTGAATGAGATCAGGCAATAATATCTGCATTTGATGTTTATACCAACGTTCTAGAATGGTTTGTATCTGTGGAGGAGAACTATTAGGCTGTGTAAAACAGTACATCAGCTCATCATTAATTTTAATCTGTGTAGGGCCATGATGTTCTTCAATGATTAGTAAATACTTTTTCCCTTTGAATGGTACAGTGGCTCCCGTTGCAAAGGTACATTCTTCAGCAATGGCCCGATTACGGATGCGTTCTCTTTGCTGATGTATCCATGCAGTTTTAGATTCAAGATTTTGTCTTATCAGCTGTTCACTGAACCGCAGAGGGGCACTCACTTTAACTAATCCATCAGGGGGATAAATACGTAAGTGCATGTTTTTAATTTTTTTTCGTGATATTTCTATAGGAATACCATCGAGTTCAATGATCATCTCATTAATCTACTTATTCGGAAAACTAAATATAGAAAAACCCGGGTTCTGCTGCGCTGTACCCGGGCTACGATATTTCCCAAATATATAATCGGGATAAGAAAGCGATCTATTGTACTATCTTTGCGCGCCGATACAAGGACTGTCTATATATTCACCATTAATATTTAAAACCATATTCACATTGGCGCGTTGATAGCGAGCCAATATGTCATACTCCTGTTTGGTGAGATAGCCATAAGAGTTACCACAATACACCAGTGATGTGGCTCCAGGCTTTGGTTTAACCTGTACCGGTAAATCACATTCCCAACGAAATTGTGTTAAATCACAATTTGCGGAATTGGCAAGTGCTAAACTCAAGGGTAAAAGAGATACAGCAATAGTTACATACCACTTCCTTTTCATAGTGTGCACCATTTGCATGTTTGTGTTTTTTAAGTATAGGATAAGATTCGAAAAAAGCAGTCAAGGGACCATTATGCTTTTATCTAGTTCTGAATACATTAAAGCGCTACATGAAGGAAAGTACCTCCTTTTTTTGGAGTGGGTCGATTTTATTACTCAGAAATATGAGCTGATGGGTGCAGAAGACACCGTAAATTTTTTGATTCTTGAATGGCTAAGCAATGATTATTCAGAAGAGGATGCAAAAAAAGTAGCTGTCTTACAGGCGGTATATGATTTGGAGTCTAAAACGTTACAAGGTAAATTGGATTATTCGCTTAAAATAATTACTACTGCATTATTTATGTGCATGGTTTTTAGGCTCTCAGATATCAATGTGTCCTTAACCCCGCAAAAAAAAATAAAGCCCCGTGAAGCAGATTTGCTGATTGCACAAAATCTTGCTCAGTTAAACCCATTTACCTATAAAAAGCGATTAGAAGATATGCAAACACAGTTTTATCAGTACGCAGAAGGTGCTGATCAAAAAGAGGTAGTTGATGCTTTTAAAAATATCCGTGCTATTACTGAGCCTAGATACCTCCTTGAAGATTATATTTTGCATTTAGAACGCATAAAAATAAAAGACGATAAACTTTATGCCACACGATTAAGCATGGCAAAACGCTTTCTTGGTTATTTATATGAACAAACGGAGTTGACCCCCAAAGTAGCCGAGGTAATTGCTACTTATGTGAACTCGCTTCGTGAATTGGGTCCGGGGAAAGGAGAGTTAGCGTGTTTGGATAACATTTGCCCTCCTTCAGCCCTCGAAAATACCTGGCGTTGGGTTACTGGGATAGGAATTGGTTTTTTCAGCTTGGTCTTACATGAAAAATCAATTAGCGAGTTAATTTCGGGAAAGGATGGAGGCCTTAACCCTTAGTTTTGTTAAATTTCAGTAATTTTTTTGCTTATTAGCCTATATTTAATACCAAATTTTTAGTATCTGCTACACTTTTAAAATCATGGTTTTCTGCCTGCAACATAGACAGATGCTGGGTTAATGTTAGTGGGAGCGTTGTATTTTCAAATGATGTAAAAAACAACAAGCTTATTTTAAAAATTAAGATGCTTGACTCAGAGAAGATATAAAACCTTTCACTCAGTTCATTTTCATTTGTTTTTTTGTAGATGGCAAAAATGAAACTCAAGTCTTTAGTTCTCTCTATATACGGGTGGTTGGATACCGAATTAAAAGAAAGTAATGTACAACAAGACACGATACATTGGGCTCGTGTTTTCATCTTTGTATTACTTCATTTGTGTTGTTTGGGGGTGTTTTGGGTTGGATGGAGTTTTACATCGGTTTTTACTGCTGCTGTGCTCTATTTCCTTAGGATGTTTGCAATAACTGGTTTTTATCATCGCTATTTTTCACATAAGACTTTTAAAACAAATCGTTTTTGGCAATTTATTTTTGCAGTATTGGGTAATGCCTCCGTACAAAGAGGACCACTCTGGTGGGCAAGCCATCACCGTATTCATCATCGACATACAGAGCAAATACAAGATCCTCATTCTCCTATAAAACATGGTTTATTGTGGAGCCATGTTGGATGGATTTTTTATTCAAACAATTTTAAAACAGACTACACTGCAATACGGGATTTTGCAAAATATCCAGAATTACGCTGGTTGAATCGTTTTGATAATGTGGTACCTCTTTGTACGCTGTTCTTACTCTATTTTATGGGTGGTTTTTTAGAAAATCATTATCCTAATCTGCATACTAATGGTCTACAGTTAGTTGTTTGGGGCATTATTTCAACAATTATTCTCTTCCATGTTACTTTTTCTATCAATTCTCTCTGTCATGTATGGGGTACAAAACCGTTTGATACAGGAGATGAGAGTCGCAATAATTTCCTACTGGCTTTAATTACTCTGGGTGAGGGTTGGCACAATAATCATCACTACTATCAGAGATCAACAAGCCAGGGATTTCGCTGGTGGCAAATAGATATAACTTATTATTTATTATGCTTTTTAGAGAAAATTAAAGTTGTTCATGATCTTAATAGAGTTCCAATGGAGTTAAGGAAAACGAATGGGGTAATCAAATCTTTGGATGAAAAAAACTTTAATAAGTTAAATGCGGAATAGAGTTTTTTAATGTATGGGCGATGACTCTATTTGATTTATCTAAGTTTTAGGGAAGTGAGGTAGTAATGAAAATTCAAAATCAAAGAATTCTATCTAAAGATGTTTTAGTAGTATCCTTTTTTCTGTTTATTTATTTGTTTTCTTGTCTGATTTTCAACAATCAAATTCTTATTCACGGGTTAGTGAATCTAGGATGGAAAGGAAAAGTCATATTTTGTCTTATTATTTACCACATAACGATTGTTGTATTCAGTATTTATTTACATCGAAGCGAAACTCATAGGTCAATTGAGCTCGCACCCTCAATAAGATATTTTAGCCGTTTTTGGCTTTGGTTTGCTACGGGACTAAACAGAGCAGAATGGGTTGCAATCCATAGATTACACCATCAAAACCCAGATTCGCCTAATGATCCACATAGCCCGTTATATAAAGGGACACTAAATTTATTTGTGGGGGGGTTTGAAATTTGTGCTCAATGTAACCCCTCATCTCTTATAGAAAAATATGGAAGTATTTCTGATAACGACGCGCTTGAGAAATTGCTCTTTAGTAAATTTCAATCGTTAGGATTAGTCATCTTTTTATCTCTATACATTCTACTCTTTGGGTTGTGGGGTATGGTCATGTGGGACATCAATATTATTGCGATTACTATGGTATTATTCGGAGCATTTGCTGCTTTGACTCATGTATATGGTTATCGAAACTTCAACACAAAGGATAATTCGCATAATCTAATGCATATAGGTATTTTGTTGAATGGGGAAGAATTACATAACAACCATCATAACAATCCTACCTCTGCAAAACTATCCTTGTTGGATGATGAATTTGATCTCGGTTGGTTTTATATTAAGATGTTAATGAAATTAAATTTAGCGAAACTTCGTACCATTGCAACTGTGGAAAGAAAAGGAGTGGGATACGAACTCCAGAAACACTAGGGTCTGTTTATACGCATTTTGGCCAAGAAAGTAGAATTGAAAACAGGGCCTACCCATTATTCCACCAGCCTCCGCCGAGTGATTGAAAGAGCGCGGCAGTATCATTATAACGAGCTGTTTCAGCTTGAATTACTTTTAAGTGTATTTTTAAATAGGATTCTTTTGCCCTTAAAACGGCTAAATAGTTCGCTTTACCGAGTTGGTATTGCATTCTCACTATTTTAAATTGTTCCCGTGTGTTTGTTTCTGAATTCACTTGTTCACGCAATAACTCAGCATCGAACTCAAGAGCATGTAAGGCATCTGCAACTTGTTGAAAGGCATCAAGTACCACTTTCTTATATCGTGCAAGTTCATAATCATACACCGCAATAGCGAGTTGGCGTTTTGCACGTAATTCACCTCCTTTCAGCAGTGTTTGGAATATTTGACCACCATAATTCCACACATTATTTGCAGGATTGAACAAGGTACTTAGTGCAGTTGAGTACCAGGCATAGGTAGCACCTATATTTAATTGAGGGTAAAGATTAGCGGTTGCCACTCCAATTTCTGCGCTCGCTTTATGCAGTAATGATTCAGAGGATTTTATATCGGGTCGTTGTTTGACAAGAAGTGAAGGCAGAGTAACGGGAAGATCCGTGGGTAAACGGATATTTTGCAGTGTAAAATCAAAAAATTCTGTTTCGCTCGGCAATGATCCTATAAGTATTGCAAGAGCATTATATTTTTTAGCCAAATCATTTTTGAGGGTAGGGAGTTGTGCTTGAGTTTTCTTAAGTCGATTGTCACTATCGAGTAGAGTAAGCTTGGAAGTATGTCCTTGAACATAGTTGCTATTTTCTAATTTTACCAATTCCTTTTGACATGCTATAAGCTCTTTTGTGGTTTTAATCTGTTCTTGCAATGATGCAATCGTGATGCTTGTTGTCACTATATTCGCTGTTAGCGTTAAATAAGTCGCTTCCAATTCAAAACGTTCATAATCAATTGCGGCTCTTAGGGACTCTAATTGACGACGAGTGCCGCCAAATAAGTCTAAATTATATCGAACGCTGATAGAGGTATTGTACAGGTCGAAAGTATTGACTGAAGAAAATGGAAGTTTAGTTCCCGGAATAGGTGTAATATTAATTCCGGTGGCAAGTAAACTATTTCTCTCACGACTCGCCAGAAATTGAGTATCCACGGTAGGAAATAAATTGTGTCCTGCCTCAGCAAGTAAATTGGCCTGTGCTTTACGCAAATTAGCCTTACTCATTTCTATTGATGGATTATTTTTTAATCCTTTTTCTATAAATGAATTTAATTCTTTGGAATGAAATATCTCCCACCATGATGCGGATATCTTCTTTTTAAAATTAAAGTGTTGGGGTTGACCCGCTCGGCTCTTTACGCCAACTGTTCTATTTTTCACCGGACCTGTATTATAGTGGGTTGCTTTTGGAGCATCTGGTGAATGAAAATTAGGCCCAACTTTACAACTTGTAAGGATTAATGTGCATAAAAATAAATAGATTCTTTGCATTTGATCTTCTTATCTAAATAGATGTATTAACAATGAGAACAAAACCAATTCGTTTAAACGATCATAAAATCAAGTTGATACTGACCGGCTGTCCTGGATGTAAATTATTGAATGCTGTTTTGATTGGTTTTGCCTCGACACGATAAACAAATTTGGTTCTTGAGCTCTCACTAAAAATATAAGGAGGCGTATATTCTGTTTTTGAAGAAATATAGTTTATCGTCGCAGGGTAATTTTCTTTGCACCCATCACAACTGATGGTGACTTGGCTGTTTAATTTTAACTGAGCTAATAAGGGCTCAGGAACATAAAAAACAACCTTTAGATTTTCAGGTGAAACGATAGATAATACTGGGCGTCCAGATAATACTAATTCACCAACAGTGAAATAGGTGTTGTAAACATAGCCTGAAATTGAAGAATATACTTCTTTATTTGATTTGTTCCATTTTGCTTCGGTTAAGTCTGCCCTGGACGATTCGACTAATGCCTGTTGGGAGATTAATGATGCTTTAGCATTAAGGTAATTATTTTTTACTTCTTCAAGTTCTTCAAGGCTAACCCCGCCTGACTTTACCAGTCTTTGATAACGAGTTAATAATTTACTCTGGTAATCAAGTTCGGCTTGTTTTACTTCGACTTGTGCCAAAGCTTGGGTAAGATTGGCTTGAGCTCTGTTGAGCTGGGATTTTTGTGGTTGTACATCCAGGGTGAATAGCCTATCTCCTTTATGAACCATAGTTCCTTTAGAGGCATCAAGACTGATAAGATTACCTGCAAAATTGCTTGAGATATAAGTATAATCAGCATCGATATATCCCTGCAATGAATTGTTCTCTCTTTTGCAACTCACTGTAAGTGTGCAAATTATCAATAGAAACAACCCTCGCTGAGTGAGTTTTCGCATATTATTTTGATCTCAAACGAATCAATCAAATGAATTGAAACAAATAAAAAAACTTACCACCAAATGACAGCACCTGACAATACACTGACATAAGTATATCTAAGAAAATGAAAAGTTTTTTTGTAATTAATTTTAAAATTGCGTCAAAAAGTAATGCCAGGTAATCTAGGTCTGGTAATCTGGAACAAAATTCAGGAAAAATAAGAGCTATTCCGAATTGGTTTATTAACTCCTGCTCTCACAGAATGGCTTATCCACAAGTCCATAGGCCAGTAGAGCCTTCATCGTCTCGGATAGGCCTGTGGACCCTGTGGGTAAGCCATGACACACCGAACTATGTTTTAGAAACCGTACTAGGGTGTCCGAAATACACTTGAGCTGGTGTTAAATATCCAAAAGACTGATGGAGTCTTCGGTTGTTATAATATTCAAAATACTCAGCTAATTCCAGCTCTATCTCTTCGATTGTTTCGAAATCATACCGATAGAGTTTTTCTTGCTTAACACTGCGCCATAAACGTTCTATGAAAATATTATCGAGGTATCGGCCGCGCCCATCCATACTGATAGAGATTTTGTGGGCCTTCAAGGTATTGATCCAATCATTAGACGTGAACTGAGCACCCTGATCGGTATTAAAAATATCACACCGCCCCTGTAATAACGCGTTTTTTAGCGCCTCTACACAAAATTCTGCTTCTAATGTTGGGGACACCGCCCATTGAAGCACATACCGACTATACCAGTCCATGATGGCAACCAAGTAAACATGGCCTCCCTTCATACGCACGTAGGTAATATCAGCAGCCCAGACCTGATTAGGCTTAGTGATATCGATGTCACGTAATAGATAGGGGTACACGGTGTGCTCTTTATTGGGAACGCTTGTATTTGGCTTTGGGTAGACGGTTTCTAATCCCATAGCCTCCATGAGTCTCTTGATGCGTCGTTTACCAACAGGATAGCCAACTTCAAGGGACAACCATTGTGCGCGCTTCACTTTACCTTCACATGGATACTGGAGATAATGCTCGTCTAACAGCGCCATGAGCCGCTCGTCCTCTGCTGATATAGGAGACGCTTTGTAATAATAACTGGAAATACTCAATCCGAGTAGCATGCATTGTTCTCGGATTGATATTTCAGCGTTGCTATCAATCAGCTTACGCTTTTCATCCAAGCTCAGTGGCAGTCTTTTTTTTTAACCATGATAATTGGGCTTGAAGTCGACCAATTTCCTCATACAAAGCACCAACAAGCTCGGCTTGCTCTTTTTTATCCTTATCATGAGAATTGGAAAAAGCATCTGAAATAGCCTGCAATGCTGTTTGCTTCCATGCTTTAATTTGGGTAGGATGCACACCGTATTCGCTGGTCAGTTGAGCCTGAGTCAATTTTCCTTCAATTGCCGCAACTGCTATCTTTGATTTTTTTGATGCCGTGTAATAGTTTCTTTTTTTGCTCATTCTATTCTCCTCTGTTACTTAGAAGAATAGCTCTTAAAAATTACCTTTTTTCGTCCAAAAAACCGCGCCTATATCAAGGAACCCTAACATGTTGCTTATTGTCTGCTTGCTGACTGTCGATTTCGTGACTGTTGTTCATTAGTGAAAGAAATCACATTGAAAAATAGACTGTCAGTGATGATCATATTACGATACCATAGACCATAATGCCCCGTATCAACAAAATCATCTTTATGGATATTTGGACATTTTCTGGCAAAATTCAGACATTGTTTTGAGAAAAATTGAGTATTTCTAATTCTCATTCAAGGATGATAAATGATAAAAAATGAATTTCTTCGTATCTGGTCGATTGCAAAAAAAGAAATTATTCAAATCAAACGAGATTTTTTGATTTTCTCATGGTTGATTATCATCCCAGTGACACAAATACTATTGTTTGGGGCGATTATAAACACCAATCCCAAAAATCTTCCAACCGTAGTGATTACCTCTGAGGATACTCCTTTAACCCGAACTTTGTTAGAGGGTCTAAAAAACACGAATTATTTTTCAATTGAAACCATAACTGCGGATGAAAAAAAAGCCGCGCGCTTATTACTGAGTGGAAAGGTCCTTTTTGTTATTAATATTCCTCCCAATTTTACCCGGGATTTAATTCGTGGAAAGCACCCGCATGTATTGATCGAGGCTGATGCTTCAGACCCTGTAGCGGTTTCAAATGCGTTTCGTGCTGCATCTGAATTACCTTCTAAAGTTTTTGAACATGATTTACAGGGCCCACTGAGTTATTTAGCATCCACGGATGCTCCATTCATTTTTGATATTCAAGCTAAATACAATCCTGAAAGTATTCCACAATACAATACCATACCTGGATTAATTGCTTTATTGATCTTTTCAACATTAACTGTTTTAACAGCGGTATCTATAAACTCAGAATTTGAACGAGGAACTTTCGAGACCTTATTAATAACGCCTTTAACTCCAGTTAATATTATTTTTGGTAAGGTGATACCCTATTTTATTTTAGGGTATTTACTTTTATTTATATTGTTGGCAATCGCTTATTTTATTTTTTCCATTCCTTTTCATGGCAGCTTTTTCCTGTATTTATTACTTTTAGCCCCTTACTCTATTTCCAGCCTAGGAACAGGACTTGCCATCTCGGCTGTTACTCGAACACAATTTGCGGCGGTAGGTTTAACGAACGCCTATGGTCTGGTAGCAATTATGGTCTCGGGTTTTTTATTTCCATTTACTGGCGTACCACATTGGGCACAATCAATCAGTCAAACGATACCGCTGACGCATTTTTTAAGGATCACGAGAAACAGCATGTTAAAAGGTGCCGGTTGGGATATTTTATGGCCTGATACGTGGCCTATAATTTTATTTTCCATAGTTATTATTTTTTTGGGAATCGTACTTTTTAGAAGAACCTTAGACTAATTTATCATGATAATAATGTCTTGCTGATGAGAGAACAGATAGTTTATGAAAAAGAATGCTGACAATTATGAGGAGCTTATTTTACAGCATCCTCTTTTCTGTCTTCTCAATCGTTCAAATGCGCATCAATTAATTGGATATGCGAAACCTGGGCATGTTGAAGCGGATCAAGTTATTGTTGTTGAGGGTGAACCGATTGATTGTATTTTTTTAATCGTTGCAGGAAGAGCAGAAGTAACAAGAGCTGTGCATGCGCAGGGAACAAGACAGTCTATGCGTATATCTGAATTAAGAAAAGGCGATATTATAGGATTATCCTCAGAGGGTTTTGTTTCTCAGACAGGTCTTCGTACGGCCACAGTGAAAGCACTTACCCCTATGCAATTACTAAAAATTAGTCTTTATGATTTTCTCGGTTTTTTGGAGCAGCCGGAGATAAAATATCCTAATTTGAAAAAGTTAAGTGAAGAATTTCTTTTAATTCAGTTTATTCGTGCTCATCATCTGTTTAGTAATTTTTCCCATGAGAAAATACAGACAATGGTGAAAACAGCAATAAATATTCAGGTTACTTCAGGTACCTATTTGTATAAAGAGGGGGATGCTGCTGATGCTTGTTATTATCTCCTCAAAGGTGAGGTTGTTCTTCTTAATAAAAAAGAGAGCACTCTTAAGGTAATTAAAATAAATCAAATGTTTGGGGATGCAGAATTTATGAAGGATATAAAGAGAACTGAAGCCGCGTTAGCAAAAATTGATAGTGAGTTATTAGTTATAGAAACAGAGCTTGTTAAAAAATTTATAACCATACATCAACCATCTTTATTTCAACAGCTTTGGTTGAAATTTTCTGGAAAGAAATAAGGTTTTTTATGGATAAAAGCAATTATATTATCGATGTAAGAAATTTAACTAAAAAATTCAATACCTATCAGGCAGTTAGCAATCTTAATCTTAAAGTTGAATATGGTGATATTTATGGCTTTCTTGGTCCCAATGGAGCTGGAAAAACTACTTCCATAAGAATGCTATGCGGTCTGATCATTCCTGATTCGGGTACTGGTGAGTGTGTTGGCTTTGACATCTTAACAGAATCTCGTCGGATCAAAGCACTTGTTGGATATATGTCGCAGAGTTTTGGTCTGTATAAAGATCTGACTGTCTATGAAAATATGCTTTTTTTCTCTGAGGTTTATGGTGTAGTTGATCGAAAGAATCAAATAGAAAAGTACTTGCACAAATTTGATTTGGAAAAATACAAAGATCAAATTTCAGGAACTTTATCTGGGGGGTGGAAACAACGCTTATCACTGGCTGTTTCTTTATTGCATGATCCCTTATTGTTATTATTAGATGAACCAACCGCTAATATTGATCCCAAAGCAAGACGAGAGTTTTGGGATTTGATGCATCAATTATCAAGAGAAGGAATTACCATTTTATTGAGTTCTCATAATTTAGATGAAGTAGATAAATGTAATAAAATTGCATACATGTGTTATGGACGAACCCTCATGTCGGGAACGATTGAAGAAATTTTAAACTCTGTAAATTTGACCACATGGGAAATAAAAGGCAAAAATATTGCGATGCTATCCCATCAATTAGAGTCTACCGTGGGAGTCGATCAAGTTTTACGATTTCATAATTCACTCCATGTAAGCAGTAAAAATAAGGAGGATTTGTCGAGAGCAATCCAGCCCTATATCGAAAGTGAGTGTTTTTATGGGAAAATAATTGATTCGACTTTAGATGATGTTTTTGTTTGGCTCTCTACGTATGGCGATCAGAGATTATAAATGATAAAAACAGATTTTTGTCGTGTCATATCGGTTGCTAAAAAGGAATTTATCCAGATCAAACGAAACATTTCTACGTTTATGTTCCTATTCTTAGTTCCTGTTCTGCAAATATTATTATTTGGTTTTATGATTAATACGAATCCCAAATTTTTACCAACGACCGTTATATCCTCTGAAATTAATTCATTTACCCGCACTTTATTGGAAGGTCTTAAACATACAGAATACTTTTCCTTAGATTCTATTGCCCGAACTGAAAAAGAGGCCGATAATTTATTGCTTAGCGGAAGAGGCCTTTTTGTTATTAATATACCGCCCAATTTTTCAAGGGATTTATTGAGAGGAAGAAAACCGCATGTGCTCATTGAAGCGGATGCCTCCGACCCAGTTGCAATTTCAAATGCATTTCGAGCAGCCGCCGCTCTCCCGGCCCAATTATTTGAACATGATCTGCGTGGTTCTCTTGCTTATCTTTCTTCAAAACAGACCCCTTTTGAATTGGATATACATGCCAAGTTTAATCCTGAAGGGTTCTCACAATATAATATTGTTCCTGGATTAATTGCCGTATTGATGCTTACAACACTGACCCTTCTAACTGCGATGTCAATTACAGCTGAATATGAGGTAGGTACTTTCGAAACACTATTAATCACGCCACTGAGCGCAGCAAATATTATTTTGGGTAAAGTCATTCCACATTTTATAGTGGGGTATTTGATCTTATTTATGCTCTTATTTATTTCTTATTTTGTTTTCTCTGTGCCTTTTCATGGAAGTTTACTTCTGTATCTGGTCATCATGGCACCTTACTCTATTGGAAGTTTGGCAATGGGGTTGGCTATGTCCGCCTTCGCAAAAACCCAATTTCAAGCGGTTGCTTCAACTAATGCCTATATGTTAATTGTAATAATGATTTCGGGTTTTTTGTTTCCATTCAGCGGAATGCCAATGTGGGCGCAATACATAGGTCAATTGATCCCATTAACGCACTTTTTAAGAATTACACGAAATATAATGTTGAAGGGGGCGGATTTTAGCATTCTCTGGCCTGATATTTGGCCTATTCTACTCTTTATGGTTGTTATGGTTTTTTCAGCAGTTTTACTTTTTAGAAAAACTTTGGATTAGGAATATTTTAGTTTCAAAGCAAAATTTTTTCGTATAAAAAGTCTAGCGGGCAGTTTGAATCTTTGGGCTTAATTTTGACACAAGACTTTTAGTGAATAGGGCGTTAATGCTTACTATAAATAAGAAATCCCCGTATGCACGGGGATCATTGATGTCCAGGAATTAGGTATTAATCTGCTTTTTTACCGGTTAACTTTTCTTTGATACGTGCTGCACGACCAGCTAAGTTACGGAGGTAATAAAGTTTAGCACGACGCACATCACCACGTCTTTTTACGGTAATGCTATCAACAATAGGACTGTAAGTTTGGAACACACGCTCTACACCAACACCGTGAGAGATTTTACGAACAGTGAATGCAGAATTCAAACCGCGATTACGTTTTGCGATAACAACACCTTCAAATGCTTGTAAACGCTCACGGTTACCTTCAATTACTTTCACTTGAACCAAAACAGTATCACCTGGGTTAAAAACAGGGATCTCTTTACCTTGCATTTGCTCAGCATTCAGTTGGTCAATAATATTAGTCATGGACTACTCCTCAAATTGGTTCATCCTCTAGGAATCACCGTGTTCATACATAAACTCAGCAAGCAATTGCTTATCTGTTTCACTTAACTGTATTTTTTCAAGTAAATCTGGTCGTTTAAGCCAGGTTTTACCCAGAGATTGCTTTCTTCGCCACAGTTCTATATCTCTGTGATTACCACCTAATAAAACGGGTGGCACCTCTAATCCGTCAACGGTTGCTGGTCGAGTATAATGAGGGCAATCCAGTAAACCATTCATAAAAGAATCTTGTTCTGCTGAACCAAGATGCCCTAGACTCCCTGGTATTAAACGAATTATTGCATCGATAAATACCGTAGCAGCCAGCTCACCGCCACTTAAAACAAAATCCCCGAGAGACCATTCTTCATCAACATATTGTTGAAGAATGCGCTCATCAATTCCTTCATATCGCCCGGCAATAAACAGCAAGGGTTGTTTGTCACGTGCCACTTGATTTAAGTCATTTTGTCGAATTACCTTACCTTGAGGACTCAAGTAAATCGTTTTACAATGACTCGGCATTTGACTACGTGCCTGCATAATTGCCCCTTTTAAGGGCTCATACATCATCACCATTCCCGGACCGCCACCATAAGGCTTATCATCGACTTGCCTATAGGGCCTGTAAGACCAATCTCTTGGGTTCCAGTAATCAATCTTGACTAACTTCTGCTCAATTGCTCTGCCCGTAATGCCGTAGTTTAACGCATTCAGTATTTCGGGTATTAAGCTGATTACTCCGAGATGAAGCACCACTTAAAAATCCATATCCCAATCAACAGTAATTAATTGCTGGTTGGTATCAATATCTAATATAAACTGGTCGAGTAAATAAGGTATTAAATGTTTTTTATTACCTTCTACAACCAAAACATCATTTGCACCTGTAGGAATTATTTCCGTGACAGTCCCAAAAGATTCACCCTTTTGGTTGATCACCTTCATTCCTATAAGTTGATGCCAATAATATTCACCAGGTTTTAGTGTTTCCAGTTGTTCCTGTTGAACTGCAATTTCTATATTAGTGAGGTGAGCTACTGATTCGCGTTCAGGATAACCTTCAATTTGGGCTATGATGGATTTAGTTTGTACTTCAGCACGCAATAACTTTATTGGCTGCCATTTATTGTTGATAAAGGCATGCCAATTTGTATACTTCAGCACATTATCTCGAGGCTCTGTAAAGGAGTGAACCGTGACAAAACCTTTAACACCATGTGGCCGCCCAAAACGGGCAATTACTATCCAGTTTTCCTGATTATTCACGTTATTAAGCAGCTTCGCCTTTTTTATTAAACTCTTTGACTAAAGCGCTTACGCGATCAGACAATTGTGCGCCTACTTTTTGCCATTGGCTTAACTTTTCTGCATCAATGTGCAAACGTACCTCTTGCCCACGAGCTACAGGGTTAAAATAACCGATACGCTCAATGTAACTGCCATCGCGGCGTTTGCGACTGTCAGTAACGACCATATGATAAAACGGACGCTTTTTGGCGCCACCTCTTGATAAACGTATAACGACCATTGTTTTCCTCTACTTTAGAGTGGTTACGTAAAAATGCCGTGTATTGTACGAAAATTAATTCAGCATGTGAAGTAATTCTTGTGAATTATTTAAAATCATCGGGTAATATGCCTTTTAAACCGGCCATTCCACCAAGTCCACGCATCATTTTTTGCATTCCACCAGGTTTGGTAAATTTTTTCATCATTTTTTGCATTTGTTCAAATTGCTTCAATAACTTATTCACATCCTGTATTTGTGTTCCCGATCCCAAAGCAATACGTTTTTTGCGTGAACCCACAATAAGCTTGGGTATACGACGTTCTTTGGGTGTCATGGAGTTAATAATGGCAATGGTTTGCGCCATGGCTTTATCGCTAACTTGTTTCATTGCCTGTTGCGGCATCATTTGACTGACACCAGGTAGCTTGCTCATCATTCCAGTAATACCACCCATATTATTCATTTGCAGAAGCTGTTGTTTAAAGTCTTCCAGATCAAAGCTTTTGCCCTTTTTCAGTTTTTTAGCAAGTTTTTCACTGGCTTGTTTGTCCGCTTTACGCTCAACTTCTTCAATCAGCGTGAGAATATCTCCCATGCCAAGAATTCTTGAGGCAATTCGCTCAGGATGAAACGGCTCCAACGCTTCTACTTTTTCACCACTACCGATAAATTTAATGGGTTGGCCGGTAATTTGTTTTACAGAAAGAGCAGCTCCTCCTCGTGCATCACCATCGGTTTTGGTCAGAATGACCCCGGTTAGCGGCAGGGCTTCATGAAAAGCTTTGGCGGTATTTGCAGCATCTTGCCCCGTCATGCTGTCGACAACAAACAGGGTTTCAATTGGATTAATTTCTTTGTGCAGGCCTTTAATTTCAGCCATCATATCCGCATCAATATGCAATCGGCCTGCTGTATCAATCAGCAAGACATCCATATATTGTTTTTTCGCGGCATCAAGCGATTTTTTTGCAATGGCAAGTGGCTGTTCATTGGCTTCTGCGGGGAAGAAGGTAACACCTATTTGATCGGCCAATACTTTAAGCTGTTGAATTGCTGCAGGTCGATAGACGTCGACGCTGGTTACCATTACTTTTTTATTCTCAGACTCTTTTAAATAACGAGCTAATTTCGCCGTACTGGTTGTTTTACCAGAGCCTTGCAATCCTGCCATTAAAAATACTGCAGGGGGTTGGGTTTTAAAATTAAGCTCGGCACGTTCATCGCCCATGATATGGATTAATTCATCATGAACGATTTTAACAAAGGCTTGATCAGGATTTAATTCCGTTAAGACTTCTTGCCCTAATGCTTTTTGTTTTACTTGTTCAATAAATTCTTTAATAACAGGCAATGCAACATCGGCTTCAAGCAGTGAAAGCCTGACTTCGCGCAGGGCGTGTTGTACATTCTCTTCAGTTAATCGACCCTGTCCCCGTAAATTTTTAAAGGTGCGAGTCAAACGTTCGGTTAAGGTTTCAAACATGATGTGGTGCCCGAAAAAAATTGAAACTATAGCACAGAGAAGCCATGATATGAAACTGTTGGGAACATCGTCTCAACTTAAGGGGGTGCAGCTCGGACGAGAGTATGCCCTAATCCGCGATTAAGGCCACATTCCCTACGTCTTCTAATATGGGCTCTATATGAATAATAGTATTGTCCACTTCTCTTGCGGGGGCGAGTGATTTTGTGCATAAAGACAGGAAAAAAGGCAGAGATTTTCTGATTAAATCATGTTATTTTACAGTGCATATTAAAAATCTGCGGGTTACTAAACAAAATTAAGGAACATTTTGTTTAATTATTACCCTATTATTAAGGGTTTCTTAAGCTAATTACTATATAATTAGGCTTCTGCATGCCCAAAACTGCACTGAAGGAATGCGATGATCGAGAAAAAACATTCACTGACAATTTTCAGTCTGACTATGATAACCGTTGGCTCTGTAGACAGCATACGCAATTTGCCTGCTACAGCCTTATTCGGTAGTCAATTAATCTTTTATTTTGTTTTAGGTGCTTTATTTTTTCTAATTCCCACCGCTTTGGTTTCAGCAGAGTTGGCTTCAGGATGGGCTCGTCAGGGTGGGATTTATATTTGGGTAAAACAGGCTTTTGGCAAAAAAATGGGTTTCTTGGCCATTTGGTTGCAATGGATAGAAAATGTCATTTGGTATCCCACGATTTTATCTTTTGTTGCCGGAACTATTGGCTATTTAATTAATCCTGAGTTAACAAGCAATCCTGTTTTTCTATGGGCAATCATCGTGAGTTCTTTTTGGGGCGCTACGATTTTGAACCTGCGTGGAATGAAATCTTCTGCCGCATTCAGTAATTTGTGTTCCCTTGCGGGTTTATTGTTACCCATGTCATTAATTATTGGTCTTGGGGTGGTATGGATGACCCAAGGGAATCCCTTACAAATTCAATTTGATATCCCCAGTATTGTGCCCCATTTGTCCGATAAATCCATGTGGGTATCCTTAACTGCGATTATTATGTCCTTTTGTGGTATCGAGATTGCCACAGTGCATGCTAATGATGTCGATAACCCACAGCATGCTTTTCCCAAGGTTTTAATCTATTCGGTAGGGATTATTTTAAGTACTTTAATTCTTGGCTCTCTAGCGATTGCGATTGTTTTACCTGGAAAAGACATCAATTTAGTAGCGGGTATAATGCAAGCATTCGAGGCGTTCTTCTCCAGTTATCAATTATACTGGATGATGCCTGTAGTTGCTTTAATGCTGGTTCTGGGAGGACTGGGTGGTGTGAGTAATTGGATCATTGCCCCCACCAAAGGATTATTGGTGGCTGCAGAGGATGGTAATTTGCCAGAGTACTTCCAACGTACGAATGCAAAAGGTGCTCCAGTCGTGATGCTCTATACTCAGGCGAGCATTGTCACCGTCTTATCCGGCTTATTCTTATTTATGCCGAGTGTGAACGGCTCTTATTGGTTATTAACTGCTTTAGCAGCGCAATTGTATATGTTGATGTATTTCATCATGTTTGCTGCAGCAATTAAATTGCGTTTTTCTGAGCCGCACCATCATCGACCTTTTGCAATCCCAGGCGGAATAGCAGGAATGTTATTTGTCGCAGGTATTGGCATCGTTGGGGTATGTGCTACCTTAGCGGTGAGTTTTATTCCGCCCGAAGGGATCAACGTTGGGGGTATTGTCCGTTATGAAATGACCTTAATAGGTGGCTTAATTTTAATGTGTTTACCCCCATTTATCAGTTCTTGGTCGCAAGAAAAAGCAGCAGTATTGGAGGCTGTTCCAGATTAACGATCCTTGCATACGTTTCTTGACCTAAGTTAAGAAGGGGCATTTATGGACCAAAGCATGATGGCCAAAGCAAATGGATAGACCAGTAGAATCCAATGAATTACTAAGCCAGTTAATGGCAAGGTTACCCGAGTTGGAATGGAAAATCAGCGAGCTTGGTCCATTTTTTTCAAGTCAACGCTTGCCTAAAGGGTTATTCCGACTTGATGCAGAGGTCAGTGGTGCAGCATGTATTGCGGAAATTAAAGCAGACATCCATGCTTTAGGTAAGCAACAAAATAAGCGCAGTGCGTTTTATTTGGCAGAGCGAATCAGACAAAAAATTAATGTTCTGGTTGTTTTATGTCAAATGCATCAAGGTAAAAATAAGCCAGAGGAAAAACCTTCCTTTGGCATTAAGATGTTAAGTACCAGGCGGCAATGGATCAATGATCTTGAGACGGAAGTCAAAACCTTAGAAGAACAGCAGCAAGCAATGACTAAAGCTTTGGAGCATCTGAGGCATAATCCTAATGCCAATGCGATTTTGCATTTAAAAGCAGAGTTAGGGGAAGTAGAGCGTCGCCTAACTTTAGCCAAAGAAACGCTCAATCGAGCGATTTCTTAATCAATAAGAAATTGCCTGATATCAAACTTCATGGCATAGACGCATTGATCTTGACAAGGGTTGTCCAATTTCGTGCAGTGCCTTGTACGCCTAGTTTTTTCTCAATCACATGATGGGTTAACTTAGAACGGCCTATCCCATCAGGATAAGCCAAATAGAGACATTGATGACCACAAATGATTTGTTCTCGTCCCTGTATGCTTTTTATGAGCGCTTCCAGGGCTGGAGATGAAGGATTTTTATCAAGAAACATAACAAGCAAATGGCTTGGATCGGAAATCGCCATTTCAGAAAAGGGGTTGCACCGGATCATTTCAACGAGCGATTCTTTGGGTCGTACCAATACGGTAGTTTCTAATTGCAAGTGTTGATCAATAGCAGATGAAATCTGCTTCTCAAGGTGTGTTTCAGACACGTGAGGCGTTGCTTCAAACACAATATTCCCGGTTTGCAGAATCGATTTGACTTGCTTGAAACCCAGAGTCTCAAACAAAAGACACAAATCACGCATCGCAATTTTTTTGTGTCCACCTACATTAATTCCACGCAGCAATGCGACATAGTTCATATTTTATCACCTAAATCTTCAGCGAAGCGCAACATATAACCATCGGGATCTAAAATAATGAATTGGCGTTGGCCAATTTTAAGATCACCCGCTTGATACCATCGCTCTTCGATAGGCATAAAGAGATTGATTTTATAGCGTTGAATGTGGCTGTATAATTGATTGACCTCAGTCGTTTTTATTTGTAAATTTATCCCCCGACCAAAAGGGACCTCGAGTGGGGCAGTTAACCATATTCGACCCACTTGCTTTATTTCCTCCAACATCAAGCGCGCTCCTTGACGCTTGAGCATCGCAAATTGCTCTTCAGCACGTTGATATTGGATATTAAATCCTAATACCTCGGTATAAAAAGACAAGCTACGGTCTATATTAGAACAATATAATTCGGGTATAAGTGCTGTGGTCAATCGTTCGTTGTTCATAGACTCAGATTGTATCACCAAGGGATTGAAGCTAATAATTTACACACATATGGGGTCAGGCCTTGAATTGTGAATCAATTTCTAATTGAAAATTCACAATTCAAGACCTGACCCTCTAACTCGTGTAAATCTCCAAGACAATTGATACCACTATTTTTCGTAAATGAGCTTCCCGCTGAACAGGTGCAAAAGGTTCTAGAGGATCTCAAGATATCCAATCGATTCTGTAAATAATAAATGTTGAAAGAATAATTGGTTTAATAATCTTTATCTTAAACTTGAGTAATCAATATGATATGCTTGAGCTAAGTTTAAACTTGAAGGGAGTTAAGTCATGAGCATCGTAACACTTCTAGAACAGTTAGGTAGTACAGTCCATCATAAAATCAATCTTGATATATTATTAAAAAACGAACCTTCTACAATTCAAAAAGCATTCTTTTATAATGATGCTGCATATTTTAAAAAAAATTTAAATGAGGATGCAGCATTAGCTGATCGGACTACAATTTTTGAAATTTAAATTTAATGTATGATATGTCTTCATTGATCGTTGTTGGTTGCGGTATTAAATTTTTTGCTCATCTTACGAATGAAGTAATAGCATATATCAAACAATCTGATATTGTACTTTATTTGGTGAATGATCCTATTCTAAAATTGTGGATTCAAGAGCAAAATCAATATACAGAGTCATTAGATCGATTATATTTTTCATGTCCAAATCGAGCCGATTCTTATTCTCTGATAACAGAGTATGTTTTAGAACATTTATATCAAAATAAGCATATATGCTTTGTTCTTTATGGACATCCCAGTGTTTATGCTAAACCTGGTTTAGATGCTGTAAAAAAAGCAAAGAAAGAAGGATATTATGCAAAAATCCTACCTGCAATTTCAGCTGAAGCTTGTCTTTTTGCAGATTTATTAATCGATCCTGGATCATCAGGCTCTCAATCATTTGAAGCTAGTGATTTTTTGATTCATCAACGGCAAGTTGATATAAGTTCTCATTTAATTCTCTGGCAAATTAACGCTATAGGAATTCTAAATCATGAAACAACAAACAATAAGAAAATAGGAATTTTGTTACTGTTTGATTATTTAACAAAATATTATAAGGTTACAGATAAGATTATTATTTATGAGGCAGCGCAATATCCTGGATTTGAACCTACCATCAAACAAACTCAGTTAAAATATTTGCCTGATATTCAATTATCAAATCTCTCAACTTTATATATACCACCTACTAAAATTGCTGCTTGTGATCAAGCCATTTTAAAAGCTCTTGAACTCGTATAAAAATGTACAACTATTTTATAACTTTCATCAAAGATTATTCTGAAAATTATTTAGGTCTACCTAAGTTATGTTGGCAGGGAATAAGCTTAATTTGTATCAATGCATCTACCATTGGCATTTGTTTTTTTCTATCTTTGTATTTTGTGAATGAGCAAAAATTAAGCATTCCAACAGCAGGACTACTACTTTCTTCTTATGGTTTAGGTACTGTGATTGGTGGTTTCGTAGGGGGAAGACTCTCAGACAAAATTACACCATATTTTGTTTCAATCATCAGTCTTTGCATTCAATCTGCAAGTTTTTTCTTTTTAATGTATTTGCATTCTTTTCCGGCTTTACTGATTGATCAGTTCTTCCTTGGCTTATCTGCATATGGCTTTAAAACATCAAATAACATGAGTTTGTTAAGTGTATGTGCTAATGACCTCGATTTACGCTACAGAACTATCAGTATCTCTCACGTAGCATCAAATTTAGGACTTGGGCTATCAGGTATTTTTATTGCCGGAGTTGGAACATATGGATTTCTTACTATTTTTGGCTTATCAAGTTTAATTTTATTTGTTTCAGCAATTTATCTTATACTACAAGGCAATATAACAAATCTCATACCAAAACAAGACACTGTAGAAGACCATCCAAATAAAATAAAAAAGTCAGCAAAAATTAATATATTAATTCTTTCATGCGTTTTTCTTGTAGGGCTTATCATTGCGCAGTTGAGTTCTACTTATCCACTGTATGTTCAAGAGTCATTTCCCAAATTAAAAGAATTAGCTGTTAGTATTTTATTTCTTTTAGATACCACTTTAATTGTGTTATTCCAAGCGCCACTGACTATATTAGTGAGTAAACAAAATAAACTGCTAATTACTGGGCTAGGTGCTTTATTCATGGGCTTAGGAATGTTAATTCTGAGTTTTTCATTCATATTTGCATTTGCTGTTCTATCTTGTATTGTTTGGACAACGGGTGAAATGCTCTTTATATCTACTGCTCAACTGATTTGTTATGAAAACAGCGATAATAAGAGGAAAGGGCAAAATTTAGGGCTGTTTCAATCTATTTTTGCTGTTAGTAACGTAGTTGGCCCTTCCCTTGGAAGCTTCATTTATCAATATTGTGGTGGAAATATATTATGGTATTGCAGCACAATCATTGGCGTATTTTGCTTCCTGCTTTGTTGGTATTTTAGTCGTTTTAATGCTAACACAGCCTCTTAAAAAAGAAGCATCTGCAGCAAAGATAGCTCCCGGTTGTTCTTTTGCAAATTGCGAGTTATTGAATCGACTATCAATATTTAATATTTCAAGGGAGCTTTGCATGACGTTGTGTATATCTTGTGTGTTATGAAAGTAGCTAAACTCAACTGATTTTGCTATTTTTCCAATAATGGTATCAGAGGACAAAGCATTATCTTTTGACAACTCTTGGATAAAAATACTCATTATATGCTCTAATTCACGCATCTCATAAATTGTACTTGTAACCTGTCTTGACCTTGGTGAAAATACATGTGTCGCTGGATGCTGTAATGAGTAATATATTGGAAAACAATCTCTCTCAAAATTAAAATGTTTTGGTTGCATAATTGTTGGTATATATTTTTTTAAGCCATATGACTCTATAAAAACATACTGCAAGACATCTAGAGGTAAAGCACTATTATCTATCGATGGCACGTATCCAGGTGCAGCTCCTAAAGCTGTTGCAAATAAATGCTTAGCTGTATCAGCTAAATATGGGTTAGGCTTCAAATTTCGAGTTTTCTGGATAATTGAAAATGTAATATCATAATAGACTCTATTTCTTTCGTATTCATATCGATACCATGCTAACTCATGTAAATACTGCTTTAAATTTTTCCACTTAACATCATTATGTAAACTGATTAACCATTTTTCAGAGAAGTACATTATACAACAACGCCAGTCTGAGTTAATTATCTTGCTATTAACTATCTCTCTAAAAACTTGCCAATGTTCATATAACGACTTTGGCACTCGACTCTTAATATTAAAGTCACGTTGTAAATTGGAATGGTTTGTTGTCGCGCCGATGTTGGGTAACATAAATGTAGATCTAACACCAGCAGTCGATGATAGTAGGCCATTAGGTGCGTAAACTCTATCATTAACTTTACTTAAAACAGTAGAAAGAGGAAAAATATCTCCTGGTTTGTATACAAGCCAAGGTATGGTGATATTATCATTTTTCAAATCAATATAACATTCAATTTCTTTATCAAGAACTATTCCTAATGGTGTTTTATTTGCACTATATCCAAGATGTTTTATTATATCTTTTGGAACTTCAGGATCAGTTATCCGATAATATCCGCCATTTATATGAGGGAAAAGAGAACTTTGTGTATCTGCATCAGTTGCACCATATGGGTAATATGCTAAATAAAGAGGGTACGTTTGATCGGGGCTTAACTCATCTATAATAGCTGCGAAGGCTGGTTCTATTTCTGTAACTCGCTGACGAACATCAGTCCAAAGTACTTTTACTAATCCATTTCGTTCATCAATAGCAGTGAACATTAATACAATTCCCTTCGTATATGACCTTTAAAAAATGTTGCATTCTAGTTTCCTAAAAATAGAACTGTCAAGATAAGTTTAATTAAACTGTTTACAAAAACATCAGTAAGACTTTTATTTTCCATTAAAAATTTACATGTAAAAAAAAAAATTTTTTCATTGTTTAATTACGACTAAATTGCTCATCGATAAGGAATTAATAATAAAAGGAGCAATCATGTTAGTTACAATGTTAAAAGCAAAAATTCATCGGGCAACAATAACTCAGGCAAATCTGAATTATATAGGGAGTATCACTATTGATGAAAATTTACTACTGGAAACTGGAATACAGGAAAATGAAAAAGTTCAAATTGTGGATATAAATAACGGTTCACGATTTGAAACTTATGTAATAAAAGGGCGCAAAGGAAGTGGGGAGATCTGTGTGAATGGAGCGGCGGCAAGGCTTGTTCATGAAGGTGATAAAATTATAATTATTTGTTACTGCAATCTTAATGAAAATCAGGTATCAAAACATATCCCCAAAGTTGTTTTTATGAATGAAGACAATACCATCCATAGTCGTTCAGAGGAGGAACTTCCTAATACCTTATTTGTAAATTAGCTCGATTCAAAAATTCAAAAAACAAGAAATTTAAACTAAATCGTTATCTTTCAAGATAACCAAATTGCATCAATTGGAGAATTATTATGGACAATACTGTAAATCCCAAAATTAGCTTTATCTTTGGTGGTGTTTCTGTTGAACGCGATCTTTCATTGAGAACGTTTCACAGCATTTATTCTGAGTTACAGCATCAAATAAGAGATACAAACCTATATCAATATGTCTACTATGTAACTGAAGAAGGTTTTGTTATTAGAAAACCATTTGATTTTGAAAAAGATCCTGATTATTACATGACGAGCAAAAAAGCTCCAATCTCAATTATCGAAGCATTCCAACACATTAAAAAAAATAACGAATATGTATTTTCTTTATTATATGGGCAGTTTGGTGAGGATGGGCATATTCAAGGTCTAGGAAAAATATTCGATATAAAAAATTCTTTTGGCTCGGTACTTTCTTCTAGCCTAACTAAAAGTAAATTTCACTGCTCAAAATACATTGAATCAATGTATCCCGAACTAGAGCCAATACCGATGCTCTCTATCAGAGATGCAAACATCTCACATATCAAGGCAAAGTTATTGCTTTTTTATAATCAAGAAATAGTGATTAAACCGAATTCACTTGGCACCAGTATGTTTACTGAGCGTATGATACTCAATGAAAATTCAATCGATGCCGCGGTAAACTTAATCATTGATATCTTAAAGATCGATAATATTGCTCTTTTACAAAAGTATATTCCAGGTGAGGAATATTCTTGTGGCTGTATTGAAAATCTGGGAAGTATAGAGGTGTTACCTCTAATTTTGGTAAGAACCCGAAATAGATTTTTTGGTCGAAGAGAAAAACTATGTAAGTTTGGAGTGAGTGAGCGAATTATCCCCCAATCTTATAATAAATTTACAACTCAAATTGCTGATATCTCGAAACGAATTTTCTCTGATTTAATGTTTGAAAACATGTTTCGGCTTGATTTTATTGTTTCAGAAGGGAAGATTTATTTCCTTGAAGTTAATTCATTGCCAGGATTAAGTCATGCTAGCTTTTTCCCGAAAATGCTCAAAGAAATCAATATCTCAATGTCTGATTTTATTCAGTTGACATTTAAAAACAGTCTAAACAGGAAGAATAAAACAAATCAGTATAATGAAGAAATGGACTTACGAGGTGCAGCATGAAGTGCATTGGTTTACTTGGTGGTGTTAGCTGGGCATCTACAATGGAATACTATAGGCGACTTAATTTAACCATTAATAGAGCAAAAGGAAAAAATCACTCAGCCAAAATAGTAATGTATAGTTTTGATTTCGAAGAAATTCTG
>NZ_JAPHOQ010000010.1 GCF_026191355.1 Legionella sheltonii
ACCAAAAATATTATATTTATCCGTATCATCTTTTGATGTTAAGGCTCTACCTCATTTAAAGTTTAGTTTCTCAAATTACGCTGCGCTAAAACTAGGGTAGTTCGAAGATAAAAATAACTGCCCTCAAATAATTTTCCATTCTGCTGATAAAAATATGAACTATATTTAAAACAGAAGCTGTATTGTCTATGAGCATTGTATGAGCCAAGAAAAAATCAATAGCGAAATATCGCGTAGAGAACAATTTCATCAAAAAATTGCGCAGCATTTAGGACCAGATTGGACTGCTGATGCCAATGGAGTTACCAATAAAACTAGTACTATTACTAATCTTAATGAGCTTAATAAGTTATATGGAGCAGCTACCAGGGAATATAACGAATATTTCAAGATGGTGAAAGAGGAAAATACAAAAATTGCCGCAAAATTAAATGAATTGATGAAAGAGGAGCAAATCATTTGGCATGCTGACGAGTTTCAAGTTTCTTGCACGCATCAGCAAGAGATAACTGAAGATAAATATCTTAGATCAGATAGAGAAGAGAGCGGTATATATAACTTTAAATGTGCTATGAGAAATTATGGAATTAATGTGGAACCATTTATCAGGCAGGAACAAACTCGAAGGCGAGAATTTGGAGGAGTTCAAGGTAAGATTAATATCGATGCATATTTTATGGGTGGAAAAGATCTAGAAGACGTAAGCGCACAAATAGATAAAGCATTAGTTGAAAAAAAAGCGCAACAATTTACCTCGAAAACCGATAAAGTAGTACCTCAGAAAAAGGGCGACGCTACTTCTTTGGATAAAAATTGTCCGGTCACTCAACATAAAGAATGTTTAAATGCTCTAAAGCAAGATAGAACTAAAAAAGACTTGTGTGAAAACCTGTGTAATGAAATAGCAAGATTTTGTACCCAATATCCTAAGGTAGATGGCTTACAACAAATGAATGTCATAATTACAGGCATGGCATGGAACTCGGAAGATGCAAATAAAACGTTAGCAAAACTAATCGAGGTAGCTCAGTGGAAGAAGTCAGATTCTGGAGTTATGAAAGGATTTCATGAACTCCGTGGCCGAGATCCTAAAGTAGAGACATTTTATCAAAAACTTGCAGCCCTTGATCCCGATGATATAGAACAAGTTAAAAAATTTAGGATTGATGTGGACTATAAAATCAATGATGACATTTTTACAAAAATAAGAGCATTTCAAACAAAGTATCCTGATGTTGACGGCTTACAACAAATGGTCGGCATAATAACGGGCTTTGATAGTGGCTCTGTAAGTGCAAATGAAACGTTAACAAACCTAATCGAGTTAGCCCAGAGTAAGAAGTCAGATTCTGGAGTTATGAAAGCATTTCATGAACTCTGTGGCAGAGATTCTAAGGTAGAGGAATTTTATCAAAGACTTGCGACCCTTGATCCTCAGAACGAAGAGAATGTGAGCGAGTTTTTAGAATTTCTTGATGAGAAGCAATCTCAAAAACTTAATATGTAACATCAATATTGATCGCAAGAACCGCTGTAAACATATCTCCCTTAGAGCACCTCGTAATATGGAATAAAAATCCAAGGTTCAATCCTTTATAAACATAAATGCAATCGAATTCTAAAACCATTCATTAATTAGGTTTGGCGGGTTTTACTTCTCTATCACCTAATCAAACAAATGAATTCCCATAGTACGCTGCGCTAATATACTAATGGCTAATATTTACTACCCTATTTTTTATCCAGCCTTCTTTTGAAGAAGGGGACATTGATTTTTTTATATTCATTATGCTATGGTGGCCTAATGAGGAACAAATGCCGCCCGCTAATCCTATTGCTGCTAATGAGTGCTGTCTTCCTTGCACCACTCAAAATGCCAACCTGTCCGAAACAAAAAATACAGGCGCCTATAGCTTTTTCTTTTTCAGTAACGCCTTGTTCCCTGCAGCAATCGATGAGCAGTAGTTGTTTTTCTTCTACCTATTGGCTTAAGGATGCATTTCATTTGGATTCATCGTGGATTATTCGAAGCTTTGTTGGTCTATTAAGCTTTCTTCTTATTTGCTCTAAATATAACTCACCATTAGACGAAATTTATCGCCCTCCCATTTTGGTTGCTTTTTAATTTTTAAATTCAAAAAATCAATTATTGAGGAATCAAAAATGAGAAAATTTATTTTGTCATTATTTATGGCATGTAGTTCCTTTTCAGTTTTTGCATCAGGAATTGGCAGTGCCAATCCCGCAGATGCGCTGTTTTTCATTCAAAATCACAGTCCACTTTTTTATCTGACGGCATTCTTTTTCCTTGGTGTCCTGCTGGCATTTACACCTTGTGTTCTGCCTATGGTGCCGATTCTATCCAGTATCATTACAGGCCAAGGGGCAAGTACAGGAAGGCATGCTTTTAAATTATCTTTGGGCTATGTTATGGGGATGGCGATAACTTATGCTATAGCGGGAATGTTGGCCGCGTGGTTTGGTTCTACCGTTCAAACTTTAATGCAGCAGCCGATGATTATTGGAAGTTTTAGTATTTTATTTACTTTAATGGGATTATGGCTGTTGGGTGTTTTTGAATTGCGCATTCCAATTTTTAATCAGGTTGCGTCAAACAAATCACGTCAACACGGAATTATCTCTGCTACGTTGATGGGAGCATTATCGACATTGGTTGTATCTCCGTGTGTCACCGCCCCCTTAATTGGCATTCTCACCTATATTTCGCAGAGCCATCATGTTGCACAAGGTGGTTTGTTACTCTTTGTTTTGGCTTTGGGGATGGGAATGCCTTTATTGATTGTAGGAGCGGGTTATGGTCGTTTTTTACCGAGCTCTGGCCTATGGATGGTTCGCATCAAACAAATATTTGCCGTAATGATGTTTGCTATGGCTATCTGGTTATTGAGTCGTGTTGCACCGCCGTTTTGGATTAATCTACTTTGGGTTACTGTCTTGCTGGTGAGTTCATGGATCTTTGGAGCTTTTCGTCAAGAACATCATTTAGGTGGACGACTGTTGCAAGGATTGGCTTTATTATCCATGATGGGAGCAGGGGCTTTGGCTTATCACGCGTTTACACCCACTGCCATTCAGAAGCCTGTAATGCATGCTCCATTTGTTATGGTGCATACGCTTGAAGAGGTTAATGCAAAGTTAGCTGAAGCCAAGTCAAAAAATCAACGTGTTTTTATAGAGTTTTTTGCGGGGTGGTGCAGTGATTGCCAGGCTATGGATAAGTATGTTTTTAATCAATCCGAAGTCATCGATGCCATGCAAGATTCAGTAAATCTTCGCGTTGATATTAGTGAAAAAACAGAGGCAGTCGCAATGATTCGACAAGCGTTCCATATTTATGGTATACCCACCATGCTATTTTATGATACGCAAGGACACGCTCTGACACACTTAAGCTCTGTTGGACAGCTATCCAAAGAAAAAACTTTGAAATTATTCACACAATTTCGAGGCTAGAACTAGAAACGTACCTTCTCTCCTCGGGGAGAAGGTATCTGTAGGAAATATTATTCTAAAAATGGGTTTTAACTGAGTCAAAACCCATTGATTAATAATAATACTATCTACCCATTGAGAATAAGCTTTTTCCAAGGGGTTGAGTGTAGACCCCACTCTCATATTGTTGCCAGGTTTCAGCAGGTTGGATGTTGCATTTTTTTGATACCATGTGCCATCCGGGCTCATGTTTATAACATCCTGCTTGGGCTGTTCCAAAGGCTGCAATCATACTGATAGCAATTAATGCAGCTGTTGATGATTTGATCTTCATTTAGAACTCCTTATCTTATATTTAGATGCAAAACGCATCAATATGATTATATTATTAACATGCAAAATGCGCAAATTTCTTCCATTTTTGAGCCAAGCATACTCGCACACGGAGTAACCTTGTTTGACTCGTTACTCATAAATTACCGCTTAACACTCGTTGAATTTTATAATTCTTTGATAATTAATCCGTTTTAGTATGCTCAGGAGCACGATTCTTAGCGAATCTACTTTGCCAGTTCGTTTTTTTCCTAATAACCAAACCTGAAGCATATAACACCACACCAGTGAGAATTAGTGATAATGTTCGAATAATTGTTGGTGTTGATGATGCATCATAAAGTAGGGCCTTACCTGCAGCAAAAAACAAAACGATGAGTACCGATTTTGCAATGAGGACATCGTTTCTTAATGTTGAAACCTGTAAGATGATAAGTACGTATGCAAGCCAAGAGGCAGATACCGCTAAGGTTCCATAGTCAGTGGTAAGCTGGTAGAGGCTCATAATTGCAAAAAGATGTGCCGCTGCCAGTAAAACATAACAATATTCTTCTTTGTGACCTAACTCCTTACGATTTCGTATCAATAGGAACCAAATACTAACAAAAGAAGCCCATGCTACAACCGACCAAGATAATCCTCTACTACCAAGCAAATGGCCTAATATATTTAAATATTCAATACCCAGAATTGCAGAAAGTGCTACGAAAGGAATTAAATGAGGAATGCTCCATTTTATCGAGCTTATTTTTGTATGCCCAAAGGCATATCCAAAAACAATCAAAGGGAAAAGCCAAGGTTTGAGATTTAATGGTAAAAGTCCAAGATAAATCGAATGGAAACAAACAAGTGTTACAAAGGTCAATAATACGTTACGGCTATTGAAGCGACGTTCAGGAAGCCATCTTTTAGCTGAATAATAAAGTCCAATTAAAAGCGCTGCTGCAGCTAGAGAGCCGCAAGAGGCTATAGTCTGATCAATACGGCTGAGATAATAATATTCCATTGCATAGAAAATAAGTAATACCGGGAAAAGACTCCAAGATTCTTTCTCAGTAAGTTGTTTCTTGGTCAATTGAGTATAAAACAGGGTGCCTATTGAGTAGATAAAAAAATTAATAGCAAGTACTGACGCAATTAATACATCTTGATGCAGCTTTAGCCCAATCACCGCAGTGATTGATATTGCTAAATACGCTGAAATCATCGTTAATGTGCGTGACTCCACCCAAATAGCAAGAGTTGCGAAGTTTAACGAACAAATTGTGAAATAATACAAAGAAAACAAAGTATTATTTTCAACGCCTGAAACAATGGGAACAATATAAGCACCTAAGGCAGCTATAATGGCATAAATATCATGCCTAAACCTTAGGTAAAACAAAATTGAAATTCCAGAGACGATAGTGGTGATGGCAATAACTGTTTGAAATGAAATAAATAGATAATACTGATATGCAGCAAAACCAGTAAAATAAAGTACGGTGGCACCTGCCGCTGGTAAAAAACATGCGTATATTCTATCTGCAGTGGAAATAACAATACCTCCTGCAAATAATGCCATTCCAAAAAGAGTAGCTACGCCAAGCTGCTTTTCATGAGTTAGCCATCCTGATTCAATGGATAATTTAACTATGAAACAAGCAGCTAAAATAAAACATACTGAGGCGACTAATCCCAGCCAATTACCAGACATCGGTTTCGGCGTTGATTTTGAGCGGTCTACACTTTTTTTATTTTTAATTAACCTAGATTGCTTTACTGGTGAGATTGGCGATACAGAGCCAATAATTTTTTCAACTGTAGATACGCGGGTGTCCAGGGCCTGTAAGCTTTTTTCAATATCAACTGATTTCAAAGAAATATCCTACGTACATATTAATAATTGCTCAATTTTACACCATTTTGCTGGTTCTTTTCGAGTATTCTTTTGAATAATTTATATATAAGCGGATTTTTATTGGATTTTTAATCGTGTACAAACTGTCGAAGCAGGCCAATCAAAATAAAAATTAAAAATTGTTCGAGTCAAGACTGTTTTTTTATTTTTTATTTGTTTAAGATAACTACGTCTAAATTCTTTTTACATGTCCATGCTTGTGGATATTTGCACCAATCTAATATTCAATCGATACCCAAGATCTGACCAAAAACCATGCTCTATCTGGATTGTTTCTTTTTTAAAGTACGCTATCTATCTTCGAGTTATTCACATTTTCTGTGGATAAGTCTGTTTATAGTCTGTCAAACTCTATGTGGAGTTTAGAAATTAAAGGCTGACACATCATTTTCCAAAGTGCTATTTATGAAGCAAAGAAAAAAACTCATGGATCATGAGCGAGCTATTTAGCTCATTTTGAAAGGGTTTCAAGCCTGAGGAGTCAATCATGAAAAAAATATTCAACAGTAATATCATCGACATCGGCAAGATGCTGGTATTGATGTTTCTATAATATTTCTGTGCCAGCCCAGCCAGGAATTATAATTAATTTTTGTTTCATTATTTCCCCTTAGATAAAACTTTTTGCGATAATAGCACAAAATGCTCAAAAAATGGTCTAGAATTATTTAAAAATGTGTCAAAAAACGTCGAGTTAAGAGCAGGTTGTCCTATGTCTTTATCAGATTCAGAGTTAAGTCAATTGAAGCTTCTAACAGAGGCTTTAGATCTTCACGCGCAAAGAACACCAAATTCCGTTGCATTATATTACCTCAATGAAGATGGAACTAGAGAGCAATTAAGCTACAGTAAGTTGCAATCAGAGGCTCTCTCCTTGGCGTGGTTAATTATGAAAAATACAAAACAAGGTGATCGCGCTTTGTTGATTTATCCACCAGGTTTGGAGTTTGTTATCGCGTTTTTTGCTTGTGCTTATGCTGGAGTAATTAGCGTCCCCAGTTACCCTCCATTTAATCAAGGATTAATTGAAAAATTACAAGGTATTATTGTTGATGCACAACCAAGAATTCTCTTAACCTCACAAGAACTTTATAAGAAGCTATATAACTTGAAGATTCTTAAGAAAGTTATGCAGTTTTTACCCATTAAAAAATTCTTAATTTATATTTTAGGGAAACAGTCAGAGCAATTGAATTGGGATGTTGAAAAAATTAAGCTGATTAATTGCTCTTCTAATCGCATAAACTCATCCTCTCATTTAGAGTTCAATGCAAGTGATCCGGACTCAACCGTTTTTTTACAATATACGTCTGGATCTACAGGGGTTCCGAAAGGGGTGATGAATACTCATCTGAATTTATTGCACAACATACAATTAATCATTAAAGCTTATCGACTTCATCAGGATACCGTTGCTGTTTCCTGGTTACCCCCTTATCATGATATGGGCTTGATTGGGCATATCATTTTGCCGGTTATTTATGGTATACCTTGTATCTTAATGTCGCCATTGACATTCCTTAAAAATCCTTATTCTTGGTTGCAAGAGATTAGTTCATTTCGTGCTGATATTAGTGGAGGGCCTAATTTTGCTTATGAATATTGCTTGAGAAAAATTACAGAAGCTCAAAAGAAAACCTTGGATTTAAGTTCTTGGCGGGTGGCGTTGAATGGAGCAGAACCGATTCATTATGAGACGATTGAACGTTTTTATCAGGCCTTTAAGTCGTGTGGGTTTAAAAAAAGTAGCTTTGCACCTTCGTACGGTTTGGCTGAATCAACCTTAATGGTATCAGCACAACAAACCCAAAAGAATTTGAATAAGTTAATTGTTTCTCGGTCAGATTTAAGTCTAAACCGAGTAACTCTTACTCGAAAAAGTGACACGGATAGCAAGATTCTACTTAGCCATGGTACCCCTAGTTTAGACGTAAAAATTCTTAATCTGAGTACGAATCAATTTGGCAATGAAAATGAGGTAGGAGAGATATTAGTTGCTGGCCCTAGTGTTTCTTCGGGATATTGGCAGCGTGAGGAATTAAATAAAACGCTTTTTTATCAAACTGCTCTCAATGGCTCAGATCAGACAGTCTTTTTGAGGACTGGTGATTTAGGTTTTCTTCACCAAGGCGAGTTATATATTACTGGACGAATGAAACAACTTATTGTGATTCATGGTAAAAATTTCTATCCCCATGATCTCGAGTATAAAGCAAGTTCAGCTCATGCATCGATTAAATCCGGTTGTTGTACTGCATTTTCTATTTCTAAAGACAATGAAGAACAATTAGTAATTTTAGCTGAACTAAAACCCGATACCCATAAAAGGGAATATGATGATATTTGTGTGGCGGTTAGAAAAGTAATAACCCAAACTTTTGCCATAACTCCTTATTCAATTGTTTTGTTACCTGCTCAAACCACTCTTAAAACGACGAGTGGTAAGCTACAACGTAATGCCATGAGGGATTCTTATGTAAATCAACGTTTACCCTTGCTGTATGAATATAAAAGCGAAAAAACTGATTTAAAGCCTTCAAAACCGGTACCTTTAAACAATTTATCAAGCACAGGATCCAAAACGTTTAATGTGGTTACAGAGAATGAACTCCAATCTTGGTTGTTAGAACAAATTTCTTTGAAGACATCGGTGCCTCAACATAAACTCTCGTTAGACCAGCGATTAATTGAGCTGGGGGTAGATTCCATTGGCTATTTTGAGTTATTAGCAGAATTAGAACAAACATTTAATTGTCATGTTGATCCTCATTTAGTTGAAACATATCCCTCAATTAATTTAATTTGTAAAAGTATCGTGAACAATATAGAACCCAGGGAAAATCAAGTTCTTAATTTTAATCCTTACCAGGATGAGCTCGGCCCGCATGGCTTTTTACTTAAACGTAAAGAGGTGGGTGTTTTATTAGTACATGGTTATAGTGGCACCCCTGGTGAGGTAAGTGAATTAGCATTTCAATTAGCTAAATCGGATATAACCGTCGCTGTTCCTCAATTAGCAGGGCATTGCTCCAGTTATCGTGATCTCAAAAAAACCAGTTGGCAAGATTGGTATGCGTCTGTTAAAAAGGCTTTTGATTTATTATCACAACATTGTGAAAAGATATTTGTTGCAGGCCTCTCTGCTGGCAGTCTGCTTGCCTTGAACTTATCTTTAGAGAATCCAGAACAGATAGCAGGGGTAATCCTTTTAAGTCCTGTATTTTTTTATGACGGCTGGAATATTTCACGACGGCAACGTGCTTTTAATTACTTCATGATTCACAGTTATTTGCGTTATATCTGTAAAGTTCAGGATAAAGCGCCTTATGGAATTAAAAATGAGGCAATACGAGAGTCAATTGCATCATTATTGGCGAATGGTAAAGAAAAAAATATCGCTAAAACCGGTAATATGATAGTGCCCGCGCTTGGGCTGTATGAAGTGGATAAGTTGATTAAACATATTCAAGGAAAATTGCCTCACATTAAGAGTCCCACTTTAGTAGTCCATTCCTTGGACGATGATATGGCAAGTTACAGAAATGCTGAGTATGTCAAAAATCATATTGGTTCGGAATTAATAGAAATCGTTTATTTAAACAATTCATACCATATTATTACTCTGGATAACGAAAAAGAGCTTGTTGCGCTTAATTTGATTCGCTTTATCCAGCAAAACAGCAAATCAAGAAAGGTCAGGTATATATCTTGAATATTTTTATAGATTTTGATGGAACGATTACGAAAACGGATACTACAGACAGCTTATTAGAAAAATTTGCTCAGGGTGATTTTAATCAAATAGAGCAAGATTGGCTTTGTGGGCGCATAAGCTCCAAAGACTGTATGCAAGCGCAATATGCTATGATTCGAGGGATGGAACCTGAAATTAGGTATGAATTAGAACATATTGAAATTGATCCTGGTTTTATTGAATTTTGCACTTTAATGCAAAACAAGGCAAAACTTATTATCGTTAGTGATGGTATTGATTATCCCATCGAGTATTTGCTAAAAAAACATGGACTTCTTTCAATACCTTATTACTCAAATCATTTTTCATTTCTTAAGGAGGGTGTTGCAATTAGTTTCCCTTTTGAAGTGAAGCAGTGCAAATCAAAGTGTGGTTTATGTAAATGTCATATCTTTTATGAGCAGCAATTTAATGACTCAGGCAAATCGATTTTAATTGGTAATGGCAAATCTGATGTTTGTTTAGCACATCAAGTTGATTTCGTATTTGCGAAGGAATATTTATTAACGTATTGCCAACAACATCAAATAAAGCATTTTGAGTTTAATAGTTTTTTGGATCTGGTAAACCTATTTCAATGCGAACAACTTGAAAATTTTCTTTAATAACTAACCCAGTTTATTCTGATGAAACAATTAATGGTTTATAAATAATTCCAGTCTTTCATCCTGCGTGGTAATGACAGGATGAAAGATGATTAAACCTCAGGAGGCTAAGACCAACCTATGCTGCCTTGGCTTGCATGAGTAATTGTTCTAAAAGAATGATGCCTAAGTCAATTTCCTCTTTACTGATTTCTAAGGAGGGTGCTAGAGTAAATGTATTTTTATAGTAACCGCCAATATCCAGTACAAGACCGTAAGCTTGTCCATTGACCTGAAGATCGCCACGTAATCCTGCATTGAATATTGCATCAGCTAATTCTCGATTAGGAGTAAAACCATCTTCTTTACATAACTCAATACGTAGTGCCAGACCAATCCCATCAACATGACCAATCATTTTCCAGCGCTTTTTAAGTTCAGTGAGTTTATTTAGAAAATAAGCCCCTTTTTCATTGACCTGTTGCTCATAATTTTTTTCCGACAACATGTTCATCACTTCAAGACCAATTGCAGTTCCTAATGGATTTGAAGAGTAGGTGGAATGAGTCGATCCGGGAGGAAATTTTTCTGGAGAAATCAGTTCTTCCCTTGCCCAAATTCCGGCAATAGGGTTTAAACCATTCGTTAATGCTTTGCCGAAGACAACGATGTCTGGAGTGATTCCATAGTGTTCGAAGGACCAAAATTTACCAGTACGATGGAAACCCATTTGGATTTCATCGGCAACCAACAAAATGTCTTTTTCCTTAAGAAATTGTGCCAGTTCTTGAAAATACCCTGGAGGTGGGATGACATAACCACCAGTACCTTGTATAAATTCGACAAAAAACGCAGCGTATTCTGCTTCTTTGGACTTATCATCCCAGACGGCATAATATTCTGTTTCAAATAATTTTTTAAATTGATTCATACAGTAGAGGCCGCAGGTCTCACGTTTCATGTCATAAGGGCAACGGAAACAATAGGGAAAAGGCTGAAAGGATGCTTTATCAGAGAAATGGCCAAATCTACGACGATAACGGTAACTTGAGGTGATGGAAGAGGCACCTAGTGTTCGGCCATGATATCCGCCCATAAAAGCGAACATCAAATTTTTCTTCTTTTCATTACGAACCAGTTTTAGTGCATCTTCAATGGCTTGGGAGCCGCCCACATTGAACTGCACGCGTCCTTTAGCACCGGTTCTTTGCTCGATATTAGTACAAATGGCTTCTGCTAGTTCTACCTTTTCTTTATGCAGATATTGGCAGGCAAGCTGAGGTAAGTTATCCAGTTGTTGTTTTAAGGCATTACTAATACGTTCGTTTTTGTAGCCAAAATTAACCGCTGAATACCACATTTGCAAATCTAAATAGGGAATGCCTTTCTCATCATAAAGATAACTTCCTTGGCAGTTACTAAAAATTTTTGGAGGATTTGCATAATGGACTGTGTCACCGAAAGAACAATATTGAGCATCTTTTTGTAGCAGTGATTTAATATTCATAAGTAATAGAACAAATTGAGTAAGATATACTAACTATAGTCAATTTTTATAATTTTGCTGGATGAGTAATCTGGATGATATGAATTTTGGGCTATACTGAAAGGTGAAAATTCAATTTATGCCAATATGAGCATCAAATAACGCAGTATTAGGAACGCAGAAAAGATGGGACATTTGCACTGTATTTGGTATACAAAGGCAACTTAAATTGAGCCTGATATCTGGAGTAATTTAATTCGAGATGAACGGCACATCCAGTCTTGGTATAGTGCACTTGATCAAGCCAGCCTGCCTGATAAAACTCAATTTTATTATGCTGTATTCTATGATCAAGATAAGCCAGTAGCATTAGTTCCTACATTTCTTAAATCAATTCCTATAGATTTTGTAATGCCTGATTTTATCTCAAGAATCATTGGTTTTTTTGATAAGTATATTTACACCTTTCGTTTTAAAAGGTTTTTTTTTATCGGATCTTATGTTGACTATGGTGTAATCGGTCTTAATGAGCATTATCATTTTGAAGGATTAAAATCTCAAATTGCCCATGAAATTGACCTCCAAAGTAAACGGTTGGGGGCATCAGTTGTTGTTTGGAAAGATTTTGAGAAGCATGTCTGCGATCATTTATCCCCCAAAAAGTATTTCACTTTATGCTCTTTTCCTGATATCTACAGTGAGATAAAAGGATCCAATTTTGATGAGTTCCTGCAACATAAGCCTTATTTTTTAAGAAAAAAAATTAAAAGAAAGCTACGCCAATGTCCCCAAAACAATTATGAATTGTTTATTACACAGGATCCTAATGAAAAAGAACTAACTCAATTTTATGACTGTTTTGAGCTTATTTGGGAAAAGTATGCCACCAGCAAGATAAATTTTGATCACGTCAATTGGGATTATTTCAGGAGTTCTTCAAAGGATCACCATTTTATCTATATAGGCTTACAGGACAAGGAGAGTCAAGCCATTATTAATGTAGTTCAATGTTTGCAAACGGATGACAGTTTATTTCAAGTTTTTTATGGTTTTGATACGAGCAAATTTTCTGCAAACAATGGCTACTATTTCTTGCTTCAAAAAAAAGTGATTGAGTATTGTATTGAAAATCACATCAAACAATTATTTGATGGTCAAAATCAGTACACTGCTAAATTAGATATGGGGAGTCAACTACTTCCTTATTATAATGCGGTAAAATGTCATTCAGCGATGTTGCATTGGCTTTTAAAACAATTTATGAGCGATTTTACCTGGGCGGATCTTTCTCCTGAGCTCGCAACTTATCTCAAAGCACATCCAGAAGCTCTTCCACAGCCTCAAAAGACGAAGTGGTATCATTATTTGCGTACATTCATTCATGCACTACCTCCAACTGCTGGATACAGAATCTATGGTAAGGATTTTTGGAGTAATCGTCATCGGCTCAAAGATTCGAAAGTAACTCTCGAGAAGAGCTGCGCTCAACAGTTAGCTGTACCTTTTGTGCATGTCACAAACTCCGGAACTGCTGCGTTATATCTTCTCTTGAAATCAATAACCCATTTAACCGCAGCGAGAACAATTATAATTCCAGCTTATACATGTCCACTGGTTGTTTTCGCTATTGTGCGTGCTGGTTTTAAAGTACAGCTATGTGACTCAAATGGCATAGATTTTAATTTCGATCTCGAGCAATTGAGCCAGTTATGTAATTCAAATGAAGACATCGCTGCTGTTTTGGTCACTCATTTAGGAGGTATTCCGGCTCAAATTGAAAAGGTAAGTGAAATGTTACAACGGGCATCTAAGCCTATTTTTCTGATTGAGGATGCTGCGCAAGCATTTGGCGCTATAGCAGGAAATCAACCCGTAGGTAGCTGGGGTGATTTTTCTATTTTTAGTTTTGCCGCTGGGAAAGGTGCAACATTTTATGAAGGAGGGTTGCTGGCAAGCAAACATAATCGGTTTAAGGAGGTGTTGCAAAAGACGATTAATACCCACGAACATCCAAAACCTTTTCTTGAATGTTGGAGAGTCATACAACTTCTGGGATATTGGTTATTGTATCGGCCCTGTTTATTCTTTTGGATATATACTTTGCCACAGTCAATTTGGGCTCGTCAAAACAATTGGATTCGTGCTTTAAATGAAGAGTTTTCAATTCATTTTCCTATTCATAAGGTGTCTAATCTCCGAACCTATTTGGGATTTGCTAATTTTTTGCGAATGCCTAAGGAAATTGAGGCGCAGAGACAAAAAGCATCCTACTACTTGGATGCTTTGGCATCGTGCAACGCCATTCGGGTACTTAGAGAAGAAACGGCTCAAGATAAAGCAACATATCCCTTTATGTCCTTAATTCTACCTGTTCCACGGGAAGCAGTTTTTCCTGATTTGTTGTTACAAGCTTCTGGTGTATCTTTAATGTTTGCCAAAATACTACCTGATTATGCGTATTTAGGCCCTTATTTAAGTGATAAATCAGCAGAAAGTTATCCTAATGCAGATAAGTTATGTAAGGGACTTATTACTTTAAGTACGACTGCATTTATTACAAATGAAGAAATTTCTGAAGTGAGTCAATATATTAAAACACTGGCAGGGTGGGGGTTAAAATCATGAAACCATTGCTCCTGTTAACCGATCAGCACCACTCCACACTTCATTACATGCACGATCATTGGCAGCACGCATTAACTCTTGATTTTAGGACTCTTGAGCAAGAACTAAGGTTATATGGGTCGATGAATATACTCCAAGAGTGCCAAAAAATAATTAATGAACTCGCAAATGAACCCTATATAACTTTTATGGGATCGGGTGACTTTCATCATCTCACTTATCCATTACTCACTCGACTTACTGAACCCTTTATTTTAGTTATTCTTGATAATCATACCGATTGCTCGTTCATTCCACCTCAATTTTCTTGTGGAAACTGGGTTAATATGGCAGCGAAAATTTCTCTATGTGAAAAAATAATTCATATTGGAGCGACACAAGGTTATGGTCCTGTGGAAAAGCGACTCGGGGTAATTCAGCTTATCGCTCAAAAAAAAATGCTTAGTGTTCCTGGAAGAGAATTGATGCAACAAGGGATTGCAGTTGTAGAAAATGCTTTAGCCCTTTGTAATAGCGACCTGCCTTTTTATTTAAGCATTGATAAAGATGTGCTGAATGTGGATGTGATTAAAACCGATTGGGATCAAGGGGTTATTTCATTAGAAGAAATGTGCTCTGTAATTCAGTTATTAAAATCACGTCGATGTGTTGGAGTTGACATCTGTGGTGAAAAGACAGAAACAACCGTTTTTAAAAATCCTCTGAAACAATTTATTTCACGATTCGATCATCCTAAGCTATCGAGAATAAATGAATCGGAATTTCAAAAGAACATATTAAAACACTATGAAATAAATCAGCGTATTTATAACTTAATTGAAGGGGACTGTTGCTATTCTAGCCCATATCGTAATTACAAGGACAGATAATGATATTCCTATATTATTTTATCTTATTCGTAATCGGTGCCTTGACAGAGACATTTCTGCACGTTTGCCTAAAAAAAGCTACTATAGACCACATCGATGCACGCGGTTTTCGATATTACCTGAGTATCATCAAAGATTATTGGTTCTATTTAGCGATGTCATTTTATATTGCTGACCTCGTGATTTATATGTATCTATTAGCTCATCTTCCTCTTTCAGTGGCTTATCCAATTACTGGCTTGCAAAAAATTTTCATTATTTTTTCTTCCGGTTATTTTTTAAAAGAAGCCTTGAGCTCTATAGAATTGCTTGGCGTATCACTGATTGGAATAGGCATTTTATTAATTGCGGGAGCTCAAATTTAAATGAACAAAACACTACCTTTACTGAAAGTAATCATTTGGATTTTACTCCTGAGTAGCGATACCGCAGCACAATTATTGTTTAAAGTAGCGGCGCTGAATTTTAGCGGGGGAGTTTGGCTGTCTAATTATCCTTTTTTTCTAGCTTATGTTTTTGAATTATTGTCTTTTTTATTGTGGATGAGAATTATCAAAGATACTCGTTTATCCATTGCATTAGCCCTTACAGCCATACTTTATATAACGGTTTCATTGACTTCATACATTTTTTTTCATGAGCAAATCAACATACTCCAGTGGATAGGCACGGTGTTAATTGCCGCAGGAACCTGTCTTTTAGGATATTATGAAGGAACCAAAGCAGTTTCAGAAGCATAAGAATTAAAAGGTTTTTTATTAGGAACTTACACAATAAAGTACAGTTTGATATGGGCCTCACGGTTGAGCATAAAACGCTCAAATTTATCTGGGTAGACGCCTGTTAAGAAATCAGTTAATCCATAAGAAAATGCTTCTTCCTCGAGAAAAATTTTTTTTCCTTGGTTGACAAAGGGTAGTAATAACAAGTCACCCATGTATTTTATATGTACAATAAAGTCGACTTGGTTGTAACTTAATTTAACATCAACATCACCTTCAGCCAATTGGGTACGACGCAGATGTTGCATCACTTCTCCAGTTGTGAGTGCAACTCGGTCCATTGTTGTTGTGTTAATGCTCCATTTTTTACCATTTTCATGGATGAAATAATTCAGCTCATCTTTGGATAAATCTTTTTCCTTTTCAAAGGTTATCACTGCATCTTTGCGTATACCGATACGAAAGATCATATGCAGCAAAAGAGCTACAAAAACTGAAAGTGAAAGCGAAGTACTTGTAATCGATTGTAATGAATGGGGTAACGAGTTGTAGAATGTGGGATATATTTCTTTACTCAGTCCAAATAAAAAAGCAAAACCAATAACATAAGTCATTCTGGCATCAATATTTCGAGAGGTCATTACCTGCACTCCCCCAACGATCATAAAGCTTGCAGTAAACATTAATGCGGGACCAACAACGGACATGGGAATGATTAATAAAATAGAAACAATTTTGGGGAATAATGAAAGAATCACCAAAATAGAACTTGTTGCAAAAGCAATGTATCGACTTGTTGCTCCAGCGGCACTCGATATACCGACTAAACTTGGACCTGTACTAATACCAGGAATACCTAATAATCCTGCAATTACTGAGCCCATCCCATCGGCAAATACTCCACTTTTAATTGACTTTAAATCAGGGCTTTTCCAGTTTGGATCATTAATTTTTTGACAAGTGGTAACCACTCCAATCGTGCGCAAAGCTGCAGCAATGCTGGCTATAAAAAAGGGCAAAATAAGTCCGCATGAAAACTGATAAGAAATGAATGAAAAATTAGGCCAAGCAAAAAAGGGTATGGTCTTTAAGAGTGCAATTTTTTCAGGCTGAATGACACCAAATAAAAAAGCGACAATAAAGCCAGATACTAAACCTATAAAAGAGCAAATCAGTTTAATAATTCCACGCCACCAAATGCTTAAACCGACCATCATAGATAAAGTAAAAAGCCCGACCCAAAAATCAGTTTCAAAATGATGATTAGGCAAATTTGCTACTCCTAAAAATTGCCTAATCCCTTCAAGACCTAATTCAATGCCAACAATCACAATGATAAAACCAGAAATTCCTGGTGGAAAAATCACTCGTAAATGGTACAGCAGGCGGGAAAAAAGAATTTCTAAAAAACCTGCAAATACGGTCATTCCCAATACTAAAGGTAATCCTCCTACGTCAGCGGCTAGTAAAGAGGCCTTGAAATAAATAGCGGATACCACCGGTGCCGCTAAAAATCCGGAGCCTATAGGCGCCTTTAAGGCTTGTAGCGAAGTTGCAATTGCAAGGGCAATCATACCCACTCTTACCGCATCAACAGCGATATGATCGGGTAACTTTGAAGTTCTTACCACAATAATAATGAGAACCAGATAGACTGACATAAGCAGGGTATGTTGGAGTCCAAGTAAAAACAATTTTACGAAAGGAGGTTTGTCATTGACTGAATAGATTAATTCATTACCGTCCATTAGAAAGCCGCCTGCTTAGGAACCCATTGAAGTGAGTTATTTATTATCAATAAACTGATAGTCTAAATGCGAATGATCTGCAACTCATTAGTTCCTTAACATTAACACAAGAGCAAATAAAAATCGTCAAGGATTGCTTCTAATTATCTATAAGAACTTCATGTAATTCAAAATCTAAACCTTTACTTTCTACTTGAAGTGACAAGACTTTTGTTGTTAATTTGTCATTTCAAAAAAGTGTTTCTTTAGAAAATATTGCCCTTAAGGCAATAGTAGGAATAGGCCAATATTCTGTGACCTGTTGTCACATCTTTTATTAGGATAAGGCGTTAATATCAAGGAAAGGCAATGCATAATAACAATCAAAAAAATCAAGATCCTTTTGATGAACTTGCCGATGAGATGTTGTTGGAGGTTCTTAATGCTCGCGATAATGAGAATAATTATATTATTAACCCAAAGGATATGACTGCTGTTGCCTTAAGTTGCAGGCGTTTTAACTCGATAAGCCAGAGCGCCAATTGCCTATTTTTCCCCATGTCTTATAAAGATCTTCGCGAGAAAGCTTCAGATTATCGTGACTTTAAGGAAAAGCAACTGAGTCAATTAATGCATGAACAAAAAATGCTCAAGGAAAAGAGTGACCCAATTTATTGGAATAAAACGATTAGAAAAGCCATTTCCTGTGGTGTAAGCTTACTTGTTGCATCCCTTTTGGCCTACAAATTTGATATGGAATATACCCATTTTTTCCTTACCACGATGGTTTTTTCCATAATGACTCTGGTTATCAATGAACTCCTTTTGCATCGTTTCCAGTTTTCCCTAGATGAATCCAAGACGAGAACTATTCCTCTTCAATTTTTTGATGAGGAAATAGCAAGGAAGACTGTCTCTTTGGGCCTCTGATTTAGCAATAGATCTACATGAACCTATTAACATTGTGATAACGTTTTAGGATGCACAAGGTTTAAAAAATCATTACATTTAATTTTTAGCAGTTGAGTATGATTACCTGCATTAAAAACTAACCATTCTTTATGAGCCAAGCTATCTGCAAGATAAACATCCATACCATACAGTTCACCAAAAATCGGTAGGGCGCCGACTTCACAATCAGCAAATTTATCCTGAAACTCAAACTCCTTAGCAATTTCTGCCTGTTTGGCATGGGTTTCGTTTTTTAATCGTTCTAAATCAAGACGTACATTCGCAGGAATGGCGATGAGTACAAATTTGCCATCTAATTTGACAATAACCGATTTAGCAAAATAGTCGCCTTTAATATGTGCACCTTGAGCACATTGCGAAGCGGTATATGCTCTAGGGTGATTGATGGTTTTATAGGCAATATCATGATCCTTCATATATTTTCTAAGGGATAAACTTAACATGAGGGGCTCCAGCAAAAAATAGTGCTGTTTAATTATAGTCCAATTTATCCATGCTAGCGAATTGATAAGCGCTAAGAGGGACTGTGATTTAATGCTTAGCTGATGTTTCAGCGATAATCAAAATAGTGGGCAGCGAGATATAATCTGACTCAGCTAAAATATTCGAGTAAAAAAGGGAAAAAAATGAAAAAAAGTCCCAAGATCAAATAAAACAGAAATTGGTCTTGAATGCGATTTTGCTCTTCTTCTTTTGGGCGAAGCATATAAAAAGCAATAAATAGAGATGCAATCCCAATCGCTATGCAAAAAATTTGTACGTATAAAAATACAGACGCAAAAAAGGGTGAAGTGGTTTGTACTACATTTTCTTTTACTGGAGTAATCTCAATTGCAGCAGCATATAAATTCATTTTGTAGTCCTCGTCCTATCTGGTCCATATTTTAGTATGGACAAAAAAATGTACTCCATTAGGCATAATTGTTGATAAATTGCTTATATGGATTTAAAATGTACAGTTTAAACCAATTTTATACTTTAAGCTTATGAAAATTTATTTAGTGGGTGGGGCAGTACGCGATAAATTGCTGGGCAATCATCCTAAAGACAACGATTGGGTTGTTGTAGGTGCGTCTCGCGAGGATATGTTGAAACTAGGTTATAAGCCAATAGCGAGTCAAGAAGCAAAAGATATACCTGTGTTTTTACATCCAGAGACGAAAGAAGAACATGCGCTTGCTCGATGTGAAAAGCGGGTAGGTCCTGGGCATACGGGTTTTGAGTTCGATGTATCCTCTTCAATCACTATAATTGACGATTTAAGGCGGCGCGATTTGACTATCAATGCCATGGCGCAGCCACTCGAAGAAGGAGGTTTGGGCGAGTTGATTGACCCTTATCATGGAAAAGATGATCTAGAAAATCATATATTACGGCATGTATCACCTGCGTTTGTTGACGATCCGCTTCGATTAGTACGCACAGCCCGCTTCGCAGCGTCCTTAGGTTTTCAAGTAGCCAAGGAAACGATGGCACTCATGGAACAGATGGTTGTTGAAGATAAGCTAAGTGAATTGAGTGCTGAGCGAATCTGGAAGGAATTAGAACGTGCACTTATGGGAGCATATCCGGAACATTTTTTCGATGTTCTTAAAAAATGTGGAGCAAATAGTATTTTATTCCCTTGTATAAAAATACCAGGAGCTGGCATTAAGGCGCTCCAACGCGCTGCCGATCATCAGGATTCTTTTAGTGTTCGTTTTGCTGCTTTGATGCACGACCAGCCTAAAGAGGAAATAATTAAGTTTTGCAAACAATTTAACGTACCAAACCAATACCGGGATCTGGCGTTATTAATCAATCAAAACTTAGCACAATTTCGTTGTGTTTCTGAATCAGATGCAGAGGGGGTATTGGATTTATTAATCAACATTGGCGCTTTTTATAGTAAAGAACGTTTAAATGAATGCCTGCATATTTTTGAGCTTTGCACCCAAGAAACATCCTATGCAGAGCAAGTACTTAATGCCTTTCAAGCAGCCAAATCGGTTAATACTAAAGAGCTCTCTTCGAAATATACGGGTCATGAAATTACGAATAGAATTAAAGCATCACGTCTCGAAGCAATCCAAAAATGTATCAATAATTCGGAATTGATCTCCACATATCACCTGTCTTAAAAATAAGAAAAGCTTTTGTTGGGCCAAGGCCCAACCTACACCTAATTCTTATCGGGGAGCGCAGGTTGGAGATGAGAGTAAGAAAGCGATTTTTTTTTAATCCATTGATTATTGCGCAAGGTCATGGATAGTCTCTAAGAATTGTATCCAAATAGGGGATATGCTCCTCTTGAGCATTCTCCATTTTCTTAGCACTGGTAAAAAACATGATACGATGCCGCAGTGTCAGATGTAGGGTTTCGGTTTCTTGTTTATTGGGCTTTAAAATTCCCTCAATTTTGTGTAATTGAGTGGTACAAGCAAGCAAATTAATATGATTTTTATTTAAACCTACTTGTATTAGTTTATCTCTTGCACTTTGAACATATTGTGACGCTGTGATTAGTTTTTCTTGCCGCTCCTTACTATTATTCGATGCTAAGGCCGCTAAATAATAGAGCAAACCTAGATCATAATCGCTAAACGCAAAACTAATAGTTCCCAATGGAGGATTGGACATAGGCAAGCTTTGATAAAAATCTTCCTTTAATTGAAAAGCAAGCTTGATTAACTTTAACGTGTCATCAAAATTTTGATAGCCATTTTGGATGAACAATTCAATCGCATATTCGCTAATTAAAGAAGCTACATCAAATTTAGTATCTACAGTGAGTAATTCTCTTGCTGAGTTAAAGTCGAGCCTCGGAATAAAATTGGAAATGGTTTCTTCTAGTTGTTTTAACGCTTCTTTGGGCTGATTTTGGTACTGAAGTAATCTATTGCTAACCTGAGCTAATCTGACGTATGCAGAATGGGTTTTATCTTTGATGGCTTCTACTTGAGATTTGAAGTGAACGATTTCATCTTTGGCCTGAGCAAAATTATCTGCAGCAAGTTGCAGAAGAATACTGTAAAAATAATTACGTAATAAGTCAGGTTGAACTTCTGAGGCCGAATGTTGGGCATGTTTGGCGTAAATAGCATATGCCCATTTTAGATTGGTTTCTGCTTCCGATAATTGGTTGTTTTTTATAGATAGTAATGCCTGGCATTGGTAAAGCAGTGCAATATTTGTATGGTCATTCTCAAAATACTTTTTCTTTTTTTCGAGTGATGATTGGAATAGTTTTGCAGCAAATTGATACTCTCCAAGAGCGGTCCACACATCTGCTTGATCGTGCTCCAGATAACCAAAATCAATATCGTCTTCTGGCAAATGTTTTAAGCGTAATTCTCGAGCCTCAGAAAACAGTGCTAATGATTTAGAATAGGCTCCAACATTATAGTATGCATTACCCGCAGCATGCAGTACAAAAGCCCTTGCCAAATCTGTATCCTTATGGTCTTTGGCCTGTTTGTATCGCTGATTTGCTTCTTCAAAATGTATGATTCCTAGAACAGTGTTACCATTACGATAGGCACAGTCAGCCAAATGAGCATGAGTTAATGCACGAGATTCAGGGGGAACATCAGTTGCTTGTTTTGCTTCTAATGCAATCTTGAACAATTCAAGGGCTTTGGGATAATTCGACACTACATGGGTATTAAATACACCTAGGTTATGAGCTAATTGACCTAATAGGATGATTGAGGATTCTTCTTTTTCTGTTTGTAATAATTTTATGTATTTTTCCGCTTTACTTAACTGTTCGATTAATTGATTCCATTGCGTTTTTATAGCATGCATTTCTGTATAATCGCTGGGATATTCTTGAATCAGTTTCTCAATAATTTCTTTTAATTCGGGTGACATGGTTAATTAACATCCCTATTCATTGGAAAAAAAGAGCATCATATCAGTTGATTACCTTAAGTAAATCAATTTGGCTCGGTTAATGGATAAAATACGGAGATGGTTGGAATCACCTTAAGGATAATAACGGCTTAATGAAGGGTAGATTGTATCTTGATGACTGATTTTATGGGAACGGTTTTAATCGGTCATATTGATATGTCGGCCACCATCAACAAACATAATGTCCCCAGTAATATAATCTGCCTCAGCCAAATATAAAACAGCCCCGGCAACATCTTCCGGTTTTCCCCAGCGTTTTAATAAGGTACGTTCTGCTGATTTAATTTGTCGCTCTGCTGAATATTGTTCAGGTGGCAAAACTGGTCCTGGTGCAATAGCATTAACCCTAATGTTTGGGCCTAATTCCACTGCAAGATATTGGGTCAAGCTTGCTAGTGCAGCCTTTGATATACCATGAAACATCATATTTTTACGAGGGTAAAAAGCAAATAAATCAATAATATTGATAATGGCTCCACGCTCTTGCTTTAACATGATTTTTGCTGCCTCGTTGGCACAATAGAGACTTCCATATACACCTACCTCAAAGGAATCATGCAAGAGTTGAAAGTCCTCGCAGGGAAAGGGGTGATTTACATAAAGCGAAGCACTATTCACGAGTAAATCCATTCGACCAAAGGAGTCATGAATCGCAGCAAACATATCACGAATTTCTGCAAGAGATCGAATATTCGCTTTTATCACAAGAGCCTTTTGATCAAATTGTTCTACAATCTTTTTTACCTCTATAGCTTGCTCATCAGATGCGTGATGATTAATGACAATGTCATAACCATTTTGCGCTAATGTTTCAACAATACTTCGTCCAACTCGCTTAGCCCCGCCAGTAACAAGTGCTACTTTATTATCTGATTGCATTGCAGTATCCCTACATTATTAGAGTCAGTTTACAGTTCCACTGTGTCTTCTGGCGAATTGTAAATAAACCCTGGTTTTCTAATTTAAAAGGTTTTTTATCTATATGGAAACAATAGCTCAAACAAACAACGCTTTTCACGTTTTCGTACATCCAGCCCTAATTGTAGTTCGAATTGCTTTATATGCTTTAACGCTTGATATTTTGATTCCTTGACGCTTTCGATTTCCAATGCATACAACTCCCTATCTTGAGTAATTGCTTGGTATAAAACCACTTCTGCTTCAGGGAAAAGGAAGACTTGCAGATGTTTCATCAACTTATATTCTTTATAGCTATTGAACACGGTTAAAAATTTTTCTACTGTTTGTAACTGATCACCCTGTTCTTGAGCTAAAGAAATTTCAACTTCGAGCCGTGTTTGTGAATCTTTTCCGGGGGTAAAAGATTTTAGAGTCAAGCTTTGTTTCTCTTCATCCACTTTGTGTCGAATAATAAAATTATTTAACCCATCTATAATAAAATAACGCTCAGCAACATCAACCTTATAATCACGGAGAGGGTAGAGTCGCAAGATAGCTGACTCTGCTTTTTTGAAGCTTTGCTTATTATCAAAGCAAAATTTATGTTCCACTTCAACAAACTTAGGCATAATTATCTCACCACATTATCCAAAGATTTTTTTTTAAAATATTTATAATAGGCAATGAGCCAAGAAACAGTACCACAAGTGATTAAGCTGAGGATGGAACCAACGGCCAGAATAAGGTCGTTTACGATCCAACCATGAAAAAAGGTGAACAATTGAATCACATTAAACCCCAAAAAAGTAAATAACGACAAGCTTTCTGAGCTTTTTACTTTTAACAAGGCAAAAATTTGTGGAATAAATAATGCCGCATTTGCAACTAAGCAAATTGAAAAACCAATATTAATAATTAGTTCTGAATACGACATTTTTTATCCCATGTTTTTTATCTTTAATTATAGACCTTGAAAAAAGTTTGACCAAATTTTGGATTGAAGGGGTGTTTTGATTTTTTTTCTTGAGTAGTTTGCAGTTTGCTCTTTATTTAATGAACTAAACTTATAGGTAGCATCATTTAAGGAGTTGTTATAATGCAAGCAGAGAAATATTCAATTGATATGGATGAAGAACAACAAAAAACCGATGATCAAGGGGCTGGAGACGTTATCAAAAAGTTACTTAGGTTGATTGGAGAAAATCCAGAGAGAGAAGGTTTAATAGATACTCCAAGAAGGGTTGTAGATAGCTGGAAAGAATTATATGAGGGATATTCTATTGATCCGGCAAAAGTTTTGAGCACTTGTTTTTCAAATGAAAAACAATACAACCAACTTGTATTACTTCGTGATATTGAAATGTTTTCGATGTGCGAACATCATATGTTGCCATTTTATGGTCGTGTGCATATAGGTTATATCCCTGATAATAAGGTAGTTGGATTATCTAAATTAGCCAGGATAGTGGAATGTTTTTCGCGTCGACTTCAGATCCAAGAGCAATTAACCGTACAAATTGCAGAGGCAATATAATCTAGGTCTGGTAATCTGGAACAAAATTCAGGAAAAATAAGAGCTATTCCGAATTGGTTTATTAACTCCTGCTCTCACAGAATGGCTTATCCACAAGTCCATAGGCCAGTAGAGCCTTCATCGTCTCGGATAGGCCTGTGGACCCTGTGGGTAAGCCATGACACACCGAACTATGTTTTAGAAACCGTACTAGGGTGTCCGAAATACACTTGAGCTGGTGTTAAATATCCAAAAGACTGATGGAGTCTTCGGTTGTTATAATATTCAAAATACTCAGCTAATTCCAGCTCTATCTCTTCGATTGTTTCGAAATCATACCGATAGAGTTTTTCTTGCTTAACACTGCGCCATAAACGTTCTATGAAAATATTATCGAGGTATCGGCCGCGCCCATCCATACTGATAGAGATTTTGTGGGCCTTCAAGGTATTGATCCAATCATTAGACGTGAACTGAGCACCCTGATCGGTATTAAAAATATCACACCGCCCCTGTAATAACGCGTTTTTTAGCGCCTCTACACAAAATTCTGCTTCTAATGTTGGGGACACCGCCCATTGAAGCACATACCGACTATACCAGTCCATGATGGCAACCAAGTAAACATGGCCTCCCTTCATACGCACGTAGGTAATATCAGCAGCCCAGACCTGATTAGGCTTAGTGATATCGATGTCACGTAATAGATAGGGGTACACGGTGTGCTCTTTATTGGGAACGCTTGTATTTGGCTTTGGGTAGACGGTTTCTAATCCCATAGCCTCCATGAGTCTCTTGATGCGTCGTTTACCAACAGGATAGCCAACTTCAAGGGACAACCATTGTGCGCGCTTCACTTTACCTTCACATGGATACTGGAGATAATGCTCGTCTAACAGCGCCATGAGCCGCTCGTCCTCTGCTGATATAGGAGACGCTTTGTAATAATAACTGGAAATACTCAATCCGAGTAGCATGCATTGTTCTCGGATTGATATTTCAGCGTTGCTATCAATCAGCTTACGCTTTTCATCCAAGCTCAGTGGCAGTCTTTTTTTTTAACCATGATAATTGGGCTTGAAGTCGACCAATTTCCTCATACAAAGCACCAACAAGCTCGGCTTGCTCTTTTTTATCCTTATCATGAGAATTGGAAAAAGCATCTGAAATAGCCTGCAATGCTGTTTGCTTCCATGCTTTAATTTGGGTAGGATGCACACCGTATTCGCTGGTCAGTTGAGCCTGAGTCAATTTTCCTTCAATTGCCGCAACTGCTATCTTTGATTTTTTTGATGCCGTGTAATAGTTTCTTTTTTTGCTCATTCTATTCTCCTCTGTTACTTAGAAGAATAGCTCTTAAAAATTACCTTTTTTCGTCCAAAAAACCGCGCCTATATCAATATATACTCATTTAAAACCCAAAGGGGTTGGGGTAATGATTGAGTGTCAACATTTATGTATGGTTGCTCGTGGTGTGAATAAACAAAATCCCTATATGGTGACCTCTCATTTTATGGGTATTTTAGAAACTGAATCAGAACGTAGAAAAGAGTTTAATGAACAGATAACAAGAAAGTTGTAGATGGATAAATTCATTTATTTTTCATCGAACGGAATAATAATAAAAGCATCATATAGGAAAGCTAATGGAAAAAAAAGCAAGCAAATTAATTTTGATTACTGGAGGAAGGATTGGTCTTGGCAAAGCATTAGCAGAAAGCCTAATTAAGGAAAATGCTACGGTTATCGTTACCTCAAGGCAGGCACCATTTCAAGAAAATATGAGATTAAATCCAGGAGAAATTCATTTACAACAATTGGATGTGACACAGGAAAGCTCTGTACTTCGCCTGTTTTCTTGGCTTAAATCTTTGAATTATCCGTTAGATATACTGGTTAATAATGCAGGTTTTGGAATTTTCAATTCTATTGAAAATACGTCCACTGCTGAATGGGATTTAATAATCAAAACCAATTTAACGGGTGCCTTTTTATGCTCAAAAGAAGCCTACCGTATCATGAAAGAGCATCATGGTGGGCGTATTATTAACATTGGTTCTATAGCAAATAAAGTCGGATTAAATAATAATTTAGCTTATGGCGCTTCTAAGTGGGGGCTAAAGGGTTTATCTACAAATTTAGGTGAAGAAGGAAAACATTATCATATACGCGTTACTCATGTCACTTTAGGTGCAACTTATACAGAAATCTGGAACGATCGACCAGGCTTTTCAAAAAGTGATATGTTAGATCCTGAGCTAGTCGCTCGATTTCTATCCCAGCTGGTGCTCTTACCTTTAGAAATTGCAGTTAACGAAATTGAAATATTGCCGGAAAAAGGAGTTTTATAATGAAATCTAATAAACGGCGTATTGCTTTAGTGACTGGCGCTGGTGCTGGAATTGGAGCTGCTATTGCACAAAAAATTATTGAAACAACAGATCTTTTAATTTTATTGGATCTTAATCTCGACCCAATAGCTTCACTTGCTCAAGCACTACAGCTGAAACATAATAAAATTATTCAAGCTTTTCAATGTGATGTAGGCAATAGTGTCCTCGTAGAACATGTTCTAAATCAGCTAAAACAAGCAGGAAATCTTCCCAACATTATTGTTAATAATGCGGGTTTTGGTGGTCCTTTTCATACTGTGGATCAAGTAACTGATGCCGAGTGGGATAGGGTAATTAATACGAATCTGAGAAGTATTTTTCATTTTGCTCGTTACTTATTACCCGAAATGAAAAAACAAACATATGGAAGAATAGTTAATGTTGCTTCCATACAGGGTTTTTTGGGTGCTGCCTTATCTTCTACATATGTTGCAAGCAAACACGGTGTTATTGGCTATACGAAAGCAATTGCAGCTGAATGGGGTGAGTATGGTATTAGTTGTAATGCAATCTGTCCTGGTTATGTTAATACCCGGATGGGGGTACAAGATACGGAGATTAGTAATCACATGGAGAAAGTAATTCATTTAACTCCGGCAAGGCGCATTGCTACCCCTCATCAGCGCTTACTAAAGAAACGGCTAATCCTGAAGCGCCAGCGCGGCCTGTTCGACCGATACGGTGGACGTAATCCTCTGCAACTTGGGGTAAATCAAAATTAACCACACAAGGCAATTGATCAATATCAATACCTCGGGCAGCAATGTCTGTGGCTACTAAAATATGTAATTCACCTGATTTAAATTCTGCTAAAGTCTTAGTTCGTTGGGATTGAGATTTATTGCCATGAATCGCTGCTGCATGAATTTGTGCGTCGGCTAATTGTTTTACTAATTTATTCGCCCCGTGCTTGGTTTTTGAAAAAACCAAGGTCTGACCCCATTTGTTTTTATGAATCAAATGGCTCAATAAAGCTGCTTTTTGACTTTTATCAACAGGATGTACTGTTTGTTTGATTTTCACTACGGTTGTATTTCGTGGCGTAACATCAATTTCAACAGGGTGATTCAGAATGGTTTTTACCAAATTTCGAATTTCTTCAGAAAACGTGGCTGAGAACATGAGGTTTTGCCGGTTTTTGGGCAGCCAATTTATGATTCGTTTCATGTCGTGAATAAAACCCATATCCAGCATTCTATCGGCTTCATCCAGAACCAGAGTATCAATTTGATCAAACTGTATAGCTCGTTGCTGATGTAAATCTAATAAACGTCCTGGCGTGGCGACTAACAGTTCAACGCCCGAACGTAACCTCATCATTTGGGGGTTGATTTTTACTCCACCAAAAACTACCGTAGAACGAAGCGATAGGTAGCGTCCATATTGCAGTATACTTTCATGTACTTGGCTGGCTAATTCACGCGTTGGAGTTAGAATGAGGACTCGAGTACAATTACTTTTAGCCCGTGGTTTTGAGCTGAGTTTTTGCAAAAGAGGTAATACGAAACTTGCCGTTTTACCTGTTCCTGTTTGTGCCGAAGCAAGAACGTCTTTCCCTGATAATATTTGTGGAATCGCTTGAGTCTGAATAGGAGAGGGTTCTTTGTAGCCTAACTCATCAATGGATTGAAGTAAGGGTTCGATTAAACCTAGTGACTTAAAACTCATGTAGTTTCCTTTATTTATGAATGACTGCGAACAGGAGAAAATGGCATTGATTATAATGCTCAACGTGCTTATATAATTGGCAATTGTACCACGAATATCAAAAAAATAGGTTAAAACAGTGGCTTTTAATGCGCATTACCTACAAATAACACCCCTCGCTGCAAGCAATCAGGCTAACTCAGTTGAAAACTATTGTCGATTCGCGGGAATTGCACAAGCTGGGCTGGACTGTAAGTCCAACCTTCTTGCCTTATTTTTTGTGTATTGAAAAATAAGCGCTGCTCGCTGCATGATGTTCTGTAATATCCTCCAGATGATGGTCGCTGGTATGCTCAGCAATTTTCATCATGGCTTCATTGTGTATGGCAGCCATTTTCTTATGTGTTGCTTTTTCAAAAGTTTTTACCTTTTCTGGTTCTAGCTGAGTAAAGAAAAGCCCTTGTCGCTGTCCCTGTGCTAAGACTTTTGCAGCCTTTCTAATTTCTACAAAATCCTTAGCGCCTTCGTTAATTATCTTAGGTGAAGACGGCGAGCCAGGAGTTCCTCCTAAACGCTCTGCTATCGCTATAGAATTAATCGGGTCACTTAGTATACTCTCAAAGCTTAATTGATTAAATTTATTCCCATTAGCTAAACATATTGCTGCACTAGCTACGGTTTTGATGTATTTCAACTTGGCTATTACCTTATGAAGATTAGGGAGGCTTAAGAGTTTTGCCGCTTGCATTATGTCGAATAATTTAATCAAAGAGTTGTCCGTTAACTCTGCTTTACAGACTGCGGCAACAATTGAATTAGAAGATCGTTTCACTTTCCCTTTATAGACGTCTGTTTTACCCTTGGTGTTGTGCAAGAGTGAATTTTTATCTAAATACTCAATCACCCGTGCTGCCTTATCCGCACTTTGGGGATATTTCATGATTCCATCATAGGCTGCGCGTGCCGTATAATCTATACGGTGAAATTGAACCAAGGCCTGCGCTAATTCAACAGCATATTCAGGATGAGAGCAGATAGCGTCGCGTGTTTGTTCATTGAAACACTTTTCTTTTCTAAGTTCCGCTATCGCTGCAGCGACCCGATCAGGATATTTAGTGGCGAAGGCCAAATCCATATCCTCTTTTAAGTGTTCCTCTAAAAGACCCACGGCTTTGACTAGAGCAATGCTTTCGTTAGAACGGGCAAATAGTGTTTCTAATATCAATGGAAGTAACTCGGGTTCGACTTTCATATTCATCAACGAACTTGTAGCGCTCTCTAAATCAACCCCATTTCTATTGACATTAAAAATATACTTCAAATAATGCTCGAGTTCCCATCCTGCGCTTTTAAAGTTCTTGATGATTTCTTCTGCTCGAGAACATTTATCGAGTATGTCATCAATGGCAAATAACCTATTTAAGCTTTCTTGCGTATTAGGGAGAAGCTCCAAAATTCTATAAAAATAATAGGGGTTTTGTAATTTCAGGATCGCGATAACATTATCGCGATGTAATAATTGTGAGTCAGGCCTATTCAATACGTCTAATGCCTTTTTTATAGGAGTCAGTTGTTTTACTTCACTCAATAACGGAACAACATCATCCATGTTTATTCTATAACGAGTAAGGAGATTTATTAATTCAAAATAAAGAGCAGCATTCTCAGAGAGTGCAAATTGTTCAAAATATTTGAACGTCTCAATTAAGCCTTCCTGATCTGATATTTTTTCTGCAGTCTGAAGCAAGATGGTCAAAGTAGAAGGAGAAATTTTACTGCCAATAGTGCTTAATAAAGGAGCTAACTGTTTGGCATGAGTATGATTTTTTTCAAGAAATGCTACATTTTCTGCTGATAATTGCTTCTGTTTATTTAAACTTTCTAATGCTTCATAACCGCCAAAATGCTGAACAAGCTCACTAAAAATTTGACTGCTTTCTGAATCTCCATTCCTATCATTTTTACCTAACAAAATGACCGCTAATTCTAGAAGCAATGGTGGGGATAAAGTATGTACTCCCTGAAGTTTGCTATTATAAAATTCACGTAACGCTTTAATATGTGGCTCATCTCTAAGGACTCTAAAAAGCCCTTTGTTTTGATCATAGAGATCCAGTTTACTTTTTATAATTTCTGCTTTCATTTTCAATTCCTTATGCTTTTATCCCTGTTTTCATCCAAAATAATAATACTGCAGCAACAAACAAATAAATAGAAAAAAAGAGGGAAAATGGGGCAGGGCATGATTGTGCTGCAGTAGAAATAGGTCTTGTCTTTTATGCCAAGCTTATTACTAAAATGCCAATGAAAATTAACAGTCCACCAATGATGACTGAAAGATTTACGTGAACTTGGTTAAATAAAAACCAGGTGAAAATAACAGTAAATATGGGGTAACTCAATTCGACGATACCAGCAATGGTCGCATTTTTAAGACTAATGGAGGTGGCGATAAAATAACTGGCGACGAGTACGATTGCTATCTCGGCAACAGTTAATAATAATAAACCAGAGTCTGTTGTTAAAAGTTCAACATCTCTTTTCATCGTAGTAAAAAAGGAAATGCAGGTAAACAACACAGCACCTATTGTCATTTCGAGTGCCAATAGCGTAATGGGTGAAATACTGTTTAATATTTTTTCAGCTAAAGCGTAATTAAAACCCCATAAAATGGCAGCAAAAATAGCAAATGTGAACCACATGACGTACTCCGAGGAATAGTTTTTTCCTTTTTTATTTTTTTTAAAGAGGTCGTGCTTTTGAAGGCACTTCAGAACTCAAAAAAGAATGAACATTATATCATCAAATAGATTAAAATTCAATCCGCTCATGTGTTGACACGATAAAATCAGACTTTACAAGTTGCCTCGATAAAAGCTCATCGGGATAAATCATCAGTGTTTTTCAATAATCTCGATTATTTTATTTTGGTAGGAACTCAAGGAAGTATCGATAATAGCCTTTAAATTTAGAACAGCCTGATGTTGGCTGCATGGTATCAAAATCGACATCAAGTAGCATGTAAAGCACAAAAATCTAATCTTGGCTTAATTCTGCAAGCGGTTAAAGTAGGTTTTAAGCCAGGGATTGTCGAGTTTACTGTGTTACTTACCAGCAGTCCTGACTACGCATTTGCTGCAATGCTGTAACGCAGCTTGCAGCAAATGTATAAAGTCTAATACAAAGTGCAAGAACGTAGTGAGGGATGTTTCTGATTCGAAGACTCTGCCTTTTCCTGGCCCTTTTCACCCGCAGCATAAAATCCATGTTGGCTTCGCCCCGGATTGCTTAGTCCTGTTTGTGAGTTGATGGCCATGGACCCTGCGGGCAGATCGTGCTGGGTTTCCTCTGCTTTCTCCGCTTCTTTTTCCCCTTCCTGTGCTTCAAATCTTGTAGCCTCTATAGATTGACTCAGTGTAAATGGAGTCTCATCAAGGCCAAGCTCCCGACAAACCGACTGAACCCGTTGTGTTACTTCGGTCGGCACAAGTTCCTTCTGATATAAGTCAGGGTGCCTGGCATAGTACTGGGCAACAATGTCCATTAAGCTCTTTGGATTTTCAAGATGCATAGACAACTTTACATATTCATCTCGGCTGAGAGTCGGGGTTTGCAACAAATTAATAACGTGCTTCGCAAAATTAAAGTACACGACGCCCTCACCCTCAATACTGCTGTACAGAGTCGGCTCTCCACCATCGTAGTAGTTTAAATTTAAGGTCACACCCTTGGGAATAAGGTGCTTATTCTCAGAAAAAAAACATTTTGTGTACTCAAGACCCGGCTGATGATTACCAAACACATCAAAAATAATATCTTCACCGGGATGCTTGGCTACTGCATCAACAGCGGCTTTTTGTATTTGTGCTAAAAGTAGGGCTATTTTGTCATGATCACCGGGGCAGGTTGGGTGGTCTTCGTACTCAGGATTGTAAATATAATTCCCATTTTTTACTTCTGCTATAGCCTTATTGAAGGCTGTTCCATAAGGTAGATTATTGTATAGATCAGCTAACAGTAAGGGATCAAAGACGATACCTAAATCTTGACAAACAGTCTCAATTGCGGAAAAGGCTGAGCCTTTGAAACGAGTGCGAGAACCGACATTGATTAAATCCACTTCATATGATTGCCTGTTGGAATAAATGAAGGCAAAGACAGAATCATATTGTTTGTTTTGTTCTCTTAATGTATCGAGAAAGGCTTTATTGTGCACTATAACGGCATTTCCTAAATGCTTTGTAAAATTTTCATAATCCGCATTTATATAATCGTTATTAAATAGCCCGCCATCAATAGCAAAAGAAATATAGCGTATTGTCATATTAATATCCTGTAGAAGTTAACTTGAGAATTTTTGTGCACTAACTATAAACAAAGAAAGTTAAGAGATTATTAAATGTATGCGCTAATTGGATATTATTTAATCATTCTCCGGTAGATGGAGGTGTTAAATAAGATACGATGCTCATTTTAATTTGATCCTACTGGCGTCCCGGAGAGGATTTGAACCTCCCATCTGCCCCTTAGGAGGATATTGCAACTTGCCGGAACTAAAAATCGGAAAAATATACGATAGCAGAAGGTGGTTGTTGCATCCATTCCAATCGTACAGAAAAAAGCTGCTATACTTTATCTACAAAATCTTCAAAAGTATTCATAATACTGAGTCATAGAATAAAAATGAAAAAAACACGTAAAACCATTAACTTAGGACTGCAAGGTGGTGGCGCTCATGGTGCTTTTACATGGGGTGTTTTGGATTATTTATTAGAAGACGGGCGTTTGGATATCGAGGGCTTGAGCTCCACCAGTGCGGGAACAATGAATGCGGCAATATTGGCGCAGGGTCTTTTAAACAATGATCGAGATGAAGCCCGACAAGCATTGTATGATTTTTGGGAAGAAATTAGCAAAGTAAACAGTCTAATGTCTTTTAAACACTGGTTTGGTGATTCCTGGTTTTCTTTAGAGCAATTTAGTTTGGATCATTCACCCTTTTATTTTTGGTTTGAGATTATTACCCATTTAATGTCGCCATACCAATTCAATCCTTTCAATTTAAATCCAATGCGTACAATTCTTGAGAACAGTATCGATTTTGAGGCGTTAAGAAAAAGATCTACTGTAAAACTATTCGTTTGTGCTACTAATGTGGAAACAGGTAAAGTTCGTATTTTTACTAACCCTGAGTTAACTGTAGATACGTTACTTGCTTCAGGATGTCTTCCATTTCTATTTCAATCGGTCAAAATTAAAGATCAATATTACTGGGATGGTGGGTATATCGGTAATCCAGCAATTTATCCATTAATTTACAATTGTACCTGTCAAGATGTTGTGATTGTACATATAAATCCTATAATCCGCCCAGGTTCACTTTATCATGTAGGTGAGATTCTAAATCGTGTGAATGAAGTAAGTTTCAATTCCTCGCTAATGCGTGAAATGAGGGCAATAGCTTTTGTGACTGATTTGATTGATAGCAAACAAACAGAAGGGCTTGATCTAAAAAGAATGCATATGCATTCAATTCGGTCAGATGATGAAATGACTAAGCATGATGTTTCTACAAAACTTAATGCTGATTGGAACTTTTTAGTCTATTTACGTGATCGTGGACGTCTTATTGCTAAAAAATGGTGTCAGGATAATTTTTCTAAAATAGGTAAAGAGTCTTCAGTTGATATTCGGAAAGAATTCCTTTAACTGATTTCGGAATTTACTTACAACTCAGACTACGTCAAGGCACGTGCCTTTTAATTTCTGCTATAATTATTTTAAAGTTTGATAACTGCATGATTTATGGAATAAAAATGAGGCAGGCACATAAACTTATTAATCTTGGACTTCAAGGAGGCGGCGCCCATGGCGCATTTACATGGGGAGTTATAGATTATTTATTAGAAGATGGTCGTTTAGATATAGAAGGGCTGAGTGCCACAAGTGTTGGTTCAATGAATGCGATAGTTCTTGCACAAGGCTTATTAAATAATGATCGGGATGAAGCACGCCAAGCACTATTTGATTTCTGGTCTGATATTAGCTACAGCCAGGGTTATCTTTCACTCCATTCATGGTTTGATATACCGTGGTTGCGGACTCATGAGTATAGTCTAGAAGGTTCACCATTTTATCACTACTTTGAATTGATCACGCAAATGTTCTCCCCTTATCAATTCAATCCATTCAATATCAATCCAATGAAATCAATCATTGAAAAAAGCATTGATTTTGACGCCATTAGAAAAAAATCAAAAGTTAAACTTTTTATCTGTGCAACTAATGAAGAGACATGTAAAGTACGCATTTTTACTAATCCTGAATTATCGGTAGAAACTATTCTTGCCTCTTCGTGTTTACCGAATCTATCTCAATCAATTGAAATAGAGGGTCAAAGGTATTGGAATGGCGGATACATCGGTAACCCGGCTATTTTCCCTTTAATCTATAATTGTGGCAGTCAGGATATCGTGATTGTACATCTAAATCCAATATATAGACGAGGGGTTCCACACACTGCATCAGAAGTTCTTAATCGTATTAATGAAATTAGTTTTAATTCAACCTTATTACGTGAAATGCGCGCTATCGCATTTGTTTCAAAGCTACTCGATTTAAAAAAGGATAAAAATTCGAAACTTAAAAAAATGCGTATACATTCTATTCGAGCTGATAAGGAAATGGCACATTACGGGGTTTCATCTAAACATAATTTAGATTGGGATTTTCTCTGCTATTTACGGGATAGAGGGCGTCTGCATACTAAAAAGTGGCTGAAACAAAACTTTTCTAAAATTGGTAAAGAATCTTCGGTTGATATCTATAAAGAATTTCTCTAAATGTTAAGTAATAATAGGGCTCCAAATTGTATTCTTCTGATGGAGAATAAATTTCATCGAGAAGAGCTCATTCACAGACCTAAAAATGGGCATTGAAGAGCTCCCGAATAATTATTTCCATTATTTAACTTAAATAATTTTCTACGACTTCACCATAGGGTAAAGTCAAGTCAGTGATAAAATGAGCTACAGAAACAATTTTTTTCACTGGAAAATTGGCAATTGGAGCTAAACAATGGGGATGTAATTCTAAACTTCCTGGTCCTGTCCAAGCCCCTTTTACAGTTATGTCTTGCAAATAGGTTCTGGTTAATTGATTAATCTCTGGCGTTCCATCAACTCCAGGAATATTTTTAAGGAGAAAGATTGGTTTTTTCATAGATTGAAGAGCAATTTGTTGATCAAGTGCATGGTGCTTATAACCCATGGTTGCTGTGGCAATGCGGATGCTTCCATAATCAAGTATGCCAACCAAAACATCTTCTTCAACAAAAAGTTTTGGTTTCGCTAATTTTTTTGGGAATCCCCATATTTCTCTTCCTCCTGCTATAGGTGCATGGCAATCAAGGAACATTGAAATAGTAAAAGTTCCTTCTTCACCCTTATAGCGGATGGGAATGACTTGTCCAGACTCAGTATAATCGCCAAATCCAGTTGAATCTGGCATGCGAATAAATTCAAATTTAATAATAGGTTCTAATAATTCTAATCCTGGAGGTAAAACCTCTTTTAGTAACTTTGCATCTGTTTCATAGCTAATAATAAAGAACTCTCGGTTTATAAACCGATAAGGGCCACTCGGATATGTATTAATCCATCTGGGTGCAGGCATATTAAATTCATTGTTTATTATGCTCATCAGTGTTCCATCCTATGCAATATAAATACACGTTAATTATGCGCAATGGTGTAAAAATATTCAAATTGATTTAATTAGGTGCTTATAAAAATGGACTATTGGAGCATTGATTTTACTGGCGTCCCGGAGAGGATTTGAACCTCCGACCTGCCCCTTAGGAGGGGGCTGCGCTATCCAGCTGTGCCACCGGGACTTTGATTGAGTCTAAGTCTACCGTTATCCTTGTAAAATAACAACTTCCGGAGCAATCAATGTGTCTTGTTCATTTTGCTGTACATCGAAATGACTTAATTATGAGCATCTTGAGTGTTTCTTATGGTATACTTTTATGACCCTTAATTTTGAGCATATATAGTGGACGGTTTAGATTTAAAATATCCATTTTATTCGGCATGGAATTTTTTATGGCAAGTCATTAAACCATACCGATGGTGGTATGTTTTAATGTTTCAGGCGCCGGTGCTCACTGCGATTTATATCTTTGCTAATAACTACTCCTTTAAGCTTTTAGTTGATGCGTTTTCTAATGAAACAATCACTTCGTATTACCAACTGGTGTTTCCTATTGTGTTGTTTATCACGGCACAAATCGTGTTGGATGTTGTGTGGCGTATTAGTGATTTTGCTGAGTTGAAGGCTGAGCCACATGCCAGGCAAAGGTTATTATCTTCTGCATACAATTATGTGCAGCACCATTCTTATAACTATTTTCAAAATACACCTAGTGGTACAGTAATTAGTAAACTAAAAGGGTTATTGGATGGATATGATAGCGTTTTTGCTAATCTGCATCATATTGTGGGAAAACATTTTTGTGTGGTCATTGTTTCTGTTTTTGTCCTGCTGGTTGTCAATTTCAATGTGTTTTGTTTCATGCTGGCCTGGTGTGTGTTGGTTATGGTAATCATGCTTCCTATGGCACTAAAATTGAATCGGCTGTCTAATGAAGTGGCTGAAAGTAAACACCAAATCATTGGTTCTTTTTCGGATAATATTACCAATATCTTCTCTTTGTTTTATTTTGCCAAACGCAGAGCCGAGCATCGACGTGTAAATGAACTCATGTCACATGATTTTGTTCCGCGACAAATTGCACTTTATCAATACGATTTTAAATTTAATATGGTTGGATCAGTACTCTATTGGTTTATGCTGATTGCTGTTTTTCTATTTATGATATATCTACGGACACATGACGAGATTTCCACTGGAGATTTCCTGTTTGTCATGCTCACAGCCATTACCATTTCCTTTGATTTATGGTCGCTCATGAGCAGTCTTTGTACTTTTTTAAAAGAAATAGGGGATTTCAAATCGTCTTTTAGCATTTTATCGATGCCGCATGATGAGGTTGATGAACCCGGCGCACAAGCCTATCCGATTCACCAGGGTAAAATTGAGTTTCGGCAGCTTTCCTTTGCCTACAGCGAAGGAAGCTCGGTATTTAAAAATCTAAACCTATTAATCAAACCTGGGGAGAAGATTGGGTTGGTTGGCCATTCTGGAGCAGGCAAATCAACACTGATTTCTTTGTTATTAAAAAATTTCAAGCCTACTTCAGGACAAATTTTAATCGATGATAAGCCAATTTCAGAGATTACTTCAGATTCTTTGCGTCAACAAATAGCGCTTATTCCACAAGATATTATGCTTTTTCATCGATCTCTAGGCGAGAATATTGGCTATGCAAAAGAAAATGCTACGCTTGAAGAGATTAAGCACGCAGCTGCAATGGCGAAGATAGATGATTTTATTGAATCATTGCCGGAAAAATATGATACCTTGGTTGGTGAGCGTGGTGTGAAACTTTCTGGGGGACAGCGCCAGCGTATTGCAATTGCACGTGCCTTTTTAAAAAATGCATCGCTTGTTGTTCTAGATGAGGCGACTTCAAGTCTGGATACGCTCTCAGAACAAGAAGTTCAACAATCTATTAATGCTATGCTCGAGCAAAATAATGCCACAGTTATCGCCATTGCACATCGGTTGTCGACCATTCGACATATGGATCGAATAGTAGTGATGGAGGGCGGGGCAATTATTGAAGAAGGGAGTTTTAATGAGCTTTTAAATAATGAACAAAGTTACTTCAAAAAGCTTTGGGACAGTCAAGTCAATGGGATGGTTTTGTAACATAAAAATGTCTCATATTAAAAGCGTAACCGAATACAACCTCCGCGGTTACGCTTTATATCCAGTTTTATATTGAGCGAAGCTTTTGATTTTAGTCTGCATAACAATAGATATCGTTTCCACCAGGAATACCTGCTTGGAATACGACGGCATTGATACCGACAATATCTCTTTTTTCTTTTAAACAACGGTAACCTGGATAAGTGTAATAATAATCTCCTTCAGGCAACGTGACTCCTTTCTCAACGGTATAAGTATGAGCTTGTTCATCTACAGTAATGGGTACGCTTTGCCAAGTTTTTGTTTGGGTGACGATGACACTTTCATCTGCCAAAGCCGCTGTAGTAAATGCTAGCAGTAGTGCTGTTAGTAATACACTTTTCATTTCGTATCCCTCCTTCCCCCATTTATCCAAAGAATTATCTTTATTTAAATATATCTAATTGAGTATAGTAAAATTTAGTATAAATATCGATCAAAATGGATAAATAAAGGGATTCTTGAAGTGAAACATAAGAGCGTAATAAGGGATCTCCAGTATATGGTATGAGCATAATGATAAAAATAGGATGCTCAAATTAGGAGGTCCAGTCACAAACACCTCAGAATGATCACAGTGTGCTGCTTTTAGAAATGTCCATGTCGAGTAGCATCATGTCCATGTCTATTCCCATCATGTTGATGTGTATGCGTGCTATCATGTCCATGAACGGTACCTTCAGAGGCAGGATACCCATGGGAGTGAGCGCTACCGACATAAACGTTACTACTCGTATCATAATTAGGAAAAGTATAATCGGGGATAGGAGTATAAAAACTATAATTTCTATAACTTCTGTAACCCGAAGTAGCGGTCGTACCTACCGTAGTATATGTATTACTGTTACAGCCGAATAAAAAAGGTAATACAAAAATAAGTCCAATCGCAACCAGTGCAAATGGAAATACAGTTGGTGCAAATATAAAAGTTGATGTAAGGAGCGTTTTCGCGGCGATTGCAGTTGTGGCTGTTGCCGCAGATTTTACTGTTACTGCGGCAATAATTCCTGCTGTCACTATAGCGGCGGCAGTGAGTGCAGCCATACACTTCAGTAAAAAGCTATAATTGGTATTGTCTTCCTTTTTCTTGGCCATAGGTCACCTCCTGTGTTTTACTCGATTAAAATAAATTATTTATTGAGTGCAATTTCGAAATTACATTTTCGACACCTTAAGATTCTACTATAGGGAAGAAAAATATCATCTTAATTTTTTTAGTTGGGCTAGCAAGATGATCTTTTTGTTTGTCAGTTATGAATTAGACGAACGATTTAGGTATTGTCTTAGTGGAGGTGAAATCTTCTGTAACCCGGGCCTCAGTCCTTCAGACTAATACCCAGGCTAATTTCCTATAGAACTTAAATGCAGGAAATCCAATTTCATAAGAAAAATGCCAATAATCCATTGGCCTTAGACGTTTTGGGGCTTAAGTTGATCCTCTTTTTCAGCGTCAACACTATCCTCTTCTTCTTCTTCCCCAATTTTTTTAGCATCGATAATATGATGGAAGTGTTTGTGTGCTATTTCCCTCTTACTTTGAAAGAGCAAATAATGACTTCCCTTTTTAACACTATCGACCTCCGTCCGAATTGAATTTTTGAGTTCATCAAGCTTTGTGCTTTGATCTTGACTACCCGGCATTTGTTTGATTTCATCTAATTGCTGAGAAAATTTGTTGGCAATATCAAGGTAATGAATGTTGTCATGCAATAAGCCTTTCGTCAAAGGAAAATCAGCAAGTAGTTTCGTAATCCATCCAATGAATGGCGTTCTTGTTGAAAATTTAATGAGCTCATCCTCTTTGAGTGTTTCCACATAGGATCGGATGGATTTTTGTAAACGCTCTATTTCTATCCGTAAATCATGACCCATCGTGATTAAATCTAAAATTTCTCCAGAACTGGCCGCCTTGAGATCCTCTTCGCTAATTTCTGTTATACCAGAGACAGCGTGACTAGCGGATGCTATTTTACTGGTTACATGCGATTCAAAATGTTCTTTAAATCGTTTAAAACGCGCGTTTTCATCGACACCCATTACCCAAGGAACATAAGCCAATGGGTTAAGCCGAGCATGCATAAAGCCTTGGAGAAAAGCAGGAGTATAATTGTTCACTCCCTCGGTAATTTGATCCTTCTTTGATTTTTTTCCCTTGGCGAATGACTCTGCTTGGTTCCATATTTCTTCGGCTTGTTCACCATAGCCCTCTTGCAGAGTTTCCTTAAAGCGAGCAAAAGTTGCATCGGAATATTCAGTAGTATCCGTTATAAATTCTTTTAATTTTTTGTAGAGATATAGAGTCTCTAGTTTTTCTTCTGCGTCCTGCAGCTTCGTTCTGATTTTTTCGGAGTTCTCTACAGCAATATTGTGTAATTTCTCATGAGATTCCTCCTCAATATCAAAAAGCTCGGCTATTACCTGATGCGCAAAATCTTGATATTGTTCAGCTAAGCTTTTGGGTTTAAATAAATCATTGCCTAGTTCGTTCGGTTGAGGGAAGAGTTCAATAAATTTTGATTGGGCGGATGTGGCAATCTCTTTATTATTAGAACAATAGTCTTTAATTTTTACCCTTAACGCTTCTGCCTCTTTTGCAACCCCGGGCTTATTTTGTTCTATGCCTGGTTTTCCAAGCGCACCGTTTTGAATGGTGGAATTTATTGATTTAATTTGTTGAAACCGACATTGGGAGCGATAATACACCACGGCAAGTAGTAAACTTTTTTCATCAGTGATTTTTGGAACGTAATGCGGCTCGTCATCTGGGGACTTCTTCTGTAGTGGCTCACCTAGTTTTTTTGAAGCAGTAGCTATCCTGCCTGCAATACCTCCGGCACTAATGAGACTTATTGATTCGATTGTGGACCCAAGACTTGCCATGGCATGGACGGCTTGCAAAGAAGTCAAGTCCGCATTCTCATTTATGGCGTTAGCAGGAGTTAATGCATCAGGGTAGCTATCCCCATATTTTTTTGCAACTTCTCGAGTCTCCTCGTCTAATTTTTTCCACCATTCAGTTAATGTCAGTGACATAACATTCTCCAATAGCAAAAGGACTTTCTGATTAATATATTACCATATGAATATTATCTGAACATTAAGTGTATAAAAGTCACTATTCGTAACCGATTCTTGGGTTTTACATTTGATAAACATATATTAGTTGAGATTGCTTTTATTGAAGTAAATGCGGAAGAAAAATGGAGATTTATCCCCTAATTTTTTGAACACAAGGTTGGGTTAATTTTCCTCAGTGTGATCTGTTTCACAGCGTCGAAGACGGGGATCCATCCATCAAAGTGGTACAATGCCAAAATAGTGATCGATCCCTGCCTTCGCAGGGATGACAAAAAATTTGTGGGGATATTCAGCTCGGGATTGATGTGGGGCCTGTTTTCGGTACACTAAATTTCGCCATTTTGGGCTTAATCCAGCCGAATTATAAACAGGCCCTGTTTCAAGGTTGATTTAATGACCTTTTTGGGGCTTGGGAAAAAAATCCTTATTCATCATCCCAGCTTAGAGTGCCACCTGCTTGATATTCAATGACGCGCGTTTCAAAAAAGTTTTTCTCTTTTTTCAAATCCATCATTTCACTCATCCAAGGGAATGGGTTTTCAGCGCCAGGGTACTGCTCTGGAAGTCCGATTTGATTTAAACGGCGGTTAGCAATGAAGTGTAAGTATTCTTCGAACATTTCTGCATTCATTCCTAAAATGCCTTGAGGCATGGTGTCCTTAGCATATTGATACTCCAGCGCCACACCTTGTCGAATCAATTGAATCATTTCTTCTTTAAATTCTGGTGTCCACAAATGTGGGTTCTCAATTTTAATTTGGTTGATGACATCAATACCAAAATTCATATGCATGGATTCATCACGTAAAATATATTGGAACTGCTCTGAAGTTCCTACCATTTTATTTCGACGTCCCATGGAGAGGATTTGCGTGAAACCAACATAGAAAAATATCCCTTCAAAGATTACATAGAAGGCAATTAAATCGCGCAATAGGCGCTGATCATTTTCTACCGTACCGGTATGGAATGTTTCGTCACCCAAGCTTTGCGTAAACGGTAATGCCCAAGCTGCTTTAGTGGCTACGGATGGGATTTCACGATACATATTGAAGACTTCTGCTTCATCAAGTCCTAGGCTTTCAATAACGTACTGGTATGCATGAGTATGCAATGCCTCTTCAAAGGCCTGACGTAATAAGTATTGTCTGCATTCCGGATTGGTAATATGTCGATAAACAGCGAGTACTAGATTATTGGCAACCAATGAATCTGCTGTTGAGAAAAATCCCAAATTACGTTTGATAATTAAACGCTCGGCTTCTGTAAGTCCATTAGGATCCTTCCAGAGCGCTACGTCAGCGCTCATATTGATTTCATTGGGCATCCAATGGTTCGCACAAGCAGTTAAGTACTTGTCCCAAGCCCATCTATATTTAAAAGGAACGAGCTGGTTTAAGTCTGCCCGGCAGTTAATGATACGTTTATCATCAACGTGAATACGTGCAGCTCCCATTTCAAGAGGCTCATATCCTGTTGCACCAGTATGAATCATATCGTGTTGTTGTATATTTTCTGACATTTAAATTCTCCTGATTATTGGCACGCTTCACAGTCTGGATCGAGAATGGAGCATACTTTAGGTTCCTCTGCTATTATTTTAACTGCATTGAGAGCACCATCAGTTACAGTAGATTTCTCCGCATTGGATGCTCCTAAGCTACGTAAGTAATAAGTCGTTTTTAATCCACGTATCCACGCATGCATGTAGAGTTGATCCAGTTTCTTACCCGATGGCTGAGCCATATAAATATTCAACGATTGTGCCTGATCAATCCATTTTTGACGACGAGAAGCTGCATCAACTAACCAAATAGGATCAATTTCAAATGAAGTGGCATAACGTTGTTTCAATTCAGCAGGAATACGGCTGATTGGTTGCACACTACCATTAAAGTATTTCAAGTCATTGACCATCACTTCATCCCACAGATTCAATGCTTTTAGATCCGCAACCAAATAGGGATTTACTACAGTGAATTCGCCTGACAAATTGGATTTGACATACAAGTTTTGATATGTAGGCTCAATGGATTGTGATACACCACAAATATTAGAAATGGTAGCGGTAGGTGCGATGGCCATCACATTGGAGTTACGCATTCCTTGTGTACGAACTTTAATACGTAAACTTTCCCAATCCAATCGTTGTGAACGATCTTGTTCTAAGTATTTGTTACGTGCTTGCTGTAACAAGTTAATTGAATCAATTGGCAGTATGCCTTTACTCCATAGAGAACCTTCGTAACTGGAGTAACTACCTCGTTCTTTAGCCAGATCACAAGAAGCTTCAATAGCATAATAACTGATTAATTCCATGGATGAGTCAGCAAATTCCACTGCCTCAGGGGAAGCATAATCAATTTTTAACTCATACAATGCATCTTGAAAACCCATAAGGCCTAAACCAATAGGTCTATGTTTCAAGTTGGAATTACGTGCTTGCGGTACGGAATAGTAGTTAATATCAATCACATTATCCAACATACGAATAGCTGTTCTAATAGTGCGTTTTAACTTTTCAGTATCCAGTTTGCCCTTTTTGATATGAGCAGGAAGATTGATACTGCCTAGATTACATACAGCGATCTCTTCTTCAGAGGTATTCAATGTAATCTCAGTACACAAATTAGAACTATGAACTACACCTGCATGTTGTTGTGGAGAACGCAAATTGCAAGGATCTTTAAAGGTCATCCATGGATGGCCAGTTTCAAAAAGCATGGATAGCATTTTACGCCACAGTTTGACTGCAGATAATGTTTTTGCATTTTTGATGAGACCTTGGCGTGCTTTTTCTTCATACTCACGATATAGTGCTTCAAAAGCTTTACCATATTGATCATGTAAATTAGGCACTTCATCAGGTGAGAATAAAGTCCAATCACCATTTTCACGTACGCGCGCCATAAATAAATCAGGTATCCACAATGCTGTATTCATATCATGTGTTCGGCGTCGATCATCCCCAGTATTTTTTCTTAACTCAAGGAACTCCTCTACGTCTTTATGCCAGCACTCCAGATAGGCACAGACCGCTCCTTTACGTTTACCGCCTTGGTTTACTGCAACTGCGGTTGCATCAGCAACATTCAGGAAGGGAACCACACCTTGTGATTTTCCGTTGGTGCCTTTGATATGTGAGCCCATTGCACGTACTGGAGTCCAGTCATTACCCAATCCACCCGCATATTTGGAAAGTAGGGCATTATCTTTAATGGCACTGTATATACCATCTAAATGATCAGGAACAGTGGTCAAGTAGCAACTGGATAATTGGGGTCTAATTGTCCCTGAGTTAAACAGAGTAGGTGTTGAAGACATGTAATCAAAAGAAGACAATAATTGATAAAACTCAATGGCTTTATCATCTTTATTTTGCTCACGCAAAGCCAGTCCCATAGCAACACGCATAAAGAATGCCTGAGGCAACTCATAACGTATACCATGATCATGGATGAAGTAACGATCATATAAGGTTTGTAAACTTAAATAGCTAAACTTCATATCACGCTCAGGCAGCAGCGCCTTGCCGAGTTTTTCTAAATCAAAATCGGCCATTTTTACATCCAGCATTCCTTGTTTGATACCATGAGCAATATACACTTTGAAGTAAGTTGGATAAAGTTTGCTCATCTCATCAAAGGTTGCATCCGCTTGGATTTCTAATTTGGTTAGTGCTTCCATACGCAAGCTGTCTAATAACAAACGAGCACTGACATAAGTGTAGTTGGGCTCTTTTTCAACCAATGTACGTGCAGCCATAATCAACGCTTTGTGCACATCCTCAAATTTCGCTTGGTTGTAAAGATTACGCATTGCCTCTTTAATCACCGGTTCTGCCTGAACATGCTCTAAATTACGACATGCTTCATTAACAATCGTGTTCATGCGCTCAGTATCCAATGGCTTTAATTCACCATCAGGCATCGTAATTAATAAAATTTTGTTGTCACTGGCTTGTTGTTTTAATTCATTTTCACGTGCTTTACGATGCTCTTCGCGGTACAACACATAAGCGCGAGCAACTTTGTAGTGACCACTGCGCATGAGTGCTAACTCAACTTGATCCTGAATGTCCTCAATATGAACCGCACCACCGCTGGGCAAGCGGCGTTTAAACACTTGAGTTATTTGACGGGTAAGTTCTTCAATTTGTTGATGAATACGATCTGAGGTTGGAGCTGTACCGCCTTCGTCGGCAATGAATGCCTTAGTGATTGCAACTTTAATTTTCGTATCATCATAATTTACTACTTTACCATTGCGCTTAATGGTTTTTAATAAACCAGGGGCATTAGCAGTCAATTCCAGTTGACTCGTTTGCGGCACATCATTTACCGGATCAAGAATTGCGGACATTTTTCCTCCACGCATTTATTATTATTTTATTATTAACAGGCAGTTAAATTTATTCACTATTAATCAGATTATAGCACAATATGTTGGGTTGTTCTCGGTACTAAATAACAAGATAATGTGTTTTGGCATAATGGTCAAGAGAATAATATGGGAGTATTTTGTGGATAACTTGTGGGTTTGTGCACAATTGTTCTTTATTGACGAGTTGTAGCCTGGTTGCTTGCAATCAGGATTGACTAACATGTATCCACATACAAAAATGTATCCAATAGATCCTACGGTTTCTGCTTTAGCTAAGAGATCCCTTCTCCCGCATGTGGGAGAGGAGTAGGGGTCATTGCCGGTAATCCAATACCTTCGCCCACCCTGACGGTCACCTTATTCCCTCCCTCCGTTATCCTGGGCATGTCGAGGGCAGAGACGGGAATAGGGGGAAGTGAAATGTAATTAACCTGAGCTATGTCTTTTTTACAATTATTGCGTCACTGACATTAGAATAGCCATGAACATTCAGTAGGAATGAACCAATATGGGCATAAAGTTGGCTTGAACTCCCTCCGTCGAGATTAATCGCATCAACACATGATAAGGGTTGAGATCTCAGTAACTGAGCGAGCTTATTCGTCGTCATTGCAGCATTAGTTGACACCAAAATAATGACTCTCCCATCCGCAGTAATTCCAAGAGCAGAACGGTCAGCGATACCTGGTTTTAGGGATGGAATTTTTCCTTTAATTAATAACCGAGGTCCGCTTTGAATGGCGAAATCAATATGATCGTCGTGGTTAAAATGGTTTAAACTGGAAATATAAGCCTTATTATTTCGTACATAAAAAATTCCCCACCAACTAATTCGTTTTAAAGGATTTATCAATTTTTTATCATTGATCCTAAGTCCAAGCGGGTTAAACTCATGATCAAAAAAACCGCCATTAATACTCAATAGCGCTTTACTGTGTTCAGCAAATTGATCTACAGAGGCATTTTTTAATGATAATTTTTTTGCATTGACCAAGGCCAGTTTATTTTTATTGAGATCGATACGGAATGCATAAATATGCGACCATGGCGAAAGAATGCCTCCTGAAAGATCCTGATATTCAATACCGGGACTTAATTTACGCCAATATCCTTCAGCATAGGATGAACGAACCGGCGTAAAGACGATGCAAAGCACAAATAATAAATGGAACAAATATGATTTGTTTGCAGGATAAACATTGGTTTGTGAAGACATGTTATTGTATCCTTATGTACATCATTCAATACCACGGAATCTCTTATGCAAATTAAAACGCAACATAACAATAGTGATATACAGAAGTCAACAACAGATTTAACTCATTTGATGAATGATGTACTCGAACTCGCCAAAAAAGAAGGCGCAACGGATGCGATGGTCGCAGTAAATAATGATAAAGGTTTTTCAGTTGATGTACGTATGGGGGAAGTTGAAACAGTTGCATTTAGTGAAGATAAGGGTGTTGGTTTGACAGTTTATATTGGTCAACGTAAGGGAGGGGCAAGCAGCACAGATACGTCTCCTGCCGCTTTGGAGGCGATGGTAAAAGCTGCATGTGACATTGCGCGAGTGAGTGCTGAAGATCCGTGTTTTGGGTTGGCCGATAAAGAGCTCATGTCTAAAAATCATCCGGATTTGAATTTATTTCATCCTTGGGATATCGACCCACAACAAGCAATTGAGATGGCTCTAAAATGCGAGAAGTATGCATTAGCCCTGGATAAACGAATAACGAATTCAGATGGAGTGAATGTATCTTCATACGAATCACATCATGGATTTGCCAATACATATGGTGGGTCTGGATTTATTCACAGTACACGTCACAGTTTAAGTTGTTCTTTAATTGCAAAGGATTGCGAGGAAATGCAACGTGATTATGACTATACAACGGCTCGTAATGCACAGGATTTAATAGACCCTCACATTATTGCTAAAAATGCAGTGGATCGTGCAATAAGCCGTTTGGGTGCGCAGCAGATTGAGACCCAAGTAACCCCCGTCATTTTTTCATCGCGTATTTCTAGTGGTTTATTTTCAACCTTTATTAGTGCAATTAGTGGTTCAAATCTTTACAGAAAAAACACTTTCTTACTCGATTCCATAGGGCAGCAAGTGTTCCCAGAGTTTATTCGTATTTATGAACAGCCTCACTTATTAGGTGCTTTGGGTAGTTCCTCGTTTGATAGTGAAGGGGTTCCAACACGACCTAATCTCCTTGTTGAAAAAGGCCGTGTGATGCAATATGTATTAGGCAGTTACTCTGCTCGAAGAATGGGATTAAAAACTACAGCAAATGCTGATGGGGTTCATAACTTAACGATTGATCCTACAGCAGGTGATCTTGCCGATTTATTAAAAATAATGGGCAGGGGATTATTAGTCACTGAATTGATGGGGCAAGGAATAAATATTGTAACGGGTGATTATTCTCGCGGTGCCAGCGGCTATTGGGTTGAAGAGGGGCAAATTCAATATCCGGTTGATGAAGTTACTATTGCCGGGAATTTAAAAGATATGTTCAAAGCCATTCTTGCCGTGGGCAATGATATTAATCCCAATATTGCAACACGATGTGGCTCCGTATTAATTGAAAAAATGATGATTGCAGGAAAGTAAAACGAAATCTGGATCCTTGCGTGAGGGCAGGGATCTGTTTTTTCGCTACTGAATCACATGAGTTTAAAATAATAGACGACCCAATCCAAAAATAGCGCAAAAATACAAATAGCCCAATAGGATAGGGAAAATGTAGGAGGATAATATTCCGATGGTTTGTATAGACCCACATCATCGATTGATAAAATAATGCTGAATAAGACTAAAGCTGGGAAAACAATTGAAAAACCGCCCAATTGCATCAGTGTCACACTACAAATTATTCCAATCAAAAAATAACGAAAAAATCTCTTTAAGCCAAAGTGAATTATTTGCATATTAGTTTTCATAGTGAACCTGTCATGGCTAAATAGAGTAAAATTAGAAGAAACAATCCAATAGCAATAGTAAAAGTCCAGCTGAGTAAATAGGCATACATAGGAGTAAAAGAGGGTAAAAATTCGCCTGTTTTTTTTACAACAATCAAATCATGGAGTGCGAGCACACTACTCACCTGAATTAAGAAAGGCAGGATAATCGTCAAAAAAAGAGGAAAAAACGTGACACATCCTGCAAACGTACCAATTAACAGATAACGTAAAAATCGTTTGATAAAGTATTTTACATAATCAAAAGTTTTTGGATCTTGCATCGTTATAAGTCGATTTTTTAAGGAATATTCGAAGAATATCATGTTTTTAATCAAGGTAGTGAACTTGCTTTGTTGATTCTTTATTCTACGCTTTAGATAAGAGGATTTAATTGGAGTCGGCATGCGCAGGGTCATTTTAGCAGCATTGCTGGTAGCGAATACTGCTTTCGCAGGTGAAGAGATTGTTGGTTTTGCAGCATATGAAAATGGAGATTACTCCACTGCTTATCCCTATTTAATGAAATCCGCAAGGGATGGAAATCCTGAGTCCATGTATTTAATTGGTCGTATGTACCAGTATGGTGAAGGTATCACTAAAAATTATACTGAGGCAATAAGTTGGTATCAAAAATCAGCAGATAAAAATAATCCCTTAGCACAACTCAGTCTGGGCTTTATGTATGACCTAGGCCAGGGAGTAAAGCAAAATTTTCCAGAAGCATTTAAATGGTACATGAAGTCCGCTAAGCAAGGTAATGCGATTGCGCAAAGAAATATTGGTCTGATGTATGTGACAGGTGATGGTGTTAAAGAAAATAAAAAGACTGCATTCGAGTGGTTCGAAAAATCTGCGAAACAAGGATACAGTAAAGCTCAAGTGAATCTTGCTTATGACTATATTGTTGGCGAAGGAACAGCCAAAGATGCTAATAAGGCTTTATATTGGTATCAAAAGGCTGCAGATCAGGGAGATGTCCGTGCCGAGTATAGTCTAGGTCTTTTGTATACTGGACAACAATCAGGTGTTGCCCAAGACGATAAATTAGCATTTTACTGGTTTTCCCAAGCAGCGAATCAAGGACACGTCAAAGCAGAGACTTATTTGGCTTATTACTATCTTAAAGGGTATGGAGTTGAAGCCAATCCAGAAAAAGCGGCATATTGGTACCAAGCTGCGGCACTTAGTGGCCAACCCGAGGCACAAGCTGAAATTGGGCAATTACTTCTAACTGGAACAGGAATTGATAAAGATTACCAACAAGCTGCATATTGGTTTACTAAGTCTGCAGCACAAGGAAATCCTATTGGGCAGGCCAAATTGGGTTATATGTACCTTGCTGGATTGGGTGTAGATAAAGATTGGATTAAAGCGTATGCTTTGTTTAAAATTGCAGCACAGAATAAAAATGAGGAAGCAGTAAAAGAGCTGAAGATGTTGAAAAATAAACTGTCAGAAGCAGATGTTAAAGCAGGTAATGATTTGGCCAAAGAAATCATTCAAAACAATAATTTTAAGGTACCTCAAAAAGAAGAATAACATTGTTTACGGAAACGATTTATCATCAACAGAGTAAGTGATCTCTAATGTGCGGTATGAGTTTTATTAAAAAAGGTCCAAACCAGTTGATTCTTCCTCATCAATTCCTCTAAGGCATCTCTTCATAGAAACACGTCATTACGAACTTAATGTAGGATCTACAATATCTTACATGAATCTCAGCAGATTTTTTGTCGTAAACGCATACAATAACGGGTCCTAGTAAACATTGAAACTTTGTCGAATCACATTCACTGAGATTTTTTCATTTTTATCTTTGCTTCTTTTAAATAATGTGTATACGGTGAGATTTAGATTATCGCTCGTGGCATAAGCGACACCGAGAAAATAGGTGCTCTCCAGGGTTATTTGATCATTAGCAATATCAAGCTTTTTGAGTAATTCCGAGATTTTTCCTAAGTCTTTAATCCCATTTTCCTTCCTTATCTTGATTAATTCATTAAGCTGGGTTTCCTTCATCCCGCTGCTTAGTGATTTGAGTACTTTTATTGGTGCTGTATTGATATTAATTGGTGTTGCTTCAGGTAATGCAGTTACTAAAGGTTCTAAGGACAAATAAAGCGGCGCGTTCACATCTTTGATCAGACGCAATTCGGACTTGCTGCTCATCAGTTGATGGCTGGGGTAATAGGGAGGTTTTTGGTTGACATAATATGATAAATAATTGTCTTTACCCCGAGCGAGGTCATAAACAGAGAGCCAATCATTAATTGCTAAGGCTAATTTCACTTTTTCTGATTCACTATTTTGTGGTATGGCAGTTCCGATAAGGTTTATAAAACCTAACATTGACTTTCTATTTCCTAAATTATTAATATTGTATTGAGCTTGTAAATCATAAAGCGCGCCCTTCAATGTGACGTTGTTATCGATATTTTCCATATTCGGGGGATAGAGACTGACAATTCCTTGGGGAGTTGCTTTAATCAATTTATTTTTTTTATCAGCTAATTGTCCTAGGCCCCAAAAGGTAACTGCTTGTGAAGCAAGATAAAGCCTATCGTGAGTGATGATAAGCCGAGTACGGTAAATATCTAATTGCACTTTAGTGCTCATTGCAGTAGCTACAATCGCAACTAGAGTCATAATAAACAGAGCAGTGAGTAGGGCACTACCTTTTGTCCACTTAGCCTGCAGCATAAACTGCACCCGGTACAATAAAAAGTAAATTGATCTCGCCCTGGTCTTGTAAGGTCATATTCACTTGTATGGCCTTGGGAAAAGGCTCTTTATGCTGGTTTAGTCCTATAGCTTGTTCTCTCCATTCAGGCAGTATTTGCAAATTTTGATTTAAATAACCGAAATGACAATTAGTAAGGCGATTCAGCAAAGGCTTATCCTCATAGTTATCTTGATTCATTCTATCGAGAGTACTCCAAGTTCGGCGGATTAAAGTGCCTTGTTGACAGATATAAGCAACTCGCTTTAGCGTGCTGCGTTTTTCAAGGCTACCTGGATTGACATCTCCATCACGAGAGAATTCGAGAGTATTCGTTTGTCCTACAAAAGCAGGCGCCAATTGCATGTCATTACTGCGAATGGGGCGCTCCACTATTTGACTTGTATCTTGTTGAATAAGGCTTATCGCAAGTTGCAGTTCATTCAAGCGTTCGCTTTGTTCATTGACTCGAGCGCGTGTTGTGAATGCGTTATACAAAACAGAAGAGGTAATTGTTGCTAGAATGGCAAATACTGCGAGTGCGATTAAAATCTCAATTAGTGTAAAACCTTTAAGCGCTGCAGGTGGGGTATTTTTTTTCATGATACATACCGGAATGCTTGCAGTTCCTCTCTAAAAGGTCCTGATTTTTCAGTACTCACTGAAATAACAATTTTTTGAATGTTTTTTTGTGCTGTGGAACTTACTTTTGCTCGCCAGTACCAGTGTTCATTCAACATCGTTGTATCCTGGGTGGTTTCCTGGCTTTGATTAATCTGCAATAAATTGAGTTGAATCATTGCTACCCCTTGCATAGCGATCCAATGACTCACAGTCTTTTCTTTAACACGACGTGTTGTTTCTACATTTTGTGATATTGCTTTCAACAGCGCAGTTAATGCAATCGCTATTATAGACAGTGCTAATAATACCTCAATTAGAGTGAAACCTGATTTGCGGTGTGGAGTACTCATTTAGTGGGCACCACATTAAGTTGTAACACCCCATTTCGCTTACCAATCAGTGCTGCTAAATTAGGGTCTTGTTTGCTGCCAAAACTCAAAGTGAAAGGGGTCATATCACCAGAGGCAGAAATAATAATGGCAGGGGTTCCTGGTGGGCTAGTGTGATTGGTTTTCAAAGTAATATGTGTGTCTTGGGGAAAATAAGTCATTTTAAACACTCCTTTTTCGGAAATGGGCTTCCATAGAGCGTTGTTGAGTTGCAGAACCTGGTAACTGGCATTATCAATACGCAAACCTAGCGTGCTGGTTTCCAAAATAGCCTGTTGCTGTGCTAAACGAAGTGTATTAGCTAATTGTTCTACAGAAAACAAGATACGTCGATTTTCACCAAAATCACCAAAAGCAATTAAGGCAAAACCAAAGGTTATGCCTATAATCACTAAAACAATCAAGATTTCAATCAGGGTAAAACCTCGATTATGTCTATTTTTTCTCATCCCAATTACCAATTTCGGCATTAATACCCGTACCTCCAGGTTGTCCTTCAGCACCGTAGGTAAATACATCGACATCACCATGTTGACCTGGATTTAAATAAAGATAATCTCGCCCCCACGGATCTTTGGGCAGTGACTTAAGATACTGTTTCCAATTATTCGGTATTGGATTTGAGGTGGGTTTCTCAACTAGCGCCATCAAGCCTTGATCGGTGGTTGGGTAATTACCATTATCAAGCTTATATAAATCCAGAGCATTTTGTATTGCAAGTACGTCTTGTTTTGCCTTTACTTTTCGTGCCTCATCGGGACGTCCCATAATTTTAGGTACTACTATAGAAGCCAGGATACCTAATATAACAACTACTACCATGATTTCAATTAATGAGAAACCTTTTTGTCGATTCATTTTTACTCCAATTTAAATGCAGACTGATTGTAACTTTAAGTAATTAATTGTTCCATTGAGAAAATAGGTAATAACGTAGCAAGCACAATAAACAAGACAATTGCACCCATAAACAAAATCACCATCGGCTCTAATAATGTCAGGGAAGTATCAATTATCCGTTTCACTTCATTATCCAGATGGACTGCTGAGCGTTCCATCATATTTGATAATTGGCCACTTTTCTCACCGCTGGCAATTAAATGGATTGCCATTGGGCTAATATAACCTGTTTCTTTTAACGCTTCATTAATACCACATCCTTCCCTAACTTTAACTGCAGCAGCATCAAAAGCTTGTCGCATAACGACATTAGTTACTAAACTCGCTGCAACACGCATTGTTTCCAGAACACTCACACCTGCTGCGAAAAGTATACCAAAAGTATGGATATAACGCGAAACATTAACTGTTTTAACTAAATACGAAACGATGGGTAATTTCAATAAGAACCGATGCCAAAGTAGTTTAATTTTTTCATTGGCAAGACTTTTTTTAAAGCCAATAAAAATCAGAATAATGCCTAGCAAAGTATAGAGGCCATAATCTTTAATGAAATGGCTAATATGAATTAATATGAGTGTCATTTCAGGAAGCGTTTGTCCTCCGCTGGTGAAGACTTCAATGATTTTAGGGACTACAAAACTGAGCAAAAAGCAAATAATAGCAATTGAAACGAGGATCATAATGAATGGATAAATCAATGCCTGCTGAACTTTTTGACGGGTTTGCTGTTGATTTTCAGTATAATCAGCTAACTTTTCTAAAACCACATCAAGGTGCCCAGTTTGCTCACCGGCACCCACTGTAGCTCGATACAATTCTGGGAATGCATGTGGAAATTGACCCATAGCTTGCGCTAATCCATAACCTTCAAGCACTTTGGCACGAACACCAATAATCAGTTCTCTCACTTTGTCTTTTTCTGTTTGCTCGCTGACCCCACGCAACGATTCTTCGACGGGAATGCCAGCAGCGAGCAATGTAGCTAATTGACGTGTGAATAGGGCAAGATCTGCAGCAGAAATTTTGCCTTTGGTATTGCTCCCTGAACGTTGTTGGGTTAGCACGCGAATTTGGGTTGGAATTAATCCTTGATCCCGCAAAAGTTGGCGCGCATGGCGTTCAGAATCAGCTTCCAGGACCCCTTTGGTTGCGTTGCCACTTTTTTGAAGCGCCTGATATTGATAAGCACCCATAATTTTTTATGGTTTATGTGAAAACATAGAGTGTAATCTATTGGGTTTAATAAGTCACTTAAGGTACACTATATACCCAGACTATCCTGGAGAGCAATAATGAGCAAAAATACAGTACAAGAGGCTATTAAAGAGCACGATGTCAAATTAATTGATCTGCGTTTTACCGACATTCGTGGTAAAGAGCAGCATATCACCATTCCAGTTTCAGCCGTAGATGACGATTTTATAGAAAATGGAAAAATGATTGATGGGTCTTCCTTTAAGGGGTGGCAAAAAATACATCAATCTGATTTGGCGTTAATGCCTGATTTGGAAACAACCAAGCTTGATCCGTTTTTTCAAGACAATACCTTATTCATTCGATGTAATGTAGTTGATCCTAAAACCATGATGGGATATGAGCGTTGTCCTCGATCACTGGCTTTACGTGCTGAAGCTTATTTGCAATCTACTGGTATTGCAGATACCGCCCTTTTTGGACCTGAACCAGAATTTTTTGTTTTTGACAGCGTGCAGTGGGAAACAACCATTGGCGGTGCTTTTTATAAAATCGACTCAGAAGAAGCACAATGGTATTCAGGAAAAGAGTTAGAAGGTGGTAATATTGGTCATCGCCCTCCAATAAAAGGCGGGTATTTTCCTGTTCCTCCAGTCGACTCTTCCCATGATATGCGTTCTGCAATGTGTCTCACTCTTGAATCCTTGGGAATGGTAGTTGAAGCCCATCATCATGAAGTGGCCACTGCAAACCAATGCGAAATTGCTACTCGATTTAATACATTGACTAAGAAAGCAGATGAACTGCAGATTTTAAAATATGTAATTCATAATGTAGCCCATAATTATGGAAAAACTGCTACTTTTATGCCTAAACCTCTGGTTGGAGATAATGGAAGTGGGATGCATTGTCATCAATCGTTATCTAAAGATGGGGTGAATCTGTTTTCTGGCGATCAATATGCTGGTCTTTCAGAAACTGCGCTTTATTACATTGGTGGAATCATCAAGCATGCGCGTGCTTTAAACGCATTTACTAATCCATCAACCAACAGTTACAAACGGCTAGTACCTGGCTTTGAAGCCCCTGTTCTATTAGCTTATTCCGCAAGAAATCGATCTGCTGCGATTCGTATTCCTCATGTGAACAATCCTAAGGCGCGTCGTATTGAGGTACGTTTCCCTGATCCTACAGCAAACCCTTACTTAGCATTTTCAGCTATGATGATGGCCGGCTTGGATGGTATCCAACGAAAAATTCATCCAGGTCATGCAATGGATAAAGATCTCTATGATTTACCACCAGAAGAGTTGGTTGATGTGCCTACAGTATGCGCTTCTTTAGAGCAGTCCATGGAAAATCTGAAGATGGATTATGATTTCTTGATACAAGGTGATGTATTTACCGAAGATTTCATTAATAACTACATCAGCATGAAGGAAGAGGAAATTAGCAAAATAAGGAGTTTGACTCATCCTTATGAATTTGAGTTATATTACAGCCTTTAGGAATAAATGGTGATGAATAAATTTTTTGTATTTCTATCATTGATGATAGTGATTTGCGCATCTTATGCGCAAATTTACAAATGGACTGATAGTCAGGGGAATGTACATTTCAGTGATACTCCTCATGAGGGGGCTGTGATTGTAACGATTCCTGATGCACAAAGTTTTTCATCACCAACCCCACCAACTTCTCAAACACCACCACCATCAGAGCATGAGAATAACGCGGTAAAGTTAAAGCATACTTATACAAAATTAGCGATTGCTCAGCCTCAATCGGGTACAACCATTCGTAATAATCAGGGTTTTGTCGCGGTGACTGTTGAAGTAGAACCTGAGTTATTTCCTGGAGATAAATTACAGCTGTTATACGATAACGGTGCCCTTGGGGAACCTCAAAGAAATCCTGTGTTTGAAATAAATGGTATGTATCGAGGTACCCATACTTTGGCAGTGCAAGTTTTGGATGCAGATGAAAATGTGATTGAAACAAGCGATCCAATAACCATTTATGTTTTCAGACCACGGGTAGGTATGGTTCCTGGTGGTGGAGCACGTTAGTTTGTTTACAGTTGCCTATTTTGGCGCAAGATAGCCCATTGTAAAACAGACCCTAAATTTGGCGGATTAATTATGTTAATTTTATTATCACCAGCTAAAAAATTATTAAATAGTTTTAAGCCATATACTGGAACTACATCCGAACCAATATTTGCGGATAAAACAAATATTCTTGTGAAACTGATGAAAAAGAAATCAGCTAACGAGATAGCTGATTTGATGGATTTATCTAAAGATTTGGCTGAATTAAATTATAATCGTTATCAATCTTTTGATTTAGAAGAAAAAGTGCTGTCACACTTATATCCAGCTTTATTTTTATTTCAGGGAGATGTTTACCAAGGTTTAAAAGCTGCGACTTGGGAGCAAAAGACTGTGGAATATTCACAAAATCACTTGCGAATATTATCTGGTCTTTATGGCTTATTGAAGCCATTGGATAGTATTCAGCCCTACAGGCTTGAAATGGGCGTACGTCTAGAGAATCCTTCTGGCAAAAATTTATATGATTTTTGGCAGGAAACAGTGACTCATTCGCTCAATCAACAATTAGCAAACCAAAAAAATCCCGTGTTGATTAATCTTGCTTCTACTGAGTATTTTAAAGCTGTGGATGAAAAAGGATTAGATTATCCCATTGTTACCATCAATTTTTATGAGAGAAAGCATGAGCAACTGAAAATGATTGGTATTCATGCTAAAAAAGCTCGCGGAACGATGGCAAAATTTCTGATGCAAAATCAATTTGATGATTTGACGCATCTTAAGCAATTTAATGAGTTAGGCTATAAATTCCATGAGCCGACCTCAACTGCTCAGCATCTTGATTTTGTAAGAGATACCCATTAAATAATAAATAATGGATTCAAGTTGCTCACAGGTAGGAACGATAGTAGGTTGGCCTTAGCTAACAATTAATTTAAGGAAATGTTGGCCCAAGGCCTGACCCAGATCAAACACCGCTTTGAAGTGTGGATTAGCGTTTAATCCAGGCTAAAATTGGCACGTGTTACTAATATAATTTGATATTTAATCTATGTGGAATTTATCCAGTCGAGTACATCATTTAAATCATTTTCCTAACGATGAAGTCGATTGTTATGTTAAGCGGGATGATGAGTTAGGGTGTGGCATTAGTGGTTCAAAGTTACGTAAGTATGCCAGCCTTTTCCCTTTTTTAATTGAGCAGGGGATACAGCATTTAATTATTATTGCTGGACCACAATCCAATAATTTACTTGCTGCTTTGCAATTGGCCAGAGAGTTTAAGTTAAAGGTGACTGCTTTTTTAATTAAACCTTGGAAATTAGAACTGCATGGAAATTATAAATTAAGTCGTCTATTTCTGGACGAGCAGGAAATCGTTTGGATTAGTCGCGATGAGTGGTCACAAGTTAATGAATTGGCATCTCACCATCTACTCACCTTAAAAGAAAAAGGGTTCGTTTTACAAGAAGGTGCAAGTGTTCCCGAGGCAATGAGCGGGGCATTGACTCTTGCTGATGATATTATTTTGAATGAACGAACTTTAGGTTTTAAATTTCAACATATTTTTATTGATGCCGGTACAGGTTTTTCTGCTGCTGGACTCTTAAATGGATTCAATCGATCACATCATTCGGCACAAGTTCATGTATTGTTACTGGCGGATAACGAATCAATATTTCGCTGTAAGTTAAAGCAATGGATTGGTTTCATCCCCCAAAATGTTTTTTGTTTTTATCCAACTACAGCAAAAGCTTTTGGTTCTGTAAATCAAACCATTAAAAATGAAGTCAAACGTATGGCACGAGAAGAGGGCATTTTGGCTGATCCAATCTATGCAGCAAAACTCTTCTATGAATCAAGGAAATACATCGAAACCCAACAATTAAAAGGCAAAGTCTTAATCATTCATTCTGGTGGCACATTAACGATGCCTGGATTTAATTACTAGGGGGTTGTTGAATGGTCAACAGTTCCTGGACACTCATGATAATTTCATTTCATTTCCCCCTTGAAATTTACTAACCTAAACCCTATATGGAAAACATCATCATAAAATGTGTAACAAGGAGATTAGGTAAATGTCGAATAAGCAACAAACTATGGGCTTTCAAACAGAAGTAAAGCAAATGTTGCATTTGGTAGTGCATTCGCTTTATAGCAACAAAGAAATATTTTTACGTGAATTAATTTCTAATGCTTCCGATGCATTAGACAAATTACGATTTTTGGCTTTATCAAACAACACACTTTATGAAAATGACTCCGATCTAAAAATTACCGTTGAAGTTAATGAGAAACTAAAAACGATAACGATTAAGGATAATGGTATCGGTTTAAGCTGGGATGAGGCAGTGGAGAATTTAGGGACCATTGCGAAATCAGGCACTAAAGAATTTATGAGCCATTTAACGGGTGAAAGTGCAAAAGATTCACAGTTAATTGGACAATTCGGTGTGGGATTTTATTCCGCATTTATTGTTGCAGACAAAGTAACCGTAAAAAGCCGACGCGCTGGGATGAAGCCTGAAGAAGGAATCGTTTGGGAGTCTAATGGTGAAGGAGAATTTACCATTGCTTCTGAAAATAAAGCAACACGTGGTACTGAAGTTACTTTACATATCAAAAAAGAGGATGATGAGTTCCTTAGTAACTGGCGTTTACGAAGTATTATCAGCAAATATTCAGACCATATTTGCTGGCCTATCGAGATGAAGAAAATATCTCAGGATGATAAAGAATCAAATGAATATGAAACTGTAAATAAGGCAACTGCCTTATGGACAATGCAAAAATCAGACATTACTGATGAAGAGTACAAACAACTCTATAAGCACATTTCTCATGATTTTCAGGATCCACTCATCTGGTCACATAACCATGTTGAAGGAAAAAATGATTATATTTCTCTACTTTATATTCCTGCTCATGCATCGTTTGATTTGTGGCAACATGAAGTGAAGCATGGCTTAAAACTTTATGTGAAACGTGTTTTTATTATGGATGACGCCACTCAATTCTTACCGCGTTATCTGCGATTTGTTAAAGGTATTGTTGATGCAAGCGATTTGCCACTTAATGTCTCCCGAGAAATTTTACAAGACAACAAGCAGGTAGAGAGCATACGTTCTGCATGTACCAAACGTGTTTTATCCATGCTTGAAAAAATGAGTACTCAGGATAAAGAAACGTATCAAAAGTTTTGGAATGAATTTGGGTTGGTTTTGAAAGAAGGACCCATTGAAGACTTTGCTAATAAAGAAGCGATTGCCAAATTGCTACGTTTTGCGACAACTGCAACCGATTCTGAGAAACAAGAAGTAACTTTAGATGAGTATGTAAGTCGCATGAAAGAAGGCCAGGATAAAATTTATTATATTACTGCGTCCAGTTACAATGCGGCTAAGAATAGCCCTCATTTAGAAATCTTTAGGAAAAAGGGAATTGAAGTCTTATTACTCAGCGACAAAGTGGATGAGTGGTTGGTTGGTTATTTGAGCGAATATGCTGGGAAGAAATTGCAGTCTATTTCCAAGGGTAAAGTGGAATTAAATGATGAATCAACCGAGCAAATAAAAGAGCAAGAGAAAACGCTTGAACCCTTGTTAAAACATATTAAGCAAGTCCTAGATACACAAGTTAAGGATGTATTGCTTACAAACAGGTTGACTGATTCACCCGCTTGCGTTGTTGCTGATGAGCAAGATATGGGCTTGGAAATGCAACGTATTCTGCAGGCCGCTGGTCAACAAGTACCTACGAGCAAGCCTGTTTTTGAAATTAATCCAGACCATGCATTAATTAAACGTTTACATGATATTCAAGATGATGATTTATTTAAGCTATGGGTCACCATGTTGTTTGAACAAGCCGTTTTAGCTGAGGGTGGTCAACTCGATAATCCAGCTGATTTTGTCAATCGAGTCAATAAACTGTTGGTTTCAACGGCAGTATAGAAATAATTTATTTTGCCTGGGTACAGCGTCGTTGAACCCAGGCTCTATTTTTCTGTTTAAGTTAAACTCTTGATTGTTGCGCTTTTGTATTAAGAGTTCCTTTCAAAATGACAAGTACAATCAATGCTGCTTCTCCAGCTATAGAGCAAATATCCTTGCTTTTAAAATAGATATTTACAAGTAAATCCAAACCAAGTATTTTAAATAAAGTACAGATTGTATATTTAAAGGGAGTTAATATGTTTGCAAAAGGATTTTTGTTCTCCGCTGAATTTTCTTGGGATCAAGATTTATCTATCAAAGATAATGTTAAGTTTCTAATTCATGATTAAATACCTTATGGATTTAATGTACTAACGAGAAAAACACATTTAACTGATGCAAAGAAGCTGATTTCCCTCTTAGAGACAAATCAAAATATTACCGATTTTGAAATTTATTTATTGATTCAAACGATGAGGCAAGAATTGAATGATGAATCGGGTGAGTTTAAAAAAAGATTAATTTTTGTGTGCGAAAAATGGAAGAGCAAAATGCTTTGTTCAAAACTATGGGGAAAACTGGGCAAGCGATTAAATCCCTTTTTTGTATGAACCAATGATACCTCAACAGTATTTGTTTGAATTTAAAGTGATACGAGAGGAAGGGAATGTTAAGGCCACGGCCAAACTTTGATTCGCATAATAAAATTTAATAGGAGGGATGTTTCTGGCAAAAACGAAGTTCATCTCATTGCTGATTAGTATAATTGGTGTTATGAGAAATCTACTCAAGAGAGTGCATTTAATAAAGGCAACAATCTGATGTGATTTTCCTGTTTACTATTTTACTCACTTGGCAAGCTCTAGAATACTAAGCTATTTTTCATTCTTTAAAACCCTGGGAAATATTATTTTACTGTTTTCCCAGGATTATGTAGTGATTATGCGTAAGGGAGTACTAATACCGTTGTTCCTACATCAATGAAATTCTCATTCAGCCATTTTGCTGCCCCGGGTAAAACACGAATACAGCCATGGCTGCTGTTGTATTTAGGTACTTCATAGGCCGCATGAATTGCATAACCGTCATGGAAATGCATGCAATAAGGCATTTTGGCTCCGCCTATGACATGGCCATCACGAGCAATAGGATATTCATTGGATTTACAGTCAGCTCCTTTTTTATTGAACACATGGAAAGTTCCTGTAACTGTTCTACATGATTCGTGAATATCATCACAATAATCCATTCCGCCAGAGGCACTACCGGTCATAACTCTGTTTCCTTGGGCATCATAAGCTGCCCATGCATTAGCTTTTGGATCAAAAACAAAGAGTTTTTTTCCTTGAACATCTCGTTTCATCGGAAAAACTTTGCGGCCACGTGTATCGTCTTGATAGGGCGTTGTGTAATGTAAGTTACCTGCATCATCTGCAATGACATCAGGTTTATCAGTAACACAGGAGGTTAATAGTAAGCCAATTAGAGGGGTTAGATAGATTATTTTTTTCATTACAAATCCTTAAAAGCTGGTTTATCTACTGCAAAAAAAAGGCTCGATATTCGAGCCTTTTTAACATAATTAAAATTTATTATTCATCAGTTAAGCGAAAATATTTAGTTCCAAAATATCTTTGGAGTTTCTTACGGATGGTGCCACGGCTAATACCTAGCATCTTAGCAGCTTGTAGTTGATTGCCACGACGTTTTTCCATAACTGCTTGCAGTAATGGAGGCTCAACCTCAGATAATATCATGTCATAAAGATCATCGATGTTTTTGGTCTTGTTTTCAGCAAGAAAACGAGTGACTAAATTGTAGACTAAATCTTGTAGACCTTGGTCTTGTTTAGTCATGCTTAGAGTAGTATCAGGTGTTTCAATGACAGTCATCTTAACTTCCTTATTATTAATTAAATCACACATTCCAATTGCTAACATTTAAAATGAAAGCAAAATTAATTGTACATGAAGGATAATTGATATTCTATATTTTTAAGAGAAAACTATGCATTATTTTCGAGCAATTCATTCACCACAAGACTAAATAATGAGCGATCGGATTTTTCTGAGGACAATGATTTCTTTACCTTGGCTAATTGCGAAATCATTTTTGTTGGTTGTTCGGGATCATTATAAAAAAGATCAATATAGCGAGTTAATTCATGAGCATTACAGTCGTATTGTAAAAACTCTGGCACAATCATTTTGTTCGCCAAAAGATTACACAGACCAAAAAATTTTACGCGAATAAACCGCATCGCTAATACGTAGGAAAGAAAAGAGGATTTATAAATAATACACATAGGCTTTTCTAATAGGGCACACTCAAGAGAGGCCGTGCCTGAAGCAACAATGATGAAATCCGCGGCAGCCATACAATTTATTGCTTTACCTTGGACAAAGCTAATCGATAACTGCATATCCGAAAAATAATCTTTAATTGTTTCTGGATTAATTGTATCTGCAATAGGGATTACAAAATGTAAGTTAGGATAACGTTGCTGCAAAATCTGCGCGGTATCCCGCAGTATGGGCATATGATATTTGATTTCATTCGTGCGACTTCCAGGAAGAAGCGCAAAAATTTTTGCATCCTGAGGCAGACCTAGAGCTGTACGCTGCACATTGCTGGAGTCAACAGATATTATTTTTTCTACTAAAGGATGACCAACAAAATTGACAGGGACTTGGGCTTTTTCATATAAAGTTTTTTCAAAGGGCAAAATAACTGCCATTTGGTCAACGCATTTCTTGATTAGATGAATACGATTTGCTTTCCATGCCCAAATTTGCGGGCTTATATAATAGAGAATTTTAAGACCTAATTTTTGCTTTGCATATTTAGCCAACCTCAAATTAAAGCCAGGGTAATCGACTAGAATAAGTAAATCTGGTTTTTGTTGGTTTAAATGTTTTTTAATGGCAATAAATGCCTTACGGATTACATTAAGGTGACGAATAACAGCTGTAAGTCCTGTTACGCCAAATCGTGCTAAATCAGAAATTATGTGCGCTCCGGCTTCTTGCATATGCTGACCACCAATCCCACTAATCTCTATATCAGGATAGGTGGCTTTTAATTGCCGAATTAAAACGGATGCATGAACATCACCTGATTCTTCACCAGCAATAATGACAACTCGTTTAGATTTTTGCATGACGTTCAATTAAATTATTCTGAATGAGCGTAGTAATTGTCTCAGCAGTTTCAAGCGCAAGACGGCCATCTTCACCAGTAACCAATGGAAGCGTGTCTTCTTCAATGCATCTGATGAACGATTTTATTTCTTCAAGTAAGGCGTCACTTTTTTCAAATTCTTTTTCATCACGAATGATATCAGGAACACCGGGAAATAGTTCACCCTTTCCTTTTTTAAAAACAGCAAATTTTTTGTGCTGATAATCAATTGAAAGATACGAATTAGGTTGAAATATTCTTGTCTTACGTTCCGTCTTAAAGCTTACTCGACTCGCCGTAATATTGGCGACACACTGGTTAGCGAATGTAATATGTGCATTGGCAATATCGATTGCATTAGTAATTACGGGTGTCCCGTGGGCTTGGATTGAGGCAATGGGGCTTTTTACTATATTTTGAATTAAATCGATGTCATGAATCATTATATCGAGAATCACATTAACATCTGCACCACGAGGATTAAAGGGAGCTAAACGTTCTGATTGAATAAATAAAGGCGTATCTAAATATTCATCCAAAGCGAGTCGTGCAGAGTTAAAGCGTTCGAGATGTCCTACTTGCAATTTTACATGGTTTTTCTTGGCAAGATGAATTAATTCTTCTGCCTGAGTTATTGTTTCAGTGATTGGCTTTTCAATTAACACATGGATGCCATGTTCCAAAAATGCTTTGGCAATATCAAAATGCTTATTGGTCGTGGCGGCAATGCTTACTGCATCAACCTTGCCAAATAGGTCGCGATAATTGCTATAGCCTGGGACATCCAACTCTTGTGATACGCCGTCTAATGCTTTCTGATTCAGATCGCAAACCCCAATTAACTCGGCATTTGGAAGGAGTTTATATTTTTGTGCGTGAAATCTACCTAAATAACCTACACCAATTACTGCGCAGCGAATTTTACTCATTATGTCTATATGTTAATTATTTGTGCGAATGATCGCATTTCCTGGATGATAAATCAATTTTAAAAGAGTATTATTAGCCGACATTAAAGCCCATGACTATACTGATTTAAATAAAGAGAACAATATTATGCTTATAGCTGGAGTTGATGAAGTAGGACGCGGTACTTTGGCTGGTGCAGTTGTTACTGCAGCAGTTATTTTAAAAAAGCCTATAGAGGGTCTTGCCGACTCAAAAAAATTAAGCGCAAAAAAACGTGAATTGTTATCTGTACAAATAAAAGAACAAGCCCTAGCTTATGCATTTGGTCGGGCAGAAGTGGATGAAATCGATACTCTGAATATTCATCACGCCACGTTACTGGCGATAAAGCGAGCGGTTGAGGCGTTACCAATCCAGCCAGATCAGGTATTGGTAGATGGCATACATCTCCCAAAGTTAAGTATTCCTTGTAAGGCAATTGTACAGGGTGATAATTTGATTCCTGAGATTAGTGCCGCCTCTATTATTGCAAAAGTATTTCGCGATGCTGAAATGGCTGCGCTTGATGCGATTTATCCCGGATATGGGTTTGCCGAACATAAAGGATATGCGACCGTGGCGCATCGAGAAGCATTAAATCGACTTGGCCCATGCATGATTCATCGTCAAAGTTTTGAACCAGTTGCAGCATTGCTGTAAAAATAAACATAGCCTGAGTGGAGCAGCGTCCTTCACAGTTCCCTTCATCCCGAGCCTAGCGAGGGTGCTCCACGCAGTAGCACGCTATTCTATGGGAGATCGCTCGCTAGGCTCGGGATGAAGGTACATCAGTGTAAGCTATTGAATAAAATCTTATGTGAGCTAATGGACATTAAGATCCCGAAACTCGCTAAAAAAGTAACCATTGCCGTACCACCGTAACTAACTAAAGGCAAGGGAATGCCAACAACTGGAATGATCCCCATAACCATGCCAATATTTACAAAACCCGACATAAAGAACGACATCGCAAGACTTGCTGCTAAGAGGCGAGTATAAGTAGTTTGGGCATTTGAGGCGATATTTAGACTTCTTAGGGAAATTAAAACAATCAGTGTAATAATAGCGAACCCACCTGCGAATCCAAATTCTTCACTGGTGACTGCAAAGATAAAATCGGTCGCATGTTCAGGTAAAAAGTTAAGATGTGATTGGCTTCCTTGCAACCAACCTTTTCCTGCAAGACCACCTGAGCCTATGGCAATTTTAGACTGTATAATATGATATCCTGATCCTAATGGATCTTGTTCGGGGTCAAGCAGTGTATAAACGCGTTGCTTTTGATAATCATGCATGACATGCCAAACTACTGGAATCGCAGCGCCAACCAGGAGCATGAGTAATAAAATCACCTTAAAACGAATTCCAGCTAAAAAAACCACACATAAGCCAGCAGCAGCCACCATAATTGCAGTCCCTAAATCGGGTTGTTTGGCAATAAGAAGGGCGGGGACACAAATAATGAGCCCGGCGATGCTAAGCGACTTGAAACTACTGGGTCGAGTCTGGCGGTCAAAATACCATGCGGCCATCATAGGGACGGCCAGTTTCATTATTTCAGAGGGTTGAAAGCGAAATAAGCCCAATTCAAGCCAGCGCTGTGCTCCCTTCCCAATTTTACCCATGAGCATCACTGCAATTAATAAAGTTAACCCGACGCTATAAATCCATGGAGTCCATATCTTATATTTATGAGGTGGGATAAATCCAAGCACAATCATGATGAGCGAAGCAAAAATAAGTCTCATGGATTGACGTAAAATCATACCTGAATTGGCATTAGAAGCGCTGTATAATATTAGAAGACCAAAACTGATTAATACGAGCAATAACCCCAATAAAGGAAAATCTAAATGGAGTGATTTTTTGGTAAAACGATAAACGGGTTTACTGTGGCGTCTGTTCATGAGTTTTCATCGGATAAAGTTGATAGTAAGTATCGAGAACTTTGCGTGCGACCATTGAGGCTGCAACATCATTCTCAACAACAACTGCAAGTGCAATTTCAGGCTCATCAACCGGAGTAAATGCAATAAACAAAGAGTTATCACGTAATGCTTCGGGAATGTCCTCATATTTTGCTTTTTCATATTGTCTACCGCTAAAGACCTGTGCGGTCCCTGTTTTCCCTGCAACAGGGTAGGGGGGATTACGTCCAAAGCGATAACCTGTACCTTCATTACTGGTTAATACACTATGCATAGCATCTGCAACAATATCCCAATTTGCTTCATCTTTAAGGTAGATTGGATATTCTTCAACAGGTTTATACTGTTTGACCTCACCACTATCGCTGTTCACGGTTTTCGTCAATAAATGAGGTCTAAAACGTTGTCCATGCTGGCTTAAAGAGGCTGTTGCATTAGCCATCTGTAGGGGTGTGGCCAGCATAAAACCTTGGCCTATTGAAGAGATTAATGTATCCCCAGGATACCAAGGCACTCCTTTAGTTTGTTTTTTCCAACGCAAGCTGGGTACAATTCCTGAAGCCTCTTCATAAAGATCAATATGGCTTAAATGGCCTAAACCAAATTTAACAAGCATGTCTTCAATATTGGAAATACCCATTTTATTTCCTAGCTGATAAAAATAGGTATCACAAGATACAGTGATCGCACGTTTAAAATTTATCATTCCATGCCCTGTTTTTTTCCAGTCTCTATAGATATGGCTTGCAGTGGGAAGTTTATATCTTCCCGGATCATAAATTGTTGTGGCTGTTGTGATAAAACCTTTATCTAAGCCTGCTAAACCAACAAATGGTTTAATTGTGGAGGCGGGTGGGTAGACACCCCGTACCGCACGATTGAATAAAGGTCTTTGTAAGGTATTGGAGAGTTTTTTATAATCTTTAGAACTGACACCGCCAACAAAAATATTAGGATCAAAACTAGGAGAACTCACCATGGTCAAAATTTCTCCATTTTTAGAGTTAATCATGACAACGGCTCCTCGTTTGTCTTTTAGCGCTTCATATGCTGCTTGCTGGAGTCTGGCATCGATACTTAAATAGAGTTTTGCTCCTGAACGAGGATTAATTTTATCAATGACCCGAAGTGTCCGTCCACTGACGTCCGTTTCTACCATTTGGTATCCAACTTTGCCATGGAGTACATCCTCATAATATTTTTCGATACCCGCCTTACCAATAAAGTTTGTAGCCCGATAATTAGTAGGATCGACTGCTTTTAATTCCTCAATATTAATTCTACCGACATAACCCAAAACATGTGCCGTGATTTCGCCTAAAGGATAATGGCGCATCAGGCGCGCCTTAATACTGACACCAGGAAAATGATATTGATTGATAGCAAAAAGCGCGACTTCTTCTTGAGTTAATTTTAACTTAATGGGTATGGGTACAAAGGATCGATTTTGTTTTCGAGTTCGTTTAAAGTTTTTTATATCTTCCTCAGAGATGGAAGGAATTAGTTTTTGCAGTTCGATTAAAGTTTTATCCATGTTTTTAACATGTTCAGGAATAATTTCCAGAACATAGACAGGAATATTTTCTGCAAGCAATACTCCATTTCTATCAAGAATTACTCCTCTAGGTGGGGCGATAGGAATAATACTCATTTGATTTTTTAAAGAGAGTGTTTGATATTTTTTAAATTCAGAGATTTGTAGAAAAGCGAGTCTTAAAACAAGAATTAAAGATAAAATAATAAGAAAGGCTACCAGCAATTTAATTCTAAAGAGTTGGTGCTGGGATTCAGTTCGGTAATTTTTAAAAGATTGATAACTCATTGACGCACAGTCAGTTAAGCAGGACTTAAAGATTGGCATAGTAACTTAAAATTCGAATGTTTACTAGCATTGTAGCTGGGTGTAGCGCGGTGGAAACCTGGCATTTTGCGGTTTTATTTATATCTTAAAATAGGGGTAGTCCAGTATAAAGAAAATTTGTTTAAAAAACCCTCACCCTAACCCTCGCCCCTTTGGGGAGGGGGTTAGGGTGAGGGGGCAATAGGGTTACCCACAACATTTACTACTTATGATACGGATGATTGTTAATAATAGACCAGGCTCTATATAAGGTTTCGAGTAATACGATGCGGACTAAGGGATGAGGAAGGGTGAGTTTGGATAAAGACCAACGTTCATCGCATAATTTTAGAATGTCTTTTGAAAGGCCTTCAGGCCCACCGATTAAAAAGCAGAGGTGGCTCGTTGTTTGATTCAACTGAGATATTTTAAGGGCTAACTCTTCACTACTAAACGTCTTGCCTTCGATTTCTAAAGCAATGATTCGTGCGCTATTAGGTAAAGCCTCTTTAATTAAAGCAGACTCTTTTTCCATGATCCGCGACAAGTCCGATGATTTGCTGCGACGAATTAGAGGGATCTCGATTATTTTAAGCTGAATCCCATCATTAAAGCGTTTGGCGTACTCATTCGATCCTTGAGTAACCCAGTCGGGCATTTTATTACCTAAAGTAATGAGAGTAATTTTTAACATAATCAATGAATCAAAATATTTAGTCTTTAGAATGTTCTTCCCAGAGACCTTCTAGATTGTAATATTGCCTGTACTCAGGCTGCATGACATGAACTATGAAGTCGCTAAAATCAACAAGAACCCAATCACCAGTTTCCAAACCGGTACAATTCATAGCAGGAGACCCCGAAGCCTTCATATCTTCCATCATTTTTTGAGCAATGGCTTTTACATGGCGGGATGAGCGTCCAGAAGCAATTATCATATAGTCAGTAATTGTTGTTTGATTTCGAACATCAATTACTTTAACGTCAATGGCTTGGTTATCATCAAGTAGTTGTAATAGTTTTGTTAATATTGGATTTTGATCTGGCATAAGTAAGTGAATCGTCTATAAAAGGCGCTGAATAATAGCAGTATTTTCTCTATATAAAAAGGGTTGAAATAGTTCGTATTGTTCTTTTATATGTAATTTATTGAATTATCAATTAACATTATCTTGTTTTTATTGATTGGGTGAAATAAATGGGCCTTCTTTATTTCACCCAAAATAGGATTATTCTGTTAAGTGTACATGAGTTAATAAAAATTTAATCACTGCAAACAAAACTAAACAGCATAAAGCCGCAATAAATAGGATTCCCAGTTGTTGTGAAAACGCAGCGGCGTAGAGCGTTTTTAACACCGTAATGTTTGTTTCCCCTGAAGGTATCGCCGTTAATGAGGCTAGCTTGCCTGATAAAAATCCACCAATTCCCAAAGAAACGAAAAAGATACCCATTAAAGTACTTACTTTATTCTTATCCGCTAACAAAGTAATTGCAGATAATCCCACCGGAGATAAAAGAAGCTCTGCTAATGAAAACATTAAATAAGCAGGGATGATTAAAAGTGGGGAAAGTAAGGTATTTTTATCAGTGAAATTACTGACTAATGCAATCACAGCATAGGCTGCAGTGATAATAAATATAGCAAGAAGAAATTTTTTTCCAATACTTAAGCCACGTTCGATTAGGTTAAGCTTTGGATTTTTCTTTGCAAGAAAATAACCAACAAGTAACATACCTATACTTTGAATGGTCACATAATACGGTGCTGGGAATTGAATACCTAAAAATGTTGGTTCGACAACTCGTGAAATGAACAGAGTTAATGACATAAACATTTGAAAGTAAAAGGACCAGAATACGACTGAAATAATACACAATAAACCAATGACTAGCGTTTGTCTTGATTGATTTGCATTTTCTCCGCTAACTGAATGTAAAATATATCCGGCAGAGAATATGACAACCAGACCAAAAATAATATTAGCTAATTGTGGCGAATTGAGAATATAAAAAGATAAAGACCACAAAAATACGATGAGCACAGCAGCAGTAATGAGCTTTTTATATTGAAAAATAAAAGGATTATAATCTCTAATGTTGTATTTTTTGATTCCGTAAAAAAATACAAAAAAGGCAATGACCATGCCAATTGCAGCACTGGTAAATGATGCGAGCCAGCCAAAATTATCATTTAGAATACTAGGTACAGTAGTTCCTAAAATAATACCGGTGGTAATTCCCATATAAAAAATAGTAAAACCACTCTCACGACGAGCAGAACTCATTAGATATTCATTGCCCAACAGTGAGGATATGTTTGGCTTCAGTAAGCCAGTTCCTACAGCAATAGCAGCCAGCGATGCTGTAAGTATCTTGGTGTTATCCACTAGCGATAAGAAGCAATAGCTTAAAAAGAGTACAATAGCACCAAGTAAAACAGCTCTTTTTTGACCAATTAACTTGTCGGCTATCCATCCGCCTACTACTGGGGAAAGATAAGTCAATGCAGTAAACGAACCTACTAAGGCATAAACTTGTTTGTCAGGCCATTTAAAATGTAAGGCTAAATAAAGTGCTAAAAGTGATTGAACTACATAAAAACCATATCGTTCCCACATCTCAGTAGCAAAAAAAATACGGAGTGACTTTGGGTGTTTTTCAGAGGAGGTATGCACTGTACTTACATGGTTAGTTAACGTAAGGCAAAGTATAACATAAGGGCTTAGATATTAATAGACAATATGTGCTTTTAATGGTCATTAAGCTCAAGGTTCTTGGAGATTCTTATAATCATATTATTAAAAACACATGCAAATAAATGGGGCAGTTTTCCTCTATGTTTCTAATACTGAAATTGTATCTTTGCGCTGAAATAGCTCTAGTGTATGATGCATCTATTTTTAGTTCATTATGGAGCATTCTTAATGGAAGAATTCAAGTCAAATCGAATAATTAGAGCAAATCATGGCAAAGAGAAACAAGCCAAAAGTTGGCTTACTGAAGCAGCACTTCGCATGTTGTGCAATAATCTTGATCCCGATGTAGCAGAAGACCCTGATTCTCTAATTGTTTATGGCGGCTTGGGCAAAGCGGCTCGCAATTGGGATTGTTTCAACAAGATTGTTGAAGTGCTAAAGACCTTAAATGATCAGCAAACACTATTAATTCAATCGGGAAAACCGGTAGGTGTTTTTACAACACATGAAGATGCACCTCGGGTGCTTATCGCCAATTCCAATTTGGTTCCTCGTTGGGCTACCTGGGAACATTTTAATGAATTAGACAAAAAGGGTTTAATGATGTACGGACAGATGACTGCTGGGAGCTGGATTTATATTGGCTCACAGGGCATTGTTCAGGGTACTTATGAAACTTTTGTTGCTGCAGCGCGTAAACATTACGCGGGAAATCTAGACGGGCGTTGGATTTTAACCGGTGGGTTAGGGGGTATGGGTGGAGCTCAAACCTTAGCTGGAACTATGGCTGGAGCTAGTGTCTTGGCAGTTGAATGTGACCGTTCACGAATAGAAAAACGTATTAAAACCAGATACTTAGATCGTTACACGACGGATTTGGAAGAAGCCTTAAACTGGATCAATGAATCATGTCAGAAAAAAATGCCGATCTCCGTTGCCATTTTGGGAAATGCTGCTGAAATTTTCCCTCAATTGGTTCAACGAGGAGCCTCTCCAGCTTTAGTAACCGACCAAACCAGTGCCCATGATCCCTTAAACGGTTATCTTCCTGCCGGATGGACTTTGGAGCAAGCTGCTCAATTAAGAAAATCAGCACCAGATGAGGTTGTTGCAGCAGCAAAAGAATCTATGGCAGTACAAGTACATGCGATGCTTGAATTCCAAAAAAGAGGCATTCCTGTTTTTGATTATGGTAATAACATAAGACAAATGGCTTTTGAAGCAGGTGAGAAGAATGCTTTTAAATTTGAAGGATTTGTACCTGCTTACATACGCCCTTTATTTTGTGAAGGAATAGGACCTTTTAGATGGGTTGCTTTATCTGGGGATCCTGAAGATATTTATGCAACGGATGAAATGGTTAAAAAACTTATCCCAGATAATAAGCACTTGCATAATTGGTTGGATATGGCCAAGAAAAAAATTGCATTTCAGGGCTTACCCGCACGCATTTGCTGGGTTGGACTAAAAGATCGCGCTCGTCTGGCCTTGGCTTTTAACGAAATGGTTCGCACAGGCGCTGTTAAAGCACCTATAGTAATAGGCCGTGATCATCTAGATTCAGGTTCCGTTGCAAGCCCTAATCGTGAAACCGAGGGGATGATGGATGGAAGTGATGCTGTATCTGATTGGCCTTTACTCAATGCTTTATTAAACTGCGCAAGTGGCGCAACGTGGGTTAGCATTCATCATGGCGGTGGTGTAGGCATGGGATTTTCCCAACATGCAGGAGTGGTGATTGTTGCAGATGGAACAGAAAAAGCAGCGCAGCGTCTAACAAGAGTACTCCATAACGATCCTGCTACTGGGGTCATGCGTCATGCTGATGCAGGTTATGAAATTGCAAAAAAATGCGCTAAAGAAAACGCACTCTGGTTACCTATGGAAGCTTAGATTGGATTTTTCCTGTGGTTTTTTTATGACACAATATTAAAAAATAGTAGTTGGTATGGCGATCTATTTGAATCAATTCCAACTTACTTTAAGGAGATACGTTAATGCAAGAGCCATTTCTTCTTCAACCTGGTCAGTTGAACTTGCAATCGATTAAACATATTTTAAATCAGCAATTACCTTGTGCTCTCCCTAAAGAGGCATTTGAACGGATTGACGCATCACGGCAAACGGTCAAAAAGGTAATTCATGAGAAAAAAACAGTTTATGGTATCAATACAGGTTTTGGATCATTAGCTAATCAGACGATTTCAGAAGAAAACCTCAAACAGTTACAACGCAATATTGTGCTTTCCCATGCATGTGGTACAGGTGAGTTACTTTCTGATGAAATAGTTCAATTAATTTTACTGCTTAAAATAAATAATTTAGCGCAAGGATATTCTGGCGTGCGTCTGGAGCTGATCGAGGCGTTGATTTCATTGTATAACCATAAAGTTTATCCTTGTATTCCTTCTAAAGGCTCAGTAGGTGCTTCAGGTGATTTAGCGCCTTTAGCGCATATGTCTTTACCCTTACTCGGTGTTGGTGAAGTACGCTATCAAGGGAAAATTATTCCTGCTCTTGAGGGATTGAAGATTGCGGGTTTAAAACCCGTTGAATTGGAAGCAAAAGAAGGTCTAGCTCTTCTAAATGGGCTGCAAGTGTCTACTGCAATTGCTTTAACTGCCTTGTTTGTCTCAGAAAGTTTGTTTGAAACGGCACTTATCGCGGGCGCCTTATCTGTTGATGCAGCAAATGGTAGTGATGTCCCCTTTGATGAGCGGATACAAACGGCTCGAGGTTATAAGGCTCAGCACGATGTAGCAAAGTGCTACCGTGAGCTTTTAAGTGGGAGTGAGATCCGTGCAGCCCATCTGCACTGCTCACGTGTTCAAGATCCCTATTCATTGAGATGCCAACCTCAAATTATGGGAGCGATATTGCATCAAATTCGGTTTGTTAGAGAAACCTTGCAAGTAGAAGTGAATGCAATTTCTGATAATCCGCTTGTTTTTAGTGAGCAAGAACAAATAATTTCGGGGGGCAATTTTCATGGTGAAATTGTAGCTATGGCTGCTGACAACCTTGCTTTGGCAATTGCTGAAATAGGGGCCAGTTCCGAACGACGTATTGCGTTGTTAATTGATAAAAACTTTAGTAGTTTACCCGCTTTCCTTATCAAAGAGAGTGGATTGAATTCAGGATTTATGATTGCTCATGTTACTGCTGCGGCTTGTGCTAGTGAAAACAAGGCGCTTGCACATCCTCACTCAGTGGATAGCCTTCCTACTTCTGCGAACCAAGAAGATCATGTTTCTATGGCAACCAGTGCTGCACGAAGGTTGCATGATATGAATGACAATACGGCAACTATTTTAGCCATCGAATTATTAGCGGCTGCCCAAGGAGTTGAATTTTATAAACCTTTAAAATCATCTGCATTACTAGAAGATGTTCACCAACGTTTACGCTCTTATGTAGCGGCCTATGATACAGATCGTTTTTTTGCACCAGATATTTCCATAATCAAACAAAAAATTCTGAATGAGGAATTTAACACTCCATTTTTGCATTTGTGGAATCAAGATTAGGAATCAAAGTGACTATTGAAATTTATACCGATGGTGCATGTAAAGGAAATCCAGGACCTGGTGGTTGGGGAGTATTGCTTCGTTATAAGGGACAGGAAAAAACGTTATATGGTGGGGAAACACATACTACCAATAATCGTATGGAGCTTATGGCTGCAATTAAAGGTTTGGAAGCCTTAAACCGTCCCTGTGTCGTTAATTTATATACTGATTCTCAATATTTGAGACAAGGCATGACCGAATGGTTAGCCAATTGGAAACTCAATGGATGGCGTAACTCTAAAAAAGAGCCTGTAAAAAATGCAGATCTTTGGAAATTACTCGATGAATTGGCGTCACGTCATCAAATAAAATGGCACTGGGTAAAGGGGCATTCGGGGCATGTAGAAAATGATTTAGTTGATGCATTGGCCAATCAAGCAATTGAAGAGTTAAGTGAGTAAGTAATGCGACAGATTGTTTTAGATACTGAAACTACAGGTATAGGACATGAGCAGGGGCATCGAGTTATTGAAATTGGCTGCGTGGAATTATTTGATAGAAAATTAACAGGGAAACATTTTCATGTTTATCTTAATCCACAACGTCTGGTTGATGAAGGTGCTTTTCGTGTCCATGGAATTAGTAATGAATTTTTACAAGACAAACCATTATTTGAAGAAAAAGCGGATGAATTTTGGAATTTTATTGTTGGTGCTGAACTAATAATTCACAATGCACCTTTCGACGTAGGATTTTTAAATTCGGAATTGAAACATATTCAATGGAACAAAAGATTAGAAGATTCTTGCACTATTATTGATACCTTAGTGCTAGCACGCGATAAATATCCTGGACAGCGAAACAGCTTAGATGCTTTATGCAAACGATTTGGAATAGATCACTTCAATCGCGAACTTCATGGTGCTTTACTTGACGCGGAGATTCTTGCATACGTCTATCTGGCTATGACCGGTGGTCAAACCAGTTTATTTGCAGAAGTTGAAGAAGCTTCCATCTCAACCAAGATCAAAACTCAAGAAATTGCCGCACTTCAGTTAGCAAACCCAATAGTCTTGTCCGCAGATACTAAAGAGCTAGAATTACACCAAGATTTTGTAGCATTTCTAAATAAGAAATCAGGGGTTAATCATTGGGAGGAGAGCTGATTGAGTGTAGCCCGGATTACACGAAATGGTAATCCGGGACTAAGCTGACGTCAAACTCATTTGCATCTATGGGCTTTTTAGCCTTTTTATTAGCTTTTAGGGATTAGATACTTTATTGCAAAATCTTTACCGATACATTCACCAAGAGATTTTCCCCAAATACCTGCACTGTCGTTATTGATTTTATCAGGAATACTCCCATACAGTTGTTGTTGGCATTTACTGACGCTATCTGGAATTGCAGCAATGCACTTTTCATAGGTCATTTTGATGTCATCCAGCCGTTTTTTCAACTGGGGATCATTTTCAAATCCTTTGCAAATGAGATCAGGCAATAAAGGTGTGACTGATTTTAACCAGCTATCTTTAGATATTTCCATTGAGCTGTCAGAGGATGCAGCACCGTTAGTACTTGTAGTTGTGCCTGTACTTGTACCTGTACTTGTACTCTTGGATGTATCTTCAGCATTTGATGTGAAAGAAATAACGGTACACCCTAAAAAAATGTATAAAGCTGCCTGCAATTGTTTAGTCATGATTGAATACCTTTTGTAATCATTTCATTAAAATAGTAGAACAAATATTTCATTCTTGCTTAAAATTAATTTGTTTTGATTAAAAAATAATCTAAAATTAAGGTGACGATGGGTAAATACTAGGAATTTATTATGGAAAAACAAAGTTCTATTTTATCACCATTAGCTTGTTTTTTGTTCATTCTTCTGTTCATCTTTCTTTTTTATCCTTCTTCTGCTTTAGCGAATACATTTGTTTTCAATCCCAATACACTTACTTGGAAAGCTATTGACTCAAATGGAAAAGTAGTACGTACTGGCAGAGGATCTGGAGGTAGACGATATTGTCCTGACATACATAGAGGATGTAAAACGCCAATAGGTGTTTTTACTGTATGGAGTAAAGGAGGGGCTGGTTGCAAATCATCTCGTTACCCCGTAGGGCGAGGCGGCTCACCAATGCCTTATTGTATGTTTTTTACTAAATATTATGCGGTGCATGGTTCTTATGAAGTGCCAAATTATAATGCGAGCCATGGTTGCATACGTGTGCATCCTAATGATGCTTACTGGCTCAGTAAGCATTTTATTAAAATAGGAACAAAAGTCGTTGTTAAACCTTACTAATTTCTACTTCTAATCACGTCATCTCTTACTAAGTGCGGGATGACGTGGTTAAAAATTATTTTAATAATCATCCTCATCATCGATGCTAAATGATGAACCGCATCCACAAGTAGTTTTTGCATTGGGGTTACGAATAACAAATTGTTCGCCTTGTATGCCTTGAACGTAATCAATTTCAGCATCATGCAAATATTGGTAGCTCATTGAATCAACCAAAAGTTTTACTGAAGACACGCCATCGGAGCATTGTTGAACAATGACAGTATCATCCTCATTGATGTCTTCATCAAAACTAAATCCATATTGAAACCCAGAACAACCTCCACCAGTAATGGATACACGTAGATTTAATTTGAAATTATCTTCCTCTTTTATGAGTTCAGCCACCTTGTCTGCTGCACTTACAGAAAAGTGGATATCGCTAGTAGTAGGGGATATATCAATAGCAGCCATTTTAACTCCCATAGTCATAATATAATTATAACGCAATTATCGTATAATCTGTTCAATAGTAGCTCCACCCAGGCATTGGTTTTTATCATAAAAAACCACATATTGACCCGGTGTAACTGCTCTTTGTGGATTTGAAAACATTACATAATGCTGATTTTCATTCTGAGGCGAAATAATACACCCTTGTTCTGCCTGTCTGTATCGTGTTTTAGCATAACAGGTCAGTGGTAAATTATCCGCACAATCAGCTAACCAATGGATTGGACCACAAATCAGGCCTTGTGCATAGAGCATGGGGTGTTGGCTGCCTTGAGCTACATATAAAGTATTTGTAGCCACTTCTTTATCAACCACATACCAAGGTTCATCGGCCGAATTTTGTAAACCACCAATTCCTAGCCCTTGCCGTTGGCCTAAAGTGTAAAACATTAATCCGTCATGTTGTCCTAAAACTTTGCCATCCGTACTTTTTATCTCGCCTGGGCGTGCTAAAATAAATTCCTGTAAAAAGGATTTAAATCGTTTTTCGCCAATAAAACAAATCCCTGTCGAATCCTTTTTGGCCTGGGTTACTAAGCCAAGTTTTTTCGCAAACTCTCTCACTTCTGGCTTAGTATAATCTCCTATAGGAAATAAAGTTTTGGCCAAAGCTTTAGGGTTTACTGCGTGAAGAAAATAGGTTTGATCTTTATCACGATCTTTTGCTTTATATAAGAGCCCAATATCGCCTTCTATTTTATTTTTAGCATAGTGTCCTGTTGCAATGTAATCTGCTCCGAGGCTTAATGCATGATTTAAAAAAGCATTGAATTTGATTTCCTTGTTACACAATACATCAGGATTGGGCGTTCTTCCTTTTTCGTATTCATTTAAAAAATGAGTGAAAACCCTTTGCCAATATTCTTCTGAAAAATTAACTGTATGCAGCGGAATGCGCAATTGATTGCATACTGCTTGGGCATCAGCAAGATCTTGTGCTGCAGGACAGAATCCATCTTTATCATCTTGTTCCCAGTTCTTCATGAACAAGCCTTCAACTTGATAGCCTGCTTCTTGTAATAACCAGGCTGCAACAGAAGAATCAACACCACCAGACATTCCAACTATAACTTTAGCTTTCATAAAATTGAGATACCGCTTAATATTCTATTTTTTCAGCATCGTAGCCTAAGCGAGTGGAGTTGCTGTCATCCCTCGCTAGGCTTGGGATGACAGCAACTAAGCGAGATTCTATTGCTCAGGCGACGATTCTGAAATTGAACTTATACAAATAATAACTCTTTAGGATACGACAATAATGCTGCACTTACAAGAAATGGTTAAACAAGGGCAACAAACTAAGACAGTGACACTTAGTGAACGTTTACCTCATTTCATTACTACTCCCTGTCAGCTTGAGGTGACTTATCATGTTGAAGCAAAAGAAGATTTTTATCTTATTCATCTTCATGTTAAAGGCGATTTGCCCACACAATGTCAACGCTGTCTGGACGAATTTAATTTTCCATACGATAATATGACAGTAGTTGCTGTATGTCGTAATGATGAGAGGGCAGAGCAGATACTGGAACATTATGAATGTATCGTTTCTGAAAATTTGCAGGTGAGTTTGGAAGATATACTGATTGATGAGTTACATCTCTATGCGCCACAGTTTCATCCTGAAATTAATGATTGCAGCAGTGAAATAAACCAAATTTTAGTGGGAAAAAAATGAATTTTATTGAAATTTTATCTAATTAACACTAATATTCCCGCTTTATGAATGCAATTTGTTTAGGAGTAATACAATGGCCGTACAACAAAATAAAAAATCACGCTCACGTCGTGACATGCGTCGTTCACACGATGCTTTGACAAAGCCAACACTTTCTGTGGATGAAACTACCGGCGAAACACATCTTCGTCATCATATGACTCCAGATGGTTATTATCGTGGTAGAAAGATTATTGACACTGATACTGTTTACGAACAAGAGTAATTTTCTTGAAAAATATCACCATTGCAATTGATGCGATGGGTGGGGATCATGGTTTGAATGTTGTGATTCCTGCCTGTATTCGCGCAGCAAATAATAATCCTGATTTGAAACTCATTCTTGTTGGAGTTCATGATAAAATTCATGCTTTTTTAAAAAAGCATGGAGTGGCTTCTTCAAATCAATTTTCCATAGTCCATACTTCTGAAGTGGTGACTATGGACGAATTGCCTTCACATGCTTTGCGCAATAAAAAAGATTCTTCCATGCGTGTAGCCATTAATTTGGTGAAAGAGGGAATGGCGCAAGCTTGTGTTAGTGCCGGAAACACTGGCGCTCTTATGGCTACAGCGCGTTATGTTCTAAAAACTTTACCCGGAATCGATAGACCCGCAATTATTTCTGAGTTACCGACTATGCGTGGTAGGACTTGGGTGATTGATTTGGGTGCAAATGTTGATTCCTGTGCGGAACATTTATTTCAATTTGCCGTAATGGGATCTGCATTAGTTCAAGCGGTAGCAAATAAGCCCAAGCCTAAAATTGCCTTATTGAATATCGGCGTGGAAGAAATGAAGGGAAATGATCAAGTGAAACGTACGGCACACATGCTTGCAGAGTGTGACGTTATGAACTACGTTGGTTATGTAGAAGGTGATCATTTTTATACTGGGGAAGTTGATTTAGTGGTCTGCGATGGTTTTGTGGGTAATGTTGCTTTAAAAGCGAGCGAAGGCCTTGCAAAGTTTTTTGTAAGTTTACTCATGGAGTCATTTAACAGGAACTGGTATACCAAACTTTCTGCTTTAATTGCACGACCTGCATTAAAGCATCTTAAGAAACGCTTTGATCCTTCTCGTTATAACGGCGCAAGCATGCTCGGATTAAATGGCATTGTTGTAAAAAGCCATGGCGGTGCTAATGAATTAGGATTTCAACATGCTATCGAACAAGCAGTTCTTGAAGTTAAAAATAACGTGATTGATTTAGTGCGTGTACAAATAAATGATTTTATCAATCAGGGATTGCTGTTATGAAAAATGCTGTAATACGTGGTACTGGAAGTTATATTCCTGAAAAGCAACTCACAAATCTCGAGCTTGAGTCAATACTGGATACGAGTGATGAGTGGATTGTCACCAGAACTGGAATCAGTAGTCGTAGTGTGGCGCAAGCTCATGAAACCACCTCATATATGGCTTCTAAAGCTGCTGAACAAGCATTAAGTGCTTCCGGTATGGATGCAGATGAAATCGATTTAATCTTAGTTGCTACCTGTACCCCAGATCATTTTTTTCCAGGGGTTGCTTGTTATGTCCAGCATGCTTTAAAAATTAAACGTCCCATCCCTGCTTTTGATGTCGGCGCCGCATGCAGTGGCTTTGTATATGTAATGGATATTGCAAAACAGTATATTGAGTCCGGTGCAGCTAAAAATATTCTTGTTATCGGCAGTGAAAGTATGTCTAGAGCAGTAGATTGGACCGATCGTGCAACTTGCGTCCTATTTGGAGATGGTGCCGGAGCAGTCGTTTTAAGTGCTAGTGACAGACAAGGCATTATGGGTAGTGTGCTACATGCCTCTTACGATGCAGAAAAATTACTAAATTTAAGTAATGCTACATTTGAAAATCAACGTGCTACGATTACCATGCGTGGTAATGAAGTTTTTAAAATCGCCGTTAAAATTATGGGTGATGTTGTTGATGAAGTTTTAGAGATCAGTCATTTGAAAAAATCTGATATTCAATGGCTTATTCCTCATCAAGCAAATATGCGTATCATACAAGCCATCGCTAAAAAACTGGACCTTCCTATGTCACAAGTGATTGTTACTATTGGTAGCCAGGGAAATACTTCGGCTGCATCTATTCCTTTGGCTCTGGATCATTCTATTCGAACCAATCAGATTAAAAGAGATGAATTAATATTGATTGAGTCTTTTGGAGGTGGAATGACTTGGGGAGCTATGGTAATTCGTTATTAATAATTTTAATGAGTTCTTTTTTTGAATTAAATTTTTAGTTCGGAGCTATTTTTGATATGGTAAAAACAGCATTTGTATTTCCCGGGCAAGGTTCACAATCAGTAGGTATGTTAGCTGATTTTGAGTTGCAGCATCCTATTGTTGTCAATACTTTTGCAGAAGCATCTGAAGCGGTAGGTTACGATCTATGGAAACTCGTGCAACAAGGACCTGAAGAACAATTAAATCAGACAGAACATACACAGGTCGCAATGCTTACTGCTGATGTTGCCGTATATAGGGTATTGATGCAACATGATGTCGCTCAACCAATGCTCATGGCCGGTCATAGTTTAGGTGAATATGCAGCTTTGGTTTGTGCTGATGCATTATCATTGTTTGATGCAGCGTGTTTAGTAGCGCGTCGAGGACAAGTAATGCAAAATGCAGTCCCTTTAGGCTTAGGTGCCATGGCGGCAATCGTTGGTTTAACCGATGAGCAAGTTAAAGCACTATGTGAGCAGGCCAGCCGTGAAAATGAAGTGGTAACTCCCGCAAACTATAATGCAATTGGACAAGTTGTTGTGGCTGGACATACTCCAGCAGTTAACAGAATATTGAACTTAGCCGAGGAAGAAGGCGCACGTCTTGCTAAAGTGATCCCAGTCAGTGTTCCATGTCATTGTCCTTTATTGTCTGAAGCTGCTGAATCATTTGCTGATTATCTCGCTAAAATTGATTTTAAAAATCCAAAAACAGATGTTGTGAGTAATGTTGACTTAAGTTTTTATCATTCAGCACAACATATACGTGAAAAACTAAAAGAACAGCTTTACAGTCCTGTACGTTGGGTCGAAACGATACAACTCTTTAAAAACAGTGGCATAGGCCTTGTTCTTGAGTGTGGTCCAGGAAAAGTGTTGAGCGGATTAATTAAAAGAATTGATAGAAGCTTAAATACAATTAGTGTTTACGATACTATTAGTTTAGAACAACTTGAAGAGCAATTTGCATAGTCTAAGTGTAGCGAATTGAGATCTTAAGGGATATGCTGAGATGTAGACTGAGCAGCACTTAAAATGATATTGATGTAGTAAGGCACATGCTCAACCTAAAGAAATAACTTTTTCTATAGAGGAAAATAAATGACAAGTTTAGAGGGGAAAATTGCCTTGGTAACAGGGGCAAGCCGAGGAATAGGTCAGGCTATAGCTCTTAAATTGGCCCAGCAAGGTGCTTTTGTCTATGGTACTGCAACTACTGAACAAGGTGCCCAATCAATAAATGCCTATTTTGAAAAAGAAAAGTTATCAGGAAAGGGTCTCGTTCTGGATGTTACAAATTCGGAGCAAATAGAAAAAGTAATTGGTGAATTGGTTGACAAGAATCAATCCCCTTCAATATTAGTGAATAATGCAGGGATAACTGCAGATAATTTACTGCTGCGTATGGATGATGATGAATGGTATAAGGTAATCGAAACAAATTTGAATTCAATATACAAAATGTCTAAAATTTGTATAAAACCCATGTTTAGAACTCGATGGGGACGAATTATTTCTATAGGTTCAGTAGTCGGTTCAAGTGGGAATTCAGGCCAAGTAAATTATACTGCAGCAAAAGCCGGTATTGTTGGTTTCAGCAAATCCTTAGCTCAAGAAATTGGAAGCCGAGGAATTACTGTTAATGTTGTTGCGCCTGGGTTTATTGATACAGACATGACAGCAGCTTTACCCGATATGGTAAAGGAAGAGATGTTAAAAAGAATTCCTATGCGGAAGCTGGGAGATCCTAAAGATATAGCTGAAGCAGTAGCTTTTTTAGCATCAGAAAGTGCTAAATATATCACGGGTGAAACAATTCATGTCAATGGCGGCATGTATATGGATTAAATGCACTTGCGTTATCTGTATAAATGAATAAACTATACCACTTCCATTTAACTTTGGTTGTTTGGTATTTGAGATTGCTTATAAATTTCAGTGATTAAGCAATCAAAGTTAAGTGGAAGTTGTATTTTAATAATCTGGAATTTTTTTAAATTTCTATCAACCGAAAGAGGAAAATCAAGTTATGAGTACAGTTGAAGAGCGTGTTCGCAAGATTGTTGTTGAACAACTAGGCGTTAAAGAAGAAGAGTTAAAGAACGATGCATCATTTGTTGATGACTTAGGTGCTGATTCTTTAGATACTGTGGAATTGGTTATGGCTCTTGAAGAAGAATTTGAAACAGAAATTCCTGATGAGAAAGCTGAAAAAATTACCACGATTCAAGAAGCGATTGATTATATTGAATCTAATTTAAATAAAGAAGAAGCATAAGCATTTGCTTTTATCTCTTTCTCTCCTACCCAATGTGTGGGAGAGAAATGGGAATTGTTTTACGAGGAGCCTTCATTGAATAAGCGGCGTGTAGTAATTACTGGTATGGGTATGATTACCCCTGTCGGGCTTAATGTAGAAGAAACTTGGCAAAATATATTAGCTGGTGCAAGTGGTGTTGTTTTGGCAGATGAATTCGATGCTAATGAATACAGCACACGGATATGGGCTAAGGTTAAGAATTTTAATATTGAGAATTATGTTCCGCTTAAAGATGCACGTAAAATGGATGTGTTTACCCAATATGGCATTGCTGCAGCTGATGAAGCAATGTTGGATTCGGGTTTGAAGATTGATGCGAATTTAGCCAATCGTATTGGTGTCGCCGTTGGAGCAGGTATTGGTGGCATCCAGACAATTACCAATAATCAAGATAAATTGATGGCGGGTGGACCTCGAAAGGTTTCTCCATTTTTTATTCCAGCAGGAATCATTAATATGGTTGCTGGGCAGATTTCAATAAGACATCAGCTGAAAGGGCCTAATATTTCAGTCGTTACTGCATGCACTACGGGTACTCATAATATTGGACTTGCGGGACGAATGATTACTTATGGTGATGCTGATGTTATGGTATGTGGTGGGGCTGAAATGACCTTAACCCCACTGTGTTTAGCGGGATTCTCTGCTGTGCGTTCCCTATCTAAACGTAATGATGAGCCTGAAAAGGCATCAAGACCTTTTGACAAAGATAGAGATGGCTTTGTTATGGGCGAAGGCGCAGGTGTTCTTATTCTAGAAGAATATGAGCACGCTAAAGCTCGTGGTGCAAAAATTTATGCCGAACTTGTTGGGTTTGGTATGTCTGGTGATGCGTTTCATATCACTGCGCCCGATGATGATGCGGATGGTGCAGCTCGTGCCATGGAAGCAGCCATACATGATGCAGGAATTGATCCAGAACAAGTTGATTACATTAATGCACACGGTACATCGACTTATCTTAACGATTTGAATGAAACAAAAGCCATTAAGCGTGTTTTTAAACAACATGCTTATGATCTAGCAGTTAGTTCTACAAAATCAATGACAGGTCATTTATTAGGTGCTGCTGGTGCTGTTGAAGCAATATTTAGTATTTTAGCACTCAGGGATCAAATTGCTCCCCCAACTATTAATTTGGATAATCCTGATGAAGGATGTGATTTGAATTATGTACCTTATACACCTCAAAAAAGAGCGATCAATTTTGTTCTAAGTAATTCACTTGGTTTTGGTGGAACAAATGGTAGCTTGTTATTTAAGCGGGTCTAAATGACATTTTCAAGACATAAAAAACTGATATTTTTTATAGTAATATTGTTTTTTATGTCTTGTTTTCTCCTCTTTTTTAGTAATTATATTCAGATTATCAGACCCATTATTCCCAAAGAGGGCTCACCAGTTATCATCACGCTTGACCGAACTGCTTCCGCCTCACAATTTGTAAGAATACTAAAAGACAAAAATCTAATTCACTCTGATTCGGCGCTTCTAACGATGATTCGTTTCTCTGGTTTATCATCCCAGCTTAAAGCGGGTGTATACCAAATTAAACCGGGTGAAACGGCAATGCAACTAGTACACCGAATCGTAGCAGGGGATGTCTTAACCCAAAATTTTACAGTTATTGCGGGTACCACACAGCAAAAAATTTCCCAAGATTTGGCTAAAGCGGCCTATTTGAATTACAGTCCCGAAGACTGGCGTTCTATTAAGGACGACCATCCCAATGCAGAAGGGCTGTTGCTTGCGGATACCTATCAATATCATGGTGGGAGTAGTGGTAAGAGTTTATTAGAGCATGCCCATCGTAATTTAATTAACTATTTAAATATGAGTTGGACGAATAGAGCTGCTAATTTACCTTATAAAACTCCCTATGAATTGCTTATCGCTGCCTCAATCATTGAAAAAGAAACAGCTGTTCCACAAGAACGTAAGTTAATTTCAGGAGTGATGGTGAATCGATTAAATAAAAAAATGCCATTGCAGATGGATCCAACTGTGATCTATGGTTTGGGTGCTGCTTACAAGGGAAAGCTCTCTCATAATGATTTGCTTATTGATTCTCCCTATAACTCATATCATTATAGAGGTTTGCCGCCAACACCTATTGCTATGGTCGGTAAAGAAGCATTGGATGCAGCAGCGCATCCACAACTCTCCAACTATCTATATTTTGTTGCTAAAGGGGATGGAACACACCAATTTTCCGAAACGTACGAACAGCAAAAACAAGCAATTAATCAATATAAACGCAAGGATCCCTAATGTCATCTTTAGCTGGGAAGTTAATTGTTATTGAAGGATTAGAAGGCGCTGGTAAATCTACCGCAATAAAAACTGTTACAGAACTTTTGGCAAAAAGAGAAATTCAAACCTTAACTACCCGAGAGCCTGGTGCTACAGCAATAGGTGAGATTTTGCGTGAACTGATTAAGAATCCCAAATATCGGGATGTTTTAGATGATCGCAGTGAATTGTTATTGCTTTATACTGCCCGAATTCAGCTTCTTGAGGAAGTGATTAAACCTGCGTTGCGACAAGGAATTTGGGTTATTGCTGACCGATTCGAACTTTCAACGATGGCTTATCAAGGTGGCGGACGAAGATTAGATCAAGAGATGATCCACAAGTTATCTTCCTTTGCACTTAGGGGATTTAAACCCGATCTGACTTTATATTTGGACATTAACCCTGAAGAAGGAATGATGCGTGTTAAATCAAGGGGGGAATTTGATAGGATTGAACAACAATCAATTGATTTCTTTCATCGTGTCCATGAAAGTTACACACATCATGTAAAAATGAACTCCAATGCGGTAATGATTGACGCTCGAAGACCTCTACATGAAGTGCAACAGGCAATAGAAAATGCAATAAATGTATTTATTGAGCATCAATAATGAGCAATTTTAACGAGTTATCCGATCAAATAATAAAATATCAATCCCAATGGAATCAAATTCAATCAGCATGGATAAATAAGCGTATTTCTCAGGCTATGCTGTTTGTGGGCTCGTTTGATTGTGCTTTTGTCGATTTTGTAAAAAAATTAAACCAGCTGATTTTCTGTAAAAAAGAAGAGAATGAGCCTTGTTTTGCATGTTCTGATTGTCAAATGGTTGCATGTGGCGAGCATCCCGATGTGGAATGGGTTAAACCAGAAAAAAGCGGTGGGGCAATTAAAGTCGATCAGATAAGAGAGTTACAAAATAATGCTTATTTGACACCCCAACGCACCAAATACCGCTTGATTGTTATTGAATTCGCTGACCGCATGAACCTTTCTGCTGCTAATGCATTATTAAAAATTTTAGAAGAACCTCCCCCACAGACCATATTTTTACTTTTGGCTCAGCAAATAAGTACTTTATTACCTACAGTCTTAAGCAGATGTCAGATCATACGTTTTGCTTCATATGAGGATTTATTCGGGACTAATTATTTGCAGTTGGCAGAGTACTATCCAGAGGAATCTGAGCAAGCAAGGATTGTGAAACAATCAGAATTTATTTTAGATGGGTTAATTGCAGTAATTGAACAAAAGGAGCATCCAAGCCGTGTTGCTGCTCAATGGAATCAATTTGAGTTAGGAACATTACTTTGGTTTCTATATTTGGTTTATGCACAAATACAAATGATGCAAATTATTACACCCGCAGATACTGGTCCAATTCTACCTCAGATGAGTTGCTTAATGTCTTTATTGAGTCCCATAATGATTTTTTCTCAAATTGATAGAATTAATACATTACAGCGAAAATTAAGCCATAATATGAATGTAAATCAAACTTTGGCATTGGAAGATTTATTGTTAACAATATGCAGTGAATCTAGAGCTTCTTAAAATATGTAATGTTTTGATTTTTATGAAGTCCAGAATATTTAAGGAAGATCTATGATGGATACAACACAACAAATCAATTGCACGTTTCTGAGTGAGTCAGATCTTTATGCAGCTTATATGCCTTTTGTCAAAGGAGGCGGGTTATTTATCCGTACTAAAACAAACTACTCATTTGGTTCAGAGGTTAAGCTATTTGTTAAACTAATGGATGAGGATGAATCCTATGTTGTTGAAGGTAAAGTAATCTGGATTACTCCTAACGGAGCGCAGGGAAATAAAGTACCGGGAATAGGAGTACAATTTATCGGTGAAAACAGCCGCTATTTATGTAATAAAATAGAGACCTATTTAGCAGGCATGTTAAAATCCTCTCAATTTACAGATACAATTTAGGTTCATTCAATATGGGGAACTATTTCTTTCTATTCCTTATGTTGGGCTGACGAACATTTTAAGAGGTCATCCATGTTAGTTGATTCACACTGTCATTTGAATTTTCTCGATTTAGCTGATTTTAATAATGATATGGCGAATGTTTTGGCACAAGCAAAATCAAATGGAGTGCAGCATTTTTTATGTGTTTGCGTTGAATTAAAGGATTATCCACAATTAGAAAAGCTTGCTGCACAATATACTGATATTAGTATATCGGTTGGTGTTCATCCAAATACTGAAATGGATGTTGCTGTTACCTCAAAAATGTTGCTTGATTTAGCAAAGAATCCAGCATGTGTTGCAATAGGTGAAACAGGTTTAGATTATTATCGAACTCATACTGAAGAAGCGCGAGAAATACAACGTAGCCGATTTAAAGCGCATATAAAGGCTGCTTTACAATCTTCAAAACCATTGATTATTCATACTCGTCAAGCAGCAGAAGATACAATCGCATTAATGGCAGAAGAAAATGCCCAACACATTGGTGGTGTTATGCATTGTTTTGCTGAAAGTTTGGATATAGCACATCAAGCCATGGATTTGAATTTTTATATCTCATTTTCGGGAATAGTTACGTTTAAAAATGCAACGGCCCTTCAAGATGTAGCAAGAAAAATACCTTTGGACCGAATACTCATTGAAACGGACTCACCTTATTTAGCACCCGTACCTTATCGCGGAAAACAAAATCATCCTGCACTAGTAAAACATGTGGCGGAAGCTATCGCTGAGCTGCGCGGTATGTCATATGATGAGATAGCTGAAATTACTACCAATAACTTTTATACTTGTTTCAAATTATAGGCGTCTAGACATGTAGCTTCGGTGCGCGCAGTGGCATTGCTATTAAGTGAAAAGAATCCCATCTCCCCAGAGGGGGATGGGAAGTTTCTTAATTTAATCGCAATGCCAAAGCGCTGTATCCAGCTATATGCTTTTAATATTTTCTATTGGGGATCACAGAATGACTTTGTACATAGGCTTGATGTCTGGAACAAGTATGGATGGTATTGATGCGGCGTTGGTTGATGTATCAAAAAACACACTGGTTTATGGGATCACTAATAAGTACAGCGATGAAGTGAAAGCACGCATGGATAATTTGCTCCATGGTTTAGACCTAAGTCTGGCCTCTATTTGTCAACTGAATACATTGATTGGAAGAGAGTTTGCCTATGCAGTAAATCAATTATTACAAAAAGCAAAATTATCAGCCAGTGATATTTGTGCGATAGGAAGTCATGGTCAAACAGTGTGTCATAATACGAATTGTTCTATTCCATATACTTTACAGTTGGGATGTGCTCATACTATTTCAACATTAACTGGTATCACTGTTGTTGCTGACTTTAGAACTCGTGATTTGGTACTGGGTGGGCAGGGTGCTCCTTTTGCACCGCTTTATCATCAGCAGTTATTTAGTGGCAGAAATAATCATATTGCTGTAGTGAATGTAGGTGGTATAAGCAATATTACCTTTATTCATGCAAATCAGCCAACTAAAGGTTGGGATGTAGGTCCTGGGAATTGCCTAATGGATGCTTGGATCATGGAGCAGCAGGGCAAGGATTATGATGCTGGTGGAGAATGGGCGCAACAAGGCGAAATTATTGTTCCTCTTTTTGAAGCATTAATGTCAGATTCTTTCATTACCTCTTCAGCACCAAAGAGTATAGGTAAAGAATATTTTTCCTTATCATGGCTAAAAAACCATTTAAGAGAAGGATATAAAGCAGTAGATATTCAAACAACATTGCTTGCATTTACTGCTCAAACGATTGCGGATTCGGTTTTAAATGAACCCAATCAAGTAGAGCAAATGTATCTGTGTGGTGGGGGCACCCACAATCATGCTCTTTTGCATAGGCTTACTGAATTATTACCAGAAACCCGTGTGAAAAGTATAGCAGAGGTAGGTATTAGCCCTGATTATTTAGAAGCGATGATGTTTGCTTGGCTGGCTGCGCAAACAATAAATCACGTTCCCGTAGATTTAAGTACGATTACCGGATCTCAAGCCCCTGCAATTTTGGGTGCGATTTACCCTAAACAAAAGTAGAATCATATAGTCTGGATATTGTGCTGTGAAGTTCTCGTCATCTCGAGTACAGCGAGGAATTTTCCCTCCTAACACGGTACTACAGCCCTGGAGATCCCTTGCTGTACTGGGGATGACGACGAAAAGAGAACAGAGAATCCTTTAAGTAAAATACATCTGACTTCCTTTTCTGTATTAAGATCATATTGACAAAATAAATATGTATGAGCTTAAATGAGGAATTTCAAACGGAGTGGCCTTAAGTTGAGCGCAAATTATATAGAAAAAACACCTCAAGGAGTAAGTACAAGTCTGGTGACTGCGTATTTTATCTTTTTCCTGGCAGCATCATTTTATTTATATGAATTCATTCTGCAGGTAGCCCCTAGCGTCATGGCTGAATCGATGATGAAAACCTTTGGGGTTACAGGACAAGGATTTGGAGTGATCTCCGCATTTTATTTTTATGCTTACGCACCAACCCAAATACCCGCAGGCGTGTTATTTGATCGTTATGGGCCGCGAAAATTAATGACTTTTGCCATTATCCTATGTGCTCTTGGGTCTGCTTTTTTTGCTTCAACTGACAGTGTACTCACTGCATGTATCGGAAGATTCTTAATTGGAATTGGCTCAGCATTTTCTTTTATTGGAGTGTTGGTTCTTTTATCACGTTGGTTTCCTCCTCATTATTTCGCCATTTTGGCAGGGATCGCCCAATTGATGAGTTCCGTAGGTGCTATGTTTGGTGAAATGCCTTTAGCTTATCTAATTCAGGGTGTTGGCTGGCGTAATGCAAGCTTTATTCTTTCGATTATTGGCTTTATTCTGGCGACATTCTTTTGGTTGTATATCCGAGATTACCCACATCAGAAAAGCCAAGCAGTTCCTGAGCATTACCTCCGTGATGAATGGAAAAGACTTATGGCGGTGTGCAAACATAGTTATACTTGGATAATAGGTGGTTATGCGTTCACAATATGGGCACCCATTGCCGTCTTCGCAGCACTTTGGGGTGTTCCGTATTTACAAGAAAAATTCCAAATAAGCGTGGTTGCCGCTTCAGGACTATGCAGTATGATTTGGATTGGAATCGGTGTGGGGAGCCCCTTATTAGGATGGTTTAGTGATCGTATTCAAAGTCGACGCATCGCGCTCATTATCAGTGCCATTTTAGGTTTGTTTGCGACATTGGTTTTATTGTATTTGCCTGGATTATCTTATGGATGGACCCCATTTATTCTGTTCGTATTGGGTTTAGGCGCCGGAGGGCAAACGGTAAGTTTTGCTGTAGTCAAAGAAAATAATCCACCAGAGCTTGTTGGTACTGCCTCAGGTTTTAATAATCTTTCCGTAGTGCTAGGTGGTGCCTTATTTCAGCCTTTAGTGGGGTACATATTACAGCATACCAACTTATGGCATTTGGTTAATGGAGTGCATGTGTACAGTATTTCAAGTTACCAAATCGCTTTAATGGTGATGCCAATATGCTTTTTAGCAAGTTTGCTGATTGCAAGTTTCGTGTTAAAAGAGTCACATCCAGCATATAAGAAACATTAATTCTAAATAGCCTTAAGTTCACCTTTTCATTTTGGATAGGTGAACCTTTAAAGTGAATCTCCAAACTTAACTCTTAGTGTATTTCAGGGCGTAGGCCTCGAATTATCAATTTTAATTGAACAAGATTCAAGCCCTGACCCTGGGGTATTGTTTCGTTTCAAAATATTATTCTTAACGGCGACATACATCGCTAAAACCACTAGAAACCTTTAAAAGTCATTCCTGGTGCATCGACCACAGAAGTTGAGACATCATCATGAGATGAAGAATGACTAAAAATACTCAAAGAAGAGTGCGGTGTATTTGAGTTTTTCTGGAATGCTCCCTCTCCAGAATCATGGAGTACTTCATTGTCTCTACCAGAAGATTTATATGTACTTAACTCAGTGAATGGTTGCATTAAAAGAGCAGGGACCTCAGTAAAATGGGTACTGGGACCGAACAGAGGGTTCCCACTACAGAGAATAATTGGCTTCTCTTCTGGCAATAAAGGAATAATACCGATAATCGTATTTTCCTCATGCTCGCCACTGAGAATTTTTACAGTATCACACTCCAGGCCTAAGTTTGTAAAGGTGGCTAAATTAATTGTGGTCTGGTCAGTTAGCTTTTTTGCATGTTGAATTATTTCTTCCTTAACATGTGTTTTAAAACTGGCAAAAAGGGTAGATCCCCCTACTTTATCCAAGGTATTACTTTCGTTTAATATAGTTAATATCTCTACGGAAAGTTTTGCAGAAGGGGTATCTAAAAAGAACTCTTTGTTATTGTTATACTCCGCACTTGAATGAGATAGATATGCAGGATTTTTACCAAAATGAAAAAAACACATTCCTCCTGTTATTTCATCATAGACAATCACTGCGCCAAAACGAGAAGCGCCACCATGATTTTGTATTTCCGAACTTTCAGGTGAGGTGAGGGTCAGCGTCGGAGGGACACTATGATAGTAGCCTACAGGCAAGACCCAAAGATGATTACATCTAGGCAAGGCTAATGTTTCTAAAATAGAAAGACCCACAATCCTAAATACAGTTCCTTCTGATAAACTAGATTTATAAATGTCTTGATACTCCAAAATTAATTTTTGCTTTTCCTCTGAAGATTTAGCCCAACTGCTGCGCGTCGAATATTTTTCACTTTCAATTTTATTGAACATTACACGTTCCTATTAAATCAGAATTGATGACTAATACATCGGGTGGTTAAAAGTTTATATTGAATCCATGAGGTGCTCAACTTGTATCAAAGATGAGCGAGAATAAATTAGATGGTTAGGATTTTATTGGTTATTTCAAATGTCATAATTTCTTTATTCCAATAATTAATGGTTCCTGCATAACTCATTCCACATTTGATTAATACATTTTGGGAAGAAGCATTTTCTGGATGGACTACAGCGATTAGTTTTTGCATATTAAGCTTTCGAAAAACTAATTGAATTAGAGAGATAGTGATTTCTGTAGCATACCCTTTGCCCCAGTATTGAGGTAATAAAGCATAAGCGAGTTCAACCTCTGATTGCTGGTCATCATAATTGAAATAAATAAGTCCTGCTCGACCGATAAACTCATCGGAATCTTTTGTATAAACAGAGCCAAGGCTAAATTGATGTTTTTGAAAGTGATGAATGGCTTTTTCTAATCCAACTATGACTTCATTTTTATCACGTTGCCCATGACCGATAAAACGCATCACTTGAGAATTTGATTGCAGTCTGTAGAGATTGTCAAAATCATTCAGAGAGGGTTCGCAAATTATTAATCGTGTAGTTGTCAAAAGTGGGATCATTTAATTTTTTTAGAGCAGGATAGTTAAATTTGAAGAGTATACATTGGAACTGTTAATTAGTTTCAATTATGCATCCAAAATGTAGGGAAAACAAAGCACAAAAATAATTACAGAAACTTTAACATCAGTTGATGTAACCCGAGAGCATCATTTCAAACATATAATCAATGCATTATGCCTTAAATTAAGGGCAGTCAGACTACGCTTATTGCTTTTTACTTATTCAATTCAAAAGACAGAATTAAAACAGGATACATGTTGGCTGAGATGTGGATAGCTGGTTTTCAAGCAAAGAAGCACATTGATTAATTAGGCGTAAAATTATCTGTGTTTTGCTTTCAGTAGTGGTAAAGCTAAAAAAACGTAAATTACAGCCAGAGGTATTTTTGACGGCATGTTTCATATCTTCCTTGAAATCTTGCATCATCCCCGTAACAATTTCATTAAAATAACAAGTTTTGATGTTTTTTTCTGGGTTTGTGCCAGTAAGAAAAGCCAGCATATCACCTACATCGTCTTTGATCTTATCAATGTCTTTTTCTGAAATAGAGGTTCTTAGTGTATCACTCTCATCATTAGAAGTAATCAAATAGGAAACTGCCAATACTGAACTCTCTAGTACGTCGGGTTCGCGTGGAAGCGTAAATTCAACTTGGTTATGGTTGGTATAGAAATACAGCACTTCATACAATTGTAATAATAAGATACCGATACTGGCCTCTTTTTCGTTTGGATCGGATATTTTAGGCAATTCATCAAGCGCAAATACAGTTATAAGATGTATTATTTTTAGAGGGTTTACTGAGTCAAAGCGTATAGTTCTTGTTATTAGGTAGTCGTTGAATAACTCTTGCGCTTCATTTTTGGTTAATTCTCTATCAGCTTCCAGAAAGCGTTTGCATACTAACCTCCCTTTATGATTGGTAAACCCGAGCAAATAGTGCAGCATTTCATTCGGCAAATTATCAAAAGGATTTATAGAGTGGGATGTTAATATGGTAGTCGTTTTCATTTAGTCTATCGTTGAGGATGTGTTACCGTTTAAGTGGAAAATAGCATCATGCTGAATAGTAATTGTACATTGATTGTCATGGTAGCAAGCGTAGGTACTGCCCTTTAAAATCAAGCCCAATTTTCATTAAAAACTTGCTTTTAAGGATGCCAAGCTTTAATTAAAATTTTTTGCAACAAGAGCAGGATAAAGTCTGGAAAAATCGTCTATCCGCCCCACTAGTTAGCATTCAAATTGCTCTAATAATTCAATCTGTTCATTAAGATTTATTATCAGATTTTGCCAATATACAGGAGTATTAAACCATGGAAAACTCAAAGGGAACGCGGGATCGGCCCAGCGTTTTGCGATCCATCCTGAATAATGCAGCATGCGTAGTGTACGCAATGCCTCGATTAAATGGCGCTCACGCGGGTTAAAATCATGAAATTTACAATAACCCTCTAAAATCTTCTCCAGTTGCAAATCCATTTGTTTGGGTTCACCTGAAAGTAACATCCAAATATCCTGTATCGCAGGGCCCATGAGGCAATCGTCTAAGTCAACGATATGAGGGCCTGATTCGGCCCATAACACATTTCCTGCATGACAATCGCCGTGCAAGCGTATTTGATCAATATCGCCTATAGACTTAAATATCTGATTTACTTTCTGTAATGCTGTTTCAACTGTTTTGCAAAAATTTGAGTTTAAGTAATCAGGAATAAAACTTTGTTCAATGAGAAGTTTGTAAGGATCATGGCCATAACTTTGGGGGGTTAATTGGATGCGATGTTGAAATGACCGGCATGCACTAACTCTATGTAAGCGCCCTATAAAACGCCCCATCCATTCTAGTTGTTCGCTATTATCCAATTCTAGTGCGTGGCCGCTGCGCCTGGGAAAGAGTGCGAATCTGAAATCATGATGATGGTGTAAGGTTCGGTCGTTTATAATGAGGGGGGCAATAATGGGAATTTCATGTTGTACTAATTCAAGTGAGAATTGATGTTCCTCTAAAATAGCTGCTGAACACCAGCGATTCGGTCTATAAAATTTAGCAATGAGCGGCTCGGCATTTTCAATTCCTATTTGATAAACGCGGTTTTCATAGCTATTTAGTGCGACTAGGCTGCCTGTGCAAAGAACCCCCGTGCTTTCAATTGCATCCAAAATGGTATTGGGATCGAGTTGCGCATAAGGTGTTTGATTCTCGTGATTCAAGTGCGAATTCTCTGATGGATAAGTATAGGATGTATTATACAGATTGTATGGCAGCAAGCGTAGGTCAACAGCTTATGAGATTATCAAGAAATACTTTGTTCCTGTGAATTAGTGTACCGATGGGCTACACGCTATTGATAGAAAACATGAGCCTATAAAACGGTGGGTTTGTAAACGATTAAAATTGCTGTTCGAAAACTTTTAATTCACCACTATTCAATCAATTTGTAAGATGGTTGGGGTGGGGAAGACTACACTTTATAAATATATAAACCAATAAGTAGCGTTTAAATAATAGTATTCGCGGATTCAATTGCTAATGCAACCACTATCTAACAAGTTTCTTTAGGCAAAAATAACATATCAGGAGTTTTAAATCCTAACATTTTTCTAGGTCTTTCATTAAGTGTTTTCTTAATAGCAATTAAATGTTGAGCTGTCATTAAATCAAAACTGGAACTTTTCTTTAAATATTGCCGTACAAGTCCATTAGTATTTTCATTGAGTCCACGCTCCCAAGATGAATAAGGATGGGCACATGAAAACTAATTTTAATTTTAAAAGATGCTTTTATGCCAATACAATAGCTCTTAGTGTTCCAGCGAATGCAGGGGGCAAATTGGTATTTTGACCTGGGGTGGGTATGTATGACAGTACTGGTTCAAGATATATGTTATTCATTATTTTTGCTTGATAATATATTTGATACATTAATTCAGAAGAGCGATCAGTAATGCGCTGATTGAGCCAAGCAAGCGAAAAACCTGCGCCTAATGAGTCGCCCTCACGATGCGCAATAAGGCCAAATAAAGTAATGCCACCCCCGATAGATTGTTTCATAGGTAACACACTGGAGTTATTGATCCCATATTGATAAAACGCGGAAATCCCGCTGGTATCGTATCCAGGATGGCGATACCATAAACGCTGCGAACCAAATAGATAAGCGCCTGTTGCTTCCATTTCAGTGAGATTGTGCTGCCGAATTAAGCCAGTTTGATGCCATACACCTAGTCCAGCAGTCCCAGGTAAATGATTTTTTCCTAAAACCCAAGCGCCACCCATTTCACTCACTTGAAAATACCTTCCATTAAATGTCGGACCGGTTAAGCCGGTTTGTTTGCCACTAGCGAGATTGCCATCATATATTCCATAGGATAGATACCATTGAGAGATTGGGGCCAAAGTCATAGTAATACCATAAGCAGTATTCGTATAACCGGGCATGATGCCATCTACTTCTGGATTAATAAAAATTGGGGTATAAATTAAACTTGTCACTGCAGGAATGTTAAGTGCGTCAGAACTGAGTGGGGCGGGTTTAATGACGTTATTAAAATCGAGCGTGGTGATTGTTTTTCCAATTCGGACAAATAATTTTTTATCGAAAAGTTCTTGGCGATACCAAAGGGCATAGAGTTCGGAGCGATTAAAAGGATAAACATCGGGTAATGAGTTATATCCTTGTATAATACCCGCTTGTGCATTGGTATTCTGAGCATTTTGTTGCAGAAATTGAGCGCTAAACAACCCACCATCCCATCCAGTAAATTGTCCCATATCCACGGTAAGATCTACTAAAAGAACGCTGTTGGATGTCACTAGGTCCGCATCGGGCACTCCACCTGAGAACAGTCTGTTGGTGTCACCAATCCATGCTCCTTGAAGCATAATTCCATGATTATTTTGAATACCTAGCTTGTTCTCTAAATAACGTTGTAGCACTCCAGAGCCAGTAGTTACATTAACTGCGGCAGGGTTAGAACTAATACTGGAGTTGTTTTCAATCGGTTTTTGATCTGATTTCGTTGGCTTTGTAGGAGGATTTTTTAATGTCTGTGCATTAACAAGGTTATGAATACCATTTAGGAGAATGAGTAAAGTAAAAAATAATAATCGGATCATGATTTTTTTCTTTCAAAAGCATAGACATACGAATCTTTCTTTACATCTTTAACTATATATTTTTCTAAAGCAAGCCCAATCGTTTAATATTGACAAAGAATACCTAACTCTATACCGTTAAATGGAAACTGCTGATGCAGACAAGGACTTTATCTAGAGAAAACAATAATCTATTACGGCGAACATGGAGCGGAACTATGGTTGTGGACTATAAATTATTTTTACTTGTTGGCGCAGTTTGTTTCAATATACTGAATACTGGCGCGGCCTTGGCCCAAGATAATTCAATCAATTCGGTAGGAAAAACAAAAAAATGTTTTCCATACATTGAAAAACTACCTGAGCAAAAACTTATGGCTGCTCCGCTAGAGAGTGCCAACTTAGCACATAAAACCTATATGCTTCCTGCAACGCCTGCAACGACACAATGGGGTGTATACAATAATCATCAACCCCCTGTTTTAACCATTAATCCAGGTGACAGTATTTCTATAGAAACTATGGCTGCTTCCGATAACCAAGTGGTACCAGGTACGCCTATTGAAGAAGTTGTCCGTATGAATAATGCCGTCCCAGGTAGAGGCCCTCATACTATTACAGGCCCCGTCTATATCCAAGGTGCCGAGCCTGGTGATGTGCTCAAAATACATTTTAATAAAATACTGCCTCGAAGCTATGCATCGAATAATAATGTTCCTGGAAAAGGATTATTCCCAGAAGAATTTCCGGAGGGACAAATTAAGTATTTTTATCTCGATGTAAAAAAGATGCAGATGCAATTTGCGCCGGGGATTGTAATTCCACTTGCCCCATTTCCGGGTTTAATTGCAGTAGCACATGAAAAATCTGGTGATTTTGACACAATTCCACCGGGCCCTTTTGGTGGAAATATGGATTTACGTGAAATGAAAGAGGGTACCACATTGTACTTACCGGTTTTCGTAAAAGGGGGGCTACTGTGGACAGGTGATTCGCATGCTGGGCAGGGGAATGGCGAGATCAATCTCACTGCAATTGAAACCGCATATGAAGAGTTCAATATTACAGTTGATTTGCTTAAACACACTCCATTGAGCTGGCCACGTGTCGAAACACCCGATGCATGGATCGCAGTAGGTTATGATGCGGATTTGAACAAGGCTCTTGATATTCTTAAAGGAGAAACGATTAAATTGATTATGGATCAACGTAAAGTATCTCCCGAACAAGCTGAGCAAATTATGTTTGCAACATGGAATTGTCCTATTTCAGAGGTGGTTAATGGAGTAAAAGGTGTTTATTGTATGGTTCCAAAAAAGTCTGAAAAACAAACTCCGTTCCTATTGCCTAAAACGGATACGCCCACTCAATATGTTACTTACGCAAAGGATAATGATATTGAAAATGCAATGAAAAAAGCGTCTATGACTATGCTCAATCGAATCGCTGCAGAGAAAAAGTTAACTCGACTCGATACCTACTCCTTACTTAGTCTTACAATGGATTGTCGCATGGCACCCTATAAAACAGGGGAAAAAGAAGTCCACTGCATGTTAGATAAAAATTTGTGGATTTCTTAAACTATTTATTGTGAATAATAGGAAAATGGAAACCCAGGATTAAAAACTGGGTTCATACCGTACAATCGAGGCTGAGCTAGATTGTGTTATTATTTTCTGCTTTATTTTCTTCCATAATTGCATTTTGACTTGGGAAGAATGTTAAAGCTATAAATATTAAAAATAGGAGTTGAATCGCATTACAATAAAGTCCGAAATGAAAATTATTGTGATATTTATAGAAAAAATTAGCTAACTCTGTTCCTATCGCACCTACAACCATAACACATAGACTAACCAATGCCGACGCGGTGCCCTTGCTTACAGGGGTTACAAAAAGACAGTATCTGTTTAAAGGTGCATTAATCACACTGAGTGCAAAAAAATAGATAATTGTCCCAGGAAGTAAATGGTAATAAGCATTACCATAAAGGTATGGAAGCAATGAAGTTAAAATGGCCCCAATAACCATAATAATACAGCCCCAAAAAATGATTTGTTTAATTGTGTATTTGTAAGTTAATTGATGTAAAAACCAATTACCCAAAATGGTCGCACCAAATACAGGAAGTTGCCAAAGTCCATATTGAATCACCGTGAGTTTCGCTTCAGAAATCAAAATAATAGGGGCTAAAGCAATCCAAGCAATACATGGGATACCTACAGTACCTGCGGCCAAGGTTCCAAAGACAAATGCTTTATTAGTAAACAAATCTTTATAATTTCGTAATACTTTATTTGCTGAGAACTTGGTTTTTGGTGTTACTTCTCCATTCTTTTTTGTCTGGCCAATCGGTTCAGGCATGTATTTCCATAATCCCCATAATGTAATAAGAGCACCCAGAGCAATGGTTATGAAAATATAACGCCAGGAAGTGTAATGAATTACTATAGCTCCCATCAGTGGGCCTAATAAGGGAGCAAGAATTGCAACGTTTGCCATGATCGAGATTAAACGAATGGCATCCATTTCTTCAAATATCTCTTGAATGGTCGCATAACCTATGACGCCAATAAAGCATAATCCCATACCTTGAAAAAAACGTGCGAACAGAAATTGAGACATTGAATTGGAGCTGGCAATAAATAGGGTAAAAATAAAAAATAGAAATGCACCAAGAAGCATCATGGGCCTGCGCCCATAACTATCAGATATAGGACCTAAGAAAATTTGCAAGCTTGCACCTCCGAGAATATAAACACTCAAAGAAGTGGCTACCGCTGATTCAGGCGCATTAAAAGACTGGACCACATGAATCATCCCCGGCATGATCATATCGTTGGCTATATAAGTTAAAAACTCATACATGACAAAAAAACAGGTAAATACTAAAGCTTGTCTTTTGGTTATAGGAATAAGGGGGTCAGTCATAGCAAGAGCCCTTGTTGTTTAATTTTTTCTTTAAATGTGCTGTCTTGTAATTTTGTGGCTAAATTTTATATACTCTTTTGATGCTCAATTTTTATGAAACGATCTTTATGAAATGGTATTTTTTTGGCAAAGATAATGGCAATCCTGAAATTTATGAACATTTAATGATCTACATTCTTAGTCTACTCGATCCTAAATCGCAGTTCAAGGCATCTCTGGTAAACCATGCATGGAAAGAGATGGTCGAGTTAACTCAGAAATACATGAGCTTATTACCCACAATTCATCGCATACCGCTGCTTTCAAAAGTGGGGTTGGATGCGCTGAGATTAAAATTATTATCAGGTGGAATGACCAATACAGTGTACAGAGTACAAATGGGTCCTAATATTCCTAAGTTGCTTGCCAAAATCCCTGGAATCAATCCTCATCTCATCGAGCGTAGCCAATTCAAACGATGGGTATTACGAATTCCTGGAGAGGTGTCCTCATTTTCAATATCGCGTGAGCACGAAGGAGAAAATGCGCGCAAAGCATCAGTCTTGGGACTTAATGTACCCATAAAACACTTTGAACCTGATGGATTACAGTTGATGGAGTACATTGAAAATGCTCATGATTTAGACAAAGAAACATTGCAACGTATTGACATATTGACCACTCTAGCAAGTATGGCCAAACAACTGCATACGTCGGAACGTTTTGACAATGACACAGCAGTTTTCGAACGCAACGAACAGTTATTGGAACGGTTAAAAAGTAAAAGTTTTGTGGTTCCTGAGAATACAGACTTTATAGTAGAACAGATGATTGCATTGAAGAATTTATTTTCTTCGTATCACGTTGAGATGAGCCCATGTCATAATGATTCGACACCCCTAAATTATATGATGGCATTTTCTGGACCAAAGAAAGAGAAAGTGTTCTATCAAATTGATTGGGAGTATTCCGGTAATAACGACTTTATGTGGGATCTGGTTTATTTTGCAATTGAAGCAAAACTGAGTAAAGAGCAAGAATTAATTTTTTTTAAAAGCATACTTCGGAGATAAAGAACTTACAGAGTCGGTATTGGCCTGGTTTACTGCCTATAAACCGGTAGTCGAATGGTGGATAACCCTTTGGTCGTGGACCCAATTAGCCAATAAAGCGAAATCTGTGAGTGAGGAAGACTATGCAAAGCTAGGAACAGAACGCTTTGCAAAAACGTTAGAACATTTGCAGAGTGATGATTATCGGAATGCACTTGAGATTATTAATGCCGATAAGTTGCTGCCTTCTTTTAATGGTCATAGGTCTTTTACAATCTAATGGTAGCTTGCGTACGACGCTTTCCAGTCATCCCGAGCGCAACGAATGATCTCCACGCTTGTAGCGGTGTTACGATGGAGATCCTCGATACACTCGGGAGGTCAGGGGCGCTAGACTTATGTGACTACTCATTTTATGACATATGACTTAAAAATTCTTGCAGATGCTTTTTATCTTGCTCTGAACGTAAATAAGTTTTTAGCAATTCCAATAAACGATGATATTCATCATGTTGGAGTACGCCACGCATGAGCTCAAACCGTAAAAAAACACAATATGTATTGAGAACATCTGTTTCACAATAATCGCGAATACTTTTTATTTGGCCTAATAAATACTGTTCCCAGACTTTAGAACCACTCATGCCCATTTTTCCAGGAAATCCCAGCATACTGGAGATTTCATCCAGTGGAGCAAACGCTTTATTTTGATATCCTGCAATCACATCCATGAGATCAAGATGTCGATAATGGAAGCGGCTTAAGTAATTATTCCAACGAAAATTTTGTTGATTTTCTCCTGTTTCCCAATAGGTAGGTGCGGTGATGCCATGCAACATGGAACGATAATGCAAAACCGGTAAATCAAACCCGCTGCCATTCCAGCTCACTAGTGTTGGTGTATGTTTGTCGATTCCAGCAAAAAAACGGGTGATTAATTCCTTTTCATCAGAGGCTTCATCACCTAACGACCATACTTTTATTTGTGACCCATGGCTCATCACCAAAGAAATAGCACAAATTTTTTGTAAATAATGTGGCAAGAAATCGTTACCTACTTTAGCTCGCCGTAATGCAAACATTGCTTCTGCGGTGTCTTCATCAGACAGACCGTGTAAATCATATAAATTACGGGCTGTTTCAATATCAGGAATTGTTTCTATATCGAATACAAGAATGGTCATCGGTTTAGTTTTCTTTTACTGTAAATGAACCCCTATCTTAGCACGGGGTAGGGTGAGGAAATAGTAGGTTTTACAATTCTACCTCTTGCTACGTCATCTCGAGTGCAACGAGGGATCGTCACACGGTAACACACGGAATGACGAGGTGATACTACGGTTTCTAAAATCATTCCATTTTGGTTCATTCGAACGAATGTATGCAACAGCCAATTTATATAAAAGTATATCTCCAGTTCATCATGATTATAATTCAAGCGTAGATTGTAGTTATCAAATTTGTTAAAATGCTCAATTTTCAGGTTTGGTTGCTCATGGACGCTTTGTTGCACATTTTTAAGAAATTACGAACATTCTTTTTTTTAATATTTGCTTTAATTCTTACTGCATGTGTTAGTCATCCTCCTGCGGATGTTAATAATCTTTGTAATATATTTAGGCAATATCCTAAATGGTATCGAGATGCTAAGGATGTGGAACGCCGATGGAAAGTTCCAATTCCAGTACAAATGGCAATCATCCATCAAGAATCAAAATTTAACGCACGAGCACGACCACCTCGTCAGAAGCTCTTTTGTATTATTCCTTGGAAAAGACCTTCGTCAGCTTATGGATATACCCAAGCACTACATGGAACTTGGAATCACTACAAACAAAGTTGTGGTGGATGGTTTGCTTCCCGGGATGATTTTGCAGATGGTGTGGATTTTATTGGATGGTACGCCAATGAAGCGTATAAAAGAGCAAGGGTGCCTCGAACAGATGCGTATTTACTTTATTTGGCCTATCATGAAGGTATAGGTGGTTATCAACGTAAAACTTATTTGAGAAAATCATGGTTAATACCCGTTGCTCGCAAAGTAAAAGCGCGCTCACAACTTTATGCAATGCAGCTTAATTCGTGTAAAAAATATTAGAACAACACTATTGGTGCTAATGTTTTCCTGAATTTGTGACGTAGAAGCTTAGGGTAAATTTGAATTTATATGGTTTAATAAGTAATAATATATTCAGTAATTGAAACTGATATAGATCACTAAGGAGTTTTTAATGCGATTAATGCTTTTGGGTGGGCCGGGTGCAGGAAAGGGAACCCAGGCTTTGCGTTTGATTGAACGTTATCAAATTCCGCAAATCTCCACAGGTGATATGCTGCGTGCTGCTATTGCGCAAGGAACTCCTTTGGGACTCAGTGCCAAAAAGATTATGGAAACGGGAGGATTGGTTTCCGATGACATTATTATTGGGCTAGTCAAAGAACGTTTAAAAAAGAGCGATTGTGCCAATGGCTTTTTATTTGATGGTTTTCCTAGAACAATTGTACAGGCAGATGCCTTGAAGCAGGCAGAAATTTATTTAGACCACGTTATTGAAATTGATGTTGATGATGAAGAAATCATTAAGCGTATTAGTGGAAGACGTATCCATCAACCTTCTGGCCGTGTTTATCATATCCAAAATCACCCTCCAAAACATGACGGAATAGATGATGTTACAGGAGAAGCTTTAATTCAACGTGAAGATGACAAAGAAGAAACGGTAAGAAAGCGTTTGGAAGTTTATCGTAATCAAACAGCCCCTTTAGTTCATTACTATAAGTCTTGGGCTGAGAGTGGCACCCATGGTGCTCCTGAATTCCATAGTATTATTGGAGCTGGAGATGTGGATGATGTATTCCAAAAAATTGTTAACTCAATTGAAGCTAAGGAAGAAATATGACCAGCCTTAATATTACCAGTTCTGAATTTGAATCTTTAATTAACGAAAATGAAATTGTATTCATTGATTTTTGGGCAGACTGGTGTGCTCCATGTAAACAATTTTCCAAAGTTTATGAGCAAGTGGCTGAGCAGTTTCCAAATATAAAATTTGCAAAAGTAAATATTGAAGCAGAACAACAATTGTCGGATTTCTTTGAAATCCGCTCTATCCCGCATCTGATGGTATTCAAAGAAGGAATTGTGATTTATTCAAATGCGGGCAGTATGCCAGCTTCAACGCTTAAAGAATTGGTTGAACAAGCAGTGGCTGTTGATGTCAGTGCAATAAAAGAGGAGCTTCGGCAGAAGGATAAGAAGTAACCTTTGATAAGTAATTTGCCAATTCTTTTTTACCTGTTTCATCAATGATTAGATCAAGCTTTGTTCGGCGTTTGAGTATATCTTCACAATTTTGTGCCCATTCTTCTAAAATCAGATAATCTACTTCTACTTGATAGAGATAGGTACAATATTTTTTTCCCAAGGATTCTTTGCTATTACAGGAGGAAAGGAACAATTCCATGCGACTTCCATAAGTATTCAAATAACGATTAAATAAGTCTGTATCCATCCATTTATATTTTTCTTTAGCATAATGAACGTACTGTTCAAAATTCATTTGTTCAAAAGAGGCTCCTGGTAATGGGGTTGATGCCGTGGTCGAAGGGCCCATTTGGGGAAATGTTGGAAGGAGTTGATTGATAACCTCCTCTGCTAATTGCCGGTACGTAGTAATTTTTCCACCATAAATGGTAACACTGGGTGCGGGGTTGAGATGGACTTCATATGAATAATCACGGCTTAAAGCTTTGGCCTCTTTGTTTTCGTCAGCGAGCAAGGCTCTGACACCACTCCAAGTATAAATAATATCTTGTGCTGATATCTTACTTTTAAAGTACGAATTAACCAAATCAAGCAAATAATGAACCTCTTCATCGCTGATGCTTGCATTACCTGGATTTCCAGTGAGTGGAATATCAGTGGTACCTATCATGCTAAATCCGTGGTATGGAATAACAAAAATTACCCGTTTGTCTTGATGTTGTAATAAATATGCGTGATTGCCCTCATAAATTTGAGGAACAATAATGTGGCTTCCCTTAATTAAACTGATTTTTTGTCGATCGGGGATCTGCGTGAGTTGTTCCACCGATTTGACCCATGGACCAGCCGCATTAATTACTGATTTGGCACAGAGTGTATAGCATGGGCCTACTTTAGGTTGAACAGTTAATTGCCATAAGTTATTTACAACGTCGATATGAATCACTGTAGAGTGGGTTCTTATGCTAGCCCCATGGTTTTTTGCTTGGATTGCATTGACAATGGTTAAGCGAGCATCATCAGTTACAGCATCATAGAATAGAAAACCCATATCTAATTGATTAATTAAAGGGTCAAAATATTCCATTTTGCTTTTTCTATAAATGGTTTTGCATTTGGGTAAACGATTTTTGCTACTTAAATGGTCATAAATAAAAAGACCTAAACGTAAAAACCAAGCGGGTCGCATATGCTTTTCATAAGGTAGAACTAAGGCTTGGGGATGTACTAAATGGGGTGCTAAATCTAAAAGGCGTTGTCTTTCGGTGATTGCTTTTTTCACCATACCAAATTCATAATTTTCTAAATATCTAAACCCACCGTGAATTAGTTTTGTGCTGCTTGAGGAAGTTTTAGAGGCTAAATCATCTTGCTCCAAAAGGACTACAGATAATCCTCTTAATGACGCATCTGCAGCACAACCACAGCCATTGATGCCGCCACCGATAATTGCAACATCAAAAACCGAATTCATATTTTGGTCTCCATAAAAAAAGTATACACTTACAATATACACATAATAGCTGGGACAAGGAACTCTGCAACAATGAATTATTTACTGGCAATCGATCAAGGAACGAGTAGTACCCGTGCCATGATATATACTGTTCATGGCGAATTAGTTACTTCCAGTCAATACCCACTTACTCAACATTATCCGCAAAGCGGATGGGTCGAGCATGATCCAGAAGAAATATGGCAAAAAACTCTAACTGCCATGCGTGATGTTGTATCTCAGGTTCCTGTGGAGCAAATAGTGTCTTGTGGTGTAACAAACCAAAGAGAAACTACAGTAATCTGGAATAAAAAAACTGGAGACTGTCTTGCACCGGCTATTGTTTGGCAAGATCGGCGAACCGCTGAATACTGCAAAACATTAATAGCTGATGAATCGATGATTCAAGAAAAAACGGGTTTAATACCCGATCCTTATTTTTCAGCGACTAAGCTAAAATGGCTTTTAGATAATAATCCTGAAGCAAAAGCATTAGCAGATAAAGGTGATTTAGCTTTTGGCACTATTGATAGTTTTCTTATCTGGCGTTTGACTACGGAACATTTACATTTAACTGATGTGACTAATGCATCAAGGACCATGCTTTTTAATATTAAGGAAGAACAATGGGATTGGGATTTGCTCGAATATTTTAGAATACCCGAGTCCGTATTACCTAAAGTCTGTGCAAGTGATAGTCAATTTGGCCTGATAGATAAAAAGTGGTTGGGTATTGAACTTCCCATTACCGGGGTTGCTGGCGATCAGCAAGCCGCATTAATTGGTCAGGCCTGCTTCAACATTGGCATGATAAAAGCCACTTTTGGAACAGGTGCATTTTTATTGCTTAATACAGGAAGTAAGGCGGTTTTATCGCAGCATAAACTTCTGACAACCATAGCCTATAAGATTCATGGAAAAACAGTTTATGGATTAGAAGGCAGCATTTATCATGCGGGTACCACTGTAAAGTGGTTACGAGATTCAATGCAACTTATTTCTCATGCTGATGAAACCGAAACCTTAGCAAACTCATTAAAAGGAAATGACGGGGTTTATTTAGTTTCAGCCTTTACGGGTTTAGGTGCTCCCCATTGGTTATCGGTACCAGGAGCATCCATGGTCGGTTTAAGCTTATCCAGCAGCAGAGCTCATTTTGCCAGAGCTGCGTTAGAGGGTGTTTGTTACCAAACGCGCGAAGTATGTCTTTGTATGCGCGAAGACAGTCAATTGGATTTGTCCTTATTGCGTGTTGATGGTGGAATGGCAGTCAATCAGTGGTTCTTACAATTTTTAGCAGATCAGTGTCAACTGAAAATACAAAAACCTAAAGATATCGAGACCACGGCTAAGGGCGCAGCGATATTGGCTGCTTTAGGATGTGGTGTTTTTAATTCTTTAGATGAACTCAATGCAATCTGGAGTGTGGAGCAAGAATTTAGTCCACAAAGGGCTTTAGAGGAAGTAGAAATGGATTATCGGGGCTGGCGCCAGGCATTGCAAAAAGCAAAGTGGTAGTTACAGACTTCTATTAACCGCCCATCATCCCTCGTTACCGCGGGATGATGGGTGTGTGCTAAACTAGGCTATTAAGGTACATCTCTAGTTTTTTCGCCAGTGTATAGCTGACGTGGTCTACCAATTCGTGACTTGGTGGCAACCATTTCCATCCAATGACTCATCCAACCCACAGTTCGAGCCAAAGCAAAAATTACTGTAAACATATTGGTTGGAATTCCTAGAGCACTTAAAGTCAAGCCTGAATAGAAATCAACATTGGGATAAAGTTTTTTCTCAATAAAATAATCGTCTTCAAGGGCAATGCGCTCCAGTTCCATAGCCAGTTTGAATAATGGCTCATCTTTTGCACCTACAGCTTCCAAGACATCATAGCAGGTTTGACGCATTACTTTTGCTCGAGGATCATAACTCTTATATACACGATGCCCGAATCCCATTAATCGGAATGGATCATCTTTATCCTTAGCCCGTTTAATGTAATGTTGAATGCGATCAACGCTTCCAATTTCTTTGAGCATGTTCAGGCATGCTTCATTTGCACCCCCATGTGCAGGCCCCCATAATGCCCCGATACCTGCAGAAATGCATGCAAAAGGATTCGCACCTGTTGAGCCAGCGAGACGAACAGTCGAAGTGGAAGCATTTTGTTCATGGTCTGCATGCAGAATAAAGATTGTATCCATGGCACGGACTAGAACCGGATCAGGCGTAGACTCTTCTGTTGGTACGCTAAACATCATATGCAAGAAGTTTTCCGCATAAGACATTTTATTTTGTGGGTAAATATACGGTAATCCTATGGAATATTTATAACTCATTGCTGCAAAAGTAGGCATCTTAGCAACCATGCGAATTGCAGAAATAAAGCGATCTTCGGCGTTATTTATATCCATAGTCTCATGATAGAACGCAGAAAGCGCACCAACCATACCCACCATAATTGCCATGGGATGCGCATCACGACGAAAACCATTTAAAAATTGATACATTTGTTGATGTACCATGGTGTGATTGTTAATTAAGCTAACAAATTTTTTCTTTTCTTCAGCATTAGGTAATTCGCCATTAAGTAAAAGATAGCTTACGTCAAGGAAATCTTTTTTCTCGGCCAATTGCTCGATAGGGTAGCCCCGATAGAGCAATATACCTTTATCGCCGTCTATATAAGTGATTTTAGATTCACAGGAGGCAGTTGATAAATAACCCTGATCAAAAGTAAAGACGCCACTCGCCCCCAATTTCGTGATATCAATAACATCATTTCCTAAGGTAGGCGTATATACGGGTAATTCAAGCGGCTCTTGGCCTTCAAGGCTAAGTTTAGCTGTTTTATTGGTCATTGCTTCTCCTGATAAAGGATTCATATTGATTGTGCGTGGCACTATATAAAAATGCTCACTTACAGTCAATTTTATTATGGTTTAGAATTTCAAAGAATAACAGCAAAAAGCAATAAAATTGTTATGTGCCTGGAGAGCGCTAAGGTTTAGCTTATATTTAATTGTTTATCTCCAGAAAATACGGTGTTTCAGTGTTTCTACAAGGCTACATTTTAGGATAGATGATTTAATTAAATCCGTCTGTGTGGTATTCTTCATTATTAAAATTTATCGTCAAGGATACGTCCAAACCATGGTTTATCTAGCTAAAGAAGTCTTGCCAGTTAATATTGAAGATGAATTAAAACAATCCTATCTTGATTATGCGATGAGTGTCATTGTAGGCAGGGCATTGCCTGATGTTCGTGATGGGCTGAAGCCGGTTCATCGACGCGTGCTTTATGCAATGAGTGAATTAGGTAATGACTGGAATAAACCCTATAAAAAATCGGCGCGTGTCGTGGGGGATGTGATCGGTAAATACCATCCACATGGTGATACAGCAGTTTATGATACAATCGTTCGCATGGCACAACCTTTTTCAATGCGATATCTTTTGGTTGATGGTCAGGGTAACTTTGGTTCGGTAGATGGTGACGCGCCTGCGGCAATGCGGTATACCGAAGTAAGAATGTCGAAAGTGGCTCACGCTTTATTAGCTGATCTGGAAAAAGAAACAGTTGATTTTAGCCCTAACTATGACGAAACCGAATTCGCTCCGGTAGTTTTGCCTTCCCGTGTACCCAATCTGCTTGTTAATGGTTCTTCCGGTATTGCTGTAGGTATGGCGACGAATATTCCACCGCATAACCTGACTGAAGTGATTAATGCGTGTATTGCCTTAGTTGACGATCCTGAATTAAGTCTAGATGACATTATGGAAATTATTCCTGGTCCTGATTTCCCAACAGCAGCTATTATTAATGGACGAGCTGGGATTATTCAAGGTTATCGTACGGGGAAAGGTCGAGCCATTATCCGCGCTCGAACAGAAATTGAAACAGATGAAGATTCTGGGCGCCAGTCCATTATTATCACGGAACTTCCTTATCAAGTGAATAAAGCCCGTTTGGTTGAGCGTATTGCTGAACTGGTTCGTGATAAAAAGATTGAGGGGATTTCTGGGCTTAGAGATGAATCAGATAAACAAGGAATGCGCGTCGTTATTGAGCTAAAACGAAATGAAGTGGCTGATGTCATTTTAAATAACTTATATGCTCATACGCAAATGCAAAACGTGTTCGGAATCAATATGGTTGCCTTAGTTGATGGTCAACCCCGTACATTGAATTTGAAACAAATTCTTGAATATTTTATTAAACACCGACGTGAAGTTGTCACCCGAAGAACCCTGTTCGATCTGAAAAAAGCACGTAGCCGTGCTCATTTATTGGAAGGTCTAGGTATTGCCCTCGCTAATATTGATGAGATGATTGCTTTGATTAAACAATCACCAACGCCGCAAGATGCAAAAGAAGCCTTACTTGCTAAGTTGTGGGAAGCAGGCATGGTTAAAACGATGCTGGAGCGAGCTGGTTCTGATGCATCACGTCCTGATGATTTGGCTGCTGAGTTTGGTTTAGGTGCTGATGGCTATAAATTATCAGAAGCCCAAGCCCAAGCGATTCTGGAATTAAGACTACATCGTTTAACTGCTCTGGAACAGGATAAGATTTTAGGTGAGTTCGAGGAATTATTGAAGTTAATTCGCGAGCTATTGGAAATTTTGGCTTCTCCAGAACGGCTGATGCAAGTGATCCGTGATGAGTTTCTTGAGATTAAAACACAGTTTGGTGACGAGCGTCGTACTGAAATTACCGCATCACAAGAAGACTTAACCATTGAGGATTTAATTACTGAAGAGAATGTGGTAGTGACTCTGTCACATCAAGGTTATGTAAAATACCAACCACTTACTGCATATCAGGCTCAGCGTCGTGGCGGAAAAGGTAAATCTGCAACCAATGTTAAAGATGAAGACTTTGTTTCACGTCTCGTTATTGCAAGTACACATGACACGCTACTTTGTTTCTCTAACCATGGAAAACTCTATTGGTTAAAAGCTTATCAGCTTCCATTAGCCAGCCGTATTTCCAGAGGCCGTCCCATTATTAATATCTTACCTCTTGCTGAAGGCGAAGAAATTAATGCCATGTTGCCAGTCAGAGAATATCAAGAGGGTTATTATGTGTTTATGGCCACTAAAAAGGGAACAGTCAAAAAAGTACCTTTAAATGCATTTAGCCGTCCCAGATCCAACGGAATTATTGCTGTGGATCTTGACGAAGATGACAGCTTGGTCGGTGTGGATATCACCGATGGTAGTAAAGATATCATGTTATTTACTGATGCCGGAAAAGTGGTTCGTTTTGATGAAAATAAAGTCCGACCTATGGGGCGTACTGCTCGTGGTGTGCGAGGTATTCGCATAGAAGAAGGTCAGGCAGTAATTTCCTTGGTTGTAGCGCACCCAGATGGAACCATATTAACTGCAACAGAAAATGGATACGGTAAACGTACCTCAATTGAAGAATATCGTGTTTCTGGTCGAGGTGGACAAGGGGTGATTTCCATTCAGGTAAGCGAACGTAATGGTAAAGTTGTTCGTTCAGTCCAAGTGACTGATGCGGATGAAGCCATGCTCATTACAGATAAAGGCACCTTGGTACGCTTCAGGATAAATGAATTGTCTGTGATCGGACGAAATACACAAGGGGTTCGATTAATTAATGTCAGCCCTGGTGAAAAAGTAGTGGGTATGCAGAAAATTGAAGATTTGGGCGAGGACTCTAATGAGTCCGATAACGAAATTGAAATTGAAGAAAGTGGCGATGACGAATCGAGTTTATAATTTTGGTGCTGGTCCTTCAATGCTTCCTGAGACCATATTAAAGGAAGCTCAGGAAGAATTCCTTGATTGGCAAAACTTAGGTGTCTCAGTGCTTGAAGTGGGGCATCGTACTCCAGAATTTTCGGCGCTTTTGAATCATGCCGAGCAGTCTTTAAGAGAATTACTCTTTATTCCTCCAAATTATCAAGTACTATTTTTTGGAGGTGCGGCCCGTACCCAATTTGCGATGATTCCCATGAATTTTTTGCATCCAGAGGAGCAGGCGGGGTATTTAGTTACCGGTGTATGGTCGCATATGGCTTTTGCTGAAGCACAGCACTTAAAACAAGCCTATTGCATCGCCAGTGGCGAAGAATATGGTTATAAGACAATTCCTGAACCTAAAAGTTGGGAAATAAAAGAAAATACATCCTATGTTTATTACACACCTAATGAAACCGTCAATGGTGTACGATTTCCCAATGTTCCTAAAACAAAGGGTAGTACATTAATTGCGGACATGACCTCTGCTCTGCTTACCGAGCCGATAGACATCAAGAGTTATGGCTTAATTTTCGCCGGAGCTCAGAAAAATATAGCAAATGCGGGTTTAACCATAGTAATTGTTCGGGATGACCTGCTGGAGAGATTACCTGTTCCTCCTGTACCTACCATGTTAAATTATAAGATTCAAGCTGAGCATCATTCACTTTATGCAACTTTGCCGGTATTTAATTGTTATTTAGCTGATAAAATGTTTGATTGGTTAAAAAAACAAGGTGGAGTTGAAGCAATATATCGTATTAACTGCCAAAAAGCAGCAAAGTTATATCAATATCTGGATAGCTCAGATTTTTATACTACTAATATTGATCCTCAAGTGCGTTCCATTGTGAATATATGTTTCTCACTTAAGAATGAACAATTAGAGGATGAATTCCTTCGTTTAGCGCAACTTCGTGGTTTATATGCTTTAAATGGACATCGACTTGTGGGTGGACTACGCGCCAGCCTTTATAATGCAATGCCAATGGCTGGAGTAGATGCACTTATTGAGTTCATGTCTGAATTTGCTGAGGAAAATAGTCGGTGAGAATACATAATTTCATAAGTAAACCCGTCCGCGCGATAAAAGGTGAGATCACCGTGCCTGGTGATAAATCGATTTCCCATCGCTCCATTATTTTTGGATCCATAGCTAAAGGAACAACCATCATTAATGGTTTTCTCGATGGTGAGGATTGCATGGCGACCTTGAAGGCATTTCAAGCAATGGGCGTTTCAATAGAAGGGCCTGATGAACAACAAGTTGTAATTCATGGTGTTGGGAAATATGGGTTGAAGAAACCGGAGCAGGTTATTGATTGCGGAAACTCTGGAACCAGCATGCGCTTATTAGCGGGATTATTGGCGGCACAATCTTTTGATAGTCAGTTGACCGGTGATGAAAGTTTATTAAAGAGACCTATGCTACGGATTAGTAAGCCATTGACACAAATGGGTGCTGATATAACTACTGTGGATGGCAAACCTCCGGTAACAATTAGAGGCGGAAAAGAACTTAATGGAATCCATTATGTAATGCCTGAAGCAAGTGCTCAGGTGAAATCATGTATTTTATTGGCAGGACTTTATGCTCGAGGTGAGACTCAAATTACAGAAACCGGTATAAGTCGAGATCATACGGAGCTAATGCTCAAATACTTCTCTTATCCAGTTCATCATAAAGACAATGTTCTCGTTATTAATTCAACAAGTGAATGCTTGGGTACTGAGGTTTTTGTTCCTGGAGATATTTCCTCGGCAGCATTTTTTATTGTTGCAGCCACGATTATTCCTGGTTCTGATGTCCTAATTCGTAATGTTGGCATTAATCCAACACGTACAGGGATAATTCATATTTTACTCGAAATGGGCGCCAACATTACTCTGTTAAATCAACGGCAACTGGGAGAAGAATGGGTTGCTGATTTACGCGTTAAATATGCGCCATTGAAAGGAATTAATATTGGTGCAAATATGGTTCCACTTGCAATTGATGAATTTCCTGCTATTTTTGTAGCCGCAGCATGTGCCCAAGGACAAACTACACTTCATGGGGCAAGCGAGTTACGTTTTAAAGAAAGTGACCGTATTGCTACCATGGTTGATGGCCTAATAAAATTAGGCATTCATGCGGAAGCATTCGATGACGGTGTCATGATTGAGGGCGGAATAATGCATGGAGGTAGTGTTGAAAGTATGGGTGATCACCGTATTGCCATGTCTTTTGCAATCGCTGGGGCGGTAGCTAGTGAACCCGTTACTATTAAAAATTGTGCCAATGTAGCTACCTCATTTCCTTTGTTCATCGAAACAGCAAGGGCGCTTCAGCTACAAATAGAGGAAACTGTTGATAATGTACAATGACACCGTACCTGTGATAACCCTAGATGGGCCAAGTGGAACTGGTAAGGGAACGATATGTCAATTACTTGCAAAACATCTTAAATGGAATATGCTTGATAGCGGTGCAATTTATCGCGTCCTCGCTTATGCGGCAAGAAAAAACAAAATTGATTTTCATGATGTGGAACAATTAACTGCTTTAGCTCGGTCCCTAAATTTACGTTTTGTATCTTCAGATGATTATGGAACACAAACTATATTGGACGAAGAGGACATCAGCTCAGCAATTCGAAGTGAGCAATGTGGGCAAGATGCATCTCAAATTGCAGCAATTCACGAAGTAAGGCAGGCGCTTCTTGAGCGTCAACGTAATTTTGCTCAACCTCCCGGTTTGGTTACTGATGGCCGCGATATGGGCACAGTAGTTTTTCCAACGGCCATTTTAAAGATTTTTTTATATGCAAACGAAGCAGAAAGAGCAAATAGACGATATTTACAGTTGAAAGAAAAAGGAATTAATGTTAGCCTCGCGCAGGTTGTAGAAGAATTGGCTAAACGTGACGTAAGGGATACTGGTCGTGCACATGCGCCATTAAAGCCTGCAGATGATGCAGTGCAAATTGATACAACCAGCTTATCCATTGTACAAGTGTTTAATATTGTATTAGAATTAATGAAGGAACGTATGCACAATGTTTAAGTTTTTATTAGGGGAAAGATGAGTGGAACTCATTCTTTCATTTTTTTACTAAAGAGTTTATTAACATGTCTGAAAGTTTCAAAGAATTGTTTGAGCAAAGTATTGCCGGTGCTCAATTTTATCCTGGTGCCATTATTAATGCCAAAGTTATCGGTATCGATAGTGATTATGTCATTTTAAATGCCGGTCTAAAATCTGAAGGGATTGTACCTAAAGAAGAATTTTATGACAAAGATGGTGCCTTGGAAGTTAACCTGGGTGATACTGTCGAAGTAGCGCTGGACTCAGTCGAAGATGGCTACGGCGAAACGCTCCTTTCAAGAGAAAAAGCAAAACGTCAGGAAGCTTGGCGAAAATTATCTAAATCACATGAAAACAATGAAACAGTTACCGGTCTTATTTCCGGCAAGGTCAAAGGCGGATTTACTGTTGAAATTGGAACGATACGCGCTTTCTTACCTGGTTCATTAGTAGACGTCAGACCTGTAAGAGATCCTTCTTATCTTGAAGGAAAAGAGCTTGAATTCAAAGTAATTAAAATGGATTTAAAGCGCAACAATATTGTTGTATCACGTCGCGCAGTTGTTGAAGAAGAAAGCAGCGCTGACAGACAAGCATTGCTTGAGTCACTACATGAAGGCCAAGAGCTCCATGGTATTGTCAAAAACCTTACCGATTATGGTGCATTTATTGATTTGGGTGGCATAGATGGCTTGCTACACATTACTGATATTTCTTGGAAACGGGTCAAACATCCAAGTGAGGTATTATCAGTTGGTCAAGATGTGAAAGTGAAAGTATTAAGCTTTGACAGCGAAAGAAACCGTGTTTCCTTAGGCATGAAGCAATTAGGTAACGATCCTTGGGTTGACCTGGTAGAACGTTATCCAATAGGCAAAAAATTACAAGGTAAAGTAACCAACATTACTGATTATGGTTGCTTTGTAGAAATTGAAGAAGGTGTTGAAGGCTTAGTCCATATGTCTGAGATGGATTGGACCAATAAAAACGTACATCCAAGTAAAGTGGTTTCACTAGGTGATGTAGTTGATGTTATGGTTCTTGAAATTGATGAAGAACGACGTCGTATTTCTTTAGGTATGAAGCAATGTGTGGGTAATCCATGGCAACAATTTGCTGCAACTCACAATAAGAACCAAAAAGTTAGTGGTAAGATTCGTTCCATCACTGATTTTGGAATATTCATTGGCTTAGATGGCGATATTGATGGTTTAGTTCACTTGTCTGATATTTCCTGGACTGTTCCTGGCGAAGAAGCAGTAAAACAGTTTAAGAAAGGACAGGAATTAGAAGCAGTTATTCTTGCTATAGACCCCGAGCGTGAGCGAATTTCCTTAGGTATTAAACAACTTGAAGGCGACAACTTTACAAGTTTTGTTGATGAGTACACCAAAGGAGCTATCGTCAAAGGAACTGTTGTGGCTGTTGACGCTAAAACAGTTACTGTTGCATTAGCAGATGACATTACTGGTACTATTCGTGCGAGTGAGCTTTCAGATGAGCGTGTTGATGATGCGACTACTCTGGTCAAAGAAGGTGACGAGATTGAAGCAAAAATCATCAATGTTGACCGTAAAAACCGTTCAATTACTCTTTCAGTAAAAGCGAAAGATGCTCAAGATGAAGCTGATGCGATTAAGAAGTACTCTAGAACTGAAGGCGCATCAACAACAACCTTAGGTGATTTGTTGAAAGAAAAAATGGCAAGCAAAGAAAGTGATTAATTTCTTTATTGTCAAATAGCTAAAAAAGCGTAGATTTTTCTACGCTTTTTTGTTTTTATCTATATAAATAATCTGAGTGAGGCGAAGTGAGCTCAGGTTTATGTTATTATAGTCTCCTGGTAATACCGGGTTGCACTTCGCTTTTACTGCCCAGGCAACAAAAGGAAGAATTTATGCGCATATTAATGCTGGTTATTTATTTACTTCTCATTATTATTGGCGTTAGTTTTGCTGCCCTAAATGCTACTTCGGTAGATGTTAATTTTTATTTTAAAACAATATCTATGCCTATCTCAGTTCTTATGACCATAATGTTGGGCATTGGTATTCTAGTGGGTTTTATACTTTTTGTTGGACGATATTGGCGTCTAAAGGCGGAATGTTACAAAATTAAGAATCAATTGAAATTAACTGAAAAAGAAATTAAAAACTTACGATCAATTCCATTGCAAGATCAACATTAGTTTTTTTATTATATAAAACGTAACATGCACAGAGGAGGGTAATAATGATTGATTTATGGCCATTACTATTGCCTGCTGCTGCTTGGTCGGGCTGGTGGATGGCAAATCGTAGTAAACCCAAAGAAGATCCTACTTTTTATAACCGTTTATCCCGTGAATACGTTGTCGGACTTAATTATCTCTTAAATGAACAACCTGATAAGGCTGTTGATATTTTTATTAAATTATTAGAGGTAGATAGTGATACGGTAGAAACTCACCTTGCATTAGGAAGTTTATTCAGGCGTCGTGGAGAGGTTGATAGAGCCATCCGAATTCATCAAAATTTGATTGCAAGGCCTCAATTAAGTATTCTGCAAAGAAAAGAATCTTTAATGGCTCTTGGCCAGGATTATATGAGTGCTGGTTTATTTGATAGGGCAGAGCGAATTTTCTTAGAGGTTGTGGAGTTAGGTGGTTCTAAAGAAACACGAAGTTTACATGGCTTATTAGCCATTTATCAGCAAGAAAAAGCTTGGGAAAAGGCTTTAGATGTAATTAAAAAATTAGAAATTTCAACAGGAACAAGTTTTCATAATCAAGCAGCTCATTATTATTGTGAAATGGCCAGTCAGGCATTAAAAACTAATGCGATTGACAAGGCTACATATTGTATTAAACAAGCTATAAGTGTGGATAATGAATCAGTTCGAGCCAGCTTAATGAATGCAAGCCTGGAAATGAAAGAAGGTCGTTACAAGCAAGCCATTCGCTCATTAAAGCGTGTCCCACAACAAGATGCAGATTTTTTAACAGAAATTATTGAACCACTAGTTATATGCCACAAAGAATTAAATACAATGGATGAGTGCATCAAGTATCTTGAGCAGACCTTAGAAAATCATCCTCGGGCTTCAGTAATTTTTGTCATCGCAGAATATTTAAGACAACAAAAGAATATGGATGCCGCTATAGATTTCGTAGCCGATAATTTAAGCAAACATCCATCAATAAGAGGTTTAAATCAGTTAATTTATTGGCATCTTGAATCTGCTCACGGGAAAGTTCGTGACAAATTACAAATGCTTTATGATATAACGAGTAAGTTTTTAGACAATAAGCCAGTTTATCGATGCGTTCATTGCGGCTTTGGTGGTAAGCATCTGCATTGGCATTGTCCCGGTTGTAAAAACTGGGGAAGAATGAAACCTGTCCATGGTTTGGAAGGATATTAACTAATTTTAAGAGATTATGATGCAATTTATCGATTTAAAAAAACAGTATTCAATAATAGAAACCGAAATTTTGGCCAGTATTAAAAATGTTTTGAATCATGGCCAGTATATTATGGGACCTGAAATTACAGAGCTTGAAAAGCAATTGGCTGATTTTATAGGTGTCAAACATGTTATTGTCAATTCAAGTGGAACAGATGCCTTATTAATGGCATTAATGGCTTTGGAAATTCAGCCTGGAGATGAGGTTATTACAACTCCGTTTAGTTTTTTTGCCACCACAGAAGTAATTAGCCTTTGCCAAGCCAAACCAGTTTTTGTCGATATCGACCCTCTTACCTATAATATGGATCCCAAACATTTAGAAGCGGCTATTACCAGTAAAACTAAGGCTATAATGCCCGTTGGATTGTATGGTCAATGTTCTGATCATGATGAAATTAATGCGATTGCTGCTCGTTACGGTATTCCGGTAATTGAAGACGCAGCGCAGAGTTTCGGTGCAACATATAAAGGTAACTATTCATGCGCCTTATCAACAATTGGATGTACTAGTTTTTTTCCATCTAAACCTTTAGGTGGATATGGTGATTCTGGTGCTTGTTTTACCAATGATGATGCTTTGGCACAGAAACTCATTGAAATAAGAATTCATGGACAAAATGCGCGTTATTGCCATAATCGTATAGGCATTAATGGCCGAATGGATACCATACAAGCTGCTGTTTTAATTGAAAAACTGAAACTTTTCCCTGATGAAATCATTATGCGGCAAAGGGTTGCTAAGGCTTATGATCACATGCTCTCGCCATTAGTAAAAACACCTTATATTCATAGCTATAACACAAGCGTGTACGCACAATATACAATTGAAGTAAATAATCGTGATGCTTTTCAAAAATCAATGAGCGAATCAGGAATCCCAACAGCAGTCCATTATCCAATACCGTTGCATCAACAAACTGCCTTAGCTTATTTAGGTTACAAAGTGGGCGATTTTCCCCATTCTGAACATGCAAGCAGTCGGGTAATCAGTTTACCTATGCATCCTTATTTGCAAGAAGCCGAACAAATGAAAATTGTTGCTGCAGTTAAAAATGCTCTAGAAATGCGCGAAGAAGAGGCTGTGGCATAAAATGACACCTCAATTAATTGTTGCGCTTGATTTTGATAATGAGCATGCTGCTTTAAACCTAATTGAAAAGCTTGATCCTAAAAGTTGTGCTCTGAAAGTAGGTAGCGAGCTTTTTACTCTATTTGGCACGGATTTTGTGAAACAATTAGTGAAGCGACAATTTAAGGTTTTCTTGGATTTAAAATTTCATGATATTCCCAATACTGTTGCAAATGCGTGTAAGGCAGGGGCTGAATTAGGGGTGTGGATGATGAATGTTCATGCCTCCGGCGGAGTAAGCATGATGCAGGCAGCACGCAAAGCAATCGATGCGTATGGCACTAATCGACCTCTTTTAATCGCTGTAACTGTTTTAACCAGTTTTAATGAAAACGAATTAACTTCTATTGGCATAAGCACACCGATCATGGAGCATGTAAAGAAACTGGCAATCTTAACCCAAGAATCCGGTTTAGATGGAGTGGTTAGCTCCGCTCAAGAAGTTAACGTAATTAAAAGGGCCTGTGGCGATCAATTTATTACAGTTACTCCAGGAATTAGACTTACAAATGATGCAAATGATGATCAATCAAGAGTGATGACACCCAAACAAGCTATTAAAGAAGGTAGTGATTATTTAGTGGTAGGTCGTCCCATCACCCAATCATCAAATCCAGAACTCGTTGTCGCAGAAATTCTAAAAAGTATTCAAGAACCTTAATTATCTCAATGTCCTGGGTAACCCAAGTTGTTACCCAGGGTTATCTTAAGAAAATTTATTTATACCTCAACTCAATCTCACTTACTTCAAAATAAGAAGTGTAATTTTTGATTAATTAGTGCTATTTAATTTCTGATAAATTTGTGTTAATTATATTTGTGATGGTTAAAAATAATAAAACAGATAAGCATCCAACCGTATCACTTAAATGAATGAGGTGATTAAGAAAAACAGGAGTTTAAGCAAAAAGAAGATTTAAGCAGAATAGGAAATTTTGCAAAATACAATAAAGCTGCTGAATGTATTAATGGATTATCATAACTTAAGGATAAGTGATGACACCACAACACGTAATAAGTCAGTTGCTTGACTCTGACTCAGCTCAATATGCTCAAAACCTGGATTTATTAAAAAAAATTATTATTACTGCCTACTTAGGTCGTCTACAGATCAACGGCTTACCTCCAGATAATAAAATTGCCTTAGGGAACTATTTATTTGACAACGAGCAGATGATGTTCGATTTTACACGTCTAAGTGAAGAAAAAAGAGCCCTATTTATGCACTGGTTCTTAGAGCCGCATCAAGAGAATAAATCGAAGGTTTTTTTAAGAGGCGTTACCGTAAATGAGTATCGAGGTTTTACTGCTGAGGTCCCTTTGTCCTGGTGGGGTAGAATAGTAAGCTGGTTCCAAGGGCTGTATTTAGACTATTGGAAAATAAGCGATATCGATTTATCACTGAAAAATATATCTCACTATCAATTGACTGGAATTGAGATGTGTCAAGGGACTCATGGAATATTGATCGGCTTTAATCAATTTTTAGTACCTGGAACAGGAACAAAGTACAAAGCCCACAATGACTTACAACAAGAGCCTTTAGGAAATACAAAACGAATTTTTATTACCGATAAATTAGTCGAACAGCTTAGTACGCTCAATTTAAAAAATATCAAATTTGAATCGGTATGCAAAAGCCCGCATCCTCAATCTATAGAAGTGTCTGATCCGCAGGAACGTCTCGATAAAATGTATGATTATCGAAAAATGCAGCGATTTATGTCCATGAAACCTTGGTATATTCGAATTTGGATTTGGTTATTTCCATGGTTGGGTGAAGAAAAAGTTAAAAGCAAATCCATTAAAGAAAAACAAATAGTTCCCTTACATGAATCAAAAAAAATAGAAATATATCGATTTTTAAAATCTCATGAGATTTTAGTCAGAGAAAGAAAACCTAATATTGAAAATATTGTTCTTTGCGGTGGTGGTGCAAAAATTTTTGCTCATATTGGGGTCTGGAAGGCGCTAAATGAAGCCAGAATATATCCTGAAAAGTTCGCGGGTAGTTCTGCGGGCGCGATTATGGCTTTAATGTGTTATTTAGGCTATTCAGCGGCTGAAATTGAAGAATTATTTAAACATTTTAAACATGAACATTTAGTTCATTTTGATATTAATATTAATGGAATTTCAGAGGCTCATTCGCTAAAGACAGCTCTTGATTATGCAATTGCCTATAAATTAAATGAAATCGTTGCTAAATATCGAATTCCATATCCAGAAGGAAAAATTACTTTCGCAACTTTAGAAGAGATAAGAAAAAAATGTCCTGGATGTGGTATAGGAAAAGAGTTGGTGGTAACGGCTACGAATAAACGTAAGGGGGAAACGCGCTATTTTTCATTTTTACGCTCACCTAATTTTGAAGTAAGTGAAGCAGTTAAAACATCAGCAAGCTTTCCTATAGTTTACCGGTCGACCGATATTGATGGGGATCCACATAATGATGGTGGTGTATTGAATAATTTTCCTACGGAAGCTTTTGTGGATGATCATACAACATTACTCGAATCCGAATATGGTAATAATTTAAAAGTACTCGCTGTCAAGTTCGATGATGGACCCGAGAGAAAGGCAATAGATCGAGTGATGGATAGGGTTTATAGAGAAAATATAGTGTTAAACTGGATTTATCGATTGCTAACTGGGGTGAGTGATCCTGCCAGTGGGTGGGAAAAAGACCGTTTAAAATTAAGAAAATATGCATGCCAATCCATTGTGATCAATGTAGATAATGTATCTACCTCATCATTTACAGTGGGAGAGAAAACCAGAAAAAAAATGATTGAGTCAGGTTACAAAGAGACAATAAACTACTTAAATATGCGCTATCACAAAAATGAATTTGATGAGTATGATAATGAGGAGTTCATGTATGAGACGTTCAGCTCTTTAGGTGAATTGCTCTCTTATTGTTGTTATAGAGGAGATAGACAATGGTTTGATAGAGTGTATCAACTACTTGAAGAATCTACTGCTCCTAATCGCGTTGATTTGTTAAAACAGGCTCAAGAATTAAAGGCTCTTTATTTCAACTCGGGATCTTCTTCATTACATAGCCCTTCACATGAAGATCGTCCATTAACATTTTTTGGTAATGAAATACACCACACCCTTTCTTCTACAGTGAGAATGGAGAATCACAAAATTTTACTTGCGGTATATCCTGTATTTTTAAAGTTATCGCAGTCCTTATTAAAAGACAGTACGGACAAAAAAATCTTTGATTACGCTCGCCATTCATTTTTGTTGAAAGATCCTTTTGCTTGTTTAGAGCATTTTGCAAAAATTCGAAATGAAACTCATTTAATTCTTCATATTGTGATTAAGTTATTAAAAGAACTTAAAAAAAATCCGGCTAAAGAGGTTTATGATGCATTGAGTCAGGTGCTTGATTTGTTGAATGGGAATAAAAACATGGATAAAGACGAGTATTTTGCACGTTGGGATTTATCTTTTCCCCAATGTTTACGTATGTTGCGTATATGGAACAAAGATTCTCAAATTAATACTCGCTTACTTCGTTCGATGAGCAGAAAAAGTGAGCCTTTGCAAACCGTAGTTTCAGGTGTTTATTATGAAGCAGAGGATGACTCTGATGAGGCGTTTTCTTTTAGTATGTAATATGTTGCAATACATGATATTTTATTTACTTCCATTCGCACCAGGAATAGATATGGAGAAGCATTTATTTTTATGAAAAGAAAAGGTTTTACACTTCTTGAGTTAGTGATAACGATGGCGTTATTTATAGGATTATCACTATTAGGAATAGCTTCATATACTTATTTCATGAATAAAAATGAGCAACAAACAATAATTGATGAACTACGAACAGCAATTCAATATGCCAAGATTCAGGCGATTATTCTTGGTAATCCAGTATATCTTACTCCCATAGATAGCTCATCCAATTGGTCAAATGGTATGGTTTTGAGTTTTTTAGAGAAACAAACCAATCAAACCAAAATGATTTATCAATGGCAATGGAATCATCCACGCTGGAGTTTGAATTGGGAGGGCGCTGGTTCAAAAAATAAGATCACGTTTTCAACTGTTCTTGGTCAGGCGATGAGCAATGGGCATTTTACCTTAATTAATAAAGTGACACATGAGCAAGTCACTGTGATTTTAAATCGACTAGGAAGAATAAGAGTCAGCAATAGCTTGTCGCTAGAGCGTTAATTTTGTAAGATCTTACTGATAATATTTTGTTTTAAGTAATACCATCCATGGCTATTAATACCCAATCTATTTTTACAATAAGTGCAAAAAGCTCCGAGCCTCTTACAGAGTGGCTCAATCATCAAGCTTCATTAACTGATAAATTGCAGCAAATAAAGGGTGAGGCAAAAATTGAACTTATTTCCCAAGATTGGATAAATACAGATTGGTGGAATAAAAATTTTCTACACATTCAAGATGAAATGGTTTTTCAGCGTGACATTATTATGAGAAGTCATGGTGTCGCTTATTGGTATGCCCGAAGTATTATTCCTAAAAAATGTTATGACCTCGATCCTGATTTTTTTGGACGTCTAAAAAATGAATCCATAAGAAACTTAATTTTTGATCAAGATAAAGTGTGTCGCGTACAATGGATTAGTTATCCCGCCGATCAACAATGTTTAGAGTATTATTGGGTTAAACGAACTTTGGATTCGGTTCATGGTGTACTTTGGGTCCGTCTCGCAGAGTTTTCATTTCAACAAAAGGAGTCATTTTATTTAGTTGAAATTATGTTACCTGAACTTGAGAGTTTGAATCAATGAAATGGAATGCGTATTGGCGATTAATGCGCTTTGATAAACCTGTGGGAATTTTATTGCTATGGTATCCCACTGCATGGGCTTTGTGGCTAGCAAACAAAGGGGCGCCATCATTTAGATTGTTTGCCCTTTTTTTTGGCGGAACGGTTCTTATGCGATCAGCAGGCTGTGTCATCAATGATATTGCCGATCGAAATATCGATAAGCATGTCGCTCGCACTAAATTAAGACCATTAACTGCTGGAGAAGTGACTTTACCCGAGGCTTTTCTTTTATTAATCGTATTGCTTTTAGCCGCATTGTTGATATTAATTCAGTTACCTCGAAATTGTTTTTATCTTGGATTAATCGCATTATTTGTTTCTTTACTCTATCCATTTTGCAAACGTTTTTTAGATGCTCCACAACTGATTCTTGGTTTTGCATTTTCTATGGGAATACCTATGGCTTATGTCGCCTCAGGTTTCACGTTAACTATTGAATGTTTCTTATTATTTTTAATCAATTTTTGTTGGATCCTTGTTTATGACACCATGTATGCTATGGCCGATAAAGCAGATGATTTACGAATTGGGGTAAAATCTACTGCCATTTTGTTTGCTGATTATGATCGATTAATTATTGGCATGTTACAAAGTTTATTTCATGGCTTATGGCTCTATTGGGGATTGATCAATCAAAGGAATTTATTTTTTTATATTATTTGGTGTATCGCCGGTTTTATCTTGATTTACCAACAAAAGCTTATCAAGAAAAGAGAGCCTCAGGATTGTTTTAAAGCTTTTATCGTAAGTGGGTACTATGGGGCATGGATGTGGTTGGCAGTTGCGATATAGGTGATTATAAATTTAGCGGAGGTCGCTGAATCGGGGCAATTGAATTCAAATGCAAGACGTAACATAAGGTTAATTTATGAATGCATCGACAGTCTTAAGCCATCTATTTAGGACTTAAAAAAAGCCCGGCTGCTTGCAACCAGGCTAGATTAGCATCACAGGATTGATTCATCCAAAAGTTGTCGCTATTAAAATGTCTCACTTCCATTATCTGCGACAACACGTGTGTGTTTTCCATAAATAACAAGAATTTTTTGTTTTGTTTTAAGTCTGAGATCTTCGGACTGAACGACAGAAATAATTCCGCCAGAGTTTAATTTAATAACGTACTCAACACCGCGTGTTTGACTATAACCATTATCTACAAAACCATTGTTTGTATTTTTAGTCATATTATTCATGTTTCGATGTAAGTTCACTGGACGTTTAGAAATAATTGTTCCAGGAATTACTTTTTTAACTTTGCCAACTTCATTTGTATCATACTCACCGGGAGGCAATGCTTTGTTGCAGCTTATTAAAATAAAGCCAAAAAGTAGTATTAAAACAGATTTAAATAAGTTTTTTTTATTCATAGGGCTTAAACTCCAGTTAGGAACATGACCGAAATAACACCGAGTCATATCATCAATTTAATGTTTGGCCGCACGAAGTATAACCGAGAATTAAATTATTTTTAACAGTTCATCTAACAAACTACTAGCTCCGATGCGAAACCAGCTTTTGTTAATTGGTTTGTCGATTATTAGTTCTGAGAGCGTTGCATAATTGTATGCATCTTGGGTTTTTTTAACACCCCCAGACACTTTAACACCACAGTCTGCTTTTGCATCTCTAATCGCACTTAAAATCGCAAATACCGCAGATAAAGATGCACCTAAAGGTATTTTACCTGTAGATGTTTTAAGGAAATCGCAACCTGATGCAATGAGCTCTTTACTTGCATTGTAAATGCTTTGCATGTCAGGAAAAGCACCCGTTTCCAAAATTATTTTTAAAACAAGATTGTGTTGTTTGCATGAGTTTGACACAGCATGACATTGGGCCAATGCTTTATGTTTCTGTCCTTGTAGATACAAATGATAGGGAAGGACATAATCAATTTCAGTTGCGCCTAATTGTACCGCTTGTTCTATCGAAGCAAGTGAGAAATCTAACTCATCCTTTCCATGAGGAAAGTTGATCACTGTTGCCAAGGGTATGGTATTTTGCGAAGAACACTGTTCTAAATGTTGTGAGTAAATACATAGTGCAGCAACATGATTCAGATTGGCATTCTGTTTTAATTGAGATAATGAGTCATCGGTTGCCTGCTCATCTAATAGGGTGAGATCGAGTGTATGGATGAGTTGTTTGGCAGTTATCCCTCGATGAGGATAACTGCCAAGCAAAACTTGTATGACCTCGTTAAAATGGGTTTCTAACGTCACTTTAGGCTCGCAATGTATTGTTTTAGGATAAGATTTAGCTGCTCAGCAGCACTTTCTGCCATTGCAACTACTGATTCATGACTATGAGCTGTTTTTGAAAGGCCAGTCGCGTAATTAGTTATCATGGCAATTACTGCCACATTCATAGAGCAGTGGTTAGCTACTAAAACTTCTGGAACGGTAGACATTCCTACTGCATCTGCTCCCCAAATTTTAAATGCCTTAATTTCTGCGGCTGTTTCATAGTGTGGGCCTAAAACAGAAATATAAACTCCTTCAGTGAGTTTGATTGAATTTTTTTCTGCAATTGATAATAAATCTAAACGCATCTGTTTATCATAGGCATTGTCTAAAGGATAAAATCTTGGACCAAACTCATCATCATTAGGGCCTATTAAAGGGTTGCTTGGTTGCAAATTTATATGGTCAGAAATGAGCATTAGTTCCCCGGGCCCGACATCTTCTCTTAATGACCCTGATGCATTGGTTGCAATAAAATAGGTGCATCCTAGAAGTTTCAAAGTACGAACGTAGGTCTTAACCGTCTCATAGTTTTCTATACCTTCATACGTATGCGCTCGCCCTTGCAGACAGACAACACCTACGTTGTTCCAATAGCCAAGGATTAGATTACCGCCATGTCCTTGTACGGTAATTTTTGGAAATCCAGGTAATTCATCATAATTGATACGTATAGAATTTTTTAATTCATCAGCAAATTTACCTAATCCTGATCCCAAAACCACAGCAATAGTTGGCTTAAATGAAGGATATAGTTTTTTGATATGGTTTGCTGCTAAATGAGCATAGTTCTGCTTGGTTGCAGTATCGGTCATACAAATTTTCCTATTATGTTAAGAGTTAAAATCAAATTTAAAAGCCAGCGGCAGGAGTTCATCAATTTTTAAGCTATGCAATATCGAATCTTTATTGCACAGATGGACTACGGTATCTGGTGTTGCAAACTCATAAATCCTTTGTCTGCACGCACCACAGGGTGAACACAATGCATTGGTTCCTGCAAGTACCACCATACTTTTAATATGCTGTTCCCCGGCAGAAACCATCGCTGAGATTGCTGAAGTTTCTGCACATACTGCTAAACCATAAGAGCTATTTTCCACATTAACGCCTGTATATAGATTATCTTTATCCGTACAAATACAACAGGCTACGCTAAATTTGGAGTAGGGTGAGTAAGAATGAGCAAGTGCTTGATATGCATTTGAAATCATTGTGGTAATTTTGGGATCCATAATAAGTCTCAATAAAATAGATACTATTTATTCAATTATAAAAGACTATTGGTACTAAGACTATGTCCTCCTCCAATTTCTTCATGTTTCACTGCATCAATTAATTCAATGGAATTTGAAAATGATTTATTAGGTTTATCATTTGGACTAGAAAACAGGCTGCTCCAACAGCCTGGTTCTGGCGTATCAGCATGTTCCAGAGAGGAGGACGGACCAAGTGTATCGCCCATTTGCACATAACTACCAGGTACTGGGGCTGGTTTATGATCCCCAAAAGAGGAGTTTAGCCAGAACTCAAATGCTAAGGCACCCAGCCCTACGCAAACGATCAGCGAAAAAATAGTAATGGGTATTGCCATAGGAGGAAATATAAATGTAAGAGTGGCTGCGATAGCGGTTACTAATGAGATAACAGCTGATGTTGAAGCATAACCAAAATAAGCACTTTGTCGAGAATAAGAGGAATTCTTATCCAGTGGATTTTTTAATTTATGATATTCGCCAACGGCCCATACCAGGTTACCCAAAAAAAAGAGCCAAGCGGCTGGAGGGAATAGAGCTGGCAGAAAAACTGCAGCAATACTGAGGATTGTGGCACCAAACCCTATGAATGATGAATAAAAAAATTGTTCTTTTATTTGGGCAAAACCATACCATTTTTGGTAGTGTTCTTTATGATCTGGATGAAGAAGGCAAGCTGTAAGCCAAGAAAGATATGCAAATAAATAGATCCCCAGCGAAACGAATCTGAAAATTGCTGACACAATTGGAAAAGGTAGATATTGGAGCTTTGAAAGCAAAAAGCCAGCGAAGAATAAAATACCACTTGCTTTATCTAATTTCTGAGCTACGGTCATTCTAAAAATAGTCCTGGAGATTCTATAACCCTGTGCATTGTACCTTAATTAAACAGAAAAAAATAGTTCGTTTTCAGACACTAAGAAGAGTTATCATTGATGTCCTATATGGTCATAAGAGAGTCTAATTCAGGTTTTTCGATTCGAACTTCACTCGTTAAATTTGAATTAAGAATAATTCGTACAAGCAATCCTCCTCCCGAATTATTTAGAGCCATAATTTTGCCATGATGCATTTGAATCGCACGAGAGGCTATAGCCAAGCCTAAACCATACCCCCCAGTTTTTTTTGCTCTCGATGTATCTACTCGATAAAAAGGATTAAATATTCTCTCTAACTGATCTTCAGGAACACCAGGTCCTTTATCACTAATGTCGATGCATACGTGTTCTTTTGTTTCATCATATTTTAATGACACAGTAACCTGTTCAGCAGCCGGTGAATAATGCAATGCATTGCGAACCACATTTTCTATTGCTCTGTGAATCAAACGTTCATCGATTAATAAGTGACAAGGCTCAATTACTCCTGCTTGGACTCTGGGTGTATCCTCACCTACCTCATAATTGGCATCTTCGATGATATGAAACAGAAGCTCCGAAAGATTGCTTTCAGTTAAATTAAGTTCAGTTGTTGATTTTTCTAAACGAGCAAAGTCTAAAACTTCTGTAATCAAAGCATTTAGACGAGAACATTCAAGCTCCATACGGTTAAATTCGGTATCTGCCAAATGTTGTGTTTTATTGCGCCCCAATTCAATGGCAATTTGTAGTCGGGCAAGAGGGGAGCGTAATTCATGAGAAATATCTTGCAGCAATCGTTCTTTTGAATTTATCAATCGTTCCAGTTGCTCTGCCATTCGATCAAACTCTTTACTTAACTGAGCAATTTCATCGTTATGATGGCCTCTTAAATGCCCGACACGCGTATTTAATTTTCCCGTTGCGATTGATTTAGCTGCCATGCCTAAAGAACGCAATGGCTGAGTTAAGTATCGTGATAATAAATAGCATATTAGTCCGCTGATAAATGTTGCTAAGATAAGACGAATCGCTAGACCTGCCCAAGGTACACCAACAAAATGATAGATAGGTTTTTCACTAACCGCTGCAAGACGATAGAATTTTCCTGAAGTGGATAAAATTTCATGACTGACTATGAGCTTTCCTGACTTTAAAATACCTTCACTTAATTGATCTTGAAGCAGATTTTCAGCAACTTTTTTGACATTTTCTGGCGCTACCTGTGTTCCAATAATTTCACCAGTACTGGACAATAAATAAATGGACATATGACGAGAAATGCCTATTTTATTTAGCCATTTTAATAAAGCAGCTTGCCTGCCAGATTCATAAGTAGCAACAGCTGCATTCGCATAGCTGTCCATAAAGAGTTGTTCTTGGGCGGGTAATGATGACTTTTGTACAATATGGCTGATGACCCATGCGGTAGTGAAAATAATAAGTATGGTGGCAAGCCAAAATGAAATAAAAATTTTCCAATATAAACTACGCATTAAACATATATCCAAAGCCACGAACCGTCTTAACTATGGGTTCGCCTTGAGGATTATCTCCTAACTTGTTTCTTAGGTTACTGATATGAACATCAATGCTGCGATCATAAGCGGTGTATTTTCGCCCAAGAGCATATTCAGTAAGCTCTTCTTTTGAGAATGCTTGTCCTGGTGACTTAATAAGCATTTCTAAAATATTAAATTCAGCATTGGTTAATTCAAGATAACTTCCGCCCATAGTTACATGGCGTTTGGAACAATCAACAACAATATTATGTTGTTCAATGATCGGTCTTGAAGTGGGAATTTTTTGAGTACGTCTTAAGATAGCACGCAAACGAGCTACCAATTCACGTGGATTACAGGGTTTCGGTAAGTAATCATCGGCGCCAATTTCAAGACCTACGATACGATCGATATCATCCCCCCGAGCAGTTAACATGAGGACAGGGGTTTCCAAATGTTCTCGAATTGCTTTTAATACCTCAAAACCATTTAATTTAGGCAGCATCACATCGAGAATAATGGCATCAAAAGTTTGATTTAAGGCCTTTTTTACGCCACTTTCACCATCATGGACACATACAGCGTTAAAACCCTCAGGCACCAAATATTGGGACAATAAATCGGTCAGCTCTGTATCATCATCAATTATGAGAATATTACCATTCATACTTCATTATGCCTTACGTTTATCAATACATTCCATTAACTTAATTCTTCTGGCATCTGCATTAATAATTCTAAATTCAAAAGAATCAATTGTAATGGTTTCCCCTCGTGAAGGTAAATGGCCAAAACTATTCATTACAATACCACCAATTGTATCATAAAATTCATCACTAAAATCTGCATTCAGTTGTTCATTAAATTCTTCAATGGGCATATGGGCTTTGACAATATAGTGCCCATCTTCATGTACTTTAAGGTAAGCATCTTCATCGATATCAAACTCATCTTCAATATCGCCGATTATTTGTTCAATAATATCCTCAATGGTTACAAATCCTGAAACTTCGCCGTATTCATCCACAACAATAGCCATGTGATTTTTATTACTACGAAACTCACTGAGCAGACTATCGAGACGTCGGCTTTCAGGAACAAAAGCCGCCAAGCGACAAATATCTAACAAATCAAAGGTATCCAGATTAGACGATTGATAGCGTAGTAAATCTTTTGCATGGAGTATCCCAATGATTTCATCTGCATCTGCAGCAATAACTGGGAACCTTGAATGGCCGGTTTGAGTTACAGTTTTTATAATATCGCAGAACTCATCGTTTTGTTTAATACAAACCATTTGATTTTTAGGCAGCATAATATCTCGTACGCGCATTTTGGAAAATGAAATAGCGCCTTCGAGCATTGCCAAAGTTTCTGCACTAATAAGAGAGCGAATTTGAGCGTCCCTTAATAAACTAACAAGTTCCTCTTGGTTTTGTGGTTCTCCTTGTAAAAACTGTTTAAAGCGAGCAAACCACGTACTATTATCTTCCTCTTTATTCAAGTTCAATACCCTCTGCGTCGTAAGGATTAGGAAACCCCAGTTCCGCTAACAATTTAATTTCAATAGCTTGCATTATCGTTGCTTCATCATCCTTAATGTGATCATAGCCCAATAAATGCAATATTCCATGAATCAAAATCAATGCCCAATGGGCTTCCAAAGTTTTATTAAGCTGTTTACTTTCTTCTACTAATACCTGCGGGCAAATAACAACATCACCTAAGAGAGGGCATTCAAGTTGTATTTCAGGAGGCAAAGCACTGGGAAATGACAGTACATTTGTTGTTTTATTTTGTTTTCTGTAGGTGTGATTTAAGTAGATCATCTCTTCTGGTGTAACGAGACGAATGGTCAGTTCAGCATCTTTTTGATTATCCCTCAAAGCCAGGTGTGCTAGACGTGTTAATTCGTCTTCACTAACAGGTAAGGATTCATCAGTTGCATTTTGAATATCAATATAATAACTCATTATTTTTTTCCTGTTGATGCATTATCATAGCAGTCAACAATTTTAGATACTAAAGGATGTCGTACTACTTCCCGACTCGTGAACATATGAATACTAATTTCCGGTATTTTTTTGAATAATCCTACTGCATGGGCAAGTCCGGAATCAATACCCTTGGGTAAATCTACTTGGGTCATATCTCCAGTTACCACCGCTTTTGAACCAAAACCTATGCGAGTTAAAAACATTTTCATTTGCATAATGGTCGTATTTTGTGCCTCATCAAGAATAATAAATGATTCATTTAAAGTTCGTCCGCGCATAAATGCCAGAGGTAAAACTTCGATTATATCAGTTTGAATTAATTTTTGTGTTTCTTTAAAACCTATCATTTCGTATAAAGCATCATAAATAGGTCTTAAATAGGGCAAAACTTTTTCCACCAAGTCTCCTGGTAGGAAACCTAATTTTTCACCTGCTTCAACTGCGGGTCTAACAAAAATCAATCTTTGTACTTCACCTTTTTCAAAGCATTGTATGGCCTTAGATACAGCCAAATAAGTCTTCCCAGTTCCAGCAGGACCTACAGCAAAAGTTATGTCAGATCGATCAATGGAATCGAGAAAATCAGCTTGTTTGTTATTTCGCGCAGCAATCGATTTTCGGCATAATTTAACGTGATGAACATTATGAATCATTATTTTTTGGTTTTCCTCAATAAAGTAATATATATTATGAGTATAGTATTTTTAATACTTTTTGACCTTGAAAAATATAGGTATGCAAGAATAGTGCAGAAAGCACATCTCCTGCAAGATTTATGCTACAATCATTCTTTTTGATATAACACGAATTCATGATCGATCTTCATTGTCATAGCAGTTTTTCTGATGGAATTTTAAGTCCAAAAGAACTAATACAAAAAGCGCAAAATCAAAAGATTAGGTGTTTGTCACTCACCGATCACGATACTGTTGCAGGTTATCCAGAGTTACTTGAGGCAACCGCTGCGACATCCATTAAAATAATTAATGGCATAGAATTTAGTGTTCGATGGAAAAAGCATGAATTACACATCCTTGGTTATCAAATAAATCATACTGCAGATTTTCTGGAACTGATTGACCGGCAAAATCAAAGTAGAGTAGATCGCGCGCAACAAATTGCTAGTGCTTTGGATTCACTCGGTATTTCGGATGCCTACTTAAAAGCGTGTCATTTGGCTGGTCATGAACGAGTAGGTAGACCTCATTTTGCACAGCTTCTCGTGAATGAAGGAATGGTTAAGGATCTAGCTGCTGCATTTAAACGTTTTTTAGGAAGAGGTAAGTGTGCGTTTGTGCCTACTCCCTGGATTAGCCTTCAAGAGGCAGTGCAGGGCATTATCGCTGCTGGTGGCCAGGCAGTCATTGCTCACCCGCTTAAATATGGATTGACGCGTTCTAAATTGCATGAGTTAATTAATGAGTTTAAAGAAGCAGGTGGAGTAGGAATAGAAGTCGTCTCGGGGGAAATGACAGTAACTGAAGTTAATGAAATGGCTGCAACATGTCTTCGTTTTCATTTATTAGGTTCTTCTGGTTCAGACTATCATAGTGATCGCACTTCACGTGTTAACCTTGGTGGTCAAAAACAACTACCAGCAAACTGTAGGCCTATTTGGCATGAATGGAACATATAACAGGGGACTTTATGAGTCAGTTTTTTGCATTACATCCTGATAATCCGCAAGCTCGTTTGTTGAGAAAGGCGGTAAATATTATTGAGGAAGGTGGTTTAATTGTATATCCCACAGATTCAGGCTACGCATTAGGTTGTAGTTTGGGGAACAAGGCCGCGCTCGAACGCATTAGAAAATTACGTCAATTGGATAAGAATCATAATATGACTCTTGTATGCCGCGATCTATCGCAACTTGGCACGTATGCTCGAGTATCAAATCCAATATTTCGATTATTGAAAGCATTCACACCGGGCTCCTATACTTTTATTCTTAATGCAACACATGAGGTTCCTCGTTTAATGTTGCATCCAAAAAGAAAAACATTGGGATTACGGGTGCCTAATAACATGATTACACTGGCACTGTTGGATTGTCTTGATGCTCCTTTAATGAGCACTACATTAATTCTTCCTGGTGCAAAAGCTCCATTAAGTGAACCTGAGGCGATTCGAGATCTTTTGGGAAATCAAATCGATTTGGTTATTGATGGTGGTAATTGTGGGCATGAACCCACGACAGTAGTTGATTTAACTGGTGATTATCCAGTGATAATAAGGGAGGGTAAAGGTGATCCTGAGCCCTTTAGATAATAATATTTAAAAAAAGAGGATATTGATGTCAGCACTATTTAGTTCCAATAAACGAGTTGTTTCTGGAATGCGAGTCAGCGGAAGATTACATCTTGGGCACTACCATGGTGTAATAAAAAATTGGATTAAATTACAACATCAATATGATTGCTTCTTTTTTGCGGCCGATTGGCATGGCTTAACAACACAATATGATGAACCCGGTTTTATCGAAAACCATTTATGGGATATGATCATTGATTGGCTGGCTTGCGGGGTAAATCCTGGATTATCACGAATATTTATTCAATCATGGGTGCCAGAACATGCAGAGCTGCATTTACTCTTATCCATGATTACACCTTTGGGCTGGCTTGAAAGGGTGCCCAGCTTTAAAGATCAGCAAGAAAAAATAAAAGAAAAGGATTTATCCACTTACGGTTTTTTAGGCTATCCCTTATTACAAAGTGCTGATGTTCTAATTTATCATGCCGATTATGTTCCAGTTGGCGAAGATCAGGTATCTCATATTGAGCTGACCAGAGAAATTGCGCGTAGATTTAATCATATCTATGGTAAGGAGCCTAATTTCGAAGAGCTTGCAGCTGAAGCAATAAAAAAAATGGGAAAAAAGAACAGCAAATATTATAGTGAATTACGTCGACAATTTCAGGAGCATGGGAATCACGAAGCGATTAAAACAGCACAGGCTCTTCTAGAAGACCAGTCTAATTTATCTATTGGCGATAAAGAGCGTTTATTAGGCTATTTAGAGGGAAGTGGTAAAATTATTCTACCAGAACCACATCCATTACTGACTGAAACAGCCAAGATGCCTGGGCTTGATGGACAAAAGATGTCTAAGTCTTATCACAATACAATTATGTTAAGAGAGCCGCCGGCACAAGTCGAAAAAAAGGTATTGACGATGCCAACTGACCCAGCACGGGTCAAACGAACCGACCCTGGCGAGCCAGAGAAATGCCCAGTTTGGCAATTTCATAAAATTTACTCAAATAATGAAGTGAAAGATTGGGTACAAAATGGATGTCGTTCTGCAGGGATTGGTTGTATTGAATGTAAAAGACCTGTTGTGGACGCGATTAATAAAGAGTTACAGCCTATCCAGGAAGCAATTTCAGAATATGAGTCTGATTTGAGCTCCGTGAAAAGAATTGTTTCTGAGGGGAGTGAGGCAGCGCAAGAAGTGGCTAGTAAAAATTTGAGTACGGTCCGAGAAGTCATGGGACTCGATTATTGATGTTTGCGGTATGGGTGTCCTTAAGCGTTATCATAACGCCCCAGGCTTCACTGTTATTAAATAGAAACTGCCGTTCCCGAAGGAGGGAGTTTCTTTATCGGGCGGCACAAGGCTATTTTATGAGTAGATTCCCGTTTGTGGGAATGAAATAAATTTTTAGAATAATGACAGTAGGTCCAGGTTCACCCATTCTATTGTTGATTATGTCGATTTTTTAACGTGTACTGACAAGCTAAATAAGAATGAGTTGTTAGCATGGATATTGAAATATCAAGCAATCCGGAAGTAAAAGCAATAGTTGATGGTAAGGAGCTTACAGAGCTTCCGGATGATTTATTTATTCCTCCAGATGCGCTTGAAGTACTGCTGGATTCATTTAGCGGCCCACTCGATTTGCTTTTATATCTTATTCGCAAACAGAATCTTGATATCTTAGATATTCCTATTATGAGTATTACCAAACAATATTTGCATTACATTCAATTAATGGAATGTAGAAGATTGGAGTTAGCGGCTGATTATTTGTTGATGGCTGCAATGCTTGCAGAAATTAAGTCTCGGCTGTTACTACCAGCGCCACCCACGAGTGATGAAGAGGAAGAGGACCCTCGAATGGCACTAGTAAGAAAACTACAAGCCTATGAACAAATAAAAATTGCAGCAGAGCTGCTTGATGCACTCCCTCGACAAGAGCGTGATCGCTTTATGATTCAAGTAGTACCTTCAGAACTTGAGAGGATAATCGTGCACTCTGAAGTTACACTCGAGGATTTAATTGATGCAATGAAATCATTATTGAAAAGAGAAGAACAAATAAGCCATCACCAGGTCTCTCGTGAGGTGTTATCAGTTCGTGAGCGTATGAGCCATATTTTAATGCAGCTACAGGAACACAAGCTCTTGGAATTTAATCAATTATTTTCTATTAAAGAAGGTCGAATTGGATTAGTTGTCTCTTTGTTGGCTATTTTAGAGTTAGCACGACAATCACTGATTGTGATTACGCAAAATGAACCATTTTCACCAATACATTTACAGGCAGCATAAAATGGATGAAAAGGAATTAAAAAACATAGTGGAAGCATTACTCTTAAGCAGTAATGAACCCGTATCTCTTGATAGAATGTTAGAGGTCTTTGATGAGTGGCAAAGACCGACTAAAGAGTATTTAAGTGTTATTATCAATGACCTAAAGGAGGAGTATGTATCTCGATCTTTTGATCTGGTACAACTCGCAACAGGTTTTATTATTCAAACAAAAAAAGAATACAGTAACTGGATTGCGCGAATGCAAATTGAGAAACCCCCAAAATACTCGCGTGCTTTACTTGAAACTTTAGCCATTATTGCTTATAAGCAACCCGTTACTCGTGCAGATATAGAAGAGTTGCGTGGAGTAGCAGTAAGCAGTCAAATAATGAAAACACTGCTGGAAAGAGAATGGATTCGTATTTCTGGTTATAAAAATGTAGCAGGTAAACCTGCTGTATATACAACGACGAGAGAATTTTTAAATTATTTTAATTTAAAATATTTAAATGAACTTCCAACCTTACCCGAGGTTATGGAAGCATTAACCTTACACAATCCTAACGAAGAGTATATTACCGAATGAGCAGCGAAAGGTTACAAAAAATACTAAGCCAAGCAGGTCTTGGCTCGCGACGAGAAATGGAGCGATGGATAGAGAATGGCTGGGTACAAGTGAATGGAAAACCTGTTAAATTAGGGGACTCAGCAAGTGCTGAAGATAAGATCACAGTAAAAGGAAAATTAATTCCCAATCCACTTAAGGTAAGACAAAATGTACGCATTCTTCTTTACCATAAACCTGTTGGAGAAATTTCTAGCCGCCATGATCCTAAATTTGAAAAAACAGTTTTTGATCATTTACCTCACTTAAGACAAGGTCGTTGGGTGCAAGTAGGACGTTTGGATTTGAACACTTCTGGGTTGCTTATCTTTACAAATAATGGTGAGTTAGCCAATCAGTTAATGCACCCAAAATATGGTTTAGAAAGGGAATACGCAGTGAGAGTGCATGGTCAGGTGAGTCCTGAAGCATTAAATAAGCTTCAAAAGGGAGTTGAACTGGAAGATGGAGTCGCTAAATTTACTCGTTTAGAATTTCGAGGCGGTGAGGGTGCTAACTCTTGGTATCATGTGACTTTAAATGAGGGGCGTAATCGGGAAGTCCGCCGCCTGTGGGAATCGCAAGGTGTCGAAGTTAGCCGATTAATACGCATTCGCTACGGCCTATTAACTATGCCAAGGTACTTGTCACGGGGACAGTGTTATGAGTTATCCCCGAAAGAGGTCACTGAGTTTTTGGCTTCTTTACCAAAGGAATAATTGAAAAAAGCTTGAAGTTTACGGGTGAATGAACTGTAATTCCCTGATTACACTGTGCTAATTCGGGCTATGAAACCACCTAAATCTATTCTCATATTTGTAGGTTGGTCCTTGGCCCAGCCTACATTTGATTTTGTACTAGATCTTAAACTGTATAGCTTTTTTTGTTAAAGGGTTTTAGTGACTCTGCAATTTGTTTATATAATTCAGGAAGCCATCTGGGTTGAGCAAATGTAGAAGTTGATGGCTTACCTTTACGCAAATCATTTGGTGCAATAATTACTTGAATGTTATCTAGACCAACACGACGTGCCAAAATAAAAAGCTGATCTATAGCCAGATCGCCTACAGCCAGACAACCAACGGATAAATTTTTACCATGAATAAAAATATTATTACCTAAATTTCTTCTCCCATCTTGATAACCTTTTTGCTTATCAAAATTATTGGGATAATTAATCATCATCGATAAATGCATACTACTAAAAGGGTTGAAGTTAACCAGTCTATAAACCCCTTCAGGAATTTGTTTGTCATTTTCACGTAACTTAGGTCCTAACCGCCCACTGAAACCAGTTAAAGGATAGTCGTGTATATGTTTCCATTTTTGATTGGTATTTTTGGCCCATAGCTCTACTTTTCGTTCTGATTTAAAAGCGAGTAAGGCGATCTCACTGGGAGGATAACTTACTTTTGCTTTGGAGAAATAAGATTTAAGCCTGGGTTCAACTCGTAAACCATAGCGTTTTATTGCTTTGTCAACTGCTTGATCCCAATTAAGTTTGGGGGCCATTGCATGACAATTGAAACTAAGAATGAATATGGTAAGAGATAATAACCGTTTCATATTAATATTAAAGTGCTGAATTATTGGCATATTATCAAAGATTAACCCAAAGAACAATTTAACCTCCAGACCGAATCAGGACTACGTAACCCTTTGTAATAATTTATTAATACATTAACTCTTATTTTTTTGCTTCAAAAGTAATTGTTTTTTAACAGGTAATGACAATTGTGTTGTAATGAAATCTGGGCTTGTCGCTAAGTGTCCAATTGAAGGTAACAAACCATAATAATTTGGACAGAGGTATGTGACTTTGCTGTCTTGATCAATTTTGTAAAAAACATACTTATTGCCACAATAATCTGGTTTTTCAAACAGAGCTACTTGCATTATGGGAGTGCCTTCCAACTTATTTTCTATAAAAAAAGCATTAATCCAAAGATTACTAATTACAATTAACGCTCCCACCACCATAAGTGAACTAATAAAGGCGTATGTGTATTTCAATGCGGGACCATTAGCACTTAAATGTGAAATGACTTGGAGTAATGCAAGGAGCAAGATAAGGAAATTAAATGAATAAATGCCTGCATTAAAATAGTTAAAATAGGTTCCAAAAATTTGATTCCCTGAAAATTGGAAATGAATTAACAACGCAATTAGGCTAAGCCAAAGAGATGAAATGATATAATAAATGGCGTTTCTTTTAATTCCAATAATAAAGAGTACTAGAGCAATTAATGGAAAAAAAGCTTGGATTAATTTTCCCAGTGTATACATTGAGCCATACTCTCAAAATTAAATGGTATTTAATTTAAAACTATATAGTTATAACAGTAATTTTTACATATGTATAGAGAATGAAGTGTATGAAAGAAGTTTTTGATTGTCGCTTGAGGAGGACAACTAAGATCTTTTTTCAAGTTGATTTATCTGATAGGGGATTTCTACCATAAGTTCTTATTATTAAGCGTAGGAGTTTCTAATTCTTACTTAGCTGGTATTCATGTCATGATAAACTATTTTTCTTTATAAAATATAGGCAGCGCTATAAAGACACCTGGCAGGTATATGAAGAAACGAGAAGCAAACCAGTGATTTTAGATTACATTAAAATCAGGTAATTCATTGGGTATCTACGGTACCTTATTTATACTTGGTTTTATTTGCTAAGGACTTGATGTTCTTCTTTAATAAGGGTTAAGTAGGGCTCTGTTGGATAGATTGTTGTTTTAATCATAGTATCCGGTAATTTGATTTGTTTGACCGCAAAGGAGTGATTCTTTTTAAACAAATATTTTGATGGATTGAGTAATTGGGGAAAATAACCTTGGTTACTCATCTGCTTGTTAGCACGGTTGGATGGATGAATGCTGCCTATCCATAAGGGCTGGTTCGATTCAAGTAAATTATAATTAGACTCCCAAATTCTTAACTCCAGTGTTAACTTAGTCTCTTCGTCGGTATAGGTCATGACGAGCAAGGGCGCTTTATTTTCATATAATTGAGTAAATAATGGGAGTTTAATACTGTTTGGTTGCTTATTCATGCGCATAAGTAAGTTCGTAAAAAATGAGTCTGTTTGTAATTTCCACCCATTCTTATCTAAAGTATTTTGCAATGATTCTAGATTACCTGCGAATTGAACGTTCAATAAACTGATTCTTTTACCAATTCTACTGTATTGATACATTGGAAGAATAGGTTTTTCTTGCTCCCACCATGTTACTTCACTGAGAGTGAATTTTTTATAGTTGGGTGTATGGTTATAAGATAGCGTTTTAAAATTAATGTAGGTCGATGTGACCGAAGCTAAAAGAATGCCTATTAGAAGCAGAGAGAGCATTAACAATGAGTGGCTTGCTTTCTTGAGGGGTATATTAGATTTTCTATAAACCAAGCAGTGGATTAAACAAATTGATGTACCTAAAAAATAGGATGTTAACACGTCGGTGAGCCAATAATCCCCTAAATAGAGAGACCCTAATCCACTAAAACCCAAAATTACAAAGAGAATTGATTTCAGTATATTCGCAAATAGGGTAAAGGTTCTATTAATGTAAAATAAAATAAATCCGTATAATGCAGTTGCAATCAAAAGGTTAGTTGCAGGAAAAGAGAATCCAGGAAGAGTCACTAAGAGTCCCGATGGTCTAGGACTATGAATAAGTGAGTTTAGTAATAGCGCCACCACACTGCTTATAAAAATCAGGCTGCATAAATAAATAATCGCTGTTCTATTCTTATAAAAAATGAACCAGCAACAACAAATAATAAAAACGCTAATTATTGTTATTGTAGAGGTTAATTGGGTGCAAAAGATAAAAAATACTTTTAAGGACAATGTATTAAAACTTTGCAAAAATAGATAGATAGGCAAATTAATATAAGTTAGGTATTGTGTTGTAACAGTTAATCCAAGAATAATTAAAAAAAAGAGCATACAAACTACGGCTATTAGGACAAGAGCAGCTGTAGGATAATGGTTTGTTTCACTTTTTGGTGTAAATGCATTATATACATATACCCATAGCGAGTTGTTTTTAAGCCTGAGCCAAAAATCATGTAAATAAGCCATTAAAAAAGTATTTAACAACCGAATTAGTCGCTTTATAACTAAACTAATCACCCAGAGCCCTGCAAGTAAAACAAGTATTAGGATAAATAAACGTGTCGCGCTTTCTGCTGATAATTCGTGACTTGCTGCTCCGATTGCGACACCAGGCATTACGTATAATAGAGACCAGCCAATTGCAGATAAGACATTAGCTACAAAAAAACGCCATTGCTTCATATGCAATATTCCAGCGATGACAGGAATAATTGATCGCAAAGGACCAACAAAGCGACCAATTAATACACTTTTTCCACCATGTGTTCTAAAGAATTCCTTACCATATTCTATCCATTTTGGATATTTACTAAATGGCCATATTTCAGTTAAGCGATCACTGTAATAATAACCCAAGGTATAACTTAGACTATCTCCAGCAACAGCACCTAAAATAGCTGCCAATAAAGTCAAATCAATACGCATAATCCCAGAACCAGCGAGGATCCCTATAGCGGTCATAGTGACACTCCCTGGGACGATGCTGCCCACTATTGCCAGGGATTCTGTTAAAGAAATTAGAAAGGTTATGAATAAAGACCAACGCGGGTTGTGTTGCAACCATTCTGTAAGCGGTTGTACATAGTCAACGAACAAATTCATATTGTATTCAGGGATAAAATTGTTCTAGAAAATATTGCACGAAATGCTGATTAACTTGAGAGATTTGAACATCAGGAACGAAATGTCTTATTTGAGTCATTTCCATTTTTGCAAATCCACAAGGATTAATTCCTGAAAAAGGGTTTAAATCCATATCAACATTGAGCGCAATTCCATGATAGGTACAGCCATTTTTTACTCTTAATCCTATTGAAGCAATTTTTTGTTCTTTGACATATACTCCTGGTGCACCACAACGAATAGAGCCTTCTATTTGATATTTTGCCAGAACAGAGATTAAAATTTGTTCTAATTTACTCACTAATGATCTGATCCCTAAATTTTTTCTCCTGATATCCATTAGTACATAAGCAACTAGCTGGCCAGGTCCATGATATGTTACCTGTCCTCCTCGATCAGACTGTACTATGGGTATGGACTGAGGATTGAGTATGTGCTCGGGTTTGCCTGCCTGTCCTTGGGTATAGACAGGGAAATGCTCTAGGAGCCAAAGTTCATCGTGTGTTCCTGCTTCACGTTTTTGAGTAAATTCTTTCATTAGCAGCCAAACATCATTGTAATCTTTAATACCTAGCTGTCGTATTTTCATTATAGAACCATTTTTACTTCGGGATGCTGGGTAACGGCTCTATAAAACGCATCAAGCATCTCTTGATTTTCAGCATAAACAGTGACTGTTATTGCCAAATAATTGGAGTCCTTGCTCATCTTATGAGTCAATGCCTCATCTTCAATGTTAGGAAAGTGAGTAATAGTAATGTGTTTAATTTCCTCAAAAAAAACGGGCGAATTATTCCCTATTATTTTTATAGGAAAATAACAAGGAAATTCAATTAAAGTCGTTTTTTTCATCCTCAATCCTATAAATCCTAGGAGCCAAACCAACGTTTGAAGGCTAAACGTATGGAGTCTTTGGTTCGAGTATAAAAACCGCCTGATTCAACATCTTGTAAAGCATAAAGAGGTCGGGTCGAGACGACGTTATTATCAAATTGAACCACTAAGTCACCTATTTTATCACCTTTTTTAATCGGAGCCTCAAGATAAGATGGAACTTTAGTTGAAATGTTTAATCGTTGATATTGGCCAGTAGGAATGGTGATAAATTGATCTTCAGTTAATCCTACAGTAACTTTATCTACTTTTCCTTTATAAAGAGGAAGCTCGGTTATTGATTGTCCTGATTTGTAAAGCTGATGGGTTTCAAAAAATCTAAAACCATAATTTAGTAATTTTTCACTATCATCAGCACGGGAAGAGTCGCTTGGTTCTCCAAGGACTACTGCCAATAAACGCATGTTGTCACGTTTTGCAGAAGAGACGAGACAAAACCCTGCATCATTGGTATGACCAGTCTTAATACCGTCGACTTGATTGTCGCGCCATAACAAGCGATTTCTGTTGGGTTGACGAATACCATTATAGGTAAACCATTTTTGCTTATACCAATCATAGTATTGTGGAAAATCGATAATCAATGCTCTACCAAGAATCGCTAAATCCTTCGCTGTTGTATACAAATTAGGATCAGGCAAACCAGTACTGTCAGTGAAATGGCTGTTTTTCATTCCAAGGTTTTGAGCTTGCTGATTCATAAGATCAGTGAATGAGTTCTCAGTTCCTCCCACGTGTTCTGCCATTGCTACGCAGGCATCATTACCAGAGTCAACAATAATTCCCTTAAGCAAGTCTTCCACTGGGACTTGTTGTCCTTCTTTGATGAACATGCGAGAGCCACCTATTTTCCAGGCATCACGACTTACACGCACACTGTCAGTGAGGTGAATTTGGTCATGATGCAATGCATTGGAAATGACATATAAAGTCATCATTTTTGTTAGGCTTGCAGGAGGTAAACGCTCTTCGCTGTTTTTTTCAGCAATGATTTTACCGCTGTTCACATCAATCAATATGTATGCTTTTGCATTAAGAATTGGAGGAGCAGGGGTTACTAAGGGTTTATCATTCACTGTTGGAGAGGGTCTTTCCAAATCAGCGGTAGGTTTTGTAGGTAATGAACCTTCATCAGCAATTGAATTGGTTGATTGTACAAATAGGGTAATGATAAACAATGTGGTTAATAGAATAGACGTGGTTCTTGTCATGTTGTTTACGAGTCCAATTACAAAAATGAGAATATATTATCACAGCCTTTTGATGGCAACAAAATAACAGATGAAAAATAATGAAATTTTTTTCAAATTAAAATAAGTCTTCGAAATTAAGTGATATTTCGGTATATTAGCCAGAAAATAATAATAAATAATGGAAAAAATGCGAAAGATACTTATTGCTGTGCTCATTCTGTTAACAGGATGTCAAACTACAAATCAGTCTCTTGATTCTGCCTCATCAGGGGTGAAACAGTCTACGCGACAAGCAAGTAAAAAAACGAATAATTCCATATATAATCGCTATAAAAATAAAACAAATCGTTACACCCAATTAAAAGACGGAGCCCCCTCTAAAAAGAAAGCAGTCACTTTCAAAGAGCCCGTGCCAACCAAAGAACCACTTAGCCGATACGGCAATCCGACTGAATATTCTGTTGATGGACGCTCATACCAGGTGATGAGAAGCTCTACGGGTTATAAAACACGAGGGATTGCTTCATGGTATGGAACAAAGTTTCACAAGCAAAGAACGTCAAGCGGCGAGCCTTACGATATGTACGTCATGTCTGCTGCCCATAAGACCTTACCTTTACCTACTTATGTAAAAGTTAAAAATTTAAATAATGGAAAAGAAGCTGTTGTTAAAGTAAATGATCGAGGTCCTTTTCACTCAGATAGGATAATCGATTTGTCATACGCTGCAGCGTTAAAACTTGGGGTATTTCCTAAAGGAACAGCTCCAGTTGAAATTGAAACGTTAATGGGACCTGCAGGACAAGCGCATTATTATCTGCAAGCAGGAGCTTTTTCTACCGAAATCTTGGCAAAGCGTTTAAAAGAAAAATTATCCCACCTGACTCCTTCTCCCGTTTATATTGAACATTTTAAACAGCATTATATTGTTAGAGTAGGGCCATTTGGGTCAAAAATTATGGCGGATAGTTTAAAGCATAAATTGGTTCTTAATGGTATTACAGGATCTTTTTCTGTTTTGATTTAATTAAGATTGAATTATTGATAGCTAATTCGCGGATTAATAGATAAAATTATGGCGTCGAATTTTCAGGACATTAGAATTGCTATGGTAACAAAATTGTAGCATTGATGAAGCGTGTATTAACTCGTTTTTTGTGTTCAATTTCTTATTCTTGCGACATCATCAAGCTAAAATTTTCTTAGGTTGATATTTTTTAATATTGAGGTATTCAATCAATGCATGATGGCACTGTGTTTTATACAATTTTCTTAATCTTCGCAGGCGCTGCATTTCTATCAACATTGGTTCTTTATACCAAACAGTCCCTGTTGGTTGCTTATATTCTTCTTGGTGCTGTGTTTGGCCCTTGGGGCTTAAGTTTGGTATCCGATGTAACTATTGTTAAGCAGATTGGTGATGTTGGAATTGTTTTTCTATTATTTTTACTTGGATTGCATTTGCAGCCACAAAACCTGATACACATGCTTAAGAAAGTAACATGGATTGCTCTAATTAGTTCAATCCTTTTTGCAGTAATGGGTTATTGGGTGGGTAGGCTTTTCGGTTTAACTGTGAATGAATCATGGATTTTAGGTGGATCAATGATGTTTTCAAGTACCATTATTGGCTTGAAATTATTACCAACAACCATCTTGCATCATCAGCATACTGGTGAGGTCATGATCAGTGTATTATTAATGCAAGACGTTATCGCAATTATTGTGCTGATCCTAATTAATGGTGCGAAACAAACAAACGGTTTATCCATCGATGATATCATTCTAGTAGGAATTGATTTACCTGCACTATGGCTGTTTGCATTTGCCATTGAGCGGTATGTTTTGATCCGATTACTGGCTCGTTTCGATAGAACTCAAGAATATGTATTTCTTTTGTCAATTGGATGGTGTCTTGGCTTGTCTGTTCTTGCGCAAGCGATAGGTCTTTCAGAAGATATTGGTGCATTTATTGCAGGTGTGGCTTTGGCAGCAAGTCCTATTTCTCTTTATATTGCAGAGAGTTTAAAACCCTTAAGAGACTTTTTCCTGGTTATGTTTTTCTTTTCAATCGGGGCAACATTTAATTTTGGACTGGCTCATCAAGTCATTATTCCCGCACTTATTTTATCGGGTTTGGTTTTACTATTTAAACCGATATTATTTTATTTACTTCTTGGTAAGTCGGGTGAAAAAAAACAAGTTTCGAAGGAAGTTGGTATCCGATTGGGGCAAGCGAGCGAGTTTTCATTACTTGTCGCCAGTATTGCTCTAAGCACCAACCTTATTTCGGATAAGGCATCAAATTTAATTCAAGCGACTACTATTTTAACTTTTATTGTTTCATCATACTTTGTTGTTTTGAAATACCCAACCCCCATAGCATTCTCTGATAAAATGCGTAAGGATTAAATAATGAAATTACTTGTTATCTTATTGTGCTTACTAAGTGAACGTTTTTTAATTCACAGTCTGTCCTATCAACGATTCTATTGGTTTGCCGACTATTATCAAAAAATAAAAGCATTTGCCGACAAACACAGCATGTTTACTAATCCCTGGATATTGTTATCCTTAATAGTAATACCTGTCGTATTGCTTGTATTAATCATATATTTGTTACTGCACCATATTGTTTTTGGATTGATGGGACTTCTTTTAAGTTTGTTCATTTTCTTTTATTGCCTTGGCCCACAGAATGTCTTTTACCCAGTAACTCAATCAGATACTAAAAGTAATCAAGAGATTTTGGGGGACTATTTTATCTTAGTTAACCGGCAATTATTTTCTCTGATATTTTGGTATATTATTGCCGGGCCTGTAGGTGCTTTGGCTTACCGTCTAATCACATTATGCCGTGATCTTAATTCTGTTAGTGAGCACGCAAATGAAATTACTGATTTGCTTGAATGGATTCCTGCGCGATTAACCGCTTTGCTTTTTTTACTTGTGGGAAATTTTCAACGCGGTTTTTCCTCGTTCACCAAATACTTTTTTGCCAAACCCGATTTGAATAGTAATATGCTACGTGAGTGTGGATTATTAGCAGTTAGAACAAATGAAGCCGAAGAAGTTCCTATGCCTGAAGCCGAAGGTTTAGTGGAACATGCAATTATAGTCATGTTGGTTTTTATTGCGCTATTTACCTTAATTCCTTGGCTTTAGTTTTTTAATTTATAAATTGAGATTGCAGTTGGGCTTATGGCTCAACCTGCATAATTATTTATTCGGATGCTCTCTATATGAATTCTTTTTTGCGTTTAGTTTGTTGCACTATAATATTAGGACTTGGGGGTTGCCAGGGATTAAAACAAAGCGCACTTAAAGCCCAAGAAGAACAACGATGCAATATGAGGTGCATGCAACATTTTGAATTTTGCAGACAAAATTGTGTTGATAACTGCCCAACTTGTTCTTATAAGGCTCAAAGAACGGCAGAGAAAAATTTTGCTAAATACGTGCATGAACGAAAAGTTGAAGGCAAAAAGGTGATGCGCGAGTTGAATTCTTACCGCGATCCACTACAATGCCGCAAAGTGACATGCGATTGCTTATTTGATTTGGCAATGTGTAAGAAAGGTTGCACTGGTGTAATTCCAAAAAAATTACACGCTATACCTTATTGTGTTTAATAGATTTCGGGGAACACTTTCATGGCAAATGAAACTAAATTAGATTTGGATCCTATAGAAACGCGTGAATGGCTGGATGCCCTGCAAGCTGTATTAGTCAATGATGGCCCTGAACGAGGTGCTTTTCTTTTGAAGCAGCTTCTTAATAGAGCAAATTCAGAAGGGGTTAACTTAACGAGTTCAATTAATACCCCCTACAAAAATACCATTAAACCCTATGAAGAAAAGCAAATTCCTCCCGATGAAGGGATTGGCAAACGCATTAGTGCCTTAATTCGCTGGAATGCTGTGGCAATGGTTTTACGTGCTGGAAAGTACGCTCCTGAGCTTGGAGGACATATTGCCTCCTATGCTTCATCATCTACTTTATACGAAACTGGATTTAATTATTTTTTTAAAGGACCCAATGGCGAGCATGGTGGTGATTTAATTTATATTCAGGGACACTCTTCTCCTGGAATTTATGCGCGCGCTTTCCTTGAGGGACGTTTGACAGAAGAGCAATTAAGTAATTTCAGACAAGAAGTAGAAGTTGATGGTTTATCATCATATCCACATCCTTGGTTGATGAGCGAATTTTGGCAGTTTCCTACTGTCTCTATGGGATTGGGGCCATTACAAGCTATTTATCAAGCACGTTTTTTAAAATATTTGGAGAACAGAGGCCTCATTAACACTGAAGACAGAAAAGTGTGGGCTTTCCTCGGTGATGGTGAAATGGATGAGGTAGAGTCAGTAGGCGCTTTAAGCATTGCTGCTCGAGAAAAACTTGATAATCTTATTTTTGTTGTGAATTGCAACTTACAGAGACTTGATGGTCCTGTGCGCGGCAATGGCAAAATTATCCAAGAACTCGAGGGTTTATTCCGTGGAGCGGGTTGGAATGTCATTAAAGTCATTTGGGGTGGCCGTTGGGATCCATTGTTTGAGCGTGATAAGGATGGCTGGTTGCAAAAACGCATGGAAGAATGTGTTGATGGTGATTACCAAGCCTACAAGGCAAATGATGGGGCCTATGTAAGACAACATTTCTTTAATGAATATCCTGAATTAAAGAAAATGGTTGAAAATTACACGGATGAAGAAATTTGGAGATTAAATCGCGGTGGACATGATTCGCAAAAAGTTTATGCGGCCTATGCCAAAGCTGTGGAGCATAAAGGTTCGCCAACTGTTATTTTAGCAAAGACAATTAAAGGCTATGGAATGGGAGCTGCGGGTGAAGGACAAAATATCACCCACCAGCAAAAAAAGATGACTGTTGATCAATTAAAAGCGTTTAGAGATCGATTCAGTATTCCTATCAGTGATGAGCAAATTGCTGACATTCCTTTTTATAAACCTGCGGATGATAGCCCAGAGATTAAATACATCAAAAAACAACGTGAAGCTTTAGGTGGGTATTTGCCATCACGTTCTACAGAAGTAGAACCACTTAAAACTCCTCCCTTAGAAGATTTTTCATCCGTTACAAAAGGATTAGGGGATAGAGAAATCTCAACAACAATGGCTTTTGTACGAATACTTTCTGTATTACTAAAAAATAAAGAGATAAGTTCGCGTATTGTTCCAATTGTTCCTGATGAGTGCAGAACGTTTGGTATGGAAGGGTTGTTTCGACAAATTGGTATTTATTCTCCAGTTGGACAACTTTATACCCCAGTAGATCACGAACAGGTAATGTTTTATCGTGAGGCTAAAGATGGACAAATCCTAGAAGAAGGAATTAATGAGGCAGGTGCTTTTTGTTCCTGGATTGCTGCGGCAACTTCATACAGTTCCAATAAATTGGCCATGATTCCATTTTATATCTATTATTCTATGTTTGGATTTCAGCGCATTGGCGATTTAGCATGGGCTGCAGGTGATATGCAAGCCAGAGGATTTCTGCTCGGTGGAACCGCTGGAAGAACAACCCTTGCGGGAGAGGGATTGCAACATCAAGACGGGCATAGTCATTTATTTGCATCAACAATTCCTAATTGTGTTTCTTATGATCCTACCTTTGCTTATGAGCTTGCTGTGATCATTCAAAACGGGTTACACCGTATGTATGAAAAGCAAGAAAATGTTTTTTATTACATTACAGTAATGAATGAAAACTATATGCATCCGGACATGCCCGAAGGAGTTGAAGAGGGTATTATCAAAGGAATGTATTTACTTCAGGATAATAAGAAAAAATCCAAACAGCATGTGCAACTCATGGGAAGTGGGACTATATTGCGTGAAGTAATTGAAGCTGCAAAGATGCTAAAAGAAGATTATTCTGTGACCTCAGATATTTGGAGCGTGACAAGCTTTAATGAGTTAAGAAGAGATGGATTAGCTGCGGAACGATACAATGCAATGCATCCTGAGGCAAAGGCATTAAAAAGTTATGTTACAACACAATTAGAAGGTAGAACCGGGCCAGTGATTGTTGCAACGGATTATATGAGACTTTATGCGGATCAAATTAGACCTTTTGTTCCAAATTATTTTGTAACATTAGGCACAGATGGTTATGGAAGAAGTGATACACGTCAACGTTTACGTCATTTCTTTGAGGTGGATGCTAAATTTATAGTTTTGGCAGCATTAAACGCTTTAGTTGCTGAAGGAAGCATTGATAAATCCAAAGTAGTTGATGCAATGAAGCGCTATAACATTAATCCTGATAAATTGAATCCGGTTAATCATTAGAATTGAAATAGATAGAGGCCTTGATAATTCAAGCCCTGAGATTAAGGAAGCGGATAACTATTTTAGGTCTGCTTCCTGAAGATCGTTGCTTGAATTAATCGGCAACCTTTGAGGAAAGACATGTCAAACGAAATAGAAGTTAAGATTCCTGATATTGGTGGGGCTACTCAAGTTGATGTGATTGAAATAATGGTTCAGGTTGGTGAGCAGATCGAAGTTGATACACCACTTATTACTTTGGAATCAGATAAAGCCAGCATGGAGATTCCTTCTCCGGTTGCCGGAAAAATCACTAAACTGAAAATGAAAGTGGGGGATAAGGTCTCTGAAGGAGACGTGATTCTTTTAGCAACAGTTGAAAGTAAATCACAAACTGAAAAGGAAAGTGCACCACGAGCCCCGCAAAATGAAACGCCAAATAAAGAGGTGGATAAACCTCAAATTGTGCAGGAAAAAAAATCAGAAAGTGTAAAAGAAATCAAGATACCCGATATTGGTGGCGCAACCCAAGTTGACGTGATTGAGATTATGGTGCACGTTGGGGATCAGATTGAAGTTGATACACCACTTATTACCTTAGAGTCAGATAAAGCCAGCATGGATATCCCTTCTCCAGTGGCTGGGAAAATCACGAAACTCAGTGTAAAAGTTGGTGATAAAGTATCTGAAGGAGATGTGATTCTTTTAGCTACTGTAGAAAATGGTTCTGAAGTAGAAAAACCTGAACCAACCCCTAGCGAATCAGTGCAAGTAAGTGCTTCTGAATCATTGAAATCAGCCGCAGAGGATCATAAACAAGAAGATGTTTCAACAAAACCTATTTCTGCCAGCACCGTAGAGTCAACAAGAATACTCGCTGCCGGCCCTGCTGTAAGACGTATGGCTCGAGAGCTTGGGGTAAACTTATCTGAAGTTGCAGGAACAGGTCGTAAAGAGCGTATTACGAAAGAAGACGTCCAGGCTTTTGTAAAAGCACGTCTCAGTGAGCAACCCAGTTCGAGTTCTTTAGGCATGCCCTCGAATCCAGTAATTGATTTTAGTCAGTTTGGTGAAATTGAAACGAAACCACTAAATAAAATTAAAAGGCTTACTGGGGTTAATGTGCATCGCTCGTGGATTACAATACCTCATGTAACACAATTTGATTCAGCTGACATTACCGATGTAGAAGCATTTAGAAAATCTGAAGCAGAGAATGCAAAAGAAAAGGGTTATAAACTTACATTACTTGCATTTGTCTGTGCCGTAGTAAGCAAAGCTTTAAAAGCGTTCCCTCAATTTAACGCATCTTTAGATGCTACCGGTGCTAATCTTGTTTATAAAAAATATTGCAATATAGGAATTGCTGTCGAGACGCCAAATGGTTTGGTGGTGCCGGTAATTAAAAATGTGGATAAGTTAAGCGTTGCTGATATTGCAACTGAAATGACGCGTTTAAGCTCTAAGGCTCGAGATAAAGGATTGATGCCAGCAGATATGGCTGGCGGCTGCTTTACTATTTCCAGCCTAGGCGGTATTGGTGGTACATCTTTTACACCAATAGTGAATAGCCCCGAAGTAGCGATCCTTGGGTTGTCTCGTTCTGAAATAAAACCTGTCTACGAAAATGGCACATTTCAACCAAGGTTAATGTTGCCTTTATCTTTATCGTACGATCATCGAGTGATTGATGGTGCTGAAGCAGCGCGTTTTACTCGTTTTATTTGTGATTGCTTAAGTGATATAAGACGAATTTTACTGTAGTTTTTTATAATATCTAATTAAAAGAGGCTTGTAATGGCTAATAAAATTAAAACTGATGTCGTTGTGTTAGGAAGTGGACCTGGTGGATACACAGCAGCATTTAGAGCAGCGGACTTAGGAAAAAAAGTAGTTTTAGTTGAACGTTATGATTCACTAGGTGGGGTTTGTTTAAATGTGGGCTGTATCCCTTCTAAAGCATTGTTGCACATTGCAAAAGTTGTTGATGAAGCTCATGAAATGTCTGAGCAAGGTGTAAGCTTTGGCAAACCCAAACTGGATAATAAAAAAATTGTTGCATGGAAAAACTCTGTTATTTCTAAATTGACAGGCGGTCTAAAAGCCTTATCAAAACAGCGTAAAGTGGAAGTAATTACTGGGGTAGGGAAGTTTTCGGGGGCCCACCAAATCACTGTGGCTACCAAAGATGGCTCTGTCGAAGTAGAGTTTGAAAACGCTATCATTGCTATAGGTTCTGAATCCATTAATTTACCTTTTATTCCTGAAGACAAACGTATTTTTAGTTCAACAGGTGCGTTAGAACTTGCTGATATTAAAGGCAATTTATTGGTTTTAGGTGGAGGAATTATTGGACTGGAAATGGCCACAGTTTATTCAGCCCTTGGAGTTGATGTAACTGTTGTTGAATTTATGGATCAACTTATTCCAGGTGCTGATTTGGATCTCGTCACTGTTTTGCAAAAACGTATGCAAAAGAAAGGCGTCAAATTCCTTTTGAAAACCAAAGTAACCGCAGTTGAAGCCAAAAAAGATGGTATTTATGTTTCTATGGAAGGCGAGCATGCAACAGACAAACCGCTATGCTTCCAACAAGTTCTTGTTTCAGTTGGAAGAAAACCAAACGGTGGTGCAATTGATGCAGAAAAAGCTGGGGTAAAAGTGGACGAGCGAGGCTTTATCAAGGTAGACAATCAACAAAGAACCAATGTGTCGCATATTTTTGCTATCGGCGATGTGGTTGGTCAACCTATGCTTGCGCACAAAGCTATTCCCGAAGGTAAAGTTGCTGCAGAAGTTATCGCTGGAAAAAAACATTATTTTGATCCCAAATGTATTGCGAGTGTTGCCTATACTGATCCCGAGATTGCTTGGACAGGTTTAACTGAAAAAGAAGCAAAAGAAAAAGGTATTCGCTATGAAAAAGCTACCTTCCCTTGGGCTGCCAGTGGCCGTGCTCTCAGTATGGGACGTGAAGAAGGAATGACGAAATTGTTATTTTGTCCTGATACCAACCGAATATTGGGTGCAGGAATTGTTGGAATTAATGCCGGTGATTTAATCGCTGAAACATCATTGGCTATTGAAATGTGTTGTGATGTTGAAGATATTGCCCTGACAATACACCCACATCCGACACTTTCGGAAACTATTGCTCAAGCTGCAGAGGCATTTGAAGGTACGATAACAGATCTTTATTTGCCAAAAAAGAAAAAAAGTACTGAATAACATTTGATAGAAAATGCTTGTACTCCCCCCATCCGCCCTGACGGGCACCTTCTCCCCAAGGGGAGAAGGGATGTTTCACATTAAATTAATAGGTGCAGGGATGGGGCAGTTTCGTAGATTTTTTGTTGTCAGAGTAGTAGTCAATTTTCGGCATTTGCAGGAATAGGAAATATTCAGTAAGGTAATTGGGAGCTTTCTCCTTAGTTTCAGACAAAAAATTATTTGGGAGCAAACAGGGATGGCATTCAACATTCGGCGCATGACTGAATCAGATGTTGATGCAGTTTATTTAATTGAAAAAAATACTCATATTGCTCCTTGGAGTAGAGAGATTTTAAGGGATTGCGTTCGTGTAGGATATGATTGTCGCTTATGCGAAGTTGATGAAGGAAGTAAACTGCTCATTGGTGGTTATATTATTTCTAGACACAGTAACAAATGCTGTCATATTTTAAATTTTTGTATTGCCAAACCATTTCAGTCAAAAGGTTATGGACGCCAATTTCTCCAAAAAGTGCTTTTTTCGTTAACTGAATCACAGCATATTGATTATGTCATTCTTGAAGTGCGACCTAGCAATAAAGCAGCGTTATCTCTTTATCAGAGTATGGGCTTTGAACAAGTAGAAATTAAACCGGGCTATTACATAGAAGATAATAACATTGAAGATGCAATTGTATTGAAAAAGATATTAACGATTCAAAATTAACATTCTAATAAAAAACATATAAAAATTCACTGTCAAGACTGTTTTTTAAATTTTTATTTAGCTATCATGTACGACCAACTCAGTGCAATCTTAAATTTCTCTTCCTGTGAATAACTTTTTTTAAAAAGTTGTTTTTTATTTCATTCTTTTACAAAAAAAAATCATAAACCCTTTATGTACCGCGGTATTGTTATTTTTATAAAAATGTATTGATGTACTTGTTATCCACAGAAACTGTGGATAACACTGTGAATAGGACTATGAATTACTTGATAAATAAGCTCATTTTAAAGATGTTCTAAAATAACTCAATCGGGCTCTACCCCAAATAAGGGGGCATTTTAATCAAGTTAGTCTAGACTAACCCTTTGATTTGACGGTCAAAAGGAAGATTAAAATGCCTAAGAAAGATTGTATCCTAAATTTGCCTGGATATTCTATTAAAAGAGTAAGTGGAGAAAACCCGGTATACATAGAGGTAAGCTATCGCTGGGTAGTTCGCTGTATTCATTGTGGTAATAAGAAGTTACGTAAAAAGGACAGTTTTATAAGACGAATCCGTCATGAATCGATTGGATTGCGACGCAGTTATTTGTGTTTAAAAGCTCATAAGTATTATTGTCCATCATGTGGTCGTTATTTTAATCAGCGATTTCCTGGGATAGGGAAACATCAAAGAGCGACGGAGAGTTTACGAAAACAAGTATTTCACTATCACAGTAAGGGAGTGAGTCAAAAAGATTTGTCTCGGGACTTAAAGCTGGGCAAATCGACTGTAGAACGTTGGTATCACTATGGTTATGAGCTCCGTTATAAAAAGATATCGAGTCGCTCTTGTCCTCGGATATTAGGCCTTGATGAGCATTCATTGGGTATGCGACAACCTTTTGTGATTTAGCCAAGCACAAAATCTTTGATGTGGTTGAAGGGCGTAGTGCTAAAGACTTAGAGAGCTATCTCAAGTCCTTAGAGGGGCGGGATAAAGTGCTTGTTGTGTGCATAGATTTAAGCAGTAGCTACCGTTTGTTAATAAGACGTTATTTTCCTAATGCAAAGATAGTGGCTGACCGTTTCCATGTGATTCGCTTGTTGAATCAGATGAGCCTCCAGACTTATCAACAAATAGACCCTCAAATCAAATATCAACGTGGCCTATTGGCCGCATTAAGAACGAATGAAGCCAATTTAACGATAAAACGATTAAATAAAAGAGCCAGCTATTTACAGCACCAGCCAGCAATTGCGGCTATCTATCACTTGAAGCAACGTCTCCATCGACTCCTGATGAAAAAGCATCGGACAGCAAAGCAATGTAAGCGTTTACTGCCTTTGTTTCTTAAATACGTCACGCTTTTAAAAGAAAGTCCTTTTGAGTCACTAAAGACTCTAGGTAAAACATTATACCAATGGCGTGAAGAAGTGGTTAGAATGTGGCGGTTTACTAAAAACAACGGCATTACGGAAGGGTTTCATCGTAAGATGAAACTGATTCAAAGACGTGCTTACGGGTTTAGAAATTTTGAAAATTACAGGTTAAGGGTTAAAGTTTTGTGTTCTTGATTAGTGCCCCCGGAAATGGGGAAGAGCCCTCAATCGTGAAATGGTAAATATTATCTATTGCAATTAAAGCAGAATATGAGAGGGTTCATATAATGGGTATTACTTGAATTCAAGACGGACATGCAATGATATTTATTTGAACATCATGGGTTTTGTCATAACAAATTACCATGACAAATATAAATTGCATGTGGTACTCTTTACCGTTTTAAACCATGCAATTATTTTCACAATTGCATGGTTTTTCAGTTAATTAAAAGATTTATATGTTGAGAATACTTTCATGAGAAGAGCAAAACCCAAACAGAATCCCACCCCGCAAACTGCTCAAATCGATAATTTAAGCCATGATGGAAAAGGAGTTGCGCGTATTGAAGGTAAGGCAACTTTTATTCAAGGTGCATTGCCAGGTGAATTCATTGAGTTCCAGTATAAACGGATAAAAAAAGATTTTGATGAAGGCCTTTTACTTAAGGTTCTTAAACCCTCTCCCTTACGGGTGGAACCTAGGTGCCCGCATTATTCAATGTGTGGAGGTTGTTCATTACAACATATGAGCGAAGAAGAACAAATTCATTTTAAACAAGAGCAATTATTGGATTTGTTATTACGATACGGGCATACTAAACCGCAAACTGTGTTATCACCTCTAGTGTCAAATTATTGGAATTACAGAAATAAAGCACGATTAAGTGTACGATTTGTTGAGAAGAAACAGACTTCAATGGTTGGGTTTAGGGAACGTAATAATCCTCGGTATATTACAGAGATTACCCAATGCCCTGTTTTAAATGCCAAACTTGATGCTGATATCATTCCGTTAAGACAATTGATCGATTCTATGCAAGACAAAAATTGTATTGCGCAAATTGAAGTTGCTGCGGGGGATGAGGAGGTTGCGCTGATTTTTCGGAATTTAACCACTCTAAATTGTGAAGATGAGTTAAAAATTCAAAAATTTGCTGAAGACTATCAATATAAAATTTTTCTTCAACCTGGTGGCCCCGACAGCGTTTATTGTTTTTATCCACCCAAATCCAGTGAGTATCTAACTTACACATTACCGGTCTATGATATTACCTATTCATTTCACCCCACAGATTTTACGCAAGTGAATTCTGCATTAAATCGTTCCATGGTATCGCAAGCAATACAACTTATGGACTTAAAAAGTACAGATATAGTGCTAGACTTATTTTGTGGGTTGGGAAATTTTTCACTTCCAATGGCTAAATTTTGTGCCAAAGTTCTCGGTGTTGAAGGCAGTAAGACTATGGTTGAAAGAGCATATATGAATGCCAAATTAAACCATATCCCAAATGTAGATTTTTATGCTGCAAATTTGGATGATGTTAATGAAGTAAAGAAACTGGTTCAACAGCCCTGCAGTAAAGTATTAATTGACCCTCCTCGATCAGGTGCGCTTGAAATTGTGAAACAAGTTGATGCATTAAATCCAGAGCGTATTGTTTATGTATCGTGTAATCCCGTAACATTAGCACGAGATACTGATATATTAGTCAATCAAAAAGGCTATACACTGATAACAGCAGGAGTAATGGATATGTTCCCTCATACTGCCCATGTCGAGTCGATAGCGTTATTTGAAAAAGGATAAAACTCATGGTTAGAGTAAAAGATACCGTTCCATTGTGCGAAGATGGAAGCATTGATGTTGATTTATGGCTTCATCAATTAGGCGCAAAAGGCTATTTGGAAAATCTTGAACTCATTCGTAGCGCATGCACTCTCAGTCAGCTTGCAGGCCAAGAACATGCTACAGAAACAGGTCATTCTTGTTTGCAACAAGGATTGATTATGGCGGATTTGCTTGCTGATCTTGAAGTTGATCCAGAAACGCTGGCTGCTGCAATTATTTTTGAAAATGTGCATTATGCCGATCTGTCTATTGATGACGTGTCTGAGCAGTTGGGTCCTAATATTGCGAAGCTGGTGAAAGGTATTGAGCGCATGAGCGCGATGCACAGTTTTCAAGGATTAAATAAATACCCACAAAATAAGCAACAAATTGATAACATTCGCAAAATGTTATTGGCTATGGTAGATGATGTGCGGGCTGTATTAATCAAGCTTGCTGAACGTTTGTGTGTTTTAAGAACCGCCACTCATTTATCTGAAGAGTTACGCAAACAATTAGCTACCGAGGCAATGGAAATTTATGCACCTTTAGCCAACAGGCTGGGAATAGGGGCGATCAAATGGGAAATGGAAGACTTGGCTTTTCGCCATTTACATCCTGAGGATTATAAAGCGATTGCCAAGGGTCTGAAGGCCAAACGCCTAGAGCGCGACAACTTTGTTAATACTATTGTTGCCCAGCTTAATGAACAAATTAAAGCAAGCGGAATAGATCATTTTGCTGTTTACGGTAGATCAAAACATATCCATAGTATTTATAAAAAAATGACGCGCAAGAATGTGTCGCTTGATGAAATTTATGATGCTACAGCGGTACGTGTCCTCGTAGATACCCAACCTCAATGTTATGAGGTCTTAGGTATGGTCCATACACTTTGGAAGCAAATTCCTGCTGAGTTCGATGATTATATTATTAACCCTAAAGCAAATGGCTATCAATCGTTGCATACAGCAGTTAAAGGACCTGAAGGTCGAGTTTTTGAAGTACAAATAAGAACATTTCTTATGCATGATTTGGCAGAAATGGGTGTTGCCGCACATTGGAAATATAAAGAGGGTGGTTTTAAACAGAAGCAAAGCCATGAACGTAAAATTGAATGGTTACGCGATGTATTGGCCTGGCATCGAGAAATGGCAAGTAATAAGGGGGTTCCCGAAAGTACAACCACAGAGTTTCTCGAAGATAGAGTTTATGTTTTTACTCCTGATGGTGATGTTCTTGATCTACCCCAAGGCGTTACTCCTTTAGATTTTGCATACCACGTACACAGTGATTTAGGACATCGCTGTCGTGGGGCTCGTATCAATGGCCATATCGTTCCATTGACTTATCAACTGAAAACAGGAGATAAGGTAGAGGTTTTGGCTGGAAAAGAAATCAAGCCATCTCGTGATTGGATCAATCCACACTTAAACTATCTCAAAACATCCCGAGCTAAAGCCAAAGTATTGCATTGGTTTAAAATGCAAGATTATGATCGAAACATCCAGGATGGACGTGAGTTATTAGATAAAGAATTAAAATCTTTAGGAATAAAATCCGATAAACTGAATGAAGTGACGGCGGCACTGCATTTCAAAAAGCTTGATGATCTGTATGCAAATCTTGGACGTGGTGATATTAAGATAGGACAAATCATTAGTAAACTTGCTCCACCAGCAACCTCAGAACTCAATCTTGAGCGATTTGTTAAACCACAGGCCAAACCAGAAGTTACTGGGAGCGATCTTCGGATTGAAGGGGTAGGTAATTTATTAACTTTTATGGCTCGATGTTGCCAACCCGTTCCAGGTGATCCAGTTATTGGCTACATCACTGTAGGAAGAGGTGTGTCAGTACATAGACCAGATTGTCCTAACATTATCCATGCGAGTGAACACCAAAAGCAACGTTTCTTGCAAGTTACTTGGGGCAGTGCTACGCGTGAAAACTATGTAGTGGATATTTTAATCAAGGCATTTGATCGTTCTGAGCTTTTAAAAGATGTCACCTCATTACTTGCCAATGAAAAAGCACATGTTTATGCGTTACAAACTCAAAGTAACAAACAAGAAAACATGGCATATATTACATTAACTGTAGATGTTGATGGTCTAAACAGCCTGTCTCGCCTATTAACAAAATTAGAGCAAATCCCGAATGTGCTTGAGGCACGAAGACAGCTTTAAGTGGCTGCCTGATAAAATGGAACCTGGGTGCAGCGCAGCCATTGTGTTTCCCTTCTCCCCCCGTGGAGAAGGTGCCCGTATGGGCGGATGAGGGAATCCCTCACCCCAACCTCTCTCCCACAAGTGGGAGAGAGGAATTTCTTATAACCGCTGCACTGCACCCAGGTTCCATCTATATTTCTATTCAAAAATAAATCCTGCAACAACAGCACGGTGCTCACTCAATAATACATTATAGGTACGACATGCTGCACCCACAGACATGCATTCTATACCTATTTGCTGTTGGGTCAGTTGATTCAGAATTGACAGAGGCAGGAGTTTTCCGGTATGTTCATGACCAATGATGATAATTTCCGGTTTAAATTGCGTTAATAAGTTCATATAGTGTGCATCAATTTCTTCAATGGTTTTAATTGAAAGATCACTAATGATTTCTGTTTTAGAAATTATTAAACTGCGTTCATAAACAATGGAATTAATCTGAATTTTGTTATCACTATAAGCTTGTACTGCGTGTAGTTCTGCTGACTCTAAATTGATGTTCATGGTTTAGAATGTTTAAATGAATTATAGATAGCTACAAGTATACTACAGAGGTCACTATTATGAGTCAATTTCCGCGCATAAATCGTTTGCCACCCTATGTTTTTAATACGTTAACGCAATTAAAAACTGAAGCGCGGGCGCGTGGAGAAGACATTATTGATTTCGGTATGGGAAATCCTGATCAACCCACGCCACCTCATATTGTAAATAAGTTGATTGAGGCAGTACAAAGGCCAGATACTCATCGGTATTCTATGTCCAAAGGAATACCAAGGTTAAGACGGGCTATGGCCTCCTGGTATCAACGTAACTATGATGTACAGTTAAATAGTGAAACACAAATATTAGCTACTATTGGTTCAAAAGAGGGGTTAGCACATTTGGCATTAGCGATAAGTGGGCCTGGAGATACCATACTGGTCCCTGATCCAGCTTATCCTATCCATACTTATGGATTTATTATTGCTGGTGCTAATGTCAAACAAATTCCTCTGATTAATGAAACTCAGTTTTTAGCGTCAATAGAGGATACAATTAATCGAAGCTTGCCCAAGCCTAAAGCGTTAGTCATTAATTTCCCTGCTAATCCAAGTACGCATTGTGTGGATTATCCTTTTTTTGAGCAAGTAATTGATCTGGCAAAAAAGCATAAAATTTGGGTGATTCATGATTTAGCTTATGCTGACATTGTATTTGATGGATATAAAGCTCCATCAATACTTCAAGTACCCGGCGCTACTGATGTTGCCATCGAAACTTATTCGATGTCTAAGTCATATAATATGCCAGGTTGGCGCGTTGGTTTTGCTTGTGGAAATGAGGAACTCGTTGCTGCGCTTACTCGAATTAAATCTTATTTGGATTACGGTACGTTTACACCAATTCAAGTTGCTGCTATTGCCGCACTAGATGGTCCTGATGAGTGTGTGCATGAAATCAGGACACTATATGAAAAACGACGTAACATTCTTTGCGATGGTTTAAATGAAATTGGCTGGGAAGTGACTCGACCCAGAGCAACTATGTTCGTCTGGGCACCTATCCCAACTCATTATCAGCACATGGGATCACTTGAATTCAGTAAATACTTACTTAAAGAAGCTCATGTCGCTGTATCCCCAGGGATAGGTTTTGGCCAACAAGGTGATAATCATGTTCGTTTTGGTTTGATAGAAAATAAAGATCGTATGCGACAAGCATTACGAAACTTAAAGGCATTGTTTCGTAGAGATGGATTGATTAAGGCCGAAGAAACATGCATGTTGTAATTGATTCAGACTGTAATTCTATTCCAGAAAGAATGAGCCCATTACACTCAGAAGGGAATGTGTTACTCAATTTTTTGTTGAGTCTTGGCTATGAACCTACTAATCCACCTTATGCTGATTTATTAAGACGATATCATAATTTAGAAGGTGAGTGGTTCATAGTGACACCAGTTCACTGGGAAGCAACCCATAATGACGCGATGATCGTTGCCTCGGCTAGAGATTTACAGCTGGAAGAGAGTGAGTCGAGATCATGGTTTGACTTATTTTCACAGTATTTGGCAGAAGACGAGACCGTACTTTATTATCATGATGCGGAAACATGGTTGCTTAATACGAATAAAAAATATTCTTTAAATGCAAAACCTCCTCATCATTTATTGCACCAATCCTTAATGCCGGAATTAATTCAACTTGATAACTCGATGCATTGGCAGAAATTCATCACTGAAAGCCAAATGCTGTTCGCCTCTAGACCTAATCAGTCTTTAATTAATGGATTATGGGTTTGGGGGAATGCAAAACTTAATGAGAAAAAAACACTTAATATTTGTGTTGACACGCATCTTTTTTCATTCGCGACATTATGTAGTACTCAGGTTACTGTATATAGCCCAGAAATAAAGCTCAAGGACTTTCAAATTTTATTACTCTCTGAGTTTTCAATACTAAGTAAGCAACATCAAGAAGAGTTAAACAAAATGCCGGTTCATTTGTATTGGAATAATACTGCTTATTTGATGAGTAGCGGCAGGTGGTATGCTCGTTTATGGAGAAAAATAATTCATGCTAATTAAACAACGCCCCAGACCAGAACTCATACTCGATTTACCTAATGTGCCTGATGTACTAAGGCGAATATTTGCAAACCGGGGGATCAAAGAATCTTGCCAATTGGATAAACAACTCCAAACATTACTGCCTTTTGACAGCTTTAAAGGAATAAATGAGGCTTGTGTACGTTTAGAGAGCGCATTACGTGAACAGCATAGAATTTTAATCATTGGTGATTTTGATGCCGATGGCGCAACTTCAACCGCACTTGCTGTTACTGCTTTACGCGCTATGGGGGCTCAATTTGTTGATTATTTGGTTCCTAATCGGTTTGAGTTTGGCTATGGTTTAACACCTCAAATCGTTGAGGTTGCCAGTAAATGGAAGCCTGATCTCATTATCACCGTAGATAACGGTATTGCTAGTGTTGAGGGTGTGGAAAAAGCAAACCAGTTAGGTATCGATGTTTTGATTACCGATCATCATTTGCCTGCAGATACTCTTCCTGCTGCCTGTGCTATTGTGAACCCAAATCAGCTGGATTGTAAATTTCCCAGTAAATCGATTGCTGGCGTAGGGGTTATTTTTTACGTCATGCTGGCCTTGCGTAGACATTTGGTGAATGCCAATTGGTTCCATGAAATGAATATCACCGAACCTAATATGGCCAGTTTTTTGGATTTAGTTGCATTAGGAACTGTAGCTGACGTAGTTGGGCTGGATCAGAATAATCGCATTATGGTTAATCAAGGTCTTTCCAGAATACGTCAAGGACAATGTCGTGTAGGAATTAGGGCTTTGATTGAAGTGTCTGGACGTGAGTGTGCGCGACTAAGAGAGTCCGATTTAGGTTTTGCTATTGCACCAAGACTCAATGCTGCAGGAAGATTGGACGATATGGCTTTAGGCATAGAATGCTTAATTACTACAGATCAGCAACAAGCTAGAAACTATTGTCAACAACTCGATGAGTTAAATGAAGAAAGAAAGTTAATTGAAACTGAAATGAAAGAGCAAGCGATGCTTGCATTGGAAAAACTTGCTTTAAGTACAGAATATACAAGTAATCATTTACCCATTGCGTTATGTCTTTTTGATAAAACCTGGCACCAAGGGGTTATTGGAATTTTAGCGGGACGAGTCAAAGAGCGATATCATCGACCTGTTATTGCTTTTGCGGAAGTCAGTGAAAATGAATTAAAAGGATCTGCACGGTCTGTTCCGGATTTAAATATCCGAGATGTATTGGCAGCAATTGATAAGGATTATCCAGGGCTCATCAGTAAATTTGGTGGTCATGCTATGGCTGCGGGTCTGAGTATTCATCCAAACTCGTTTAAAGCATTTAGTGAAGCACTAATTTCTGAAGTGAGTAAGCATATTGATTTATCTCAATGTGAAGGGGAAGTGCTTACTGATGGGCCATTGCAGCCTGAAGAGCTTAATATTGAGATCGCTCAATTGATCCAGCAAGCGGGCCCTTGGGGACAGCAATTTGCTGAGCCTGTTTTTGATAATGTTTTTGAAGTGCTTGAGCAACGACTGGTGGGAAAAAATCATTTGAAAATGACTTTGGCAACAACACAAGGTGATCAACAGGTGGACGCGATCGCATTTAACATTGATCTAAAATCTTGGCCAAACCACAGAGTTAAATACATCCATGCCGCTTATAAGCTTGATATTAATTTTTACCAAGGACGTACACGCTTACAATTACTTATTCAAGCGATGAATGCGGTAAATCAAAAATAGAATGAGTGCTTATCTCCCCGTAACACCCTACTATGCTCGGGATGTAGGGGAGGGTGTTACCTCGGCATCTGCTGCAATACGGTTATTTTTTTGCACAAAAAATTTTAGTTTCAGTTATAATCAGTACTTTTTAACCGAACAATCATAGTGACGAATATTCTGCTTTCTCCTTTGTCAATTGCTCCGATGATCGATTGGACCTACAGTCATTTTCGAGTTTTTATGCGTTTTTTGGCTCCTCATGCGCTTTTGTATACTGAAATGCAAACTACTGGGGCGATACAAAACAATCCTGTGCGTTCTTTGCAATTTAGTGCAAAAGAACATCCCATCGCACTTCAACTTGGTGGATCGGATCCTGATGCGTTAGCGCAATGCACTCAACGTGCTGAGCAAGAAGGATATGATGAAGTGAATATCAATCTTGGCTGCCCTAGTGATAAAGTTCAAGCAGGACGTTTTGGTGCGTGTTTGATGAAAGAACCAAAACAGGTTGTTGATTGTATTCATGCCATGCGACAAGCAGTAAGTATTCCTGTTACAGCCAAAACTAGAATAGGAATTGATCATCAAGACAGTTATGAATTTTTCAGTGATTTTGTACATCAATTAGTTGAGGCTGGGGCACAAAAGATTATTGTTCATGCACGTAAAGCTTGGTTAAACGGTTTAAATCCAAAACAAAATCGAACAATTCCACCGGTTAATTACGAGTATGTTTATCGTCTTAAAAAGGAAATTCCTGAAATTCCGATAGTGATCAATGGCAATATTTTGAATATAGGGGAAATTAAAGACCATCTTCAACATGTTGAAGGAGTGATGCTTGGACGTTTAGCATGTGACAATCCTTTTCAAATAGCAACAATACATCAAACGCTTTATCCTGAAACTTCCGTGAGAACACGCAGTCAGGTATTTAACTATTATTTGGATTATTTGCTGGATCAATACAGCAAAGGTGTATCACTTAGTTTACTAATAAAACCTATATTCAACCTTGCTTTTGGTTTACCTGGCGCCAGTCAGTGGAAAAAAAAGTTAATGCTGATTTTGCAGGATAAAAATTTAACTTTGTTTCAAGAGCTAAGCGAGTATCTTCAGAATATTGAATTGCTTGCAGCGGTTTGATGAATTGAAATTTATTTTTCTAATCGTTAACCGTTTCGTTACGCTAAGGAGTTTATTACCCTGACTGGCTGTCCTTTATGGATAAAGGCAAAAATCAAGATCTGACCCCTATATTTTGTAAAAATAATAAGTTACTGTGTAGCATATCCTGACAAGCAGGTCGGATCATATTATAAAGAGGGTTATATGCAAGATCGATTTTTTAAGGAAGCCAGCTCTGACTTTTCAATTTCACTCCCATCGCTGAGTTTGGAAGATTTACATCATTTACAGACTTTATGTGATGAAGATATTGATATAAATACCTTGCTTATTCAAAAAATGCCTAAAACAGATTTACATGTTCACGCTGAGGCTGGCTTTTTGATTGATATTGAATTAGCTAAAACTATAGCGGAGCGTAATAATATCCCTTTTCCATATGATTTGATCGATGAACAAACCCAGCAATGGAAATTTACGGGTTCGGATGATCTCGATCAATTTATCAAAGACTTTCGACGTATTTCGAATCTGTTGAAAACGCCACAAGATATCGAAGATCTCACTTATGCATTTTATAAATATTGTTATGAGCATCATGTCATCTTCGCTTTGCCAGGAATATCCTGGATTCAATGTAAAGAACATATAACTTTTGTTGAATTTAACCAGGCCTATAATCGTGGCATCGCACGTGGGATCAAAGAGTTTGGTGATGTCACCACATTAAGATTACGCTATTATCAAGAGCGACACATAGATCCAGAAGATTTTCAGAGCATATGGGGTACTATTCAACAATATCCCAATCCGATGGTGACAACAATAGGCCTTGCAGGTGCAGAAGATGGGTTCCCTCTAGAGCGTTTTTTTAATTTTTTCGATGAGATCAATCGTTATAGACAGCAAAAGGGTAATCCTTGGTATTTTATCACCGCCCATATCGAGCCTGAGGCACAGAAACATACCTTGGAAATTGCAAAACAATATCTTGACCGATTTGCCCATGGAAGAAATGTTGCCAATTATCCCGAACTCGAAAAAGCACTTAAATTTGACGGCATGACACTTGAACTATGCCCTTTAAGTGACGTTGCATTTTTCCCAAAATCGATACCCAATTTAAAATCTCATACTCAATTTCAAACTTTATTTAAAGATGAAATGATCTCTTTAAATTCTGATGACCCCGCATTTTGTGGGCCAATTGATCAGGTATATCAGGCTGTTTTTAAAGAACTCGAATGCGACATGAAACTTTTATTCCGATGCACTTATAACGGTCTATTTGCAGTAGCACCTGGTAAATTAGAAGCTATGCATCGTTTCGCACCAGAAATGTATCAGGACCACATGTTATTCCTCAAACACAGCATGTTAAAGCTTAAATTTTTTGAACAATATTTTCATTTGTTACAAGAGATTAGAACAATAGATAATGAGTATCGCGAACTAAAAAAACGCATTTTGGGAATTAGCTTACACACACCCATAAGTGAATTAAATCACCTCTCATCATCTCTTTTAAAAATTGGAAAAGAGACAAGTATCAGCTCATTAATAGATATAAAACAGGAAATTATCAGAACGTCTAAATTATTAGAAAAAAACACGTTGCAAGCTATAGAACAATTTGAACACAATTATCTCCTCTCACAAGAGCAAAACATCAGCTGTCTTGAACTATGATGCAAGACAGCTCCCATAATATAAAAATGAATCCGGTTCAAGGCAGACCAAAACACAGATTTATGAGTTTATTGACGCCAGGGTAATGCAACGAAGAATCTCCTGATTTGGAGATCCTTCGCTACGCTCGGGATGACGTTTCTCCCTATTGAGTTTACAGATTAACAAAATTTTGGTGCAAACTTTCCTCTGCATCTTCACTTAGCAACTTTTGTGCTTTGTCATAGAAAATTTGCGTCGTTTCACCGCGTTTATTGAAAAAGCCGTGATTATTCTTTTTAGCGGAGGCCTCGATCATCCCAGCGACTTTCTCTACGGTTTCTGAAAAGGTCACCAAGCCTTTTTGCGCATCTTCAATCTCTTTAAGGACCGCATGCATTCCTTTAGGAATGAGATTGGGAGTACCTGTAGTTGATTTAACTTTTTCCCCACCAAAATAACCAATATCCCACTGTGTATCTCTAATGAGGTACTTAAGTACTTCTAATAATGCTTTATTCACAGCCTCTTTAGGCGACTCTGGGGCAAAAGTTGAGTCTTGATGAATCTTGAAGCTATCAATTGTTCCATTAGCATTTTTTGTTCTCAGTTGCCATTCCGAAACTTGAGGCAAGTTATTTAATTGATAGAGTAGAAATTCTTTCCTAAAGGTATTTTTTTTATTTTTATCTAGATCAGATTTTTGCAAATCAGAATAGATAGTATGAATGGGGGTCGTACGCAGCCTTGTTTCATAGTCCAAAAAGCTATCGTTTATCAATGCAGGCTCATTTTCAGTTTCAATCCAACGATAACCTATTGATTTGATACACTCTTGAATCTTTGGCATTTGTTCTAAAGCAGATTTAGACTTGATATCCCCGAGCTGAGTTAAAAATGCATTGGCCTGTCCTTTTACTTGTAAATCAAAAAGCAAATCGGCAAAATGATCTTTCTCTTTCTTGCTCGCATCTTTGTACCAAGTAAAAACTTGTTCCATGATCTTTGCTAAATCATCGACATCTATATCACTATATCTGCTAGAGCGAGTTTGTTGATATTCGTATAGCCTCAAATACAGTTTCAACATCGGTGTTAGGCATTGAGCAATTTGAGTTGTATCGGTTGGATCCGCTTTAGCATATTCAGCGCCAGTAGTTGCTGTCAGTAAAAGTTTGGGACCATACTTGACCATCACCGCCGGAGTCTTTCTAGTGCCTGTATTATTGAGAAATTCTACTAATTTTTGTTGTTCTCCTTTAGGTAACTGATGGAATGCAGCATCAATACTTTCTACAAATAAACGAGTCCTTGCTTCGTATTGTCCTGCGTCACGAATTGTAATTTTTTTATTGTCTGGATTTTGTACCGTTTTAAATAAATGACAACGTAACATTTGCGCAATACGTGTTATTGCTAAATCGTGCAATGAAGGATCTGATCTAAGAATATCAGGGATGGCTTTCGCTAATTTTTTGCGATACAGAGTATAGGCTTCTTCAGCAGGATCTTTACCTGGCTCTTGTTTTTGAGCTACGCGAACTAATGTTTTATATAGTAGATTGATTTTTAAATGGATTTCAGGCGAACTTCCAGCAGCACTAACCATTGTATCAGAGGGTTTCGCGCCAAAAATGTCATAACAATGATGTACAAAAACCAGTTCAGCAAGTTTTGGATTTTTTTTGTACGCAGCAAAAAATAAATCTAATCCTTTTTTAATTCCTGCAAAAGGAATTTCGCCCTGAACAATTTGGGCTATGTTCATTTCATTGCATAAATTGAATAATTCATCACAGAGAATAAATGATTCTTTATTTTTTTGTTCTTCTTTAGGTGCGGGACCACCCCATAATAAATATTCTGTAGCAGTACAATTATTTTCTTGAGAACCAGCAAAACCATAAAGTTCTAGAGCAATGTCATGATCAACATATTCTTTTGCTCGCTCGAATTGATCTGCATCAGCGGGGGAAATAAGTTGGTTGTCAGTGCACTTAAAATAGTTTCCTGATGGAAGACGAACTAAATAATTCCCTTTGGTATCCCGATGAACTGCATTTTTTATGTGATCGCCTTTTCCTGCATCATGAAGTGCTAAATGTAAATAAAACGCTGTTTTATTAGTTTCAGAATGACCTTCTAGGCGCAGTAGCTCTTTATATTTTGCAGACATGCCCAAAACACCGCTTGGAAAAGCAGCGATCAAATGGTTTCGGGTGGCTAAAGAAAAGTATAGAACGCTATTACCAGTTCGTTTAAATTCAAATCCCAATTTGCCATTTTGCTGCAGTAAATTGGATGCACTTTCAGTGGGCATCAATCTGGGTCTTAGCATATTAACGAAGAGGCCTGTTAAGGCAGTGTATTTTTTTTCTGTAGTCGGTTGTTGTAATGCTTTATTGATATCCTGAACCATTGATTCTGGGAAATCATTGTTTTCAATAAGTTGTAGGAAAGCTTCGATTTCCCTAACCCATTGCAGGAGATTTTCACCTAATGCATTTTTATTCTCAGCTTCTAATGTTTCAGCGCTAAGAAAATATTTATTTGCTTCATCTAGGTTAGCCTGGGCCTGAAGTTTGAGTTGCTGTTGCAGTTCCAATAAGTTCGCCTTTATCCATAGCGAATTAACTTGCTTCTCTGTTTCTGGATCAGTTTTATCTTGTTGTTTTAAGTGATGTAACCCAGCTTTTAATTCAATAATTTTTTTATAGCAATTAACTAAGCGTTCTTGTCCTTTGACACAGCCCACAGCAATGAGATGCAATAGCGAAGTAACGAATATGGGATCTATTTCTTTACCATAAATAAAGTTTCCATCACTTTCAATCGCAATATCTTTTTTCTCTGGGTCTACAGGAACGGTAGAATCAATTAAAACTCCAGTATTATTGACCATGCGTAGGCGGAGATCATGAGCAGGTATTTGAGCTGTCTCCTTAAACAGCATTTCTTTAGTCACTTCAGTTCCAATGGACTCTTTCCAGTTGATTATTCCAATTAATGCCAAAAGTGAAGCCACAACATCGTGGGGCCAAAATCCTTTGTATTTAGAACTTTTGATAAACTCGCCCATCGCAGTGAGTAGCGTAGGGGCATATTGTCCGGTTAATACAGGATAAGCGCGAGACATAATGTCTGATGTCCCTTTTATCGATGTTATTTTACTGTAGTTAGGGAGTACGCGAGTTGTTTTTGATACCACATGAAATGCATTGTCATGGGTTAATGCTGCTACTGCAAGAGCTGCCTTCTTCGTGTCAGTGCTACGTGCATTGTAGGGAAGATCCGAAGTTTGATAATCATTTTGAGAGTAAGGTTTATTATAACCCAAATTGATAAGGGTATACTTTTTCTGCTCTTCTGGCGCCATTTGTGCTAGAAAATCGCTAACTGCATTAAATGATGCGATGTTAACTATAGTTGTGTCTTCAGGACTTGCTTGCCCAATATTTTGTAGCCACGCATCGGGTTCGTCAGTGCTTAAAAGGGAGTTTATGTGTGGAAATACTTCAGATTGAGCATAATACTTAATTACTTCATCAATAGGATAGAAGGCATCGCTTTGTGATGGCTCATGATAGTATTTTTTTAGTTGTTCGTTATAACTGTAATAACTTGTTACTGGACCAGCAATTACTTCGGGTAAATAACCTTTGGGGAGGTTGAGTTGTTTCTGCAATTGCTCAATGTGCATTTGTAAATATAAAGCACGCAAACCGTATTTGCCCTGGGGATCCTGCACCCCGTATTTATTGCAAGGAATTTCGTCGGTAGTGATTAGTTTAATTGGTGTAAGAGGATCTATAATACCTGCAACTTTGGCTTGAATGATTACATGGACTGTAGCAAGCAAGTCATCCCCATCTTTTCCTGGGTCAGTAAAAAAAACTATTTGTACCATTATTATCTCCTGTTAAATTCAAAATCAGGCTTTTATCATAATTCTTAATAAAAACATATTGTTATTTTTATTTGCAGAAGATATGGTTGTGTTTTTTTAATTGTTCAGTTTGTGTGATTGCTATGGTATTTCACGCTTAGAGTGCTTTTTTCTGGTAATATGCTTTCCACTTTAAGATATATTCTGAATCTAAGGGGCATTTAGATACTAAAATATTGTATACTATGAGAGAAAATTGCGGAAAATAATAGTTTGGTTGTCTGTTTTGTCAGCAACTCTTCCTTTCACTAAGTTAAACCATGAAGATTCACTTAAATTAGAAGGTATTCATAGTATTTTTCCCCAAATTTTAGTACATTAACCAATTTGTTATTTGATATCTCCAGAGGATTATTTAGGCCATGCTGAATACGTTGATTAAGAAAATGTTTGGAAGCCGAAATGAGCGTACATTGCGGCGTATGGAAAAGGCAGTAATGGCAATTAATGCATTTGAGCCACAAATGCAAGCACTCACTGATGCTGAATTAGCCGCAAAAACCCAGCATTTTAAAGCACGTTTTGCAGAGGGAGAAAGCCTTGACGAGATGTTAGCAGAGGCTTTTGCTACAGTAAGAGAAGTATCCGTACGTACTTTAGGCTTACGTCATTTTGATGTTCAGTTAATCGGTGGCATGGTGTTGCATGAAGGTAATATTGCTGAAATGCGAACAGGGGAAGGTAAAACATTAGTTGCAACTTTGCCTGCATATTTAAATGCAATTACTGGGCGCGGTGTCCATGTTGTTACTGTGAATGATTATCTCGCTAAACGGGATAGTCAATGGATGAAGCCTATATTCGAGTTTTTGGGATTAACTGTAGGTGTGATTTTCCCTGATATGCCACATCCTGCGAAACAAGAAGCTTATCGTTGTGATATTGTATATGGAACAAACAATGAGTATGGCTTTGACTATTTGCGCGATAATATGGCTTTTAGTCTAGAAGACAAAGTACAACGAGAACTAAATTTTGCCATAGTGGATGAGGTGGATTCAATTCTCATCGATGAAGCACGTACCCCGTTGATTATTTCAGGGGCGGCTGAAGACAGCTCAGAACTTTATATCAAAATTAATACCTTGATCCCCCATTTGAAAAAACAAGAAGAAGAGGGTGGAGAAGGAGATTATACTGTTGATGAAAAACAAAAACAGGCACATCTTACAGACGCAGGCCATCAACATATTGAAGAGTTACTGGTTAAAGCAAAACTTTTGGATCATGGTGAAAGCCTATATCATGCCAGTAACATTATGTTAATGCACCATGTCAATGCAGCATTAAAAGCCCATGCTATGTTTCATCGTGATGTGGATTATATCGTTAAAGACGGACAAGTGATTATAGTTGATGAGCATACTGGTCGAACTATGCCTGGTCGAAGATGGTCTGAGGGATTGCATCAGGCTGTTGAGGCTAAAGAGGGGGCCTCTATTCAAAATGAAAATCAAACCCTGGCATCAATTACATTCCAGAATTTTTTCCGTATGTATAATAAATTATCAGGGATGACTGGAACAGCAGATACCGAAGCATATGAATTACAGCAAATTTATAATCTTGATGTGGTTGTCATTCCAACAAATAAACCTATGGTACGTAAAGATGAGTCTGATTTGGTTTATTTAACTCAAAAAGATAAATTTCAGGCTGTTATAGAAGATATTCGTGGGTGTATCGTGCGCAAACAACCTGTTCTTGTCGGTACTGTTTCGATAGAAGCTTCAGAATTTTTAAGTCAGCTCCTTAAAAAAGAAAATATTAAGCATCAAGTACTTAATGCTAAGTTCCATGAAAAAGAAGCACAAATTATTGCCGAAGCGGGGCGACCTGGTGCCGTAACTATTGCTACCAATATGGCTGGTCGGGGAACAGATATTGTGCTGGGTGGAAGTTTATCTGCTGATTTGGCGCAATTACCTGAAACGGCAAGTGCCGAAGAAATAGATGCTGTAAAAAAGGAGTGGCAAAAGCGCCATGATGAAGTACTTGCTGCAGGCGGACTAAGAATTATAGGTTCAGAGCGCCATGAGTCGCGACGGATTGATAATCAGTTGCGAGGTCGTTCAGGACGTCAGGGCGATGTAGGAAGTAGCCGTTTCTACCTGTCACTGGAAGACAATTTGATGCGCATATTTGCTTCAGAGCGTGTTGCATCGATGATGCGTCGTTTAGGCATGAAACCGGGTGAACCTATTGAACATAGCTTGGTTACCAAAGCAATTGAGAATGCTCAACGAAAGCTAGAGGGACACCATTTTGATGTCAGAAAGCAACTGTTAGATTATGACAATGTGGCTAATGATCAAAGACAAGTCATTTATACGCAACGTGCCTCAATCATGGAAATGACGGATACTGAAGAGATAATCAACACGATGAGAGAGGAAGTCATATCTAATCTTGTTGATACTTATATTCCTCCACAAAGCTTGGAAGATCAATGGGAACCCAAAGCTTTAAGTGATGTCCTAATGGATGAATTTAAGCTCAAAGCACCAGTACTCGAATGGATTGAAGAAGATCATCATATCCAACCAGAACAAATTAGAGAAAAAATTCTTGAGCTGGCTACACGTAAATACGATGAAAAAGTAAAACAAGCTGGAAGAGCAACGATGTCACAGTTTGAAAAGTCTGTGATTTTACAAACCTTGGATAATCAATGGCGTGAACATTTGGCCGTAATGGATCAATTGCGTCAAGGTATTCATTTACGTGGTTATGCGCAAAAAGATCCAAAACAAGAGTATAAAAAAGAAGCATTCACTCTGTTTACAACCATGCTTGATAATTTAAAGTATGATGTAGTTCGTTTAATTTCTTCAGTTGAAATTCAAACTGAAGAAGACGTTAATGCGGTTGAAGAACAACGACGTGCTGAACAGGTCAGTAAGATGAGCTTACAACATGGCAATTATGCCGATGAAAATGAAGATGAAGCTCAGCCGCAAACATACAAGCGACAAGAAAAGAAAGTGGGTCGAAATGATCCTTGCCCATGTGGTTCAGGTAAAAAATATAAATCTTGCCATGGAAGTCTGGCATGAGCATCACCGTTGCCGTAGCGGTCATTATTGATGAGCAGCAACGAATTCTAATAACCCAACGTCCTTTTCATGTACCTCATGGAGGATGTTGGGAGTTTCCCGGCGGTAAGTTAGAAGCAGATGAGTTATCATCATCCGCATTAATCCGAGAAGTAAAAGAAGAAGTAGGCTTAGAGGTTAATCAATACCAGTTACTCGGTGAAGTTCACCATCAATATCCTGATAAAACGGTAAAATTAATTATATTTCTTGTTAATCAATTTTCTGGAATGCCTTCATGTTTGGAGGGGCAATTGGCTATGAAATGGGTTTACCAGGACGAATTAAATCCTGAACATTTCCCTGAAGCGAATCATGCAGTAATTGCCATGGTAAAAAATTACTTATTGACCTAGTTCTCCAGATCTTGAGCATAATGCAAAAAATAGATTAAGCACTGGATTTTAATAGAACTATTGGGTGATACAAGTTACTTAGCAAATTGTTTGGTTTCGATAGGCTGAATAAAATCTTCACCAATAATTTCATCTTTCTCTTTTAATTGATTGAGATTTTCTAGCGATGTTAACTTTTCATAGAGCTTGACTAGTTTACTTACTAGTTTAGGAAAGTTGTCCTCGAGCCTTTCTTTCTTTTTCACATGTTTCTCATGACGTAATCGAAGGATTAGATCGGGTTTATCGAATTTATTATATGCTTTTTTATTAGTTTTCTCGAATGCCGTTTCTGCTTTTTCGAAATGGAGTATTGTTTTATTAAAATTATTAATGATTTTATTTAACTGAGATAAGAATTCAGCATTATTTCCCTCACGTAATTTAATTTTAAGATTGATTAATTCAACAAAAATATTGAATAGCCATTGATAATGCATCACATCAAAAGGTGACATTTGATAACAAAAGCAAGTGTTTAATTCGTGTTGCAATAGTTCAATCGTTTGATCTGAGGAGCAAGGACTTTGAAAAAATGGAACTTTTTTTCGTTTCGTACTTTTAAAAAAAGGAATATGTATATATTCAGTAGTTTCTCTTATTAGTGGTTTAGCTCTTATTTCTTCATTTACAGCATAGATCGCGCCCTTACAAAGAAAGAGATTGAGCTTATATTGGCCTTCTGCATGCTTCAAATAAAAATCTAATTTTTCTTCCTCTGTAGTAGCCCTCCCAGTGTTTATAATCTCGATTTGTAGCCGATCGCTTTGAGATTGATAATGCTCTATAACTGTTTGCGGTAGTGTATAATCAAATACTCTGATTCGGGTTGTATGTGCTTTCTCAAACTCATCTTCATTAAGCAAAATGATGATATTTGAAATACCAACCCTATCCAGTTGATATAAGTGACCAAAAGGTAGGTCAGTATATTCAACATTAGCGAAAATTACTGCAATTTTCATTTCATACTCTCAAAGACTATAAAGTATTTTTTAAAGTATAGCCTAGGCAGTTAAGGAAAAATAAAGTACTTATGGTGATATAGGCGCGGTTTTTTGGACGAAAAAAGGTAATTTTTAAGAGCTATTCTTCTAAGTAACAGAGGAGAATAGAATGAGCAAAAAAAGAAACTATTACACGGCATCAAAAAAATCAAAGATAGCAGTTGCGGCAATTGAAGGAAAATTGACTCAGGCTCAACTGACCAGCGAATACGGTGTGCATCCTACCCAAATTAAAGCATGGAAGCAAACAGCATTGCAGGCTATTTCAGATGCTTTTTCCAATTCTCATGATAAGGATAAAAAAGAGCAAGCCGAGCTTGTTGGTGCTTTGTATGAGGAAATTGGTCGACTTCAAGCCCAATTATCATGGTTAAAAAAAAAGACTGCCACTGAGCTTGGATGAAAAGCGTAAGCTGATTGATAGCAACGCTGAAATATCAATCCGAGAACAATGCATGCTACTCGGATTGAGTATTTCCAGTTATTATTACAAAGCGTCTCCTATATCAGCAGAGGACGAGCGGCTCATGGCGCTGTTAGACGAGCATTATCTCCAGTATCCATGTGAAGGTAAAGTGAAGCGCGCACAATGGTTGTCCCTTGAAGTTGGCTATCCTGTTGGTAAACGACGCATCAAGAGACTCATGGAGGCTATGGGATTAGAAACCGTCTACCCAAAGCCAAATACAAGCGTTCCCAATAAAGAGCACACCGTGTACCCCTATCTATTACGTGACATCGATATCACTAAGCCTAATCAGGTCTGGGCTGCTGATATTACCTACGTGCGTATGAAGGGAGGCCATGTTTACTTGGTTGCCATCATGGACTGGTATAGTCGGTATGTGCTTCAATGGGCGGTGTCCCCAACATTAGAAGCAGAATTTTGTGTAGAGGCGCTAAAAAACGCGTTATTACAGGGGCGGTGTGATATTTTTAATACCGATCAGGGTGCTCAGTTCACGTCTAATGATTGGATCAATACCTTGAAGGCCCACAAAATCTCTATCAGTATGGATGGGCGCGGCCGATACCTCGATAATATTTTCATAGAACGTTTATGGCGCAGTGTTAAGCAAGAAAAACTCTATCGGTATGATTTCGAAACAATCGAAGAGATAGAGCTGGAATTAGCTGAGTATTTTGAATATTATAACAACCGAAGACTCCATCAGTCTTTTGGATATTTAACACCAGCTCAAGTGTATTTCGGACACCCTAGTACGGTTTCTAAAACATAGTTCGGTGTGTCATGGCTTACCCACAGGGTCCACAGGCCTATCCGAGACGATGAAGGCTCTACTGGCCTATGGACTTGTGGATAAGCCATTCTGTGAGAGCAGGAGTTAATAAACCAATTCGGAATAGCTCTTATTTTTCCTGAATTTTGTTCCAGATTACCAGACCTAGATTACTTGACTGTACTACAGGTTGAACTTGAAAGTGCTGGTCTCTTTGGAATGTGTTTCCTTTTTTAGCTTGATCATTGCAAATTGTCACAAGTGCATGATAAGCAAAAATCATATCGCCGGTAGCAGATAATGTTCCATCTGTCATAACAAGAGAGCCATCACGCTCAACTTCAACTGTTGTCTTGTATTTCATGTTTCTCTCACTTTATGGCCTATTTGTATATAATATTAGCATAATTTATTGGCACAGCATTAAAGTGTTATTTCTAGATAAAAAACTTTATTCCCGAGAAAAAAGGAATTAGGATTGCTGCATCACAAAATCTAGTTCGAGTTATTTAAGATATGACTCATATTGATAACTTAGAAGAATTCCACGTGGGAGCCTCTCATGAGAGATGAATCTAAGATTGAATTTGCAAATACATTACGAGGTCTTGCTGCATTATTTGTCGTTGTTTCTCATTATTTAAGTGCTTTTTGGTATAAGAGAGACTCTATTTCTCATCTAATTAATGCACCTCTATTAACCCCTGAAACCCACGCGACACCAATTTATGTTAAGTGGCTTAACCCATTTCCACTTTTTGACTGGGGTGCTTATGGGGTAGGATTATTTTTTATAATCAGTGGATTTGTTATTCCCTTTTCACTACAGAAGACCAATAGCATTAGTTTTTTCGTGAATCGTTTTTTTCGTATAGTTCCTACTTATGTCATTGGATTTAGTTTTACTTTATGGGCTCTATTTTTAGGTGGAAAATTCTTTATTACTGGATGGCCATATACGTTTCAGGAAATAATAATTCACTATCTCCCCGGAATTCGAGACATTCTTGCTTCAAGAAATATTGATGTTATCGTCTGGACTCTTGAAGTAGAAATGAAATTCTATCTCATCGCAGCACTATCCATTGTCTGGTTTCGTCGTTATTCTCTAAAGGTTTTTTTTATACCCACATTACTTTTTCTTTTGACCTGCTATATGTCGCACAGAATTCCCGAGTGGGCAACAAGTAATTTAGTAGCTTTTATTGGGGCAGAAACATATATGATGTCAGCACAATATATCATTTTTATATTTATTGGTGTTGTTTTGCATTACTTATATTGTCATAAAGTTAAACCTGATTTGGGATATTTTATAATTGGTACTTTATTTGCTATGTTTTGTATCGCTTGGTGGTCAGGGCCTTATTCAGGAAATTTAATCTTGGCATGGAGCTATGCTTTTGCTGTATTAACTTTTTTATTTGCTTCTATATTTCCTCATTTTTTTAAAGCAAATCCTGCATTTAATTTCTTGGCTCGTATTAGTTATCCATTGTATGTCATTCATAGTATCGTCGGTTATATCGTCCTGCGAATTATGTTGGAGATGAAGTTTAAAATTTGGCTATCACTCATTATCGTTATTAGTGCTTCTTTATTATTATCCTGGTTATTGCATGTATTTATTGAGCAGCCTTCTCGAACCTTAGGGAAAAATCTCGCGGCAAAATTAAGCAATAATTTTAAAGGGTCACCCATGTTTATAAAAAAAATGATAAAGTCATCGAGATTAAAACCCTCACAAAATTAATTTAGGAATTTTATGTCAGCTACTGAAACCATTTTAAGTAAACAAGAAAAAAAATGGATCTTAGACAGGCGTATAACAAGACTTTCTGATAATAAAGAAGTGCAAATTTATCCAATGGGCGCTGAACGCTATATCGCATCCGCATTGGCAGGAGAGCGAAAAGATAGATATGATCTTCGAGGAGAGATCGAGGGAAAAAATGTCTTGGTCATTCCTGGATATGGAAATAGTAGTTTTCTATTGGCTCAAGCAGGTGCAAAAGCCGTTACTGCCTATGATAAAGATCCCGTTACAATTGCTTGGATGAAAGCATTTAAAAAATATTATCTTTATCGTGAATATGATGATCATGGAAATCCACTTCCTTCAATTGGTGAATTATTCGCTGCACTGACCTTCTGGTATCCTCCTTTAATCCCTTTATCCAGTGGAAAATTCACTAATTTTCTATCCTGGTTAATACTACCGAATTCATTAAGAAGAACTTATATTCACTACATGGTGACATTGGTTCAACATGCCGTTCGCTCCAAAAGCCAAAGTAATTATGAACTCGATAGAAACATTCAATTCCATGTAGGGACAATAGATCAACTGCTTATGAGTGATAGAACTCAAACGTTTGATACTGCTTTTGTCCCATATTTGCTTGGTATTGAAAATGGGATAGAAAACGAAAAAGAAATAGTAGGTTTTATTGAACAATTAATCAAAATTATTCCTGAGGGACACATTCTGGTAACTCCCTCACGGAATACTAAAGAATATTCAATTTTAGGGAAAAGTTATTTTGTAACAACAGGTTATTCAGATATTCAAGAGATACCTCAGTTAAATACCTATGTTGTGGGGGATGACAAATACTGGTTTCGGACTCAAGGGCTTGCAATATTTGGAGCACGGCACAATTAGTGGGTGCAATATCAATTCATGAATTATTCGATTGGAGATAGCGCAATGGAATACAAAACCTTAGGAAATACAGGCTTGCTTGTTTCTACTCTTTGTTTAGGAACAATGACTTTTGGGGGAAAAGGATTTTGGGAAACAGTTGGTGCGGTTGACCAAGCAGGTGTAGATAAGCTCATCAAAACTTCTATAGATGCAGGGATAAATTTTTTTGACAGTGCGGATATTTATTCCGAAGGAGAAAGCGAGCGTCTTTTAGGGAACTCTTTAAAAAACCTTAATATCGCACGCAAAGACGTAGTGATCGCAACCAAAGTATATGGAAGAGTAGGGCAAGGTTACAATGATATAGGGGCCTCTCGGGGGCATATTATGGATGCAGTTGATGCTAGTCTTCGTCGACTGAATACCGAGTATATTGATTTGTATCAAATACATGGAAATGATCCCATTACCCCAATCGAAGAAACTCTGCGAGCACTTGATGCGTTAGTCCAACAAGGAAAAGTTCGCTATATCGGGTGTTCTAACTGGCAAGCATGGAAAATTGCAAAAGCATTGGGAATTTCTCAATTTAAAAACCTGGCCCGCTTTGATACGTTGCAAGCCTATTATTCCTTGGCTGGACGAGATTTAGAACGAGAAATTATACCTCTATTGGAAGCCGAAAAATCGGGGCTGCTGGTATGGAGTCCACTTGCTGGTGGCTTACTTTCAGGTAAATTCAGCCGTGAAAATCAAACACCAGACCACGCTCGTCGATCCAGCTTTGATTTTCCCATTGTCGATAAGGAAAGGGCTTGGAAAATTCTTGATGTACTCAGACCAATAGCAGCAAACCATAATTGTAGTGTTGCTCGTGTTTCATTAGCCTGGGTGCTCAGCAGACCTGCTGTAACCTCTGTTATTATTGGCGCCAAGCGTATAGAACAGTTAGAAGATAATTTAGAGGCTGTGAAACTAAAATTATCAGTTGAAGAACTAAAACAGTTAGATGAGGTGAGTGCCTTACCACCTGAATATCCTGGATGGATGCTTCCTTTTCAAGCGTTAGATCGATTGGATCCATCCGCACAGCGTTTTTAAAGGGCCAACTCTATTTTTTAAGATTCTGCATTATCGGAACGCAACAAATCGGTTCATCCCGAGCGTACGAGGGATCTCCCATCGTAACACCGTGTTACGGCGTGGAGATCCCTCGCTATGCTCGGATAACTTGCTGCGCTTCTGCTCATCTTTTTACATCATTTTTACTTTTCACATTTTTATGCCATAAATTATAGCAAGGTGAATAATATAATCAGCCTATGATTTCCATCCAGTTACGGTTTTATGAAGAGTTAAATGATTTTCTCCCACCAGAAAAGCGTAAAACGCAGTTTATTCATACCGTAGCACAAAAAACGTCGATTAAAGATCTTATTGAATCGCTTGGGATTCCACATACTGAAATCGAAGTGATATTAGTCAATGGAATATCAGTTGATTTTAACTATCTTGTCCAAGATAAAGATTTAATTTCCGTATATCCTGTTTTTGAATCTTTTGATGTCAGTGAATTAATTCGACTACACCCCAAACCACTGAGAAAACCTCGCTTTATTCTGGATGTGCATCTTGGAAAACTCGCTAAGTATTTGCGTTTACTCGGATTTGATGTGGTTTATGCAAATAATTTAACGGATGAGTTTATCATTCAGTGCTGTATTAATGAACATCGAATTGTGTTAACACGTGATATCGGGATTTTGAAAAATAAAAGCATTATGCATGGGCATTGGATACACCATACCAATCCTCAACAGCAGGTGGAGGAAGTGTTGCATCAGTTTCAGTTAAAAAAACAGTGCCATCCATTTACTCGATGTCTCTTGTGTAATGGAAAGTTGAAAAGAATTGAAAAAACTGAAATTATCGCAGATGTTCCTAAGTTGGCACAAAAATATTATGAAACATTCATGCAGTGCCAATCGTGCAAAAAAACTTATTGGGAGGGTTCGCACTATACTAAATTAAAAACCTGGGTTGAGAAAATTTTGCGCGATAGCGAAGGTGAATCCTTAAAATAATAAGAGAAAAATGCTGTTAAAAATATTATACATATTAAACGAATAGTCATCAAAGATACCGTGAATCACTATTCACTGCTAAACTAGTTAAATGCCTAATTTTTTAAATAAGACACTATGATAAATGATCAAATGGATGCATTTTTTAAGTCAAAAGCATTTGCTGTGATTGGTGCTTCATCCAATCGTGGAAAATATGGAAATAAGGTTTTACGTTGTTATTTACAAAATGGTAAAAAAGTTTATCCAGTAAATCCTCAAGAAGATCAAATTGAAGGATTGTCTGTTTTCCCTTCAGTACGAGATTTGCCAGATGAGGTAGAAAGTATTTCCATCATCACCCCACCTGCAGTTACAGAGAAAGTTGTTGAAGATGCAATTCACAAGGGCATTAAAAATATTTGGATGCAACCAGGTGCAGAAAGTAATAACGCCATTCAAAACTGTAAGCAACATAAAATCAATATCATAGCTGGCGGACCTTGCATTTTAATTGCTTTGGATTATAAAGATCATTAAGTTTTTTTTACAATTATCTTGGGCCTATTGATAGCTTTTTGCTCCGACCTATATGAAGAAGCTTGCGTTTGATTAAGAGCATAAGAATGTCTGCGGCACTTAAATAATAGACGGAGTGATATACAATATCCTCTCTGTCTCTAGAGAAGAATGGCATGTTTTGTTGCCTATTAAGGATGATAATTTAGCTGTAATTATAAGGGATATCTATGTACATGTGGTTTGAACTATTAGTTATGCTCGTTCTTATCTTAATATCAGCGCAATTATTCTCTAATGCGCTGGAATATTTTGGTGAAAGAATAAACATTTCAACTGGTGTCACCGGTTCAATATTCGCAGCGATTTCTACAGCACTTCCAGAAACAACCGTACCACTTTTGGCAATTATTGCAGGGACTCCTGATCGACAAATTAATGAAGAAATTAGTGTAGGAGCAATTTTAGGTGCTCCACTAATGTTATCTACCTTATCAACGGTTATCATGGCTTTTTCAGTAATTAAAAAACGGGGTATTAAGGGATACATTGCACCAGAAGTTACTGGATTTAAGAGAGATTTGAATTTTTTCTTAGTCGCATTTACATTCGGTGCTTTAGCAATGTTTCTTCCTCTAAAGCCAAACTATATACGTATTTTATTTAGTGTTACTCTCATTTCTCTTTATTTTATCTATTTATTACTTACATTGAGTGCATCTAAAGCTTTAGTCAAAGATGGACATGCTGTCATCACGAATGAGCCTTTGCTTCTAAACCGGCTAGGCCTAAAAACCAATTTAACAACAATCCTGATTCAATTACTTTTGGGTTTGATTTTATTAGTATTTAGTGCAAAAGGATTCATTGAGGGAGTACATGAAGTGGCAGACTTTATTGGTGTACCTGTTTTGCTTTTATCATTGCTTATTATTCCTATAGCAACTGAATTACCGGAAAAGGTAAACAGTGTGATTTGGGTACGCAAAGGCCAAGATACTTTGGGCTTTGGTAATATATGTGGTGCGATGGTTTTTCAGGGAACATTATTACCTGCATTAGGAATACTTTTAACACCTTGGCAACCCTCCAGGATAGTACTCACCGGCATCCTCATCACTTACCTGGCAACAGCATGGTTAAGGTTTAATATTTCAGCACATGGGATTAAAGTAGGTGCATTGCTTTTGAATGGAATTTTATACCTAACCTATCTTGGAATTGTGCTTTTATAATGCATATGGGCAGTACCAATGCGTGCTATTTTCCTTTATTAAAAATTAGGTGACCCTTATTTAATTTTCATAATGAATAAGTTATAAGCTCGTATAACTAGCGCAATAATATTATTTTTTCTTCAGCTAATGGAGTTTATGCTTTATGAAATTTGATGTCATTATTCTTGGCAGTGGAATTGTCGGAGTATCGATTGCAACTCATTTGCAAATGCGAGGACGCTCCGTAGCTTTGATCGATTTGAAATCGCCAGGAAATGAGACATCTTTTGGTAACGCAGGCTTAATTCAGCGTGAGGGAGTATACCCCTATGCATTTCCAAGAGATATTGCTTCGCTCATTAAGTATGCTTTGAACCACTCTCCTGATGTCCGATATCATCCCAAATCGATACTCAAGCTGGCACCTTTCTTGTGGAAATATTGGGTTAACTCTCATTCTTTTCGTCATGCAAAGATTGCGAAATCTTATGAAACCTTAATCCAACATAGTGTGAATGAACATCACTTTCTTGCCGATGCTGCAAAAGCGCGACATTTGTTGCGGTCAGGAGGATGGATTAAAGTGTTTAGAACCTCAAAAAAACAAGATGCTGAACTTCAATTTGCTGAGCAGTGCAAATCGGAGTATGGCATCCAATTTGAGTTCCTTGATTCATCTGCATTACATGAGGTTGAGCCCGATCTCGATAAATCATTATTAAGCGCTCTTCGCTATGTGGATTCAGAAACTGTAAGCGACCCTGGCGCGCTGGTATCTGCCTACGCAAAATATTTTGAACACCTTGGTGGCCAGTTCTTTTTTGGCGATGCATTCACTTTATCCAATCAATGGACCGTTCAAACAGGGCAGGGGCTAATCCATGCGGAAGCTGCTGTGATTGCATTAGGACCCTGGTCCGATGTTTTATGCTCAAGGCTGGGATATCGTTTTCCACTGGCAGTGAAACGTGGATATCACATGCATTATGCAAAAGGGCAAAATGCACACCTTTATCATCCTGTACTTGATATAGAAAATGGCTATTTAATCGCGCCTATGGCAAGGGGGATTCGTCTTACAACAGGCGCAGAATTTGCCACACGCGACTCAAAAAAAACTCCAGTTCAGCTTGATTTGGTAGAGCCTATAGCTCGTACGCTATTCCCAATTACCACACGAATTGATGAATCTCCCTGGATGGGGTGTAGGCCATGTACTCCTGATATGCTCCCCATTATTGGCCCAGCTCCCAGACATAAGGGACTTTGGTTTGCATTTGGACACGCACATCATGGTTTGACTTTAGGACCTATTACAGGTCGTTTACTTGCTGAAATGATGACCAAAGAGGACTTAATCGTTGATCCATTGCCGTTTAGTGCCAATCGATTTACTACATAAAACAACACATTTCATTGTAAGATGAATTAAAATTGCGAATTTATCGAGTAGGAGATATAAATGAGTGAGCCATTTAAAATCATTACTGATTTCAAAGAAAATGATGTTGTTTCTAAAATCATATACGAAAATTTAAAAAAATTTAATGAATCGATTATTGGCAATTATGAAGCAAAACCTTTTATTATCCATGCACAAACTGAGGGATTGGAAGTTCTTGGCGGAATTAAAGGAGATATATTTGGTAAGCTGTGTCGAGTATTTACCGTTTGGATCCATGAGCAATATCGTCGCCAAGGATTAGGACGTGAATTGTTTGAACAACTAGATGTTTTCGCAAAAGAAAATCACTGCCAAATGATTCAACTGGATACTGCAGAATTCCAAGCAAAGGGATTCTATCAAAAACTGGGGTATCAAGTAATTGCCACATTACCTGATAATTTTATGGGTTATACCAGTTACATTTTGAGAAAAAATTTATTCTAAGTATTCCTGTTCAATAAGAGTGAGTGCTCACTCATGTTACAACATTATATTTTTAAAAGTCGCTTAAACTTGGACATCAAAATTTGGAACACCTTCCCAATGAATTGGGCCATTTAAACTTTTTAGAAAATATCAGTCTTTATAATAATCAATTGAAATTATTTCCATTTTGGAACATTTGAATTTCGAAAGTACCATATTATCAAAATCGCTCATATGGCATAAATTATGCTCATCGTAGTCAAATAGGTGAGAAATGACAAAGTTTAGAGATTTGCAAAAAACAAGTTATGAGTGGTGCAAAACTTCTCGGAAAATCGGAAACAATTATGTGGAAGTTCCTCTCACTTCATATAGGATACGTGATCTGCCACAATTGAGTGAGATCGATTTGTCATCAAAATTATTTCAAGATGAAGATTTTGTCGTACCGCCAAAAGATAATGGTCGCTACTGGGTCAAAGCAAAGATAGGAAAACTTTATCTCGAATGGATACCCGGAGGTAAAGGAAGCTTTAGTTTAAATATTAAATATATAGATAAGCAAAATCGAACCCTACGGTCATTTTTAAATTTACAAAATCCACGACATTCAAATATTGAGTTTGAAGACTTATTGCCCTTTGATTTGAGTACCTATTATTCTGATCGTACAGGAAATTTGTCGCGAAGTGCCAGCTTTGCACGTGAGCAAAGAAGCTGTGCTTATGAATTGAAGATGATTCTCACCAAATTGCTTCTTGATGAAACGCCTACTGCAGATGAATTGAGAAACTTCCAGGAAAATTATAGGAATCTTTATATTATAGGAAATTCAGCCCAATCTGACGGATACATTAAAAAAGCACAATTTCAACCCTTAAAAGATATTACCTATTTCGGTCTTAATTCTCATAAAAAACCTGCTACTTTGTTTGAAGTATCAGCAAAAATAGGGGCGATTGCCTTAAATAATTTGTCTATCAGTGAGAAAGAAATTGGCGATGTTTTAAGGGAATACCTTGAGATTACGGGCAAAAAATTAGATATATTTGACAAAAAAGAGGTTCAGTTGGAAATATTGACTACTCTAATAGATAAAGGACGAGTTCCTTTAAAGTCGATAGTTGATGATATAGAGCCTCTATTACAAAATGCGATTTGCAGTTTAAAGAGGCAGCAAAGAACTACTCGATATTTTTCAAGTAATGATTTTACTGTCAATAATAAAACTGGTGCCGAGATTGATCAATGGCTGCAAGAAAAATTGTTTCAAGACCTTTCGCTTAAAGAACGCAAAAATGGATATCTTTTAGGATTGGAAAGGATAATTAACGATTTGGATCCTGCGCAAAAAAAGAGCTTGGGGCTCTGTATTTTAAATAATCCAAACCATTTTTTAAAAAAAGAAAGAGACTTTTTACGTTTTTTAGAGTATTCCAATGATACATACTCTATCTTTCAACTGGTCAAAAAGCTCATGCTCGGAGAACAAAAAAACAACACGCTTATTATTCATGATGAGGAGCATCATCAAGATTATGTTCTGTCTCGCCATGTATAACAAATCAATCTAAAATGAACGGCTTGCATCCAGGATAGGGGAGAAATTCCGGATGCAAGAGCTTTAGGCAACCTTACTTTAAATTTGCTAAGGGTAGTGTTTAAATAACTGTGTCATCTCTTTTAATTTGTTTATAATTTAACACTTAAAAGAGGTAGATATGAATAAAAAGAAAATAGATTTATCGAATTTTGATTTCAATGAGTTCAAATTAGAGGCTTTGACCCAGTTAAAGTCTGGCCAATCTCTCACTGGAAAAGACGGCATACTGACCCCCTTAATAAAAGAGCTATTAGAGGCGGCATTAGAAGGTGAAATGGATTCTCATATGACTGATTGTCATGAGACAGGTATTTCAAACCGTCGCAACGGCAAAACGACTAAAACAATTAAATCAACAACTGGAGTTTTTGATTTAGAAACACCTCGAGATAGGGATGGCAGCTTTGAACCCGAGCTTGTAAAAAAACGTCAAACGGTACTCAACGAGTCACTGGATAATAAAGTCCTAGCCCTCTATGCGATAGGCATGAGTTACGAGGCGATAAGCGAGCATTTATCTGAGATGCTCATGTTACGCACGATCTATTTTAAGCAGCCATATTTTTAAGCTCCCGCCATGCAAGCTGATTTGCTCTAAGGATCAATCTGTACTTAATGGCAAAATGATTTAATTGAGTTTTTATCTTCAACAATTCCAGCTTGCAGTATGCAATAATAGAAGCATAAATATGATTACACTGAGTTTTAACGGTTCGAGTGGGCGACTTGGTTAAGCTTGCATTTTGCTTAATTGATTTGTGATACTCTTCAATCCGCCACCGTTTCTGGTACACTTCATAAAGACGTTCGGCACTACTTGGCATGTCATTAGAAACAAGATAGAGAATTCCTGTTGAACCGTTTTCGTTTTTGAACACTTTTTTCAGGAGCCTCACGGGGAAGTCTAGGCCTTTAAGCCAGACTGTGTGGGCTACATCCTCTTCTAATTCTAAAGCTCTTACTTGTTGGTACCGTCCGTTTTTGGCCTCGTTTTCAGATAAAGCTAACGTGCGGTTAGATTTAATCCCAATGATAAACGATTTTTGAAGGTCTTTATGGATGTGAACCATATTGGCCTTCGAGCCAAACCAGTTGTCTGCAAGCACATAATCAAACATCACTTTATTGGTAATGGCCTGAGTAATCAGGTTTTGAAATAATTGATTTTTGGTAACCGATGATTTTCTTCTGGCTTGTTTGGTTTTAATATCACAATAGGCAACATCTTTTTTAATCACCTCATACCCTATGGGTACACTGAAGTCAGCATAGCGAACCATGCATGACAAGATGTTGATTCCTTTGAGCACGCTCCCTTTAGCATGAGAGTAATGCCAACAATTAATTTCATTCTCATCCGTGTAGGGTTTCTCTTCGATGGAGTCATCCAGTATTAAGACACCACCAACCGTTTCTTGCGACCTCACTGGCTTTTTTACATAGCGCCAAAGGGATTTTGAATCAAAAGACTCAAAACGAAGAAATCGAGTCACCTTGTCATGCGCAAATGCTCCATCAACCAAATCAGATAATCCGGTGGCTGTCGCATATTTGTTCTGACAAATTAAATAATCACTATAAAGATCAAGCATATCCATTTAACTTCCTCCCTAAAATAAGGACGAAATTCTAATGCTTTTTATTCAAACTACAAGGTCATGTGCGTAACATGAGTGAGATGTATGGACTAGAAGTCTCGAGTGCTAAAATCAGCCTGATTACTGACAAACTATTACCCCTGATTACCGAGTGGCGTAATCGCTCCCTAGAATCTGTATACCCAATCGTTTTTCTTGATGCCATGCACTTTAAAGTACGTGTTGAAGGTAAGGTCATAAGTAGAGCATTTTACACCGTCCTTGCTGTAAATTCAGAAGGTAAAAAAGATATTCTAGGGCTCTATTTATCTGAGGCAGAGGGAGCTCGTTTTTGGCTTAGTGTATTAAATGACCTTAAAGCTCGTGGTGTAGAGGATATCCTTATAGCAAGCATCGATGGACTTAAGGGATTTCCTGATGCCATTGCTGAAGTTTTTCCTAACACCGAGATCCAGCTTTGTGTCGTTCATCAAATTCGCAACTCATTAAAGTATGTGGTTAGTAAGGACCAGAAAGCCTTTATGGCCGATTTAAAGCTGGTTTATAAGGCTTCAAGCAAAGATATGGCTTTGCATCATCTACTTGAGTTGGAAGAGAAATGGGGCAAAAAATACCCGGCGGTGATGAAATCCTGGAATAACAACTGGGAAGCTCTATCACAATACTTCAAATACCCAGAAGAGCTAAGACGCATCATTTACACTACCAATATTGTTGAAGGCTTTCATCGGCAAATTCGCAAGTACACTAAAAATAAAGGCGCTTTCACCAGTGAAAACGCCCTTATTAAGCTTATTTATTGTGCTTGCCAGAAAGTACTGGAAAAATGGAATCAGCCCATGCACAATTGGGCGCTTATCGTGTCCCAGTTACAAATCTATTTCGAAGACAGACTAACCCTGGGACTTAGATAATGACTGAGGTGACACAGTTGGATGAACACTCTCTTGCTAAGATATTGGGAGTGAACGTTGAACAGCGTTTTCTTCATTTTCTTCTACGCATGAAGACGTTTTATCTACATTAAGTTTCATATTTAGCTTCGTTAGTTCTTGTTCTAGTGCTCTAGCCCACTTATAAACTCCGTTAGTGGTTTCAATCGGTTGATATTTAAAAAAACTCTTAGGTAGTACTGTTCGTAAATGATCAATGCCAGCCAATAAACAACGTTTGACACTTTTCGCACAATTATTTTTGATTAGCATATAATTTTCATTTCTTTCGTTTTCCATGGCTTTAATCACTGCTAACTCATCAACGAAATAACGTAATCCACACTCACTGGTAGGGAGACTTATCGAATGGTCCGGGTGTCGTCCATCAGTTTTATATAGTGTTTTTATTGACATTTCTTGACGAGAAAGGAAATCTGCACGTTCATTGATCTCTGTTTTTAATGCCGCTATCTTCGTTTCATCTATATTTTGCAATTTTTCATTGAGTTCACCAAGTTGGACTTGAAGTCGACTCATTTCTTTATCAACCTGATCGATTTCCGTTTGATTTTCTCGCATTTGTTCTTCATAACCACTTTGTTTTTGTATTCTCATTTTTTCGAGCTCAGTTAACTCCTCGGATAGCTCTAGATTCTCCTTTTGCAACATATCAAGCATTTGAATTACAGACTTCATTTCCTTATAGGTGTTATTCGTAGGATTGTAAATTTTTTCTAAGATACTTGATTTCTTATGAAGAAAAGTGATTTTTTGATTATTTTTAACTAACTTATTGGTTAAATTATCTGTTTTTTCCTTGAGTTCATCCAGTGCCTTTTGACAGCGTTTACTCAGGTCATCTCGTAAACTAATTAATTCGTGCTGTTTTGATAGTAACGTATTAAGTTGGGCTTGAATATTTTTTTTATTGTCTAAATCACTATCTAAGTTCCAAGTTTTAACGATTTTATCAAGGTTTTCTTTTTTATCTTTATCAACTTTTTTTATCCCGTCCTGATAGTAGGGATGTTCAATGGGATGCGTTGAGCCTTTGCCAATTACTTCTCTTTGCATATCGGATTCATGATCAGATATTTCTGGCTTAACTCCTTTACATTTCGGGGCAAGATGCAAAAAATGAAAAAAATCTTGAGCCAATTGACTTCTTGAGGGGGTACTCTTGGGCCAGAAACTGTGGGTTACTTCAACGCTTCTGAGGGTTTTTCGCCTATAATATTTGCCCGCATTACCTTCAGCCAATTCAGGTACATAACTAAGACTCTTTTTTACAAAAAAATGGCCTGGATTATCTTCTAGTTTTGCGAAGCCGCGCGAGCGCTCATTAAGCTCCATGTAAAAGTTAGCATGCCCAATATTTTCATCTCCATCGGAGGCTAATAATGGACCAAAAAATCGGTTTTTAATCCGTTTGCCAAAAATTTGCGTTGTTGAAAGCCAAACATTTACTTGAATCATAAAAGCCTTATTTCTTTTATATCAAAAAAACGATGAAAAATCACACACTTAGAGCCGTCTAATCTGTATCTTATATTAAACTATTTGTTTTTCAAGTACTCAGTTCTATTTTTTTATTGAAAAAAAAGTGGCTTTTCTATTTTGCACTATGACATTTATTTATCGAGAATGCGAAAAAAAACTTACTCTAATGCAACCCAGAAAGAGAGAGATTTTTATATTTTTTTTAAACTTTTATGGCGAATTTCAACTAATGTAAGCGCTCAATTATTATTTGATTTTTGCCTCCTTTTTTAGCTTGATATAGTGCCTTATCAGCAAGGTTAATCACGGTTTCAATATTCGATGAATAATCAAAATGAATATTAACAATCCCTATACTTAATGTCACTTGCTCCAAAATGGTCTGATCATTAATATTGGAATCATCAGCATGAACTATTTTTTTTTGAAATAAACCGTTTATTGTTTGACATACAGAGAGGGCTTCTTCAAGAGGCTGATTGGCAAGAATTGCAGCAAACTCATCGCCGCCAAGCCGGAAAAGCGTATCATTTGTTCGTTGACAAACACTATTGAGAAGTTCCGCAATACCGATTAAAAATTTATCACCATAAGGATGACCAAAATTGTCATTAATTAATTTAAAATTATCAACATCCATAGAGATAAGATTTATAGGATATCTATTGCGTTTGGCGCGTTGAAGCTCCAGCGGGAATAAGAACTCAAAATGTCTTCTGTTATATAGCCCCGTTAAAGGATCTGTTATCGATATAATTTGTAACTCATAAATCAATGTTTCTCTTTCTTGGGATAATTGAAATGTTTTATGCAATAATTTCATATTAATTTTTGCAGCAATAAGAAGCATCACAACAAACAATAAAAACATAGTTGCCAAAAGGGCTCTGTCCATGTCCAGAACTGAATAATTATAGGCAATTACTGGTAAAAACATGGGAACTATATAAGCATAATATGCTGGTAAACAAACAGAGAGTGTCGCAACCGAACCAGCACTCATTCCGCCAAATACTAAAATAATAATGAACTCATAGAGCTCAGTTACATAAGCTAAAGAAATTAGGTAGCACCCCCCCCATGCAATCCCCATGAGTAGCGTAAGAAAAAAAAACTTGATCAAAATAGATTGTTTTTCACCCGGATCCAAATTATTCTTAATGATTCGTCTGCAAAAATTCCATCTAATAAAACTAATGATTAAAATTCCGCAATACCAGCCACTAATCAGTAAGAAGGGGACCTGATGATATAAAATAAGTGCGAGCAAGGAGGCCAAAATGATATTAAAAGGAATGGCCCTTTTAGAACCTTCCATAAGCAGTAATGTGGCTTCCTTGCCTAACTTAAAGATCATCTCATTTCTCTTTGATAGTTCCTTTTTGTCTATTACATAGTATAGCTGGTGATACTCAAGTATCATTCAATGCAGAAATAATTATTTAGAAGTGACCGAGTACAATTATGCCCAAATACTCTCCAGCCTGGCCTCATGGCGATATAATTGAAGCATTTGAAGGGATCCATGTTGTTCGTGGTACTAATATTACTTATTTTGATAATACAAAGATTCAGCACAGTAGAAATATGACAATTATTGAATCGAACGGGGATTTAACCCTCATCAATACGGTACGACTGAACGAGATTGGATTACAAGCGCTTGATAATTTAGGTACTGTAAGGCATGTTTTGAGCATTGGAGCATTTCATGGAAGAGATGATCTATTTTATGTGAATAGATATCACGCCAGATTATGGTCTGTCCCTACTGAGGAAAAGCTTCATGGTGTACGTTATTTGCAGGACCAGGATGAACTGCCAATAAAAAACTGCCATTTTTTCATGTACAAAAGTTCATCTCCTTCTGAGGGCTTCATCTATTTTGAAGATCATGAGGGTATTATTATTACTTGTGACAGCATAAAGAATTGGGTTGAAATTGATGAATTCTTTAGTGAAGATACTGCAAAAATGGCTTTATCTCATGGAGAAATAGCAAAAGCACGAATTTCACCTATATGGCTTAATGCTACAGGAGTTCATAAGGCTGATTTTGACTCTTTGTTACAATTGAGATTCAAACATCTTATCAGCGCTCATGGAAATGTATTAAGAGATACAGCCTATTCTGATGTGAAAAATTCTGTGGAACAAATCAGTTGACCCCATATATGCATCTGCAATGACAATGTGAGATCAGCGATAGGGGGCATAAATAAAATGTCCCTACTGAAACATAGAATAACCTAAAGAGTGAATAGTGAAATAACACCCAAAAGATTTCGTTTACAGCACAATAAATGAATTATTTTATCAAGCAATCCATTGTATTCGATTAACGGCACAACAGGAGTTTCATCACTTTGGGCGAATAAAAAATATCATATACTTCCACTCCCAACAGGTCACATATTTTATTCAAGGCCCTGAAATGCTATATCAACAACACCATTGCGTTCAAACATCGATTTAAAATGCTCTAGACTCACCCGTTTTGATTGATCGCTCATATTGGATGCGAGTAAATCGAGTCCATAAAGAGCGATATCCTCGATAATACGTTCATGCCTGTAATAAGACAAAATCGTTTTATTGATCACAACCTCACCATAGCCTTCATAAAAATAAGCTACTTCTGCAGATAAATTCCAAACATTGCCGACGCCACCGCCTATAAACATAAGATCACGTTCTTTGGGAGCCATCATGGGGTCGTCCCAATCAATAATGTAAAATGATTCATCCGAAGTCATTAAAATGTTTCCGGCATGTATATCTGCATGACACAAGACGTACTCATGTGCATCAAATTGTATTAGCTTCACCAATTCTTCTGCCGAATTAACAAGTCGATTAATCGAATCGAAGTGTTTTAGATAATACTTTTTAAAATCTATAGTCATTGTATTGGTGGATGTATCTGATTCTATTTGAGAGTATAAAGATTTAACCATTTCGCGCCATTTTGGAGAATACGTTTCTGTTCTTAGTGATTTTCGAAGAGCAACCGGTATGGATAATGTATGAATTTGCTTTAATGTTTTTCCTAACTTGATCCACTGATTTTTAGTTAATATGTGCTGGAATCCATTCTGACCCTCAATAAAAGGATAAACAATCATTTTAAAGTCATTTAATTGTTTTAATAATTTGCCATCAACAGAACAAATGGGAAAAATAATTTCCTTTACGTGTGAATCATGCAGTAACTTCATAACATCCATGTGGGTTTCTTCATGGTTAACGTATTTAAGTTTTAAAAAATAGGAGTTAGCCGAATCATTTACTTTATAAACCAATGCATTCATGTCAGCGCCTAATTGAAGCGACTGAATATCTTCTACATTGATCGCATAGTTACTTTTTAAAAGCTCAATCAGCTGCTGTTCGGGAATTGGTTGACCTGGCATACACAAAGTTTTAATAGATTTGAATTATGTTGCATATGTTATAACAAAAGACAAAATCTGAGTACTTTTGCTCATAATTTAAATCGCGCGAATCTGCGTTCGACAAATCCCAACAATCTAGACCTAGCTCCAACGTTAGGAGGCAAATGCTAGTTGTTTAACGCGGACTTTAGGTTACTGACTGTTGTTCAATTTTAGTTATTCTATTCTTTGATACTAATTTTATTCCTAAGTCATCATTTAAATTTTTGAACACCACCATGAGCCTATAATTCAGACGATTTATGGGTAATTTGATTAGGCATACTATAATAATAAGCATCAGTCCAAAATTCGGATGATCCCAAAAAAATATCTCATTCCAAAGTATGTCTTTCGACGGAGTTATCATGAGAGAAAAAACTAAACGCAATGCACAATTCCAGGCTTCGCCAATCGGAGGAGACAACTTCGATGCGCATGAAACCCAACTTAATTTTGAAGATCTGGAAGAGATTTTTGCTCATTATGGAGAAAAACATGGTATTCGTTTGATAAGGAATGGAGATTCTCATAAGCACATTCTCCAAGCTAATATTAATGGCTTTGCTGCTCAACTTGATGCAGTTACCGCTAAAACAACCGTACTATAATTTTTTAAAAATATGCGAATTCAGTGATTCTGCCGTTTTAAAGTCATCTACACATCTTTCAACTAAAGATTTAAATGAGCTTTATAGTTTTCTTAAATCTAAAGGATTTCTGGAAAAAAACCGATTAAAAAAAGATCTAAATCCAGAGCAAAGACACGAGATAGAGACTTTTTGCCAAACAAAATTATCTGTTCAAGCTAAAGCTAAATTAGAAAAACTAAGAGAAAGTTTAAGTAACGAGTTTAAAGTAAAAATGCGCACTTGTTGCTTAACAAAAGAGCAAGCAATAGATGAAATTCTTGCTATCCAAAAGTCCCTTGGTGAAAAGGAGATGGTTGGATATGTATTTACAAACAATGAGCGTGGCAAAGGAAACACACGAAAAACACATTGGGAAGCCGTCATAATTACCAAACATGATATTATTAAACCAGTAGAGTGGCTCGACCAACCTGTAAAGTCAATCTTATATCATACTGATGAGAGATTAAACTCTGCGGCTTTTTTCTCTCCGAGAATGGACTTTTTCCCTGATGAGGGAATCCCTGACCAGCAGGTCAGTCGAAGCCATCGCGGCACACTTAGTGTTTTATATCTTAAAAAACTATTGCAAAATAATGGCAAAGCGCTATCTGAAGACAGTTTAAGAATTCCGCTTTATGATGAAAAGAATCAGCTAAATTATGTTTTTATTCCTCCACCTGATGTAATGCAATACGCGCCAAGCGATGAATTTATAAACTTTTACCAAAAGCTGATGGGAAAAAAAGTGGAGACTTCTTCTGGTCAACCAACCCCTAATAATCTGAGACAATTATTGGTGGAATCGAAAGGAAGAGCGGAATTGAAAGGCGATTTCAAGACCGCTGAACATAATCAGAATTTAATCAATAAATTCGATGCTTTCAGCAAGAAATGGTTGCGAGGCTGTGAAGAGGCATGTAAAAAAAGGGACGCAATGTTTCATAATAACAAGAAGAACAGCCATAACCTCTACCTTGCTTACGCTGCAAAACGATTAAAAGATTTAGTGCTTTCTCGTAAAAAAGAACGAGTTGATCCGGATTCTACCGCTGGAAAGAAACAGGAAAAAGAACAGGAAACGACTAATGAGCAGGTCAACGATTATCAAGAGAATAGGATAGAGGCGGGGACAAGCACACCTCAGAAAGAAGGCCAACCCCAGACATCCATAGCCCAAAAGGATAAGCAAGAATTTATAAAAGATTTGAAAAATTATGTTATCGCGCGCGAATTCGAGGCAGGGGGGCACGATTTAGCATCTCACCATCGTATAAGGATAATCACGCTTAAATTTGGTTATAGTGCTGAACAAAAAATAACAGCAGCAAATAAACTGATTTGTGCTTTGAATATGCAAGATAATCTTGATCAAATACCGATGGAAATGCAATTAACTGAGACTGATATTGGCGCATTGACTACTTCCAGGCTTTACGGAAATGTGATTAAGAAACACTTGGAGCTGTTTAATCAAATACTTAAGAACTTACCGGAAAATCAAAATTTAAATAACTTTAGACAGGATATGTGATGATTATTTCGTTCATATGACGATTTAGCAATTAATGATTTTTGTTTTACTAAGAATATCAATTTCTTTATTTTTAAAACCTAAAAAATTGACTTTAAAAGTGGTGATTAGGTACGCAATAGGTTAAACCAATTGCGCCTACCAATTAAATTCGCGATAATCAGTAATTAGTACACAACTGATAAATAAACAATGCTGAATATTCTAGAGAATATTGATTTAACACCTTTAAACACATTGCACTTAAAATCAATAGCATCTCATTATATTGTCTTAAATCAAGTCGAACAATTAGATGAAATCAGAGCGATTATTTCTAATTATCCCAAGTTCTTTATTTTGGGAGGAGGGAGTAATTTAATTTTACCCGCCATATATCAAGGTTTAGTTATTCATAATAAGTTACGTGGTATCACAATTACTGAATTTGGCCAAGAAAAGATGGTTACGGCAATGGCTGGTGAGAACTGGGATGACTTTGTGGCTCATTGTACCCAGCATGGTGCTTTTGGGTTGGAAAATTTAAGCTTAATCCCTGGTACGGTGGGTGCATCGCCAATTCAGAATATCGGTGCGTATGGAGTTGAGGTTAAAGATTTTATCAAAGAAGTTGTGGTCTATGATCTTCAAATTGGAAAACTTATTAGCCTTAGTAACAGCGAATGTCAATTTAGTTATCGGAACAGTTTTTTAAAAAATAATTCGCGCTTTATTGTTATTAGTGTCAGTTTTACCTTATTAAGGGAGCCCAATCTTAATACAAATTACGGCGATGTGGCGCAAAGACTCTATTCTTTAACTCATCCAACACCATATGACCTTCGCAACATAATTATTAGTATTCGTCAAAGTAAATTGCCTGACCCCAAGGAGTTAGGTAATGCAGGTAGTTTTTTTCATAATCCAATCATACCAAAAGAAATTGCGCAGAAGTTATGTATTCAAAATCCTAATTTACCAGTTTTTCCAACACCTAATCCCGAGAAAATTAAAATATCAGCAGGGTGGCTGATTGATAGTTTAGGTCTGAAAGGATTGCGACAAGGCAATGTTGGGATTTACCAGCAGCATGCATTGGTTATGGTAAATTATGGCGGCGCCTATCAAACAGAATTATTGAAATTTGCAGATTGGATTCAATTGAAAATTAAAGAACATTACGATGTACAACTTAATATCGAACCCATTATTTTAGAATGAACTTCAAGACATAAAGGTCTGACAAATCTGCAAATCCTTTGCTGTTTTCATAGGGTCTGCTTATAACGAAAAGTTGCTAAACGCAGGCCAAGAGATGAAGTACCTAGCTTCCTTACTAAATTACTTTCTTTTGCGATCCCGGTAGAAGTTTTGATGTACACCCAGTGCTAATAAAATCCTTAATGCAGGATCCCACTCATAAGCTAAAAGAAATAGCCCTATCGAACTTTCATTAGCACCATGATCTCATGAATCTTTTCCTGAAAAAGTAGCTCATTTTTATTTCTCATTTTTAAAATCCTTGTTCATTTTTATTGCAGAGTACTAAAACTCTTTTTACATTGCAATAGACAAATACTGGTTAAGCCGATTGCACTTACAAATTGAATTTACCGTTACACTTCATATATTAAGTCTGATTATCAAAATAATCAGACTTAATTGATTGTTGAACTATCCAGATTGAAGCCCTTCTTAATTCTTATTCAAAGGATTGCCGGTTCGATAAATCGTGATTTAAAGCCTCGTCATTTTTTTTGTTTTCCGTCTCTGCACATTTAAAAAAGGAGAAAATAGTTCTATCTTGCCACACTAAAACAGTCCTACATTGATTCGTTTTAACGATTTGATATTTACTTTGCGATGCCTCCAATGTAAGTCTTCTAATGTCTACTTCACACACAATATCTTCTTCATGCGCTGTATTATCGTCAGAAAAAGTGACCTTTCCTGATTGATACTCTTGATCCACACCAATTGGCATACTCCCGATATCAGGAATTTCTTCAATGACTACTGAGGAAGATGTAAGCGATAGCTCTCTAAAAGTTGGAAGCGATAGCGCTTTAGCTTCTCTTGAATCTGCTGAATAGTTGATGCTTCTCTCCTGAGCTAGAACATCGCTAACTTTTATTGAGTGTTTATGTTCATGAGCATAACCAGCCTTAACTAATCGTGTTGTGCCGTCTTCAAGCTGAATATTAAAGTATGCTGTTTTTTTTATTCGTTTTTCGCCTTGATCAGTGACTATGGGTCGAGGGACATAAACTGTCGCAGAATAATAATTAATGGTTAGATCTTTATACTGCTCACCTAACTCTTGCGCAAAATAAGTAGCTAATCGATCATTAGTCATATTTTCGTCACAAACATATAAGTTAATTGCCTTAAGATTTTGTGCTAATTCGGGTGTAAGGCCACATTGTTTCATGCGCCAAGCTACTGCATCAATTGATAGTTGATATGGTTCTTGTCCTAAACGTTCATAAAAGGTTTGATTAACATTTATTACGTAATCAGGATCGCCTGTACCATCAGCAAGAATGTAAATGACCGTATTAGCAGGTAAGTTTTGCGGGTTGAATTTAAATTGGGCTCCATCATACAACTCATAATCTTCTTCATTTTCATCAGGGTGACGATAAATCACTACACGTGGAATTATAGCGCCCATCTTTTCTGAAGAACGTAAATTATTTCTCCAGTCCAATGCTCTAATATATAAAGAGAAATTATTTTCACTGACTGTGAACGGAATAAATAGCATCACATTAGAGGTCGATAATTTTGATTCGGTTATTTTAAACATAGTTGATGTGGACGAGATTAAATAAAGGTTTAAATTGTATAATTTCTTTATTAAGATATTATTAACAAAGAAATTTGTGATAGTTCTAAAAGAGAAAATAATTTAAATAACAAGAGATCTAATCCTATGTCTTGGAAACAAACAATTACATTAAGTCAACTGCAACAAAAAGGACGTCACTGTGAAACCATAGATGACCATAAAATTTTATTGATCTGGCACAATGATAAAGTACATGCCATTGCCTCCCAATGCCCCCATTTTAAATTACCACTATCCAAAGGGACAATTACAGATGAAAACACTATCGTGTGCCCTTTTCATAAAAGTGCATTTAATCTAACAACAGGTAATCCCGAATGTTGGTCGCCCTGGCCACCAGCAGTTGGAACGCTACTTGGTAAGCTGAGCAAACCCAAAAACTTAAAGATTTATCCTGTTCGTATTGATGATGACATGATTCATGTTGAGGTTGTCTAATAAGAAGAAAAAACCCAGATTAGAATCTGTTAGCCTGGGTTTTGTGCCATGAGTCTCCCCTGCTATTCTATTTGGAATGAAATTTTAATTTTACCGATATAATCTGTTCTAAATTCTATTCAATTTTAATTAATGAACCTTCTTTTCTGTAAATTCGTGATTAACTAAACCACTTAAAAGGATTTGTACTGCAGTCTCACCCATTTTTTCGCGGGGACAAAAATCCATTGCTACAGCAAAACCTATCTCTTTCATGGATTCATCCCATAACGGATCTTTATTCAAGAGTGGTTTTATATTCTCCAATAAAGAGTCCACAAACATATCGTCCATAGAAAGAAAATGCTGCTTTTGAGGGTTATTAATCAACATTTCTTTTACTGTCATATAAAGCGAGTATTTCAATAGATATAAAGCATATTCCAGAGATTCATTGTTCATATCCAAGTGAACCAGCTGTTCTTGAGCGTAAATATGAGTGAAATAAAAGTTATCAGGACAAAATTCGCGTTCTATAAAGTCGTGTTGTTGAGAATTACGTACTTCACATCGGAAAAGAAAATACTCTTCATGTTGCGAATAAAGAGCGGAAACTT
>NZ_JAPHOQ010000011.1 GCF_026191355.1 Legionella sheltonii
CAGTACCTCCAGTAATCGAGGCATTTCCACTAATTTCTCTATTGATGAGATATCTTTTACATCGCGTTCTACTATTGCTTTGATATAAGATTTAGCCCAAGCATTTCGTCTTTCAAAAGTAGGTCTCGTTAACATTTCTGGATATCCACCAGTCAGAGCCTGTGAAATAATGTCTGATTGCTCTGAACGTGTTGCTTGATTTGGCCAGGACTGGTCTAAGGCATATTTTATAAAGTGATTTTCTCTATGTTGAATTTCAGCCAGAGAAAGTGGAAATAAGGTTAATATTTCCATTCGACCAGCCAAGCTATCTCCAATTTGAGGTAATGCGAGTAAATTGGCTGATCCAGTTAATAAAAAGCGGCCGGACTGTCTGTTTTCGTCAATTGAACGTTTTATCGCACGGAGTAATTCTGGCGCTCGTTGAATTTCATCTATGATTGCTTTATCGATTCGATTAACAAAACCCACAGGATCTTGTTTTACTGCATTAAGAATATTGTCATCATCCAATGTGAAGTAGGGTAAGGAAGGCGAGTATTCTTTGACTAAAGTGGTCTTCCCTGATTGCCGAGGCCCGTTTATTAAAACAACGGGTGTATCCTTCATGGCAATTTCCATTCGACTTTTAAGTTGCCTTGGAAAATTATTTTTTTTCGTATTCAAGAAGGTATCCTAAGTTTCGTCTAATATGGATTATGATTCCGTCCATTATGGATTATAGATTCGTCCAAAATGGATTATAGGTTCGTCTAATATGGATTATAGGTTCGTCTAATATGGATTATAGGTTCGTCCAAAATGGATTGCAAATACATTTAGTTCAATTAAAAAATATTTGGGACGAAAGGGACAAGAGGGACGCCCGCGTCATTACTGGGCTAGACACGTCCCTGTCTTATTTTGGAACCATGGGACGTATGGGACACCTTCATTTTTAAAGTGATTTTCAATACCAATCAATATCATTTGATAACACCTCTTTTAATTCGAACTTTTTTGCTTGACAGAGTTTTAGCAAATCAGCAATACTCTGGTCGAGCTTGAAGTTAAAGCCAGACCTGCTAACCATTCCTAATGGGCAGGAAAGAGTCGCAAGCATCGCTCAACTGTTTAATACAGTGTGCTGTGTTTGTTAAATAATATTAATCAAAGGATTGCATAATGAAAAATACATTAAAAAGTCAGCTCTATGCTGAATGTATTATGAAACGGAGGTATTCATGTCTTCACCAAAAACAACTCGGTTACACCTATTAAATGAATTTGAGTTAGCCCCCCAATCAGCTCTCTTTAATCAACACACCATTGCCGCAGTTCTTAGTTGTTCTACTCACTTGCTTGAACGTAATCGTTGGGCTGGTGGCGGTGTCCCCTACATCAAAATTGGTCGTAAAGTTCTATATCGCAAAAGCGATGTTCTCGAATATATTCAACAGAAAATTTATAGCTCAACAAGTCAACAAAGCTATTCATAGCACACATCAACTTGTCTGGAATTAAATATCAGCAAAGGTTGCCTTGTGTCGTCTTTGCAAGCCTATGTTGGAGAATATTATGAGCAACAATCAAATTATCGCTTTTGATGCAAAAGTCAAACAAGCCGACCACCAATCGCAAATAACCTATTGTGACTATGCCGGTGGCAAGTTTCAGATAAACAATAAAGGCGTATTTTATTTGGGTAGGGATAAAGATAGCAATGAACTTGCACCACGGTGGATCTGTTCGCCACTGTACGTAACTGCAAAAACGCGTGATGCGCATAATGGCGAATGGGGTCGCTTATTAGAATGGCAGGATGATGATGGCATAACGCACCAATGGGCAATGCCACTGGCCTTATTGCAAGGGGATGCCTCAGAAGTACGGCGAGAGTTAGTAAGATTAGGTTTAACCATTTCGCCAGGTCACCATGCACGGGATTTATTAACATCTTATGTGCAAGTCTTTCCGGTAGAAGCGCGAGCACGTTGTGTAGATAAGCTAGGTTGGCATAACAAAGTATTTGTTACACTTAAGCAGGCTATTGGCCAATCGGAAGAAAAAATCGTTTTTCAAAATACCAATGCCATTGAATCATCACTATCAACCTCAGGGAGTGCTGAAGAATGGAAAAACTCTATAGCCAAGTTTGCCATAGGTAATTCAAGACTGGTGTTTGCTATTGCCAGTGCCTTTGCTCCAACCATTGCACGGCTTGCTGGTGAAGACTCTGGTGGTTTTCATTTTCGGGGTGCTTCATCTTCTGGCAAAAGCACGGCACTTAATGTGGCTGCATCGGTATGGGGTAAACCTAATTCATATATACGCTTATGGCGTGCCACTGCTAATGGCTTAGAAGGATTGGCAGCAATGCATAACGATGGCTTATTGATTCTTGATGAGCTCAGTCAGATCGATCCTCGGGAGGCGGGTGAAGCTGCTTATCTGCTTGCAAATGGCCAAGGCAAAAATAGAGCCTCAAAGCTAGGTACGATTAAAGCCGCGAATAAGTGGGCTTTGATATTTCTATCAGCAGGTGAAGAATCTCTTGCTACCTTAATGGCACGAATTGGCCAGCGTTGTAATGCAGGGCAAGAAATTCGCTTAGCGGATATTGAAGCTGACGCGGGTTGCGGCATGGGACTATTTGAAACCTTACATCAACAACTAAGTCCAGCTAGCCTCGCGCTTACGCTTAAGAACTATTCAAGCAAGTATTACGGGGCAGTGGGTGAAGCATGGCTACAGTTTGTGGTCACAAACCAAGATGTTCTTGCTCGGTTGATTAACCAAGGGATCCAGCAGTTTGTCGATACGGTTATTGATTCGAATGTAACCGGTCAAGTCATCCGCGTGGCCAGACGTTTTGCTTTAGTGGGTGCTGCGGGTGAGCTTGCTACTCAATTTAATCTGACTGGTTGGCAGAAAGGTGAATCTTACGCTGCGGCAAAGAAATGCTTTAAAGCATGGTTGCTTGCTTTTGGTGATAAGGGTAATCGGGAAGACCGTGCCATTAAAGCGCAGGTAAGGGCATTCTTTGAGCTGCATGGTGCCAGCCGGTTTGATAACGCTAATGCTCCTAATAATGAGAAAGTCGTTAATCGAGCAGGTTTTTATCGAACTGATGACGAAGGTTTTCGCCGCTTTATGGTATTGACTGAAGTGTATAAAAATGAGCTTTGTCAGGGCTTTGATCAACGCACAGTAACCAAAATATTATTAGAGTGCGGTTGGTTGATTCCAACCAATGATGGTAAGGCATCCCACAAGCCAAGAATCAAAGGGGTTGGTACGCCACGGTTGTATGTCTTTTCTAAACAAGTACTGGATGCCGAATAGTTAATTATTGGGGCGCTTTTGGGGAGGACTTTATGTTTTATACATTGAGCACCGCAGGTGCGAATAAGCGAAGTGAATTAGGTAACCTGCTTGCAGGTTAGCTAACTTCACCTATCTTGCCCTGTATTTTTAAATTTATTTTGGAACCACAATTTGGTAATTATTCGTAATTGTTCGTTATATAACGATTAATAACGAAAATAATCATGAATAAACAAAAATAAATAATAAATTACCGAAAATTACCAAAAAGGGAGTAGCTAGGTACCTAAAAGGTCGAAAATAAATAGAAATAAACATAAATACCTATCCCTACGCCCCGCGGCTTTGTCCGCGGGGTCCAGAGATCTTGAATAGGGCATATGGATCCTGCGGACAAGCCGCAGGACGTAGAAGTTGGGTGAGTAGTTACAAATAAACAATAAACCTCAAAGGATTGAATAACCATTTTTACGGTGAATCGATAATGAAAAAATCCTTAACAGAAAACATAATGACTTCTAAACAGGGTCGACAAAGAATGAACGCCAGAAAAAATAAAGTAGCATTCCTGGCTATGCGCGAAGACATTTCCGAAGCCTTGGAAAAAGGATGGTCGATTACTATCATATGGGAAACGCTTAGGAATGAGGGGAGCTTCACAGCAACTTACAATACGTTCAGGTTATACGTATTGAAATACTTGAATGGTCAAAAGCCTGGGTATTCACAAAGGGATGTCAGTGATCAGCAACCGAAGGGACTGGCCATAAATCAGGACAAAAAGAAAAAGGCAACTGCTATGCCTTCATTTACTTTTAATCCTATATCCAATTTAAAGGAATTATTATGATGGAATGGATTTTTATTGGTGGGTATAGGTTTCAATAAGTCCCATATGCCCCACCTTCATGGCACAGGGTGGGGGCGGCTAAAACCTAGTAGTGACGCGCCAGCCCCAAATGTCCCCTTTGTCCCTGAGATATTGGACAATATGCTTACGTGAATTTATGTTCATAAATTATACATGTTATCAGTCGAGTTTGATCCCATTGATTCCGAAATTATGAATCAAACTGCACCTCCAGGGAAAAAAGCAAGGCTTGACCCCGTTGACGCTACTTAGGTTAGTTAATCCTGTGGGTAATTATGATAAGATTATGAAAATTTGAAGTATATATTCATATACAAGAAGTCATGGGGCAGTAATTTTAAAAACTCAATCGTGATTTAAATTTAATGCATTATTCTATAGGGCTAGCGGAATTTCACCTAGAAAACGATAAATGTATCGAAGAAATGAGTTTCTATAATAATGTTATTCAGTTATTACTAATTTAGTACTCTTTGAGAAAGTTTGAGGGACATATGCCATTGTCAGGAAACTGCATAATATTTTTGGAAACTGGTTTTTTTAAAAGATACAAACCTACAGATGAGGGGTATAACACTTTATTTAATTACGCTAAGAAAGGGGGCGTTATTTTATGTACATCTAGTTTATGTCTAGAAGAATGGCGGACAATAAAAGTAATGGATTTAGTAAATAACCTAAATACATTAAGACATAAAATATCTTCACACCGAGGTACAAATTATTTCTCTCAATTATTACTGAATTCAATTATATTTGAGGAGTTTGATGATGTTGCTTATCTTTCCGAAAGAAGTAAAAACGTTGTCCAAGAGTTTCTAGAAAAGAACAATATAAAAGATTACCCACCATTAGAAAAACATATTGATTTGACTTGGGATGCTTATTTTCACGGTAGACCACCCTTCAAAGATAGAAAAAATCGTCAAGATATTCCTGATGCATGGATATACGAGGCGGCTAAGAACGCTCTAGAGACACCAGAACATGAAGGGTATGAATTTCGATATGCTTTGTCAAATGATAATACTATGTCAAAGGCTCTTCAAAGCTTGGGCTATCATCCTATAACGCTTGAGGAACTGCTTGATATATTGCGTAAAGAAGAAGCTGGGATATCTCAGCCAGAAACAGAACTAGATACTCAAGAATTAGAATTAAATGTGCAGGCGGATAATGATAACGTAGAAAATAACCCGCTTGATCGACTTCTTGCAAAAGCAATTTATAAACAAGATAGTGAAATTTATTTGCGGCTATTGGGTTATTTAGTAGCATTTGATACTCCAACACATGACGTACTCTTTCAGATGGTAAGTTCGAAGGGGTACAACCTTAAACGAGTAGAGGCATGTGCAGTATTACTTTCAGGAGAACCCAATCCCTATATTAAAGATCTCGGAACTCGTTATATCGTCGGAGATAAAGAAGTTTGTCATGCTGCTAGTGAAAGAGTGATGGATGAAATCATTGGAATGTTGGAGTAAGAGTAATCATGGATCTTAAACAAAAAAAGAAAATTATTGGTTTTCTTATTACTAAGGCAAATAAAGACCCGCGTGCTCTTAATGCAATTGAAAGCGAGCTTAAAAAAGCAGCTGGAGAGTTAAAGTCGAGCATTGAATTCGATGCTATCTCAGAACAAATTGCAATCCTAAAGATTATAGCCCGGCTCTTTCCTAAAGAGGTTGTGTCAATATATCTTGAATTCCTTCCTCGCTTAAATTCCATTGAGTTAAGTTATACAGAAATCCCTAATATTTCATTAGATAGTTTAAAAAGCATAGACACTAAGGAAAAATTAATCATTCAAATATTTAATGCCTTAGAAACTGTACGTTATCATGACATTGAAAAAATTCTAAATATTCTTTTTGAATATGCTATTCATGAGGATGAAGAGGTTAGGAAGCAAGCAACTAGGGGACTTGAAGCCATTGCTCAATATAATTTAGAAGTCTTTTCTGGTGATGGAAAAGAGTTTCATGGTTTAGGATGGTGGCCACAAGAAAAAATTGTTGAAAAAATTCAATCTTTTTCTAAAGAGGAAAGGAAAATATATTTGAATACTATTTTTTCGTGTATTCAAAAAGTTCTATCTCCTTCAATTGAAGGCGCTTCGTGGGGATACGATACTGTCACACTTAAAACAGCATCTGTACCTCCAGAAGAAGGACTAATCAAATTACGGCAGAATGCTTTAAAACTTTTAAAAGAAATTTACTTCGAACTTGCTAATCCTGAGACCAAAAAAAAATTATTGGATGTGATGCTTACAGCTACAAGGTTTTCTAGTGCCTCCCAGCGAACCAAACAAATAGAACAAATGATAATAGATAATACAACGTTTGTTCTGCAATTTATGAGTGACTGTATTGTTGAATCAGAAGACCTCCAAGTACTACAAACTATAGAGCATAATGCCTACTGGCTTTACTATCATTTAGGCAGCTTGAGTCCCGATGTAAAAAAAGCGGGATTAGTAGTCAAAAAGAAACTGAATGATAATGAAGAATTTCAAATATTTCGTGTACTCATTGGGTTTGAAAGTATTTTTCATGACTGGGAAGGAGAACGGATAAAAGAGCATTTTGAACAAGAAAGAAAAATAAGGGAAGAAAAGATTATTGAGCTTGTTCGAGATATTGATGACCAAAATTATGCAGTCTGGAAAGGCCGAATTTTTCAATATGCTGCTATTCGCTCAAATGATATGGCGACCTTTCCTTATTTTGGGAAGTTCTTAGAGTGTTTGGGAAAAGAATCGTCTGAAATCGCGATACAACTGCTATCAGAGTTTCCCGAAGAACTTGAATGGTTTATTGTTCCAATTCTACGAGGAGTTGAGCAGAGCCCTAAAAAGAATGTGCTTTCTAGCCTTATTTCCTCTTGGATTAGAGATGGTGTTTTTTTTCTTGCTCTTACAAGGTTCTTGCAATTTACCACCAGCTTTAAACTATCGACTCTAAAAAAATTATTTGATAAAGCTAAGCTATCAGAAAATACTCATCTTTTAAGTCAAATAATTGCTACTTCAGCTGCACAACATAAAAACAGTGATAATAAACTCATTAATAAGGTTATGATACCTGCCATTGAGAAATGCACAGAACTACGATACCCAAATTGGATATTTGATTTGTGGTTCAGTAAAGAGTATGTCAGTGTATTCGATAAAATGGATGCAGGTAACTATGATGTTGTTTTAACAAATCTACTTTGCCTAAAAAAAATTGGTCATGAAGCTGAAGAGATCTTATTACCCATTGCTCAACAGGTACCTCGAAGGATAGTGCAATTTTTCTGTGAACGCATCATTCTCCCTCAGGAAAAGTCTGACGATAGATTTGAGGCTCTTCCATTTCAATTTAGCTCGCTTTCTGAGCCTCTTTCTAAAGTTCCAGAGCAGATAATTGAATTAATTCTATCTTATAAGAAATTTGACGATAGATTGTTTACTTATAATGCTGCAAGGCTATTAAATTTAATTTTTCCAAAACTTGAAGAGCAGCCTGTTTTTGAAAAATCGCTGATTCAGCTTGTGAATACGGGTGATGATCTTACGCTCTTTTTTATTGCCGATATATTACGTGGTTATGATGGTAATAAATCCATATATCCAATATGCAAAGAGTTGATCAAGGTTGCGAATAACAACGAGGATTTACTTAATGCCGTAGCCATTGCTTTGCAATCAACGGGAGTTGTTGAGGGTGCAGAAGGTTTTATATACATCTATGAAGAAAGAATGAAAGAAATCGAACTATGGTTAGAGGAACAAAATCGTGATGTGGTTCTTTTCGCTAAAGATTACATAGCATCACTTAAGAGGCAAATTGAGGCAGAAAAACAACGCACATCAGAAGATGAAGCGTTGAGAAGACATCAATATGGCTTAGATGATGAGCAAAAATAATAGGAACGATCGAAACTCAATCCCCCTGATTAAAGCTGGGTTATGCTGGCTTAATAAGCTTTCAAGAAAAAAAGTACATGGCTCTACCCCAAATAAGGGGGCATTTTAATCAAGTTAGTCTAGACTAACCCTTTGATTTGACGGTCAAAAGGAAGATTAAAATGCCTAAGAAAGATTGTATCCTAAATTTGCCTGGATATTCTATTAAAAGAGTAAGTGGAGAAAACCCGGTATACATAGAGGTAAGCTATCGCTGGGTAGTTCGCTGTATTCATTGTGGTAATAAGAAGTTACGTAAAAAGGACAGTTTTATAAGACGAATCCGTCATGAATCGATTGGATTGCGACGTAGTTATTTGTGTTTAAAAGCTCATAAGTATTATTGTCCATCATGTGGTCGTTATTTTAATCAGCGATTTCCTGGGATAGGGAAACATCAAAGAGCGACGGAGAGTTTACGAAAACAAGTATTTCACTATCACAGTAAGGGAGTGAGTCAAAAAGATTTGTCTCGGGACTTAAAGCTGGGCAAATCGACTGTAGAGCGTTGGTATCACTATGGTTATGAGCTCCGTTATAAAAAGATATCGAGACGCTCTTGTCCTCGGATATTAGGCCTTGATGAGCATTCATTTAATAGAAAGGTTGGGTATGCGACAACCTTTTGTGATTTAGCCAAGCACAAAATCTTTGATGTGGTTGAAGGGCGTAGTGCTAAAGACTTAGAGAGCTATCTCAAGACCTTAGAGGGGCGGGATAAAGTGCTTGTTGTGTGTATTGATTTAAGCAGCAGCTATCGCTTATTAATAAGACGTTATTTTCCTAATGCAAAGATAGTGGCTGACCGTTTCCATGTGATTCGCTTGTTGAATCAGATGAGCCTCCAGACTTATCAACAGATTGACCCTCAAATAAAGTATCAACGTGGTCTATTAGCTGCATTAAGAACGAATGAAGCCAATTTAACGATAAAACGATTAAATAGAAGAGCCAGCTATTTACAGCACCAGCCAGCAATTGCGGCTATCTATCACTTTAAGCAACGTCTCCATCGACTCCTGATGAAAAAGCATCGGACAGCAAAGCAATGTAAGCGTTTACTGCCTTTGTTTCTTAAATACGTAACGCTTTTAAAAGAAAGTCCTTTTGAGTCACTAAAGACTCTAGGTAAAACATTATACCAATGGCGTGAAGAAGTGGTTAGAATGTGGCGGTTTACTAAAAACAACGGCATTACGGAAGGGTTTCATCGTAAAATGAAACTGATTCAAAGACGTGCTTACGGGTTTAGAAATTTTGAAAATTACAGGTTAAGGGTTAAAGTTTTGTGTTCTTGATTAGTGCCCCCGGAAATGGGGAAGAGCCATGGGGAAGAGCCAGTTCTTATGTTCTAGATAATCTTTTAACCAAATGCCACTTAAGGTTCCAGTTAAAGTAAATAAGCCTATAAGGAAGTTACCCATAATCTGTCTACATTGTGTCTACATGACTTTTTCAAATTTTCCAAAAACTACCGTAACTACTTGATTTTATTGGTGGGCCCACTAGGACTTGAACCTAGGACCAACGGATTATGAGTCCGCTGCTCTGACCAACTGAGCTATGGGCCCGGAGAGGTGGTCATTTTAAACTTAATTGGTTTAATGTGCTAGTTTTTTTTGTTTTTTTTAAAGATTTTTATGTGTTTGAAGAAAGGGGGAGGAAATTCTATTATCTTTGGGGATAGGAAGAATCCCGCATTATGCATTGCGCAAATGCGGGCTTTGTTTCGTGATAGGCTTTTAGCCTTCATCGCCTTCTAAGAAGCTTCTCAGTTTCTCTGAGCGAGAAGGGTGGCGCAGTTTGCGGAGCGCTTTGGCTTCGATCTGACGAATTCTCTCGCGAGTCACATCAAATTGTTTGCCCACTTCCTCCAGGGTATGGTCGGTATTCATTTCGATACCAAAACGCATACGCAGTACCTTGGCTTCTCTTGGGGTTAAGGTTTCCAAGATTTCCAGAGTTGCTTCGCGTAAACCTTCGGCAGTTGCCATATCAATTGGCGATTCGATGTTGTTGTCTTCAATAAAGTCACCTAAGTGCGAATCGTCATCGTCACCGACTGGGGTTTCCATGGAAATGGGTTCTTTGGCTATTTTTAAAACTTTGCGAATCTTGTCCTCGCTCAATTCCATCTTTTCTGCGAGTTCTTCAGGGGTGGCTTCACGGCCAGTTTCTTGAAGAATTTGTCTGGAAATGCGGTTGAGCTTATTGATCGTTTCGATCATGTGTACCGGGATACGGATGGTACGTGCTTGATCGGCGATGGAGCGGGTAATTGCCTGTCTAATCCACCAGGTTGCATAGGTAGAGAATTTGTAACCACGGCGGTATTCAAATTTGTCTACTGCTTTCATGAGACCGATGTTACCCTCCTGAATCAAATCAAGGAATTGTAAACCACGGTTGGTGTATTTTTTCGCGATGGAAATAACCAAACGTAAGTTGGCTTCAACCATTTCCTTTTTGGCGCGACGTGCTTTGGCTTCACCAATAGACATTTTGCGATTGATGTCTTTAATTTCTCCGATCGTCAAACCATATTCCACTTCGAATGCGACCAAACGAGATTGGATGCGCAAAATTTCGTCGGTGTTTTCCTGGATACGAACCAAATCGAGCTTTTTGCCGTGTTTGGCAATAATACCATTGAGCCACTCCATGTCGGTTTCTTGACCTGGGAATGTATCAATAAACAGTTTACGTGGGATACGCGCTCTTTCAATGCAAAGACGCATAATACCGCGCTCGAATTCTCTAATGTGGTTACGCAATTGACGGAAATGACGCGTTAAGCGATCAACTTGTCTGGAGGTGAGCTTAAGCTTTAAGAACGATTCAGACATTTTCTCCATAGCTTTAAGCGTTTTGGCATGTTCTCTACCATGCTCTTTTAACGCCGCAATGGCCTCTTCAAACGTATCGCGTAAGTCATCAAAATAAATTTTGGCTTGCTCTGGATTGGGACCATCATCGACTTCGCCAATACCGCCTTCGCCATCTTCATCTTCTTCATCAGACAACAGTAAGTCATCAATTTGTTGCTCTTCCAGCATGGAGCCAATGCTTGCAGCGGGAGCTACTTCATCTTCAACGTCAGAGAAGCCACTAATAATTTCATTGAGGCGAATTTCTTGGGCATTAAAGCGCTCGTAATCATCAAGTACTAATTGAATCGTTTCTGGGTAACTTGCCAAAGATTTAAGTACTTGGTAAATCCCTTCTTCAATGCGTTTCGCAATGCGGATTTCACCTTCGCGGGTTAACAGTTCTACTGTACCCATTTCACGCATATACATGCGAACTGGATCCGTTGTGCGTCCAGTTTCCTTGTCCACAGAAGCAAGTACCATTGCGGCTTCTTCGATATCAGGTACTTCTTCTGTATTAAGCAGAAGTGCCAGTTCATCATCACCGGGGGGTAACTCAAATACCTTGATGTTCATGCCTTCCAGCATGCTGATAATGACATCAAAATGTTCTGTGTCGACTATATTAGGCAATAGGTCATTGATTTGGCTGTAAGTCAAGTAACCCTGCTCTTTTCCCAAGCTAATGACTTTGGTTATCTGTGAGCTTTGCTGTTCTTGATCGTTCATGGTCATAGGCACTTCTCTAGGGACAATTAGACACAATCCTAAAAAACAAACAAACCATGTAGTATTTAAAACACCAGTTTGAAATGATTGCTTCTTTAGGATTACAAAATCTTACAATTATAGACCGGTAGTTTGCAACATACTAGTAATTTTTCACTGCTTTTTTTAGAACATCCTATTTATGAGGCTTGGGTTCATTATGATCAAGCGTCGCATTACCATATTTTATACAAAATGCACAATAAAATCCATTTTGTGGTTGTTGACAGATCAATTGTCAGCATTTAGAACCCAGGTGCAAGAGAGAAGATAGCGAAATATTTACACGCCTCTGTTTCAAATATGTCGTTCTTTTAACATCTCTTGCAATTGTATTTTTTCTTCCTCATTCAACCCTTGCTGGCGTGATTTATTAATTAGCTGGCGTATGGTTAATTCACGATTTTGTTTTTGTAGAAACAGGATAATATCAATGAATTCTTTGACTAATTCTTGTTCGGGAACCAGGTGATCCCAGGCCGCAAGTTTGTTCATGGACTCAAAATAAGGATGATTACGCCACGATTCAATTAATGTTGCCGTAGTGGCTTGCGGGTTTGCTTCCAGTTGTTCTAACACGCTCAGTAAAATTTCATGTTCTTTAGCATCGAAAAGTTCAAGGTTGATTTGTTGTTTAATCTGGGTATAAATTTCCGGATGTTGTAGGAGCAGGGCAACTGCAATACGCATCGGTGTACGGGCAATGGTCATGGCCTGTTCTTGCGGGGGTGTTTTAGACTCCTCAGTAACTAACTGAGTTAAGCGGTGGGTTTCGATATGAGTTAAACGCGCCAGATCTTCAATAAGGAGTTGTTTATATGAACCCTCATCCATTTTTTGTAAAAAGGGTTTAGCCAAATTAATGAGTTGAGTTTTGCCTGCGGGTCGAAGTAAATTGAGGTCTTTGGCTAAGTTATCAAAAAGAAAACGGTGCAATGGGGTAGCTTGCTTGAGCCGTTTTAAAAAATTGTCTTTACCTTCCTCACGAACCAAACTGTCCGGATCGTGCCCATCGGGTAAGAACATAAAACTGGCATCCAGCCCTAAATTTAAATGCGGCAAGCTGCTTTCAAGGGCACGCCAGGCTGCTTGTCTTCCAGCATTATCGCCATCAAAACAAAAAATTAATGACTTGGTATGTTTGGCAAGCAGTTGAATGTGATAGGTACTGGTCGCAGTGCCTAAGGTGGCTACTGCATTCATAATTCCATGTTGGGCTAATGCAATCACATCCATGTAGCCCTCAACCACAATAATGTACTCTACTGCCTTTTGTTGGCTTAGAATTTGATGTAAGCCATACAATTCTCTGCTTTTTTGAAAAATGACGGTTTCAGGAGAGTTAAGGTATTTGGGTTTTTGTTCCTTATCCAGTACCCGTCCACCAAAGCCTATAATGCGCCCATGGCGGTCATGAATCGGGAACATGACCCGGTTACGGTACCGATCATAGATTTTTCCGTCTTCATTTTTAATCAACATTCCTGTGGCAAGCAATTCACGTTGATTACGGGGGAACGCTTTTTCAAGATAGTGCCATCCTTCGCTTGCATAACCTAATTGATACAGTTTGGCGATTTCTCCGCTTAAGCCTCTACCACGCAAATAATCAATCGCAGGTTGCCCTTCATGCTTTAATTTTTTTTGATAATGCAGACTTACTGCCGACAAGAGCTTATAAAGATCCTGAGAGGAATTATTTTTCTCAGTTTGTTTGTCCCGTGGAATCGTTAAGCCTGCACGAGTAGCCAGAGTTTCCACTGCATCAACAAATCCCAGATTGAGGTAGTTCATAACAAAACTGATGGCATTCCCTGAGGCACCGCAACCAAAGCAGTGATAAAATTGCTTTTTGGCAACCACATTAAATGAAGGGGATTTTTCATTATGAAAAGGACAGCAAGCAAGATGGCTGTTCCCTCGTTTTTTCAAGGGAACATAGCTGTCAATTAATTCAACCAGATCCGTGCGGTGGAGAAGATCATCAATGAATGGCTGCGGGATTAAGCCAGACATAGGGATCCTTAGCTTAGCTTAGCCTTAATCATGGCACTGACTTGCGCCATATCAGCACGTCCTTGCAAGCTGGGCTTTAAAAGTGCCATAACTTTACCCATGTCTGCCATCTTTTCAGCGCCAGTTGAGGAAATCGCCTCTTGAACCATATTGTCAATTTCTGCAGCAGATAAAGGCTCAGGCAAATATTTCTTCAGGATATCCAGTTCAAATTGTTCTTGGGCAACCAGATCATCACGGTTTGCTTTTTCATATTGCGCAATCGATTCTTTACGTTGCTTGCTCATTTTATCTAAAATAACCAACATACGCTCATCATCTACTTCAATACGTTCATCGACTTCAACTTGTTTGACGGCAGCAGTAATTAAACGAAGTGCGGCTAACAATTCTTTGTCTTTAGCTCGCATTGCATCTTTAACATCATTATTGAGACGTTCTTTAATAGTCATTTTTTATTCCTTAAAATCGAATGAGCGGCTCGGCCCTATGTAAGGAAACCTCTCTCCTCACTACAATGAGTTTTGGAAGAAGTTTAATCTATTCTAAAAAGCGAAAGGCCACGAAATACAACATCATAATCATCTATCAAATTGTGACTATGCGAAGTACATGTGGCCTAGTAAAAAATACAGGACAGGCAAAAATCCTATTTACGTCGGCGTTTGCCGCCTTGTTGTTTTGCTGTCATATCACGAGAAATTTTCTTCAGATGACGTTTTACTGCAGCAGCTTGCTTGCGCTTACGTTCAGCAGTTGGTTTTTCATAAAATTCACGACGGCGTAACTCGGTTAAAATACCGGCTTTTTCACAAGAGCGCTTAAAACGGCGCAGTGCGTATTCTGGATTTTCGCCTTCTTTGACGCGAACTGTAGGCATTAAATAGTCCTCTGGTTATTTGATCTTAATAGGTGGGCAATTCTAGTGCTAGTTGACGCACTCGTCAAGTTTTAAATCAACAATTTTATTTTTTAATAATTATAGCTTGAATATTTGGTTATCTGAGGAAAGTACACGTCTCAGGGCTACGCTACTGCGGTTAAGCGTGAACGTAGACGATTGAGGAGAGGCTAGTTGAAACTGGTATCGAGCAGTGAATTTTCCGCCTCCGCTGCGTTTCACCCAGTCTATATGATATATGGTACAATGGCTGAATTTTTATATCAGGTTCTTCTTATGTTGGTTTTAGGTATTGAATCCTCTTGTGATGAAACTGGGGTAGCCATTTATGATTCCAATGCTGGTTTGTTAGCGCATGCGTTGCATTCGCAAATTGATACCCATCGAGTGCATGGTGGTGTGGTACCTGAGCTGGCTTCCCGGGATCATATTAATTATTTGGTGCCTTTACTCGATAAAGTATTACAACAGGCAGGTCTTGATAAAAAAGCATTGGATGGAATTGCTTATACAGCAGGACCAGGGCTAATTGGCGCATTACTGGTTGGTTCCTGTTTTGCCAAAAGCCTGGCCTATGCATTACAAATTCCTGCGTTAGCCATTCATCATTTGGAAGCTCATCTTTTGGCGGCAAAAATGGAAACTCCTTCACTCGAATTTCCTTTTATTGCGCTTTTGGTATCCGGTGGCCATTGCCAATTGGTTGAAGTCAGCGATTTGGGGAAATACAGTATACTCGGTGATACTCTTGATGATGCTGTGGGTGAGGCGTTTGATAAAACCGCCAAGTTAATGGGAATACCCTATCCTGGAGGTCCGGTACTCGCAGCGCTTGCAGATCAATGTGAATCAACTCCTTATCGTTTTCCACGTCCTATGACCGACCGCCCCGGCCTTGAGTTTAGCTTTAGCGGTTTAAAAACATTTGCCTTAAATACTTGGAATCAAAGTGCAAAAGATGAACGGGCACGAGCTGAAATTGCCAAGGCATTTCAGCAAGCCGTTGTCGACACCTTAATGATTAAATGCAAGCGCGCGGTACAAGAATCTGGGTGTAAGCAATTGGTAGTTGCAGGGGGAGTTGGAGCGAACAAAGCGTTACGTTCAGGCTTAAGTGAATGGATTCAGAGTATTGGCGGGACGATTTATTTTCCCGCTTTAGAATATTGTACCGATAATGGTGCGATGATTGCTTATGCAGGATGTTTGCGGATGTTAAGGGGAGAGAAGGATTTTAGTACTGGCGTAGAAGTTAAGGCAAGATGGCCTTTGGCTTAATTTGTTTTTCTATTTTCCAATTGGGTTCGTCCATTCTTTAATCTCATGGACGAACTTCAATGAGCATTTCCTTATTATTCCTCTTTAGGCGTCTTGGTTTTTGTTTTGGACGCGGCTGGTTTTTTAGTCGTCTTGGTTTTCTTTTCAGGTGACTCGGCCTTTTTGCTGGTTGTTTTTGTAGTTTTAGTTGTTTTTGTTGCTTTAGGTGGAGTCACTATGGTTTCGGTAATGGTGATGGTTTCTACCTCAATTTCTACTTCTGGTACAGATGGCTCTGCTGTTCTAGCTGGTGTCGCAGCCTCTGGCGGCTCATCCTGCATAATCTCGTTAATCACATTATTCTTTAATTTAATTTTTGGTTCTTTTTTATCAATAAGTCGAACAATATTGTCTTTGTGCTTGTAGAGCACTAAGAGGGCCATGATGAAAATAGGGGGGAAAATATCCAAACGTTGGATAAGTAACAGCGAATAAAATGGAGAAAAGCCTATAGCTGTAATGGATGCTAAAGAGGAATAGCGGGAGAATTTAGCAACCAACAACCAAGTTGCTGCGACTAAAACACCGACAAGAAAATGAAAACCCAAGAGCGCTCCAATTGCCGTTGCAACCCCTTTTCCTCCTTTAAAGTCAAAGAAAACCGGATACATATGGCCGATAACTGCTGCTAAAGCAGTAAACCCTACTGTGGCAGGGCTGGCATCCAAGAGTTTGGCGATGAGTACAGGGATAGTACCTTTGAGTATATCGGTAACCATAACCAGGGCTGCATATTTTTTTCCTGCAAGCCGCAAAACATTGGTGGCACCAGGATTTTTTGAACCCTCAATCCGTGGGTCAGGCAAAGAAAACGTTTTACTCACAATGACTGCAGAGCAAAAAGATCCCATTAAATAAGCAAGAACTACCAAGAATATGAACAATATCACCGATTGCTCCTTTTTCGGAAAGTCACTTATTATTGAATAATCTTTATTTTCAAGCAAGTGGCTGCGTTATAGTATGAGTGTAATTCGTGGAGTTATGAGTTTAGAGTACAGTTGCCCTCACCCCTGTCCCTCTCCCAAAAGAGGGACAGGGGTGCTCTCAACTTGAGTTAAAGAATATCTCTTCTCTCTACCAGGGAGAGGGTGCCCGTAGGACGGATGAGTGAACTTATGCGGGTATGCTCTTTATAAGTACAGAGCCTGTAAATCATTGGTGTAACGTCTTCCTAAAGCAGTTACTTGCCAGTGGGTGTCTGTTAACGTGATGAGTTTCTTATTTGCCGCAATTTGGAGTTTAGGGAGCAGATGACTCAGTGGCAACCCCGTGGTTTGAGTAAAGAGTGCTAAAGGAATGGCTTGTTCCAAACGCGTTGTGTTGAGCATAAATTCAAAAAGAAGATCGGGAGTGTTCACTTCTTCTAGACTGGCTAAAAAGGGTTTTTCAGAGTCGAGATACTCTCTGGGTTGACGGTGCTTGCGCGTTCTTAGTACTCGCTCTTTCGTAGTGATTTTGCCGTGGGCTCCGGCACCTATGCCTAAGTAATCGCCAAATAACCAATAATTTAAATTATGCCGGGCTTGTCGATCTGGTTTAGCAAAGGCAGAAATTTCATAGCGTGAAAAACCAGATTCTTTAAGTAGAGCGAGTCCTTCTTCCTCGAGAAGCCACGCTTCATCTTCAGAAGGTAATGGAGGTTTTACTTTGTAAAATACCGTATTTGGTTCTATGGTTAATTGATACCAGGATAAATGTTCGGGTTGATGCGCGATTGCCGTACGTAAATCATCGATTCCTTGAGCTACACTTTGTTTGGGCAAACCGTGCATAATGTCTAAATTGATATTAGTAAACCCGGCATTACGGGCGGATTCAATGGCACGATGCGCTTGTTGGGCATCATGAATCCGGCCTAAGGCGTGTAGATGTTCTGGGTTGAAGCTTTGAATGCCCAGGGAAAGCCGATTAATACCAATTTGTCGGTATTCAGTAAAGCGTTGTTGCTCTACAGTACCTGGATTGGCTTCCATGGTGATTTCTATATCCTTGGCAAAGGACAAAAGGCGCCTCAATTCAGTAAATAAGGTGTCGTAGGCTTGAGCAGAAAAAAGGCTCGGGGTGCCACCGCCAAGGAAAATAGAGTAAATCTCACGTGCTTCAATGTGTTGCAAATCAGTTTTTAAGTCAGCAATAAGTGCTTGAATATAATTTTGCTCTGGCAACGTTTCCGGGCTTTTGTGGGAATTAAAATCACAATAAGGGCATTTGCGGATACACCATGGAATGTGAATGTACAACGATAAAGGGATCATTACTCTTTTATACTGGCTTGTTTGGGAATGCAATAGTATCATGTTGCGAGTTTTGTAACAAAAAATGTAATCATGCATTGAGCTTTCTTTCCCGCTTCGTAAGAAAGACTGTGCAGCGGTTACCTAAAAAATAAGAGGAAATCACATGGCAAATAAACGAGTTAGAGTTGCTATTACTGGGGCAGCTGGACAAATTGGTTATGCATTATTGTTTCGTATTGCTTCCGGACAAATGTTTGGTGCAAACACGGAAGTAGAATTAAATCTGCTTGAGCTTGAAGCAGCGCTTCCTTCTCTGGAAGGAGTTGCAATGGAGCTTGATGATTGTGCCTTTCCTTTATTGAAGCGTGTTGTGTGTACTGCAGATATGAATAAGGCAATGGACGGCGTGAACTGGGCATTACTGGTTGGTTCTGTGCCACGTAAACAAGGGATGGAACGCGCTGATTTATTGGAAATTAATGGCGGCATCTTCACCAAGCAAGGCCAGGCAATTAATGATCATGCAAGCGATGATGTGCGCGTTTTTGTAGTAGGTAATCCTTGCAATACAAACTGCTTGATTGCAATGCATCATGCCAAAGATGTACCTAATGATCGTTTTTATGCCATGACTACTTTAGATGAATTAAGATCACGTACTCAGTTGGCTAAAAAAGCAGGTGTTGATATCACTGCAGTCACTCAAATGACCATTTGGGGGAACCATTCTTCGACTCAATATCCTGATTTTTATAATGCGAAGATTAATGGCGTTTCTGCAGCTCAAGTGATTGATGAGTCTTGGTTGCAAGATACTTTTGTTTCTACGGTACAACAACGCGGTGCAGCAGTAATCAAAGCACGTGGTTCTTCATCTGCTGCTTCAGCAGCTAATGCCATAATCACCGGTGTGAATCATTTGGTTAATGATACTCCTGCAGGTGAATCATTCTCTATGTGTCGTAGTTCTCAAGGTGAATATGGTGTGGATGAAGGGTTAATCTTCTCATTCCCTTGCCGCCGCGAACACGGAGAGTTAAGTGTCGTTGAGGGATTACCTTTTAATGCGTACGGTCGTGAGATGTTTGACAAGACATTGCATGAGTTGAGACAAGAGCGTGATACCGTTAAGTCTTTAGGGTTGTTGGATTAAGGATAATTTCCTTTCTGTATGTTTGCCCTCACCCCTGCCCCTCTCCCGATAACGGGAGAGGGGATTTTAAAATGCTCCCTCTTTAGAAAAGGGATAGGTTTTTTTCTTTTTCAAAGGGGTAGATACTTTTGAATCCCTTCTCCCCTGGGGGAGAAGGTGCCTGTAGGGCGGATGAGGGTCACTTCGGTATATTTGTCATACTGATCGAATTAAAATCATTTTCTGCAAACGAAGAATGTTCTTGACGATTTTTATATTCTTCACTCTGATATATTCTAAAGAATTCTGAAAATTCTGATCGAGTCAAAATCTTTTCGGCTACCGAATTGCGTAAAAGTGCAGAAATAGAGCGTCCATTAGATAATATTCCATTGAGTTTATCCATGAGTTGCTCTACTTGGACTAGGGGATCTGGATGGTTTTGCAGCAAGTCAGGTAAGAACTTAACTATTGCTTTGGCGAGTTGTTCGTCGGTTAAGTAGAGAATTAAACGTGTGCCAGCAATCTGAATAAAATTTTCTTTAGATTCCATAATCAAACGTGATAAAAATTCCGGATCTTTTTTCAAATGAGAATTTAGTCTTTTGCTAAACCCAAGAAAATTCCTATGCGCAATTAACATTGCGGGTAATTCAGGCTCTTGTTGCGGGGAAGTTCTTTCAGATATTGTGTTTAGCCAGGGGATAAGCTCCACATCATGTTGAGGATTTTGCAAAGCATAAAAATGGAGTCTGGATGAAATTTTAGGACGGTGAAGGAGGTATTTATTCCAGTCAACAACGTCCTTATGTTGCTCAGCCAGCGAATCAACGGATTTTTTTATAGGCTCAAAATTAATTCCCCACTTTTCAAAATGGGGTAATGCTGATCCTAAAGCTTTTACCAATTTACGGAAGCTTGTTTTTTCATTAGCCTCATAGTTATCCATCGCGTCTTTGAGCTGTTGAATTTCATCATAGGTGTATTTTCCATTTCTCATGGGGATCAAATGAAAAACGGCTTCAATGGCTTCGTTTAAAGAAGCAAAAGGGTCATCCATAGATTCATCCTCAATAGGAGCAGGCCCTTCTTTAAAAGTAGTTTATAAAAAATGAAAATGCCAAGCTTTTTTACATATTGCACTTAATAAATTGTTATTTTGTAAAAAAAAGTCTTAAAATCAATGATTTTATGCTGCAATGCAGCATTTGTACGCTTTAAATTAATAGTGAAAATCAGCGGTTTGGGTGTGCTTGAATTATCCTAAAGCGACGTGATTGTATCGGATAATTCAGGTACAATAAGTCCATTATTTTTTCCCAAGGCAGGTGCGCAACATGCGGTCGTTCAAGGTAAGCTGTGTCATTATTATTGCCATTGTTTTTTGGGCTTCAGCATTCGTTGGAATACGTATTGGTTTAGCCGGCTACTCTCCAGGAGCGCTTGCTCTTTTACGATTTATTGTTGCATCACTGTGTATGTTGGTCATTTACTATAGTTTAGGAATTAAGAAACGAGTGGTATGGAAGGATCGTATTCAACTGCTGCTTGCGGGGATGGCAGGGATAGGTATTTATAATATTTGTTTGAATTATGGGGAGTTAAGCGTCTCTGCAGGCATAGCCAGTTTTGTTATTGGTTTAATGCCGGTGATGACCGTACTTTTATCACTGGTTTTTTTACGGGAAAAACTGACGCGCGGCGTTTGGTTCGGTATCTTCATCAGTATATTGGGTCTGGCTTTATTGGCGATTGGAGAGAGTTCGGAGCCTGGAATGCAACAGGGAATTCTGGCGATTTTGGTATCTGCATTAATGGGTGCGATCTTAACTATCATTCAAAAGCAATTTGTGAGTGTCTATCATCCTGTGGCAATCATTGCTTGGGTTATGTGGGGTGGCACTTTATTGTTAGCCCTATTTTTGCCTGACATGCTCCAGCAAATTCAAAGTGCTGATTTTCAAACTACCGCCGCCGTTATTTATATGGGTATATTCCCAGCAGCTCTAGCGTATTTGGCATGGGGGTACGTGTTGAAATATTTATCTGCTTCCAATGCATCCATAACACTTTATGCGCTGCCTATCGTATCCACCTTAATGGGTGTTTTTTTCTTAGATGAACACATCTCACTACGCTCCCTTGCTGGATGCACTATTACTCTGCTAGGAGCTTTTGTTGCCAATCACTTCCAGGGGCGTCGAAAAGCCAACTTGGGCACACAAAGCTGAATTTTCCTCTAGATTTTCTGCATCGATGATGCCATAAGTTTCTTACTTATTCACTGTGAAAAGATGCCAACAGGGTTTATACTTTTATTTTTCGTTTTGATGTCTTTTTGTGAGAGCACTCATGGAATTGAGAATTGATAATACCCCGTTTAAGGCCTTATTTCAGCCTTTAGATTTAGGTTTTACCCAATTAAAAAATCGTTTGTTGATGGGCTCTATGCATACTGGCCTTGAAGAAGATAAGGAAAGTTTAAATCGTTTGGCACAGTTTTATCGAGAAAGGGCACTTGGCGGGGTAGGATTAATTACCACAGGTGGCTTTGCACCCGATCGCGCAGGACGTTTAGCACCATTTGCGGCTAAATTGACGAACAGTAAAGAACAACATCGACATGAATTAATTACCCACACAGTCCATGAAGCCGGAGGCAAAATTATTCTGCAAGCCTTGCATGCAGGTCGTTATGGCTATCATCCATTTATTGTGGCACCCAGCGGTATCAAATCGCCCATAAGCCCTTTTAAGCCTTGGGTAATGAGCCAGTATCGTATTAAAAAAACCATTAAACACTTTGCGCGTTGCGCTCGTCTCGCTCAATTGGCTGGTTATGATGGTATTGAAATCATGGGCAGCGAAGGATATCTGCTGAATCAATTTATCGTCACCCATACCAACCAACGTCAGGATGAATGGGGTGGCAGTTATGAAAATCGTATCCGCTTTCCCATTGAAGTGGTTCGCAGCGTGCGCGAAGCCGTAGGTGAGAAGTTTATTATTATTTTTCGTTTGTCGTTGCTTGATTTGATTGCGGATGGCAGCAGTTGGGAGGAAGTAGTGATTCTCGCTAAAGCGATTGAAGCAGCGGGAGCGACGCTCATTAATACGGGGATTGGTTGGCATGAGGCGCGAATTCCAACAATAGCAACCATGGTTCCTGCTGCAGCGTTTACTCATCTCACCCAACATTTAAAGCCGGAAGTTAAAATTCCAGTCATCACCTCCAACCGGATCAATACCCCTGAATTAGCGAATGAATTAATTGAGTCTGGAGTTGCGGATATGGTTTCCATGGCTAGACCCTTTTTAGCCGATCCATTATTTGCTGAGAAGGCTAAAAGAGGAGAAAGTGAAGCGATTAATGTGTGTATTGCGTGCAATCAGGCATGTCTTGATCGCGTTTTTGTCAACAAAACCGCTTCTTGCTTAGTGAATCCTCGTGCTTGCAATGAAACAGAATTGATTTATGAGGTCACTGCACAACCAAAATCCATTGCAGTTGTGGGCTCGGGCCCAGCGGGGCTAGCATTTGCAACAGTTGCTGCAGAGCGAGGCCATCAGGTGACCTTATTTGAAAAAAACGATCAAATCGGCGGTCAATTTAATTTGGCAAAACGAATTCCAGGAAAGGAAATTTTTCAACATACATTGGATTATTTTAATTATCAGCTGCAGAAATTTAAGGTTACTATTCGTCTAAATACCGAAGCAACATTAGAACAATTGCAGGATTTTGATGAGATTGTTATAGCCAGTGGGATTAAACCACGTATGCCCATGATTCCTGGTATTGATCATCCCAAAGTGGCGAGTTATATCGATGTGATTACGGGAAAAAAAGAGGTAGGCCAACGTGTAGCGATTATTGGTGCAGGCGGAATTGGTTTCGATGTGGCTGAATTTTTAACGCACCAAAACCCAGTTCCCAGGGAGCAGTTTTACAATGAATGGGGAATTGATATTTATGGAACATTTCGAGGTGGTCTTAAACCTGCTGAAATTACTCCGAGTCCTCGCGAAGTTTATTTGTTACAACGTAAAAAGGAAAAAATGGGCAAACGCTTGGGTAAAACCACGGGATGGATTCATCGTGCCAGCTTAAAGCATAAACAAGTCAAAATGATTTCTGGGGTACAGTATGATGCCATTGATGATGAAGGCCTACATGTATGCATTAATGAGCAATCTCAGATTTTACCTGTAGATACAGTAGTGATTTGTGCTGGACAAGTCGAATTGGCTGAATTGTTCGCCCCCTTAAAAGAGGCAGGAAAAGTCGTACATTTGGTCGGTGGCGCTTATAAAGCCTTAGAGTTGGATGCGCGTCATGCAATTGATCAGGCATGCCGTTTGGCAGCTTTGATTTGAGGAACCTTTCATCTGATTAATTTTAGAATCTCCTCTCCCACTGGTGAGAGAGGGGAGGAGGGAAAGTCTTTCACTTTAATGGCAGTTACCCTAACGGGATTATGATTTCTCAGCTGGTTTTTTTGAGAAGCAAAATATTGCGTCGTTGCATTAATATTCGAAATAAATAGTTAGGTGATGCAAGCGCTAATCCAGGCTATCACTCTTTAAAATTAAGGTTGAGTTTCTTTGATAATTTTATAAATATAGTGCATTATTTTGTTTATTTTGTTATTATACTGTTCAATTTTTATATCACTTAGCCTTTTGTAGGTTATGTTTTAATCGATCAGGATTTTTATGTCTCAAGAAATAACAAGCTTCGCGTCCTTTAATTTTTCAGATGCTTTAAATAAAGCACTAGAGGATATGAAGTTTACTACTCCTTCTCCAATTCAAGTACAAACGATACCTTTACTGATGGAAGGTCGAGATGCGATTGCTTTGGCGCAAACAGGAACAGGAAAAACGGCTGCTTTTGCTTTGCCTATATTGCAAAATTTATCTCCTAATGTGCAAGGTACTCAAGCTTTAATTTTGGCTCCAACTCGCGAATTAGCGATTCAAGTTGCCGAGCAGTTTGAATTATTGAGTGCTAAACAACGGGGTGTTACTGTTGCTGTTTTATGTGGTGGGCAAGATTATGGCCGTCAATTAAAACAATTAAAAGCAGGTGCTCATGTTGTGGTAGGAACTCCTGGTCGTATTTTAGATCATATCGACAGACGTACTTTGAATCTCGATAATTTGCGTACATTCATTCTTGATGAAGCGGATGAAATGTTGCGTATGGGCTTTATTGAAGATATTGAAACCATCATGGCAAAACTGCCTGAAAAGAAACAAATAGGTCTGTTTTCAGCAACTATGCCTTATCGTATTCGACAAATTGCCAACACTTATTTGCATGATCCTGTGTCCATCGAAATACGAGCAGAAACCGCTACTGTGAAAAGTATCGAACAACGATTTTTATTTGCTTCTGGACACCAAAAACCTGATGCCCTATTACGTGTATTGGCTGTAGAAGAATATCAAGGAGTGATTGTATTCGTACGCACTAAAAGCAGTACTGAAGAAGTTGCCGAACTCTTGCAACAACAAGGCCTGCGGGCTATGGCCATACATGGTGATATTACTCAAGCATTACGTGAGCGTATTATTGCGCAATTCAGACAAGGAGCTATTGATATCCTGGTCGCTACGGATGTGGCTGCTCGCGGTCTGGATGTGGAGCGAGTAACCCATGTAATAAACTATGATTTACCCCATGATAATGAAACCTATGTTCATCGCATTGGAAGAACAGGTAGAGCAGGGCGTTCTGGGGTAGCTGTTTTATTTGTAACCCCTAAAGAATCCCGTTTAATTAGCAGTATTGAGCGTCATACGCGTCAACGTATTACCAAAGTGGCAGTGCCCAATGACCATATGATTCAAACTGCACGTCAACAACGTTTCATGGCAAATATCACAGAACGTTTAGAACATGCAAACTTGCCTTCATACAAACGAATTATTGAAGAATACATTAAAGAAAATGATGTTTCTGCAGTAGATGTTGCGGCAACACTTGCTTTGTTGTTAAACAAGGATTTGCCTTGGCAAAAAGAGCAAGTATTACCTAAATCCCCCCGTCCGGCTAAAGAAGGTCGTGCTGAGCGTGGTGGCAAATTTGAACGTTCTCGAACAGAGGAGCGAAAAGGTTTTGCTGCGGACAAGAAAGGTTCACGTGATGGACGTAAAAAATTTAATGATGAAGTAGTAGGACAGGATTTATTCCGAATCGATATCGGTAAAATTCACGGTGTGAAACCAGGTAATATTGTAGGCGCCATTGCGAATGAGGCGGGTTTACAAAGTAAACAAATTACTGGTCTTAAAATTCATGACGATCATTCAACGGTGCGCCTGCCTAAAGGCATGCCTAAAGAGGTAATGAGTGATTTAACTAAAGCTTGGGTCTGTGGACGTCAGCTAAAAATTACTTTAATTGGCAGTGCATAATCTGTAACCTGGGTGCTTGAGCCCAGGCTCTCTATGCTTTGTAAGCGAATAAAGCTGCTGTTGTCGCTGCAGCAGCTAGAACGACCAAGCCTGCGGTGACCGGGGTAAAAAAAGCATGAGGATTTTCAGCGTGTTCTATTTCCTTTTTCAGATTAGTTTTCATACGTACAATCTTTTCTTTCACGGAATCAATTCGTTTGTCAGGGTCAGTATTTTCAGTCAGGGCCGGTAAAAAATGTTCTTGAAATGCTGTATTCGCTGAATTTATTTCATAGGCTCGTTCCTCGTTTGTTGCGTAAAAAGATAAAGAAGTACGGGTAATCGCTTCAAAAAGAGCAGCGCTTAAGCACAGCTTATCCTGTTCGTTCCATTGTGAGGAGTCAGTAATTTTAGAGTTTAATTGATAGCGCGAATTATCTGCTTTATTTTCGGTAAAATGACTAATCGCTTCTTTTAATTCTTTTTCATCAGAAAGAATTTGCTCCATATAATCAAGACATTTGAGGATAAAATTTTGTTCAAAAGCCATTGTACGCGCCTCCTTGGCAAAAAATATTAATATAAATATCTTTTGCTTAGGGTGCAATCGAAAGACCGTAAAGTCTCTTTTTTGTGCATGAAATAAGCATATTTGCATTATTGTATTGTTTCCAAGAAGCGTTATATTGCATTTAACTATTTGATAAATAATTAAAAAATACAAAAAATGCGTACACTTAAAAAAATTGCTTATAAAGGATCTTTCATACTATAATGCGGAAGGCTTTTGTTTTTAAAATAACCAGATAAACTCTTCAAAATTCAGTGCGGTAGTCCTCTTTAATCAAGATGACGCTGCTTTTTTTAGGATTAGAACTTAAGGGTATTCATGAAACTGTTAGCAACTATAGGGGCTTTTTTATTCTCTGGGATTGTATGGGCTACACCTCTTCATAATATAGTTGTATTTGGTGATAGTTTGTCTGATAACGGTAATTTATATAAGTTTATGAAATATCAATTACCTCCATCTCCTCCTTATTATGATGGTCGTTTTTCTAATGGACCCGTGTGGATCGAACATGTAATCGCTTCTTACTTTCCTAAAAATGCTAGCGCTCATTTATTAGATTATGCTTATGGAGGCGCGGGTGTATCTGAGGAAGAAGGGGCTGACGATGTTTTATTTACCCTAAGAAGAGAAGTGAACAATTATTTATCAGAACATCATGATAAAGCAAGTGAAAACAGTCTTTTTGTTATATGGATAGGTTCAAATAATTATCTTGCATTTCCTTCTGAGGTTGAGCAAACATTACACGATGTACATACAGGAATTATCCACAGCGTACAACGTTTAGTTGAAAAAGGTGCGAAACATATTTTAGTCGTTAATTTGCCTGATTTAGGAAGAACTCCTGCAGCAATTGAATTTGGTTCCGTGAATGAGATGACTTATTTTGCCAGAGAACATAATAACATGCTCAGTAAGTCGATTGATGAGCTAAAACAAGCACATCCTGATGTTCAGTGGTTGTATTATGATCTGCATCAAGCATTTGAAGAGTTGATGTCTCATCCACAAGATTATGGGTTTACCAATTTAACGGGTACTTGTGTTAATTCAGTAGTTGAAGACATCACCAAAACATCCATTTTGAAAATGGTCGCATCAGTCAAACCTAAGGCACCTCAGGATGCATGTACAGGTTATTTGTTTTTTGATTTAGTACATCCGACTGCATTAGCACATAAAATTCTTGGCGATAAAGCCAGAGAAATGTTGGATCAGGCGGGTATCGAGTTAGCGGACTAGATGCAGTACATCCAGCAATACAGTCTGGATTTGCTGAAGTGCCTATAATTTGCCGTTAGCGTGAGCCAAGTTATCCTGAGCATAGTGAGGGATGACGGCCCGCTTCGCTTAACGAAGCGAATTGATTTCATTTTTAATCGATCAGGATCAAATTTATCAGGATGATATGAAATATATTACAAGGATAGTTTTAATATTTTTCTGTTTATTTTCCATGGCTTTTGCTGACAAACTCCAAATTAAAGTTGATGGCAAAAACATTGATTTACCTTATTGGCCTGCAAAAAAGGATAAATATGGAGCCGTATTGCTCATTAATGGTGGTGAGCAGGCACAAGCCACCGCATTGCTCGATAATTTGGCCAATCAATTGGCGGAAAATGGATGGCAGGTTGTATTACTCAATAATGATACTAGTATTACTGTGCCTTGGATCAAACAATTCCCAGAAGTGATTACTGCTTTAAGAAAACAAAAGAACGTGCGTGTTGTACTTTTACATTATGGGGAGCAATTAAAACAAACATTTGATTTCTTAGGCAAATCTCCTGTACCCGAAATCGAAGGCTTGGTCCTGTTGTCTGCTTACGATGTCCCTCCTCCAAATAATACAGATAAAAAACCCGAATTAAAGATGCCTGTTTTTGATATTGTTGGGCAGTTTGATTATGATATGACCAAACAAGAAATGGCGGCCAGAAAAAAAGAATTTGGACCGAATAAAGATAATTATCTAGCTCTAGAGATACCTGGCGCTCACCATGATTATGAATATTCGCGGCAGCTACTTTTTTCCTTTATCCATGGTTGGATGGTAAAGCTTCCTGAGTTTCAACCTAAACCTCCTCCGGTTATGTACTCTTATTTGGCTCCAATTAAATTGTTTTTTAAGGAGCAAGTAGCAAAAAATCAGGAGTCTGATTGGAGCGGATATTTTGAGCATCCTCTTGAGATCGACTAAAATGGGTATTCAACTAAAAAAATAAGTTTTTTTTAGTTGGCTTTGCATTCTAACAACATGCAAGCTCTTATTTCGTGTATAAAGGACATTGATAAGTGGCAATACAACGATGAACTTCGCTCGAATTTTTTAAATTATATTTATCAGCATTATCTGCTGCAAGGCAATTTGAACAATATCGATGAGCAGTTCATCGAGAATATTCGATGCAGAATAAGAAAGACTGATACGCATTCACAGTTTATATCTTATTTTGAAAAAGAAGCGGAATTACCACCCTTTACTGGTGCAAATTAATTCATAAGCTTTCACAATCTTCTGGGTTTTTTCATTTGCCATTTTAATCATTTCCTGCGGTAAGCCTTGTGCAATTAATTTGTCGGGATGGTTGCGGCTTAATAAACGTCGATACGCTTTTTTCACTTCTTGCTTGCTGGCATCCGGTGACACTTCCAAAAGAGCATAAGCATAATCCATGTTGGTTTTAGTCGGTTGATAATTATATCGGCTGTAGGATGAATATGAATGGGATGAGGAATAGGATTGTTGCGATTGTTCTGATTGTTGCTTGCTGTTATATTGTGACTCGGATGAATAACTTGTGCCAAAATCTTCATAAAAGCGATATTGATTGTGAAGGGGGGCAAAGCCGAGCCTGGAAAAAATTTTATCCAGTACTTGGATTTTCCTGGCATCAAGCCCATCTGCTTGTGCTGCACGATATTGAATATCAATAAATAACCGTAATAAGTCACGGTTATCCTTACAGGTTTTTTTTAACTCTTCAAGCATTGCATCGAGATTGAACTTGGGTTGTTTGCCCTCATTAAATAAATGCTTTGCCCGGTTTTTTTGTTCGTTGTTCAAACGCATTTCGTCCATGAATAAACGCGCCATATCCAGTTCTTGTTGTGTAACGCGACCATCTGCTTTGGCTAAATGCCCCATAATCGAAAAGGTGGCGTCAAAAAAGATTTTTTGGATTACTTTGCGTTTTTCAGCGTAATACAGCCAATGAGGATTGGAAAAATAGTTGTATAAACCGCGATCAAAAAAGTTACCCACCAAGAGACCGAAAATTGCTCCTGTAGAACCGGCGATTAGATAGCCGAAAAATGCGCCAATGATCTTTCCCCACCAGGTTGAGATGATAAAGAAGTCCCGAAGAGACATTAAAATGATTCCTTAAGTTCGTTCATTAAACTGATTTTATCGCTTTATACCACATTTTAAGTATATACTGTCGCCTTTTGGGTTTGGTTTTATATGCGATTTTTTTACTCTTTTTTGATGTATTTGCTCACCCCTTTTATTCTAGTCCGTTTATGGTGGAAAGGAAGAAGCTTACCTGCCTATAGGGAACGTATATTAGAACGTTTTTTTCTTGCAAAACAGGAATATAAACCGGTTGACGTCTGGATTCACGCCGTCTCTTTGGGGGAGGTTATTGCTGCTATTCCATTGATTGATGCGATGTTGGAAAAAAATTGGTCTTTATTTGTTACCACGATGACGCCAACAGGTTCTGAGCGTGTACAGGCACGTTTTGGTAATAAGGTAACGCATCAATACCTCCCCTATGATCTTCCCGGCATACTGAAACGCTTCTTTAAACAAATTCAGCCTCGGGTTGGGGTGATTATGGAGACTGAGTTATGGCCGAATTTAATTTATCAAGCACGGGCAGCAAAAGTACCGTTACTGCTCGCTAATGCACGGATTTCAGATGATTCATTAAATGGCTATAAAAAGATCAAATTTCTAATTAAACCGATTTTGAATCAATTCTCTGCTATTTTGGCGCAAGGAGAAGAGGATGCACGACGTTATACCACCTTAGGAGCAAGAAATGAGATAGTGCATGTTTTAGGAAATATGAAATTTGACCTGCAAACTAATACAATCGACAGCAAACGTTTTAGTGATTTGAAAAGTCATTGGGGAGCTGAGCGGGTTGCGGTGATTGCAGCAAGTACTCATGACAATGAAGAGGCACAACTTTTAGCTCATCTAAAACGATTGCAACAAGCAATTCCTGGCTTGATTTTTTTAATAGCTCCACGTCATCCAGAACGTTTTCAAACCGTATATCAATTATGCCTTCAATCGGGATTTAAGACTGGGTTACGTTCTGATTTAAATACCTTAAGCCCGGAAAATGAAATTGTGGTCTTAGACAGCCTGGGTGAGCTTTTAGGCTTATATCAAATCAGTGATTACGCTTTTGTCGGTGGTAGCTTGGTTCCGGTTGGTGGGCATAATGTATTAGAACCCATCGCGATGAATGTCCCGGTGTTAAGTGGCAGCCAGGTTCATAATTTTAAAGCGATTTGCAATGATCTAAAGTCAGCCCAGGGTATTTTATTAGTACAACAAGCAAATGAAGTAATTGACGGAATCATTAAGTTGCATACGGATCCCACCTTTCGTCAGCAGATGATTAAAAATGCTAATGCGGTTTTTGAAAAAAATAAGGGATCGGTCATGCGGCATTTACAGCAAATTGAAGGGGTGATTTAGGGCAGATGTTCGTGCCCTATTCACCGAGCGGCTGCACTTGGCGCATCTTGCGCGCAAAAGATACTCCAAACACCTGACATACAAAATACTGTCGGTTTCCGGATAAGAAATTATGGTTCTATACCCCGGATTTCGCTTCGCTCCACATAGGGCTACATCAATTAAAAAATTGTCGGTTGGTGCTAAGCGTAGTGCAGCCCCAAAAATGGCTGCTTAGCGTTCACTCTGACTACCGTTTGATTTGAGAATGATTTAAATAAGAGGAGTAGAAGAGACCTCTTCCCGGCTTGCGGGAGAGGTACACATTATTAGGATCCTTGATTTTGTTTTTCTTTAATTTCAGACAAAGTTTTACAATCGATACATAAAGTCGCAGTGGGTCTTGCTTCCAAACGTTTAAGGCCGATTTCGATACCACATGCTTCGCAATAACCAAAATCTTCATTTCGCAAGCGCTCTAATGCATCTTCAATTTTCTTAATCAGTTTGCGTTCACGATCACGAGTACGCAATTCAATACTGAATTCTTCTTCTTGGCTCGCTCTGTCTGAAGGATCAGGGAAATTAGCCGCTTCATCTTTCATGTGCGTTACTGTACGGTCAACTTCTTCCATCAATGATTGACGCCAAGCGAGCAATATTTTTTCAATATGTGCTAACTGGTTTTCATTCATATATTCTTCACCTGGGGTTTCCTTGTAGGGGGTGATACCCATACTACCTATTGCGTCGTTTTTCACGTTGTGTCGTCTCTCATTGTTTTTATCAATTAATTGTTCGATCATTTTAGCCTCCGTACCCAACTCGTACAACCTGGGTTTACAGAAAGCGGTTAGGTATACCAAAAAACTATTCTATCATCAATAAAATTATCGCCAACCCCCACTTACTCTGTCATTGCCCTGAATGTCTTGCCAACAGGTTACGTTCTTATATTGTAATTCATTAAGTATAGCTTGTACTTTTAATTTTTGATCGTACCCATGTTCCAGCAAGATCAAGCCACCAGGTAAAAGGTACTCATGACCTTGTTTAATAATACATTGTAGATCACCTAAGCCTTCTTGACTACTCACCAAAGCATTTCGTGGTTCAAAACGTAGATCACCTTGTTGTAAGTGCGGATCATGTTCTGCAATGTAAGGAGGGTTAGCAACAAGGGCATGATAGGGTCTTTGTGGAATGTTATCAAACCAGTTCGATAAATGAAAACTGACATTCTGAATTTTATGATTTTGAGCATTTTCTTTAGCGATATTCAAGGCCTCTTGACTGATATCTCCAGCAACAATATTCCAATTGGGCCTTTCTTTAGCAAGTGCCAAAGCAATTGCTCCGCTTCCTGTACCCAATTCAAGCACATAGGTATTGGGTTGATTGGGAATGAGCTCTAAGGCTAATTCAACTAATCGCTCTGTTTCATGTCGCGGAATTAACGTGTGTGGGGTGACTTTTAAATTGAGCGACCAAAACTCACGCTCTCCTGTGAGATAGGCAATGGGGATCCCTTGGGCTCTTTGAGCCATTAAATTTTGAAAGGTCTCCCACTGTAACGAGGTTAATAATTGCTCAGGATGGGCATAGAGATAAGTTCTGGTTTTATTTAAAACGTGACAGAGTAAAATCTCTGTTTCCAGATCCGGAGTTTTTCCCAGAGCTGTGCGGATGTTAATCATTTCGTCCCAGCTCTGCGAGCAATTCGGCATGGTACTCACGTTTTAATGGATCGATGACCAAAGTTAAATTACCTTCCATTACGTCACCGAGTTGATAAATCGTCAAATTAATGCGGTGATCGGTCAATCGGCCTTGTGGGTAGTTATAAGTACGAATTCGTTCGGAACGATCACCAGTACCTACCAGCGATTTACGAGTTTGCGCCTGTTCTTTCTTCTGTTTGCTTTGTTCTGCATCCAGTAAGCGGGTTTTAAGTAATGACATCGCTTTAGCACGGTTTTTGTGCTGAGAACGCTCGTCTTGGCATTCCACTACGACACCCGTTGGGATATGGGTGATGCGTATGGCCGAATCGGTTTTATTGACATGCTGGCCTCCAGCGCCTGATGAGCGATACGTGTCAATACGTAAATCATCAGGATTAATTTGGATGTCATCAATTTCATCAACCTCGGGCATAATCGCAACCGTACATGCAGAGGTATGGACACGACCTTGAGATTCAGTCTCAGGAACGCGTTGAACTCGATGTGCACCGGATTCAAATTTGAGTTGTGAATAAACTGAATGACCACTAATTCGTGTGATAACTTCTTTATATCCGCCATGCTCACCATGATTGGCGCTGATTAACTCTTGTTGCCAACCTTGAGTCTCCGCATATCGACTGTACATCCGATAAAGATCGCCAGCAAAAATTGCGGCTTCATCGCCACCGGTTCCGGCCCTAATTTCGAGGTAAACATTCCGTTCATCATCTGGATCTTTGGGAATCAGATGCCATTGTAGCTGCTCGTCAAGTTCTTCCACTTGCTTTTGGGCGCTTTCCAATTCCTCTGCTGCCATTGACGCTAATTCTTTATCGTCACCTTCGAGCATTTCGCGCAGTGATGATAAATTATTTTGGGCTTCAATATAGGTTTCATAACAGGTCGCAACAGGCTCGAGTTGGGCGTATTCTTTTGAAAGCGTTTTAAATTGATTCTGATCCGCAATTATGGAAGCTTCCGATAGTAAACGACCCACTTCCTGATATCGCTCCAGCATTTGCTGTAGTTTGAGTTCAAGAGATTTCTTCATAGGATGTTTGATGTGTTGTTGTATTAAAAAGATATTGAGCTAAAGTAAATAAATCTTCTCGCCCATCTTTGGCTATTTGTCGTAAACCCGCAGTAGGGTTATGCGTCAGTTTATTGACCAGGCGTTCACTAAACTCATTTAAAACGACTTGCTGACATTGTCCTGCGGAAAGTTTTTTTAAAGCGCGTTGCAGTTCCTTTTGTGCCAAATCTTGCATTTGACTGCGGTAATCACAAATGACTTTTTTGGCTTTAAGCGAACGATGTTTGCGGATGTACTTATTCAATTCCTCATCGATTAATTGCTCTGCATGTAATGCAGCATGGCGTCTTTCTTCCATTCCCTTATCGATCATGGTTTGTAGATCGTCGATATTATAAAGATGAACGTGTTCTAATTCTTTAATGCTGTCTTCAACATCTCTAGGAACCGATAAATCCAAAAAGAACATGGGAGCATTATTTCTTTGATTTAGCGCCTGCTCAACCCAATTTTTATTAATAAAATGGATGGGACAATTTGTTGCCGACACAATAACGTCTGCCTGTGGTAGATATTCGGCAATGTGGGTGAGCGGTATGGTTTGTCCATTAAATGAGTTGGCAAGTTTCTCTGCATTTTCTAATGTTCTACTTGCGATCATAAAACGCTCAACGCCTTGTTGGCGTAAGTATTTAGCAACTAATGAGGCAGTTTCCCCTGAGCCAATTAAAAATACATTCAATGGCTTATAGTTTGTAAAAAGTTGACCTATTAATTGTGTTGCTGCATAGGCAACTGATACGGGGTTGGTGCCCACGCCACTTTGAGTGCGTACTCGTTTCGACGCACTAAATACATATTCAAAAATTGGTCTTAATTCGGTTTTTATGGCGCCAAGATTGCATGCCTGTTGGTATGCTTGTTTCATTTGCCCAAGGATTTGAGGTTCACCGATCATCATCGAATCCAAACCACTGGCAACGCGTAAAAGATGTTTGATTCCCTGATGCCCTTTATGCATATAGATAAATGGAGACAGTGATTCTGCGGGTAATTGATGTTCTTGGGTAAGCCAGTGAGTGATGATTTGTGGATCTTCAGTATCACAATAAATTTCTGTGCGATTACAAGTAGATAAAATAGCGGCTTCATTGACCTCAGGAAGACACAACAAACTATCGAGTACGGAATCCTGGGTAGCAGGAGATAATGCGACTTTTTCACGCACGTTTATTGGAGCAGTTTTATGATTTAGTCCGCAAGCAACAAACACCATAGAATATAAGTTATTAGAATATGAATTATTGAGTTAATCGTGGGATTGTAAACGATTAGCCACTAAATTTGTAGTATACGCTGCCTTATTTCTTTCTTCTGGCCCACGAAATGGGATTCTGCGATTGAGAAAAGTGCAGAGATCATCCCAAGTTCAGCGAAGAGTTGCTACTTCATATTCCGGGGAAGTAAAACCGGAGATCCTCGCTGCACCCAGATTGATGAAAAAAAACTTCTTGTAAAATTAAAGTACATCTTTATTCAGCCGCTAACAAGAGTAGAGGGTTTTATACAAAAATCCCAAAGTTATGGGGAGTCGATCATGGACATAATCCTACAAGGTGCTCACAGTGGCGAAGAGGCAGCAGAAAGTTTGGCGCGTGTATTAGAATTATTTAAAGAACGATATCATATCGCTGGATTTCGTGAAATTCATTTAACGGTTACGTTAGTTGATGAACAAGGCGATGATGTTGAATTAGTTGATAGTGAGTCGAATCAAGCGTATCGGATTTTTGAAGTATATCGTAAAGGTTATGAATTAGGTGGTAGAAAAGGAACACCAGTACTAGAATTGATCGTAGATAACACTCGCCCTCGGTGAAGGAGTAACTTATGTTTTTGGCAATTATCGCCATCATACTGACATTAATTTTGGTAGTAGGCATTCATGAAGGGGGGCATGCATTAGTAGCACGCATTTTTTCAGTAAAAATTAAAAAAATTTCTATAGGTTTTGGTAAACCCTTATTGCGCTGGCAAAGCCGAAGCGGTTGTGAATGGGTATGGGCATTTTTTCCTTTGGGAGGGTATGTCCAATTGGAAAATACACGCATTAGTCCCGTGGAGCCTGCACAATATTCCGAATGTTTTGATAAAAAACCTGTTTGGCAGCGTATCCTCATTTTATTAGCTGGTGCTGCCGCAAATTTGATTATTGCTTGGTTTGCTTTTGTTTTAGTGTACAGCATTGGTTTGACGTACACTTTGCCTGAAATTAAAGAAGTACTCCCTAAAAGTACCGCAGCCCAGGCAGGAATGCTCCCAGGAGATCAATTCATCGCTATTGATGGCAGGGCTACTCCAACATGGAGTGATGTGGGTATGCGCTTAGTGATTCTATGGGGGAAAAAAAATATTCCAGTAACGCTAAGTCGCGCGGATGGGAAAGAATCCATCGTTGTGCTTGATTTAAGTCAAGAACACTTTCGTGGGGTAAAATTATCTTTATTGACTCAGCTAGGGATTCAACCCAATCTGGGTGCGGCCAAAAGTACACTACAGGCTCCATCCCTCTTAGATGCAATCCATCAAGTCAATGAGTTTATGGGGAATATGGTTTATTTTTTTATAATGACCTTAAAGCAATTATTCACTGGGGTAATCCCTTTTTCTGTGTTGTTAGGACCAATAGGCATCTTTGCCGCTTCGGTGTCATCCCTGATGCAAGGAACCATTGTATTCCTGTTTTTCATCGCTAGCTTAAGTCTTGCCGTTGCGGTGATTAACCTCTTTCCTATCCCTGGCTTGGATGGAGGTTCAATTGTTTATGCACTTATTGAAAAAGTTCGTGGTAAAGCGGTCTCTGTGCCCATGGAGCTCTTATTGCATCGACTGGTTATTATTGTATTCTGTGTACTCTTGGTGCACTTATTGATGAATGATCTGCAACGACTGTGATCTTCAACGTGCGGCATTTGTTGTTGCACTCATAATGATTGCATAATGCGAAATTTTGAGTTATTATTGCACAGTTTAGTCAATAAAAAGGACCTCCTATGATAAATCAAATGCCTATCCATACACCAAAATTTTTTAATTTTAAAATTAATGATGATCATAAAAATAAGGAAAAAAATCAGCCTTCACAAAATGATATGATTCGAATTGTATTTTTTGGTAGAAACTGTGATATTAAGAAAGGTGCATTTGAAGGCAGTTTAGATCTCGCTCAAAAAGCAATTCAAGCTTTTGTAGATGATAAGCTACTACCTTTTCTGCAAGGAAAGAACTTGCAAACGTTGATTAACGAGCACCCCCTTCGGGACATTATTTCTTCCGTCGATGAAGTTGATATTCCTAAGGTGTTGGAGTTTTGTGGGATTGATGAGTCTACACTAACGCATCAGCTAAGTATGAAGTAGTATAGGGCCATGCCATTAAAAAAGAGAAAAGGAAAACCAAACCTGGAATCAAAACCATAGGGCGTGTTGACAATTCATCTCCACCGCCTACGTGCCGCGACGTGTTCGCGGCAACCAGCCGATCTTAATCAGTGGCAAATTTCTTCATAAAGATCATGCCATTCTGTATTTAGGTTCTCAATCAAATTTAACTTCCACTGCCTGGGCCAATTTTTGAATCGCTTTTCACGTCGAGCAGCTTCTATATAGGTTTCATGAACCTCGTAATAAACCAATATATGTACATTGTACTTAGCTGTAAATCCCGGAATCAGGTTGTTTTTATGTTCCCAGACTCGTTTAATTAAATCTGATGTTGAACCAGCGTATAGTGTACCATTTCGCTTGCTTGCCATAATATAGACATAAATGACTTCATTTTGCTTCCTTGTTTTGATCAGAGTGTTGGACTCAATGCGATGATATCACCTAAATTTCACTGATTACATTGGTAGCCAAATATAGGAACAAGCCATTGCGAGCATTGACGCATCATTTCTCTTCAATTTATCATATCTTGTGGCAACAGCTCGAAAATGTTTAAGTCGCGCATCCATTTCCTGTATGCCGCGAACAAGTCGCGGCACGTAGCCGGTGGGGATAAATTGTCAACACGCCCTAGTTTCCATTTTTAGGCCTAAGAGATAAACTCATCTCCGTTGAGAGCAAAATTTAGTTAAAAAAGGATGTTCCATGAAATTGCAACTATATAAAACCACACCAAAAATAGAAAAATTATTTTCTAAAGAAAACTCGCTAGAAGAAAATTCAATACAAGATGATACGATTCGTATCGCGTTAAAAAATTCATATTTAAATGTTGAGAAAGGTGAATTTGAAGGGAGCTTAGAGCTCGCTCAAGAAGCAATTCAGGCTTTTTTGGATAAGAATGTGGCAACTTATACCGCATATGGACAAGGTTTTGGTCTTCTACAAATTAACGACGCGACACGCGAGATTACTCCTTATGGAATTGATATTCCGATGATGTTGGAGTTTTGTGGGATTGACCAGTCAACACTGAGTACGCAAATGGGTATGAAATAAGCTCCTGTTCTTTGGCTGCATGAAGACAGACGGCAAAGTTGCAAAAGTATAATTTCCCTCCGTTATTCCGGATGACATGAGGAATCTCCCAGTGTGCACACTATTCTACAACGAGGAGATTCCTCGCTATCTCGAAATGACGAGGTCAAACGACCCTGTCGCTCTGCCTCGAATGGTAGAGGCGATTTCTTGATAGTTAATCTGTCGACAATTTACCTACGGTTCGTGCACAACACCAAATATCCACCTGTTTCACCCCTGATTTTTTTAAAGTGAATGCCAGTTCATTCGCTGTGCTTCCTGTTGTTAAGAGATCATCAATTATCGCAACATGCTGCCAGGGAAGTTTTTTACTTTTGAAGGCATGGCGTAAATTTTTTTGTCTTTGTTCTCCATCAAGGCTTGCTTGGGGTTCAGTATTGCGAATTTTTTGACAACTGGTTACATCGTAAGGCAAGCCTAATTTTCTGGCCAACAAACGAACCAAAACGGCGGCCTGATTGAACCCACGTAATTTAATTCGTTGTGGATGCATAGGAACTGGGATTAAACACTGAGGTAGATTTTCAAAGTTTGGCAGTGAATTAATCATTAAATGACTTAAAAAAGAGCCTAGATAAAGCCCCTCATGATATTTAAATTGATGTAAAAGACTACGGAGCGGTTCTTCAAAGGTATAATTAATATAGGCACAGTCAAAGTGAGGTGCTTTTTTTATACAACGGCCACACATTTGCAGATGGGTATCCGGTAAAGGATAAGCACACTGTTGGCACGCAGGGCCTAGATAAGGCATGAATTCAATGCAAGAGGTACAAACTGCCATTTTATTATTATGAAATTGATTACATAAAGTACATATTGAGTACAAGCGTAAACTTTGTGTTAAACTCCATATTTTCTGGCGCACAAGTGTTGGATTCCTTTAATTTTTCCTGGTTTTATAATGGCTGTTATCTACGAAATTAGCAAGACATTTAATCAACATGCTTCTGAATATGAATTTGCTGCCAAAGTACAACAAGAAATTGGGGTGCGTTTATTAGAGCGTTTGCAGTATTTGAACATTAAACCTCAGCGTATCCTGGATCTTGGATGTGGACCTGGCTTTTTTTCTTATGAATTGACTAAGATCTATCCGAAAGCACAGATCGTAGGTTTGGATTTAGCACAGTCTATGTTGATTGAAGCGCGAAAAAAACAAGGGTGGCGACGGAAGTGGCCTTTAGTGGCTGCAGATATGCGAAGTATGCCTTTTGTTACAGGTGCGTTTGATTTAATTTTTGCCAATCAAGTGATTCACTGGGGTGGTTCTTTGACACCTGTTTTTCGTGAATTGAATCGAGTCATGAAAGCCAATGGTTGTTTGATGTTCACTACTTTGGGCCCTGATACATTTAAAGAATTGAAGCAGGCTTGGGCGCGAGTGAATCCTTACGCTCATGTCAATGAATTTGCTGACATGCATGACGTGGGTGATTGCTTGATGGCAGAGCATTTTTTAGAACCAGTAATGGATATGGAATTATTGTCGGTGCATTATGAAACGCTCCCTAAGCTGTTGCAGGCTTTGAAAGCTCAGGGAGTAAAAAACATTAACCCGCAAAGAAATCAGGGGCTAACGGGGAAAACAGCTTGGCGACGTTTTGAGCAAAATTATGCCACCCTGCAAACGGATAGAGGGAAATATCCGCTGACTTACGAAGTGGTATACGGTCATGCCTGGAAAGGGGAGCAAAGAAAAACCGAACTTGGAATCGAAACCATGATACCCATTTCCCAAATCGTTAGGCCAAAGAGATAAATACCTAGCAGTTTACTGGTGCATTGGATTTTGATACTTAGAATCCGCAGTTGCACCAGGTTACCTATCCAACTTACTACGTTCTTGTAATTTCTTGGTTAAGTCAATCAAGGTAGACGCTTTTTGATCAAATATTTTTAATGCATCCAGGGCAATTTGATAATGTTTGCTGATTTCTTCTTCTAATTTATTTTGAGTATAAAGCGCTGCAAAGGTGGTTTTTTGATTCGCCAAATCAGAGGAGCGCCCTTTACCCAATACCTCAGCAGGTGCATAACGATCGAGATAATCATCTTGCATTTGAAAAACTATGCCTAGATGGCTGGCATAAGTGCGTAAAGCGGCCTTATCGGTTTCAGAGATGGAAGAATGGGCATTAAGCACCATTTCAATACACGCTAAAATAAGTCGTCCGGTTTTAAGATAGTGAATTTCTCTCAGTTGTTCTTCACTAATCGATGATTTGGATAACTCCGATAAATCCAAACTTTGCCCGCTCACCATGCCACTAATGCCGCTGGCTTTAACCAGCTCCAGCGTAATGGCAATGACTTGTTTGGGTTGCAGCAGAAGAGAAAGATGATTTAATAATACTTCAATGGCTAAGGCTTGCATGCCATCACCCACTAAGATGGCAGTTGCCTCATCAAAGGCCTTATGACAACTCGGCTTGCCCCGACGGAGATCATCATTGTCCATAGCTGGAAGATCATCATGAATTAAAGAATAACAATGAGTCAATTCTATAGCCGCAGCAATCACATCCAGAATTTTTAGATCCAGATCAAGCAGGCTCCCGGTTAAATAGACCAGGATTGGGCGAATTCTCTTTCCGCCAGGGAAAAGAGAGTAATTGATTGCAGAACGTATTGTTGCTGCTGGTACCGAAGATTCATTAATGATTTGACTAAGAAACTCTTCATGCCGTTGTATGTAATTACTGATCACTTAATTGTTCATCCGAGCTGGGTTCAGCAGAGGTTAATATTTCTATTTTTTGTTCGGCCTTTTGTAACACATCTTGACATCGTCTGGCCAGACTAATTCCTTTTTCAAATTGTTTGAGCGAATCTTCCAGGGAAAGCTCTCCTTTTTCCAGTTGCCTGACAATTTCTTCTAGCTCCATGATCGATTGTTCAAAATGCATGTCCTGGCTCATAGATTTTGTCCTGATTGTTCAAAATGTACTGATTATACTGAGTTGTTCTCAGGATTCAATGTACGTGAATTAATTTTAATGAAAATTGGAAATCTTGACGAAGGCAAAGCCGCAACCGAAGCTCTTTTTTGCTTTTAGATAAATCGTGTATATTAGCGCCAACAGAATTTGATGGAATAAGCATGAAAACAAAAACCCAATTTGTATGCAGTCAATGTGCCGCGATTTCTAAACAATGGGCGGGACAATGCACCCATTGTGGCGCATGGAATTCGATTGCGGAAGAAGGTATCCCGATGAATCGTAACTCACGCAGCGGGTCTTGGGTGAATCAACGCTCTGTAATTACTGCAGTAGAAGATGTCGTTATGGATAAAGAAGTGCGTATGGATTGCGGTTTATCAGAGCTCAACCGAGTTCTTGGGGGTGGTTTGGTTTATGGTTCAGTGGTTCTTATCGGAGGCGATCCAGGGATTGGTAAGTCTACTTTGTTATTGCAAACCTTGGCTAACCTTTCCATGCAGGAAACTGTTTTATATGTCACGGGTGAGGAATCCCTACAACAAGTAGCCATGCGAGCCAAACGTCTTGGATTACCTTTAGCGGGATTAAGACTTTTAGCAGAAACACAGGTTGAATCGATTATTGCACACGCACAAAAAGAAAATCCTAAGGTGATTGTGATTGATTCCATCCAAACTATCTTTACAGAGACGATAAGCTCTGCTCCGGGTGGGGTAAGTCAGGTACGTGAATCGGCAGCTCAATTAGTTCGTTTTGCTAAACTCACCCAGACCGCAGTGTTTTTAGTCGGGCATGTGACTAAAGAGGGAGCTCTAGCCGGCCCCCGTGTTTTAGAGCATATGGTGGACAGTGTTCTCTATTTTGAAGGCCAAAGCGATAGCCGTTTCAGAGTGATTCGCGCCATTAAAAACCGTTTTGGCGCAGTCAACGAACTGGGGGTATTTGCGATGACCGACAAAGGATTAAAAGAAGTAGCCAATCCGTCGGCAATTTTTTTATCGCGCCAGCCAGAACCTACTTCAGGGAGTGCCGTGATGGTCACTTGGGAAGGATCTCGCCCGATGTTAGTCGAGGTACAAGCTTTGGTTGATGAAGCACATGGGCAGCAATCCAAACGGGTGACCGTGGGTCTTGAATCCAATCGTTTAGCTATTTTACTTGCTGTCCTACACCGACATGGAGGAATTGCTACTTATGATCAAGATATTTTCATCAATGTAGTCGGCGGTGTGAAAGTGACAGAAACTGGCTCAGATCTTGCATTATTAGCTGCGGTAGTATCCAGTTTGCGTAATCGGATTTTTGACAGGGAAACGATTATTTTTGGTGAAGTGGGTCTTGCTGGTGAAATCAGACCAGTACAAAGTGGGCAGGAACGCTTAAAAGAAGCAGCAAAACACGGATTTAAACGAGCGATAGTCCCTTTTGCTAATGCGCCCAAGCAACAACACGATTCTTCAATGGTTATCGAACCCGTCAAATATTTACATGAAGTTTTGGAAAAAATGTAAGTCCTATCTGCAACGGGTATTAAAGCGAAACGAATAATTCACTGTCATTCCAAATGCAACCAAGGATTCCTACTGCAGCACCACGCTAGGATGAGGACCTTTTGCACTCGGATGACGGGGACATTCGTCGTACCCAGGTTACACAAGCAGCCTTCGTTGTAAACGTTTTAAGAGTTTTAGACACAGTCTTTATCGTATTGAAACTAACCAACATAGGAGCAATGATGACTTTTCCCACCCAGCTAAAACGTGACTTTATGGATATGTTAACTCGCAACAAAATTTCTCACAGTCAAGGTTGGTCCAATTTTATGGGGAATGTGAGGAATCCCACTGCGGTGGTTGTTGATGTTGAGAGTGAAGCGCAAGTTCAACTCATCATGAAAGAAGTTAAGAAGATGAATGATAAACGGACGCCACAGAATAAGATTACCTTAAGAGCGAGTGCCGGTTGGGAAGATAAGAAGAATGCAGATTGTTGTTTATTTCCTTGGTCTAAAGTTCAGGATGAAGAATATGGAGGCAGTTTTTCTTTCTCGGAAGTAGTAGGGGGGCGAGCATCACCTCAAAGCGAAGGGACGGACATTATTATTCGTTTTAAAAAGAAATATCATAAAGCCAAAGTATTAGGACCTCTTGATACCAAGCCGTCATGGATTAATCCTGACAATCCGATTCATCAACTTCCAGCGATGCTCGTGGAAGTAAACGCAGGAACTCAGATCGCTGAATACGCAGAATTTTTACGAAAGAATAATTTATCTTCATCGACACTCAGTATGCTGAGTTGGGCGAGTCTTGTAGGATTATCTATTCCTGGTGGGCATGGAACGGGGCGTGATGAACCTGCTGTAAGTGGCCTGATTGAATCAATCAGAGTGTGCGATTTGGATGGAACCATTCGTGAACTGACTCCTGAGCATCCCGATTTTGAGACTTTACGTGCGGCAAACAGTGGTTTTTTAGGGGTTGTTCTGAGTGTGAAGTTGCGTGCTGTGAAGGCCTTTAATTTACTTGAAACGGTAGAACTGTTTCATAACACAGAAGAAATGAAAGGCAAACTGGGCGACCTATTAAAAAACAATCACTATGTGAGTTTTATAGGAATGCCCAGTTCTGCTGATTCTGAACTGAGCGAACACATTCACCAATGGCAAGTTCGGAAGTGGAATTTTACTACAGAGAAACCAACCCAATCCAGCAAAGCGACTTATGCGCCTTCAATCACTTCCTTTGTTCAAGAATTGGAGTTAAGGCTGGGGGCGGATTTGATGAATTTTTTAGTGAATTCAGAATTAAGAAGTTTATTACCCCAATTCATGTTAATTGCTGCCGCTGAAACGATTGAAAGTCGTGGCACCAAGCCCATAGTTGATTTTGAAAACCATATTACCCATCCACAAGTCGCTTTTCCAAAGGTATTACGTGATGTGGATTATTTTATCCCTGTACAGGATGACAAGGCCGGCGAACAGCTGGAAGAAATACTGCAGCAAATTGAGCGTCAGATAAAAAGTGCAGCAAAACAAGGTGAGAATCCGGTAACTTATGCGATTTACGTTCGCTATTTGAAAGGTACCAATGGAGGATTGTCTCCCACGAGTACTCAGGCACCTGATGAACGGATTATTGCTTTGGATGTGGTCACTCACCCGCAGGCGAGAGGAATTGCTCGTTTTGAAACTACTTTTATGGGCACATTAAAAGAAAAAGGATTTGAAGTCAGAAATCATCTAGGAAAAGAGTTTCCCGCGGGAGTAGTTCGTTATGCTCAATTTTTAGATCCTAAAAAAATAAAACAATTTATTGAAGCGGCAGAGCGTTGGAATGCAACCCCAGGTCAGAATGATGGGGCAGAGCGTTTGGCCATGGCTCCTTATAATACAAATTACTTTCAAGAGATGCTTGATCTCAGTCCTAAATTGGTCAGTGAGGAAGAGAAGAGTACAAAAGAGGAAATTCTTCCACCCAAACAGACGTCTTTAGAATATACTAAAGAGGAGCATACACAATTTTTAACTCGCTTACGCGAGGTCGTTGCGTTAATGCCTGTGCATCATGAAGCTGCAAAAAATGCGAAGGCCGCTTTTTTACAGACGTGTGACAGTGAGTTGGAAAATCGAAGATTACGTGATTTGGTGATTAGTTAAATGGATTGATGTAACCTGGATGCAGCACAGTAGTGTTGCCTTAAAGTTAAGAAGAATCCTCTCTTTCATAAATGGGAGAAGGGAGGGCAACTGTGTGACACCCGGGTTACGTTTCTAAGGATACGAAGGTGATATATGGACATAACTCCTTTTTTTAAATTAATGGTCGATCGAGGGGCTTCAGACTTGTTTTTTAGTGTGGGTGCACCACCTAATATTAAAATTGAAGGAGTTATTTCTCCGGTGGGGCAGGCACCTCTCAAGTCGCAACAAATGGCTGAAATTGCTTTATCACTGATGAATGATGATCAGCGTAAAGAATTTGAGGCCACTATGGAGCTGAACATGGGGCTTTCTATTAACCAGGTTGGACGCTTCAGAATTAATCTATTTCGTCAGCGTGGTGATATTTCAATGGTGGTGCGCTACATCAAGAATAAAATCCCTTCAATTGAGCAGTTAAATTTACCTCTTATTTTAAAAACAATCGTGTTGGAGTTACGTGGGCTAGTTCTTGTAGTGGGTGCTACCGGTTCGGGAAAATCAACCACTTTGGCCGCCATGATCGATTATCGGAATGAACATCAAAGCGGTCATATTTTAACGATTGAAGATCCCATAGAATTTATTCATCAACATAAAAAATCCATAGTGGATCAACGTGAAGTGGGCATTGATACGATGAGTTATGATAATGCTTTAGTCAATGCAATGCGGGAGGCTCCAGACGTGATTTTAATCGGTGAAATACGAGAGCGTAATGCCATGAAACATGCCATTGCCTATGCAGAGACAGGGCATTTATGTATTTCAACTTTGCATGCTAATAATGCGAACCAAGCGATGGATCGTATCATTAATTTTTTTCCAGAAGACGCACGAAAACAAGTCTTGATGGATTTATCCCTTAATTTGCGAGCCATTATATCGATGCGGCTGGTCCCAGGGGTGAATAATCAACGTGTGGCAGCTGTGGAGCTCTTATTAAACACTCCCTATGTATCTGATTTAATCGAGAAAGGCAAAATAGATGACATTAAGGAAGCGATGGAGCGTAGTACGGAGCAAGGTATGCAGACGTTCGATCAGGCTTTATTAAAATTATATCGAACTGGGGTAATTTCCAAGGAAAATGCGATCAAATATGCCGACTCGAAGAATAATGTAGGTTTACAAATTCGTTTGAATAGTGCTGGAGATTTTGATTCACAAGATGACAGTCTAAGCATCGAAGATAATTGATATTTTTTGGACTTATGTTAAAATTTCACACAATTTGATTTCCTTATGTGATCCTTTGGCTTCCTTTGATGTATGGCAGAATTTTTTCATATTAAAGACATAAATAAAGGTCCAGCGACACAAGCAACCGCGCATGTGGCGTTTCTCAATGCCATATATACTCCTCCCGATAACAAAAATTTGCCCTACAGAATTATTTATAAAAAAAATAAGTACGGGTTACCCGAGTTGTCGCGTCTTGAAGTAATGTTTGGCCAATTGGCTCGTCTTTTTCTATTACCTGAACTCACTCCTGCTAATAATCTAGTGGTTAATGAAGACCATCGTATTCTAGGTTTGGCAGTCCAGCATCTGTGTTATGTCATCGCCAATAGGGAAGGCTTAGAACATCATTTTTATACCTTAAAAAAAACGGATGATGGGTGTGATTGCTCTCCTAAGAAAGTGGAAGACTCCACCAAAATACCTATTTATTTCCTTGATAAACTTCCGCAAGGATTTTTTGCAGACTTAGTGAATGCTGAGGAGGCTGGACAATTAACCATTGATTATGAATCACTGGCCAGTATCTTTGCGACTTCTTATACCCTGGAAGAGGATGATTTACATAAAGGAAATTATGGTTTTTATTTGGTAGAGCGTGGGGGCAGGCCCCATGCGGTATTTTTCAAAATCGATCATGATTTAATGTTTGTAGACAGCATCATGGGATTTAAAACCAGAAGACCTTTCCATTTATTCCATGGTCCTCATGCATTTGATATCACTGTGGATGATCTTGAGTCGCTCATGTGTTTAAGCACTTCATGCAACGCCTATTGGCCTACGAAATTTGGTTATGTTGCTAATCCTTTTGATAATAAGGAGTATCGTAGTTATTCTGAAATCAATGCCTTTTCTCAATTGGGGAATAATCCTAATTTTATCAAAGCGAAATGGAAATCCTTTGTTAAACATATTCTAATGCCTAAAGAGCTCATTCAGCAGACTTTATATGAATGTGCTGATATGAGCAAAGCCTCAGAGCGCGCGCAAGTTGCCTTGATGATCCAGGCTACTACTGCCAGACTTGCGCGTTTGCGCGCTGTATTGTTTTCCAGCCAAGAATTTCGTAATTATGTGAGTCAATTAGATGAACAACAAACACTTGCTTTAGTAAACGAAATCATTCCCACGCGTTGGGCAACACAAAGGGTCCTGCAGCAAGTCCAGGACTCAATTGCTCGTTTTAAAGAGTTATCTCAAAATGAAGATGGATTTGATCCTGAAGATACGCCGCTACATGTTGCAATTAAGCTTGGCGAATATCGGTATGAAGAAACCTTAGAAATGTTTGGCGAATTCATTAATGTACGAAACAAAGCGGGCAAGACTCCTCTAGATATTGCATTGGAAAGAGTTCAAGCGCAACAGAGAGATCAAGACACAGTACAAAACAATGGCGTGTTAATCGCCAAACATTTATTGACAAACGAGGCGCAACACGCAAAAGAGTACAAAAGTGAGTTCTTGTTAACCATTAGATCGTATCATTTTAAAAACCCATATTTAGAAAGAATCAGAGAGAATATGGATTATGGAGATTTTAAACAGATTTTGACGGAAATAGGTGAAGATCATCAGTTTGGTTTGAAATTTAAAAAGGATTTGGCGCTTGAATGCATGAAGCATTTTATTCAGTTGAATGAGGGACGCCCTGATTTTAATGACCAATTACAACAATTAAAGGACGATATAAATGGTAACTCCTCTGAAGAAGAGGCTGCTGGCGTGAAATATATACGCCAGCTACGTAGCAGATTATGGATTATTCGCCAATTACGCGGATTATATGGTTGGACTTCAACCCAATGGGAAGCCAATACCATGATTAACCAGGCTATGGCGCAAAATAAGCCCAAGGAGCACAGTTTATTTTCATTCTTCTCTTGTTTTTCTGATAGCGAGAAAGCACGGCGCATGCGCTCTGAAGAGCAAGAGCTATGTTGCGCAGGCACCACTCTGGTTCGCTAAAAACGATGAAGGTTAAGCCTTAGGCTCAAACTACATCGTATGCAGATGTGTAGTCCGACTTTTTGCTAATGGGTTTGCATTTCTCCCAAGTGGAAGGGGTAGTCATGACGGCATCGGGCGTATGCGGCGCCAATTTTGGCAGGGTTAGGGTAAAAGGCGTAATGGGTGGCCTTATAGGCACAACAGGGGACGGCGCTGACGAAGCAGCCTCTTTTCGCGTTCCAGCGGTAATGACCGTCTTCTGCAAGTTGCAATGTTCTGCCATCAAAACACACATAACGCGGTTGTGAGGGGATTTCCCCAATGACACAACCTTGAGCATGAACCCCATTTATCACTGCAAATAATAGTCCAGTTAGGATGATTTTCACACTTAATCCTTTAATCTTGCTATAATAATCTTATAACGTTAGTCCATCTTACCGCCTTTATACAAGCAAGATATACTGAGGCGATGAAATTTAAGGTTATTTTAATAAAATAAGTTTAAAATAAAAACATAATGGTTTGCGGAGTGTGTGATTATGCCCTACATAAATAAAGAATTTTTAGCTGCGTTACAAAATACCGATGCTTTACGCAAATTTACTCCATCCAGTGAAAGAGATGAAGCCTTAAATGCACTATTGTTAGCGGGTACCATAGGAGCACTTGAAACAGCCGTACTTGCTCATAAAACTTTTTGGGAAAAAATAGATAAAACAAACCTTAAAGATCTGGTTGAGCATGATGCTTGGCGAAGCGGTAATTCATTAAATACAAGTGATGAAGAAGCTCTGAAAAATATGAGGAAAGCAGCTGCCGAACAACGCGTTAAATTTACATTAACTAGCGCGAAATCTGACGTTTTGGTTAGTCTTTTAACTACTGGTTTTACAGATAATGGAAAAGAACTTAGAGACTACATAGAATCACAACAAACTCATCTTGGACTTAATCTCACCGGGTTACCTGGATGGACTCCAACAACCAATGAGAGCCTACTGACTAAAGACTCTTTGGTTCGAGTTAGAACTGAAGCAGCAACTCAGTTGTTAATAAAATTAATAGACAAGCGTGAGATCACGAACCCTAAATTATTCCATGATCTAGTCAATGCAACAACTGTAGGCGATTTTCAAATAGCTGCAAAAGCCCTTCTTAAAGCAGGAGGAATTACTCCCCCTCAAGGAAAAACACTAGAAGAGCTAACTGCAGCTTTGACTTTGGATTCAAAGACGGAAGTTGTTGCTGCAGTTGCCGTAGTTGAGTTTGAAAGACAACTGCAACAATTCAAAAGCAGTGTTACAGATGCGGAGCTTTTGCAATCATCAATGAGAGACATTCTCAAAGAGGCTAATAAAGAAAAATTTACAACCAACTTAGCGGCGCATCCGAATTTGAAAGAGGATCCTCAGAACCCGTATAAGACAACAATCGCGGGCTTGCCTAAAGACAAAAAAGAGGCCCTTGCAACGAGTTATCAACAATCCTTATGTGAACAGTATGTGAAAGCAAGGGTATTAACTGTAAATAAAGCTATCAGTGATGGAAATTTCGTTGCTGCGTTGAATGACACAACGGCAGCTAACTTAAAAGCAAATTTAAAAGCCTTTATCGGCAAGGCTAATGATAATGACGTCATCGATTTGGCTGTAACAGATACCAACCTAGCCACGTTCAAAGTCGCTTTAACAAAGAATGCCATTAAAGCAATAGCTGCAGGTGGTGCTACTCCTTTAGATGAACTTCAGACAGCTGCTGCAAATCTAGAGAGTTTCCGCAAAGAGCTCGCGAAAAAGATACCTGGAGTGGCTTCTTTTGATTTTGTGCAGGAGAAGGACTTACCTGAGCTTAGAGAAGCAGTGGTTGCGGAGGTAGCTGCTTTTCAACGAAATGAGCGCGCGAAAGAATTTGAAGCAGAAGTTAAAAAATCTCGTCTAGATGCAGGACCAGGAAAACCTGTTACCCACAAGGAATTAGTAGCAGTATTTAAACAACTTCCCGATGCAAAACAAATTGAGATATTAAAAGACATAGATAAAACTAAAAAGCATGAGCTGCTAATCAGTGCGAAAAACAAGGAAGAGCTTCAATATTATTTGGGAACTAAAAATGCTGAAGGGGGGCCGCTTAATCTTACACGATTAGTTGAGGAAAATAAACGAGCTGCTCTGTTTAAGCAAATCCATAATTCTGAAATAGCCAAGGTTTTGATGGGGATTGATCCTCCTATTATTCCGACTCCCGCTATGATTAAAGATATAAATGATCACCTAAAAAATAATCCGGCAGTGGATATATCCACTCAAGCCAATTTTAAAGCCGTTGTTGATGCGATTAGTACCGCCTGTTTTACCAGAAAGAACGCCCCCCAAGATGCTGCCTTTTATCAAGCTTTTGGTTTTGAAGATGAAAAAGCTACTAAGTTTAGTGACGACCCTAACCCTAATCCGATAGCTGTTAATGCTCAAGCAAAGCACCATGCTAACGAACATCTGCTGACTGCACTTGCTGTCGTAGGTGCCGGAGGTTTGGGTGAAACCCAGAAAGAGTTTGTAGAGATTCTGTTAAGAGTCGGAGGACCAACTTCTGTCTCGATAAAGGGAACAACTGTTAATATGGATACTGCGGCTCATATTAAAGATATTTACTTTGCTACATTTCCTGTAAGTTCTAGTACCCATGATTTTCTTAATAAGTTAATTCCAGATGCATCAAGTGATCCTGTGAAACAGGCCATGAAGGAAGAGTTGAGCAGAGAGTTTACACCAGAAGTATATGAGCAGTTAAAAGGCACCAGAGCTCGGGTTCTTCTGGGTAATCGCGAGCAACAAGAGACAATTATAAATGAAATCAACGAAGATTTAGAACGAATACAAGATTCCAGTCCTACAATTGAAAAACATAAAGGATATCTAAAAAATCTTCAGGAAGATCTTACATTACTTCCAAATTTATTTAGCGGAGCAAATGAAGCAAAAGCGAAGAACAAAGCTAATGAAATGAAAGGGAAATATGAAGCTTTGGGAAAACAATGTGATACGATCATAGAGCATTTAGCGGGTGCTCAGCGCAAACTTCAGATATATTTGGATCAAATACCCCTGCCTATTGCTCCTGGACCTAAACAAGAAGAATTAACAAAGCTGCATGAGGAATTAACTAGCGAAAAAACAAAGATTAAGACACAGTTGAAATTTTATCAAGGATTAAAAAAACAGATAAACGGCGAAGATGGTGCTTTAGCAAACATTGATAAAGTGATGAAGGGTAAGGCTACTGTTCAGGTGGAAAAAGCAACTGTCACTTATTCAGTAATTCCCATAAGCCAGGAAAAATCAGCATTACTTCAATCAAAAACCAGCGCAAATGTAGGCACAACGACCGCCACTACTAACGTTGATGAAAGCTCTCCTAACTATAAAATTCACGAAATACCTGAAAAAGGTAATGTCCTCAAGGCTGATATAGTTCACAAAAAAGACAATCCCGCTCGCGGTCGACCTGGTGAACCTGATGAGATAGATGACCTCAATGGGCAAGCCCGTGTTACTGTAAATTATCATCCTGAGGGTAAACCTAGCACCTCCGGTTCTAAACCTATAAGTGTCGGCCTGCCAATAGTTGCTAAGGACAAAAACTATCTGGCAGAACAATGTATGGAGGCAGCAAAACAGCTGTTAAAAGATTGGGATGGTAAAAGCCCTATAAGATTAAGAGGGGTGCATGGCAAGGAGAGAGAATTAGCCAATTTATGGACTGCAGTGTGTGTTCTAGGAGAACATCACCCAAAATTTTCAATGGATAAGATAGAATTTAGAGGTTCTTGTGCGTGGAGACCTGATCAGGGTAAGGATAAGCAGTTAGGTGGAATACGCGGCAAAAGTTTTACTAAAGACTCTCTTTATAATACAGTATTCAAAGGTTCAGCCAAAGGGCTTGTTGAGGAGATTGAAAACGAGTTTAAGACAATGGTTAATCCAAAGAAAAGAGATCAAGTCGATAAAGGTGTGGTAAATGCCACCAGTCTCTTTAGAAAACAAATGGACGAGGGTAGGCCGCATGATATTGCTACATTACCTCTTCAGGATCAAAGAAAACAAGCACCTCGCTCTCCATCTTTAAGTCTTGGCGGAGATGACGACTAACAACAAGGGGGATTCAATTGAATTCAAGCCAACTGGCGATTGGTGTATTTGACTCTGGGATGGGCGGACTAACGGTTTTGCGGGCATTGCGAGAGGGCTTGCCGCAAGAATCGTTTATCTATCTAGGGGATACAGCCCGGCTGCCTTACGGTACTAAAAGCCCGGATACTGTAAAACAATATGCAATGCAAATGGCAAAATTACTGGTAGAGCGGCAGATTAAGGCTTTAGTTATCGCCTGTAATACCGCAACTACTGCGGCATTGCCGTATTTGCAGGAAATGCTACCCGATATGCCGGTGCTTGGTGTGGTGGCTCCAGGTGCTGCAGCAGCTGTTGCGGCAACTGAAAACAAACGTATTATTGTTTTAGCGACTGAAACCACGATTGCATCGAACGCATACCAGAAGCTCATCATCCAAAAGCTACCGCAGGCAGTAATAAACACGCGTGCGTGCAGTGTCTTGGTTGCCCTGGCTGAGGAAGGTATGGTGGATAATCAGGTAGCACGTGAAGCGTTAAAACATTATCTTGATGGATTTACTAACGAAGATACAGTTTTGTTGGGTTGCACCCACTTCCCAGTATTTAAGCCTTTGCTGCACAGTTTATTACCGCAAGGTGTAACTATAGTGGATTCAGCACATGCCACATCGCGGGCATTGCATCAGTTGCTTGAAAAGCAGGATTTACTGAATGATACCCCTTCCTTGAATCGCAAAGTAAATTATTTAGTAACTGATTCCATCAAACGGTTCCAGATTGTAGGCGAGATATTTTTGGGTGAGCAGTTGGCATCGGAAGATATTGAGCTTGTGGATGTTAGGAATTAAATAGAACGTATCACTCATCCGCCCTGACGGACACCTTCTCCCCCTTGAAGAGAAGGGAAATTAGCGAGGCCATTACAACAATCCCCTGTCCCGCTTCGGGAGAGGGGCAAGGGTTGAGGGAATTAAAAGAGAATTACTCTTCCTTCGGTGGACGACTCATTAGGTTTTGCACTACCTGTTTTGGAGTAATTTTTCCTTGTAACAGTGCGTTAATTTGTTCACATATCGGCATTTCCACTTGATATTGATTGGCGATGAAGCAGACTTGTGACGCATTATATTTTCCTTCCACAACTTGGCCAATTTGCTTTTCTGCATCGTTGATGCTGATATTTTGCCCTAAAAGTAAACCAAAGCGACGGTTTCGCGATTGATCATCGGTGCAGGTCAATACTAAATCGCCAACGCCAGCCAAACCAAGAAAAGTTTCTGCACGTGCACCTAAAGCAAGTCCAAGACGCTCCATTTCTGCCAGACCACGCGTTATTAATGCCGCTTTGGCATTAGCCCCATAACCTAAACCATCACTGATTCCACAGCCAATAGCCAAGACATTTTTTATCGCACCACAAATTTGCACTCCGATCATATCATCGCTCAGATAAACACGCAGGTTGTGATGATGAAGTAGTTCGCGGATATCTTTTTGATAGTGCGGATCGTTGGAGGCTAAAGTGACCGCTGTAGGTAAAAAGTGAGCCACTTCTTTGGCAAACGATGGCCCTGAAATAATTGCTTGTGGAAAAGTAGCACCAAAAGTTTGACTCACCAGATCACTTAATAATTGATGGCTTTGTGGGTCGATACCTTTAGTTAGCCATGCTAAACCTTGAGGTGACTGTTTAATTTTTGCAATAATTTCTGCAAATGCATGGGAAGGAACAGCAATAATGACGTAATTGGCTTCATTGATGCATTGATCCAAATCCGCCAAGGGTTCCAAAGTATCAGGAAAAGTGATATCCGGTAAATAATTTGGATTTGATTTTTTTCCCTTCATCAGGGCAACGTGTTGTGGATCATGCCCCCACAACAAAACACGATGACCCGCTTTGGCTAGGTGAATTGCAACGGCAGTGCCCCACGAGCCGGCACCTAATATAGCAATGGTTTTTTGGTTCATTTTATGTTCTTGAATAGGGGTTAAATAGAGCTGGAAGCAGGGTTTTGACTATCATTAAATTAAGGAATCCGCTCTCCCTAAGCGGGAGATGGGCAGGGGTGAGGGTTAATGATACCTCATCTGCCCGCATAGGCCTCTTCTCTTTGTCCTCGTTATCCCTCGTTGAACTGGGGATGACCGGTTAGGGGAAGAAGGGAAATTCCTTACTTATGTTATACAATTTCGCCTGCACCCTGTTTATCTTATTAGTGCACTTGTAATTTTAAGCTTTGCCTTCTTTTTGTTTTTCTGCAAGTTGTTGCATGTACAGCGCATCAAAATTAATGGGAGCCAGTACCAGTTGTGGGAAACTACCACGAATTACTTGAGATGTAATTGCTTCACGAGCATAAGGGAATAAAATATTGGGGCAGAAACTGTTTAACAAATGATCCAGTTGATTCGCTGGAGCACCTTGAATGGTGAAAATACCCGCTTGTTTTACTTCAACAAGGAACGCAGTTGTTTTGTTATTGGTTACTGTGGCAGTAACGGTTAATACCACTTCAAAAACACCTTCTTCCAGTTTTGTATTGGTGGTATTGAGTTCAAGATTAAGTTCAGGTTCCCATTGTTGCTGAAATACAGCCGGGGTATTAGGCGTTTCAAAAGATAAATCTTTAGTATAAATCCTTTGAATCATGAATTGTGTTTCATTTTGATTTTGTTGCGCCTGGTTAGCTTGATCGTTCATGTTATTGTTATCCTCTTAGTAATTTATCGAGTTTCCCCTGAGCATCCAGGGCATATAAATCATCGCAGCCACCCACATGTTGGCCATTAATGAAAATCTGCGGAACAGTACGTCTGCCACTTTTGCTTATCATTTCATCACGTAATTCGGGTTGCACATCAACACGAATTTCGGTGAATGAAACCTGTTTTTGTTGTAATAACTCTTTGGCTCGGACACAGTAAGGGCAATATCCGGTACTGTAAATAATGACTTCAGCCATAATTTATTTTCCTTTAACCAAGGGTAACTCGGCATTTTGCCAAGCAGCGACTCCACCACCTAATACATGAGGCTGGTAGCCCTGAGCACGAATTTTATTGGCAACAGTTTGAGCATCAAAAGCTCGTGAGGCGATCAGAATAAGGGGTTTATTTTTATATTTATCCATTTTCTGTTGTTCAAAATCTTCGCTTTTAGCATGGATCGAATCAATTATGTGTCCTTTCGAAAAGGCTTCTTTGTCTCGCAAGTCAACGACCACCGCATTTTCATGATTGATTAAATCGACAGCGGCTTGAGGGGTCAACTCCTTTGCTTTCCTTTTTTGGGTGATTAATTCGTTGATAAAAGTTAATAATAAAATCACGATAAAGGCCAGCCATAGCTGCCAATGATGTATAATAAATTGACTAAAGTGTTCCATGTTCTCTCTTGGATATTTTATTAATGTGGGAATTATCACCAGAATGAGGCATTAACGCAAGTCACAGAACTATTTTCTATGGACCCGGGGCGCCATGACGCGAAACCCGGGATCTTTTACGGTTATCCTGAGGCAAGCGAGAGGTCTCCTCATGGCATTGGGGTGATACAAGGTGGGGTTCTTTCGGCGGGCTTGGGATGCCGTAATTATCTGTTTCTCTTAAGCAGCACATAAACTGCACCACTTCCTCCATCCCTGGGTAGGGCACTGTGAAAAGCCAAAACCTCATCTAACTGGGGCAGCCAGCGATTGAGTAAATTTTTAATCACCGGGGGTGCACCTTGGTAACCACCTTTACCGTGAATAATTAAAATACATCTGCTGTTGTTTTCTGCCTGGGTTTGAATAAATTGGCATAAGGTATCGCGGGCATTTTCACTTTTTAGTCCATGCAAATCCAAGCGGGCTTCCCATGGGATTTGGCCATGTCTTAATGCTTTAAATCTTTGGCTGGCAAGGCTGGGATGAGAATAGGATAAAATGGTTTCTGAAAGAACCGTGTCAACAATCATATCGGATAAGTAATACTTCTTTTTTTCCTGTGTTACTTGGGGGGTATTTCTTCTAGGTGGAACTGAAGGCTTGGGTTGAGCCACTTTGACCTGCTTTGATTGTTTCTTCAATGGTTTTACAGAACGCATGTGTTCGCGAAACAAGGCTTTGTCTTCATCGGACAAAAAATCGTCAGCCATATTTTAGTAAAAATAATAAATGATATTTGAAGTATAACCCGGGTTCCGCTGTGCTGCACCCCTGGCTATGAAATATAAAGTGTATAGAAGAACCCGCCATCCCTGATGAAGAGGGGGATGACGGTAAAAGAATCCCGTTGCGACTGTGTTGCATTCAAATCTAAGTTTTCATCAAGGTAAACATACAACTACTTTTGTTGATTAACATAGGGTACAATTTGTACTTTTTCTGGATGAGAATTGACCCCCTATGAGCAATTATATACTTAAGGAAACGGAAGAATTAGTCACAATTTTGGATTTTTTACGTTTTAGTGTGTCCTGTGCAACTCATGCGAATTTATATTATGGCCATGGCACCGATAATGCTTGGGATGATATGCATTCATTAATCCTGAGAAGCTTGTCTTTGCCTTATGATTTAGACCCCAATTGGCTTAATGCACGTTTAACTACCAGTGAAAAAAAATATTTACACCATCAATTGGAAAAGCGAATTAATCAACGCGTACCAGTGCCTTATTTAATCAAAGAAGCTTATTTTTGTGATATTCCCTTTTATGTGGATGAACGAGTTCTTATCCCTCGTTCACCAATGGCAGAACTGATTAAAAATGAATTTTCTCCCTGGGTCGATGCGGAAAAAGTCCATCGGATTTTGGATTTGTGTACGGGCAGCGGATGCATTGCGATTGCCTGTTGTTATGCTTTTCCTGAGGCAGAGGTTGATGCAGTTGATATTTCTAGTGAAGCACTTGCTGTTGCTGCGAGGAATCGCGAACAGTTAGGGGTTGAAGAGCAACTGACGTTGATTGAGTCTGATTGTTTTTCCAAAGTACCAAAGGTAGGCTATGATTTAATTGTCAGTAATCCTCCTTATGTTGGTAAGGAAGAGATGCAGACTTTACCTGATGAATTCCGTCATGAACCTGTTTTAGCTTTGGAAACTGGCAATAATGGATTAGCTATTGTTGAAACAATTCTGCAAAATGCATCTGAGTATTTAAATGAAGCGGGTGTCCTGATTGTAGAAGTAGGGAATAGTGAGGAGGCTTTATGCGAAGCCTATCCCGATGTTCCTTTTACTTGGCTTGAAATGAGCCATGGCGGACAAGGTGTATTTTTATTAACCAAGCAGCAGCTAGACGAGTATTTTAATGTCCGGTAATACATTTGGAACTTTATTTACGGTAACAACATTCGGTGAAAGCCATGGGCCGGCTATTGGCTGTGTGGTCGATGGCTGCCCACCCGGATTCATGTTGCAGGAAGAAGACATTCAACCCTTTCTGGACAAACGCAAGCCAGGGCAATCCAAATATACAACACAACGCCGTGAGGAAGACAAAGTACAAATTCTTTCTGGTGTATTTGATGGTAAAACGACAGGTGCGCCTATTGCCTTATTGATTCATAATACCGATCAACGATCTCGGGACTATGAAGAAATCAAAAATTTATTTCGACCAGGCCACGCAGATTTTACTTATCATCATAAATACGGTCATCGAGATTATCGCGGCGGCGGACGTTCTTCAGCGCGAGAGACTGCGGCACGCGTAGCCGCTGGCGCGATTGCGCGTTTGTATTTGCAACGTCATTTAAATTTGGTAATCGTGGGTTACTTACAGCAAATGGGCGATTTGATTCTGGACTTTGTTGATGAGGCGGAGATCCCTAATAATCCTTTTTTCTGCCCAAATAATACTCAAATCCAGGATCTTGAGGAGGCAATCGAACACTTAAGACGTCGAGGCGATTCAGTGGGCGCCCGGGTTAAAGTGATCGCAAAAAATATGCCTGTAGGATTAGGTGACCCTGTATTTGATAGACTGGATGCAACATTAGCTTATGCTATGATGTCAATTAACGCGGTTAAAGGCGTCGAAGTGGGAGCAGGGTTTGCGGCGGTAAATCAGTTAGGTTCTGTACATCGGGATGAAATGACTCGTCAGGGTTTTCTTAGTAATAATGCTGGTGGAATTTTGGGTGGTATTTCTACAGGACAAAATGTGGAAGTAAGTATTGCATTAAAGCCTACTTCAAGCATTATTACCCCAGGAAAGACGATCAATACTTCTGGGGAAGAAGTGACTGTAGTGACTAAGGGACGACATGATCCTTGTGTAGGAATTAGGGCTGTGCCTATAGCTGAAGCAATGATGGCTTTGGTGCTGATGGATCACTATTTGAGAAATAAGGCATTATCCTAAACCCTCCTTAATTATTTCCCTTCCCCCATGGAGAAAAAATGATAAAAGAATTCAGAAGAGGTTAATCATGAGCAGAGAATTAAATATAGCTATTGTTGGTGCTACTGGGGCAGTTGGTGAAACTTTTCTAACCGTATTGGAAGAACGAAAGTTTCCTATAAAAAATCTTTATCCATTAGCAAGTTCTCGTTCTGTGGGTAAAACAGTAGAATTTAGAAATGAACAATTTGATGTTTTAGATCTGGCTGAGTTTGATTTCAGTAAAGCGGATATCGCTTTATTCTCAGCAGGTGGTTCTGTATCTAAAGAGTATGCACCCAAAGCTGCTGCAAGTGGATGTGTGGTAGTCGATAATAGTTCTTGCTTTCGTTATGAAGAGGACATTCCTTTAGTCGTTCCCGAGGTCAATCCTCACCGTATTATTGACTATAAAAATAGAGGCATTATTGCCAACCCCAATTGCTCTACGATTCAGATGGTAGTTGCCCTAAAGCCTATATATGATGCGGTAGGAATTGCTCGAATTAATGTGGCGACGTATCAATCAGTTTCTGGTACGGGAAAGAAAGCGATTAGTGAGCTTGTTTCGCAAGTAGGCGATCTTTTGAATGGCCGGCCTGCCAATATCAATGTGTACCCACAACAGATCGCTTTTAATGCGATTCCGCATATTGATCAGTTTGAAGAGAATGGATATACCCGCGAAGAAATGAAAATGGTGTGGGAAACACGTAAAATTATGGAAGATGACAGCATTATGGTCAATCCTACTGCAGTTAGAGTACCTGTTATTTACGGCCATTCTGAAGCCATTCATTTGGAATTAAAAAAGCCTTTAACTGCAGACGAGGCGCGTAAGATTCTTTCTAAAGCTCCAGGAGTGAAGGTCGTTGATAATGTGGGTAAGGCAAGTTATCCCACGGTTCTTAAAAACGCTATAGGGCATGATGAGGTGTTTGTTGGGCGAATTCGGCAGGATATTTCTCATCCTAATGGATTAAATATGTGGGTTGTTGCGGATAATATTCGCAAAGGTGCGGCATCCAATGCAGTACAAATTGCTGAAATTTTGCAAAGAGAATTTTTGTAAGATATTTTGTGCGGTATTGTAGCCTCGATGATGGGCCCGTCTTCCCGAACGCTAGTTAGGGATCTACGCAGTACTCTGTATGATGACGAGAGGTCCCTGGTGCCACTCGGGATGACGTCAAAAGAACCCGGATTACGCGGCGCTAATCCGGGCTAAAAAACATCCAGGCTTCAAGAATCACAGTTTTTGTACAATAAGCAGAACTTTAAAAAAATCCTCCTACTTTTTGCAACCTAAGTTATACTTTGATTAACATGATTGGATTTTAAACTATGCTAAATGAATATTATTTAACCGATGATATTGAAGAGCCTGTTCTTGCGAGTAGTATTTTAGCTTATGTTACACCCAATGTTTCTGGTAAGCGGTTTAATGAATTAAAAACTGCGCAAATTCCTTGGGAAGCAAAACTGGATCTTTCAAATTTAAAGCCAGAGGATGCGCGTCAGGCTTTGCTGGAATTTATTCAAAAACAAGTGAAGAAGAATAAGCAATCCATACTTATTGTTCATGGTACACAAAGTACTAGAAATGCTCCTCCGCTGCTAAAGAATTTAGTGAATCACTGGTTACCGCAAATCCAAGAGGTCATTGCGTTTCATAGCGCGAAGCCTAGTGATGGTGGTGTTGCTGCGGTGTATGTTTTACTTAAAAGAGTATCGGATCTTCCCGTATTCACTCGTACGGAAAGCTCTTCCTTTTTAGTTGTGGAAACTAAAGCTATGGAGCGACAGAGGCGTCTGGCTGAACAGCAAGGTGAGCGACGAATGGCGTCGGTGAAAGCTCGTGAACACTCCAATAATGAGGCTCAACCGGGTCTTGAAGGGGAGTTGCAAAATAATATTTTGCAACATCCAGCCTTAGACAGTCAGCGTTTTGATGGCATTGATGCACCTTTAAATCCTGAACCTCCGTTAAATACGGATGCGCGACGCGAATACGATAATGAACGACGCAATCAGGAGCAAGAAAAACAACTGCGTTTAGGTAATATGCCTCGATTCACTAATACACCGAAACCTAGAGGTCCTTAATGACAATTGCAAGTGACATAATCAGCCATCGAATGCCTGATTTTGAAGCTTATCTTCGAGCAGGGGAATCGTTGGATGACATTGATGAATATGGTTTTACACCCTTAATTGAGTGCGCTATTACACGCCAAACCCACATTGCTGAGCAATTAATTGTTCGGAAAGTCAATGTGAATAAATCCGACGTGACCGGGCGTACTCCTTTACATTGGGCAGTGGATAATAATGATGTCGAAATGGCGCAATTGTTATTAAACAGTGGTGCAGATCCCAATGCATATACGCGCAATGGACTTTCTGTATTGGTTTATCCAGTATTGCGCAGCCAAGAGACGCTCAAACGTTTACTCTATCAATATGGGGCTAAACTTGATTTTGCCCTTGATTTCATTAACGGCAAACTTATTGGGCATCGTTTTGAGTTGCAAGGGGATGTTGATATAGTAAATGCCAAGGGTGAATTTATTGAACTGGATTATGAAGGTTTTATCCTTGAATTTACTGTTGCCGTGATAAGGGATGCTTTAAGACGTTTTATCAGCAGCTATTCAACACGCCATTTACGCGACTATTTTCCATTGGCCTACGTTATTATCGATGGCTTTACGCTTGCAGAGGAGCTTTTACAATATCAGCACTTGCCTTATTTGAACGAACAACAAATGCGACGGGTGCAGGAATTTTTAAAAGCACCGATGTTGATTCTTCCCGCAGCCAGTCGTGGACATGCCATGGGATTTATTCGTTTTGGTCAGTGGTGGGCTAAAATTGATCGCGGTGAAAACAGCTTACAGGAGGGGAGTGTTAATATCTATAAAATGAGTAATCCCGAAGCCTTGAATGTTCATTTTCTGCAGGATTTTCTTTATAAAAAACAACCGAGACGTTATTTCCATCAAGTAATTAACCAACAATTAGGGTTGATTCCCATCGCCAAAATGCCAATTAGTTCGCAAATTAGTGGCAATTGTTCTTGGGCCAATATACAGGCGATTGTTGCCGTTGCTTATGCCATTCAAGAGTTACAAAAAAATGATTTTATTAATTTCGAACCTGCTATGACCTTTTATGATGAGTGGGTAGCCTGGGATAAAGAACGAGCTATAGATGAATGCATTCAACGTTTTTATTTGGCCAATCCTCTGCGTAAAGCCAGTATTGCCGCAATGCTAGGTGGCGTTTTATTTCAAGCCTGTAATTATAACAATGAGCGCCATTTGGAAATGGCAGAAAAAATACTCAAGATTCTCACCTTGCCTGATTATGAATACATTTTAAAAAGTTATCTTGAAGAGTATTGCATCAAACGGTTAACCAAAAAAGGGAATAATTTACTCAAAATTCTTGATGATTGCGGTATCAATCCCAATATTGGTGTTAATCCCATTGCCACCGATTTATGATTTGAATTCGACGTACCGAAAGCTCCTCTCGTCATCTAGGGCATAGCTGTAGCACAAACTATACAATAGAAGATGCTTCGCCATGCTTGGCATGACGGTTTCCTATAACCAGCCTACATCCTACAGTCTTTTCATTACCCCCACTTTTTCGACTATACTCAAAATGTAAGAATTATCGATTAAGATAAGGAGATCATCATGTTAAAGTGGGCGCTCATTTTTTTGGTAGTCGCCATTGTTGCAGGTTTATTTGGTTTTCGCGGCATTGCGTCCACGGCAACCAGTATTGCCAAAGTACTCTTCTTTTTATTTATCGTTATTTTCCTGGCATTTTTAATTTTGAGCTTATTTGGAACTGCGTCGCTTAATGCGGTACCGTAGCTTGGGTGCGGTACAGTGGCTCCCGTCATTCCGAACTTAGTGAGGGATGACGGGGCACTTCAGGTTACAAATTCATAGAGTGGCAATATCAATGACAAAACGATAGCGGACATCGCTTTTTAGAACACGTGCATACGCTTCGTTGACTTGTTGTATGGGAATTAATTCAATATCCGACACGATGTTGTGCTTGCCACAGAAATCGAGCATTTCCTGAGTTTCTTTAATCCCTCCGATGATTGACCCAGACAGGCTTCTACGTTTGGCTATCAGGGAAAATGCATTGATTGGGATAGATTCTTCCGGAATCCCAACAACAACCATAGTTCCATCGCGTTTAAGTAATTGGATGTATTCATTCCAATCAATTTTGGCGGAAACAGTACAGATAATGAGATCAAAATAGTTGTTTAACTTCTGGAAGGTTTGAGGTTCTGATGTAGCAAAAAAATGATCGGCTCCCATGCGTTTACCATCGGCTTCTTTACTGAGCGAATGACTCAAAACGGTAACTTCAGCTCCCATTGCATGGGCTAGTTTGACTCCCATATGTCCAAGTCCACCCAAGCCTAAAATACCTACACGCTTCCCGGGACCAATATGCCAATGCCTCAAGGGCGAGTAGAGGGTTATTCCAGCACACAGTAAAGGTGCTGCTGCATCCATAGGTAAGTTCTGGGGAATTTTTAGGACATAGTTTTCGTCAACAACAATTTTGGTAGAGTAGCCGCCTTGAGCCAAATTGCCACTGCGTTTTTCCAGATTGTTATAGGTTAAAGTCATTCCTTCTTCGCAAAACTGTTCCACTCCTTCATGACAGCTTTCGCAGTGTCGGCAGGAATCAACAAAGCAACCTACACCAACGTGGTCGCCGACTTTAAACTTATTCACCGAAGGACCTACTTGACTGACTACACCAACAATTTCATGACCTGGAACCATTGGAAATAAGGAGCCTCCCCATTCATCTTTTACCTGATGAATATCGGAGTGGCAGATGCCACAATAATGGATGTCAATCAGAACGTCATTTTTTCCAACATCACGACGCTCAAATGAATAAGGTTTAAGAGGGGCTTTTGCACTTTGAGCGGCATAACCTTTTACGGGTATCATCTAAAACTCTCCTTGTTATGTCGAATAATTTTACTTTTTACCATTGAAGGTGAGTCCTTTATTCGTGGAGTATCCCTTCCTGGAATGGCACCTGAGTTGTAGCCGGGGTGAAGACAAGGCCGTAAAACAGGGGACTTTTGGCCATCATCCCGAGTACAACGAGGGATCTCCCGTCATAACATCGTGCTATCGCGTGAGATCTCTTGTGTCCTCGGGCTGATGGGGCAGCTTTATTCTTTTACTGCAGACTCTCTTTTTTTCTGGCCATCTCCTTTAACAACCGGTTTGATATTTCCTTGTTGCTGTTGGCCTGTTCTTCTACGATTCTGGTTAGAAGCAGTTGGATTATTACCCGCACTGGTTCTTTGTTGTTGGTTACCACTGGGCCGACGTCTTCTATTTTGCGATCTGCGGTCACCGCCGGAACCTTTAGGCGTTTTTGCCTGAGTTTGATGACGACCTGGTATTCTTTTAGCCTGACTTTGTGGTACTGAAACCGAAGTTTCTGTATGCCCACCAAATAAACTGGACCATAAGCGCTTGATAAAGCTGGTTTGAGCGCTTTTTACCGGTTGATGTTCAGTCAAAGGTTTGACTGCAGGTTCATCTCGTAAAGAACTATCAACCTCACTACCGGGAACATGTAATTCAGGCTGCTGGATTAAAGAATAACTAGGCTTTTTCGATTTACCGACATTATCTTCTTTTAGACGAGTGATTGAGTACTGTGGTAAGTGCATGTAAGGATTGGCGATAATCATTACTGAAACACTATGCCTTTTCTCAATGTCTTTAATGAAATTACGCTTCTCATTCATAATGAAGGTCGCCATTTCTGCAGGAAGCTGTACTTGGATTTCAGCGGTCTTTTCCTTTAATGCTTCTTCTTCAATAAGACGTGTAATTGCCAACCCGTGAGACTGAATGTTACGAACAGTACCTCGTCCTTCACAACGTGGACACACCTCCTGAGCACTTTCCCCTAGTGATAATCTCAGACGTTGACGCGACATTTCCAAAAGACCAAAGCGAGAAATTCGTCCGACTTGAATACGTGCTCTATCAGCTTGTAATGCTTCTTTCAGACGATTTTCTACATCCCGTTGATTTTTACTGGAGCTCATATCAATGAAATCGATAACAACTAAACCACCCAAGTCACGTAGACGTAACTGGCGAGCGATTTCGTCGGCTGCTTCAATATTGGTATTGAATGCAGTTGCTTCGATATCTGCTCCACCTGTTGCTTTAGCTGAGTTGACATCAATTGAAACCAGAGCCTCGGTTCTGTCGATCACCAAAGCACCTCCAGACGGCAACATCACTTGACGCTGGAATGCAGTCTCTATCTGACTTTCAATTTGATAGAAGTTAAACAGAGGGATGCTGCTGTTATAGAGCTTCAAGTTAGGTAAGAATTCTGGTTTTACTCGCTCAATATATTGCTTGGCTTTAATGTAAGAAATCTGATCATCGATGATGATTTCGCTGATGGACTTACGTAGATTATCCCGAATAGAACGAATGATGACATCACCTTCTTGATGAATCAACGAAGGGGCAAGTTCGGAATTATAAGCTTGTTTGATGGATTGCCATTGATTGCACAGCATATCCAGGTCATCTTGTAATTCTTCTTGGCTTTTGCCTACACCCGCTGTACGGATAATAAGTCCCATGTCTTCAGGTAAAGTCAATGCATTGAGTGTTTCTCGCAGTTCGTCACGCTCTTCACCTTCGATACGTCTGGAGATACCGCCTGAGCGAGGATTATTAGGCATCAGAACCAGGTAACAACCTGCTAAGGTAATATAGGTTGTTAGCGCGGCTCCTTTGCTGCCACGTTCTTCTTTGTCAACCTGAACCAACAATTCCTGGCCTTCTCGGATTAAGGAAGTGATGGGTGGTTTTTCATCGCCAAATTCTTCAGGATTTTTGCTTAAATATTCAGGTGCGATTTCTTTAAGTGGCAAGAAGCCTTGACGTTTAGAGCCATACTCTACGAAAACAGCATCGAGACTCGGCTCTCGTCTGGTGACGGTTGCTTTATAAATATTACCCTTTTTTTTCACTTCACCAGGACATTCAATATCCAGGTCAAATAAATAACGATCTTTAACAAGTGCAACACGAACTTCCTCAGTTTGTATCGCATTGATTAACATTTTTTCCATCTGTTACCCCATAATTAAGGGCGCCATCATTCAAGTTGAGATAGGGTCTCTTTACCTTTCTATTATCATGTCCAAAATGTTTTGATTTTCTGCGTTTCGATGCGCACCTACTTCGTATAGGCTGCGCTTCGATACTCGAAAATCAAGCCATTTTTGGCTCAATCTAGCGAAACGTGAAAAAAACCTAATATAAGGCTCAAAATACCTTAGAGGTTCAATTGGATTTACTGATATTTCGATGCTTTTGGTTGAGGTCTGGATTTTCTGTGCTTCATGGCATACCTCAGTATGCTGTGTTGCAATATTGGAAAATCCGGGGTTTTCACCGCAAGTAGGTAATCGATCAGTAGCACCTGGGATTGAACAATAAGCGATGTGATCTTTAGGCGAACCCATGGCCCTATAAACAGACGTTACACATGTACCCTGTTCAACAGAATCCTTGTGTACGGACATGTACACTGAGGTTCTGTGCTCCGTTCCTCCTAGCATTTGTCGCTCTGCAGCGAGTTTCGAAAGAGGTCTGATGAGAGGTGCATACTGTGAGATATACTGATTACAAACCAAACGGGTTGAAATAGGAAGCCAAAGGCGTGCGAAAGCCCTGAAATAATTCGTAATCGGTATAAAGCATGTCTGGCATGCGTAGGTTTCTGTCAAAAATATGGTCAATTTATCTCTGGCATTGGGTCGCTTCCTTATATCTTATGCTTAAATGGAAGCGCTATTTTTATGTAACTCTATTTAACAAATAATCACTCATTTAGATGGGCCAAAGCCCTTCTTCCTCAATGATTAGCATATACTTTAAAGTAAATAGTTACGCTTTTTTTATTTAAATGCGTTATAATTCGGTTGCATGGAAATTTTCCCACGCTACAGGCGATCATACCAAAAAAATCACGCCCAGCAAACAGGTTTATTGACAAATGAGTAAAGTAAGTTATAGAGAAATCAGTAATGAAGAAGAAGGGCAACGTCTGGATAATTATTTGATTCGTATTTTAAAAGGTGTTCCCAAAAGTCATATCTACAGAATTATCCGTGGTGGTGAGGTTCGAGTTAATAAAAAAAGAGCACAAATCAATTCACGATTACATGCCGGGGACAATGTTCGTATTCCTCCAATTCGGGTTTCCGAATCAAAAGAGGTATTTGTGGGCGATGCTTTGGCCAAGCGATTGAAAGAGTGCATCATTTTTGAAGACCCTTGTTTTTTGGTTATAAACAAGCCTGCAGGTATTGCGGTTCATGGTGGAAGTGGTTTGAGTCTTGGCGTAATCGAAGCGTTGAGAAAAACCCGAAACGATTTAACTTATCTTGAATTGATCCATCGCCTTGATAAAGAAACTTCGGGATGTCTTTTATTAGCTAAAAAAAGAAGTACCTTGAGGGCAATGCATGCATTACTTGAGGCACGTGAGGTGCAAAAAACATATTGGACCTTATTGACTCATCGCTGGGAAGGTAAAAAACAAGTCACCGTGCGTGCTGCACTTGAAAAAAATACTTTAAAATCAGGTGAGCGCATTGTGTCCGTTAAAGAAGAAGGAAAAGCTTCTGAAACGGTATTTAAACTTCTTGAAAATTATCAACAGGCATGTTGGGTCGAGGCCAGTCCTAAAACCGGGCGTACGCATCAAATTCGTGTACATAGCGCCCATTTAGGACATGTTATAGTCGGGGATAAAAAATATGGGGCACTTGCAGGAGATGTAGAAGGGATAGATAATCAACATCATCGTCTTTTTTTACACGCACGATCGATTCAATTTGAATTAAATGGCACAAAGCATTTGTTTCAAGCTGATGCAGATAATCATTTTTCTACCGCACTAAAACAATTACGTGCGAGGAGCGTAGTGAGCAATGAGCAATCCATATGATTTGGTAGTATTTGACTGGGAAGGTACTATTGCGGATACTTTGGGAATAGTTTTACATGTTGTTGCTACAGAAGCGAATTTGCTAGGATTTGGCGATTTTGACCCCAATCAGGCGAGAAAATTTGTTGATTTAGGTTTGGTACAGGCTTTAAAAAAGACTTATCCGCACTTGGCTGCACCACAACATCAACAGTTATTACAGGCAGTGCAATTGGCTATGCATTCTCGTTCCGCAGATGTCTGTTTGATGCCTGGTGTTCGTGAACTGATCTATCAATTACATGAAGCCGGGATAAATCTGGCGGTTGCAACCAATAAAGGACATCAATCCTTGTCTCGTGCTTTGCAGGCTGCAGGCCTTGATAAACTATTTAAAGTTACTCGCTCTGCAGGACAAGTACCAGCAAAACCTTGTCCACAAATGTTAGAAGAAATTATTGAAGAATACGACGCAACTGCAGCGACAACTTTGATGATAGGTGATTCTCTTACCGATATGGAAATGGCAAAAAGTGTTAAAGTAACCGCGGTAGGAATAGATATTTATCATCAACAAGAAGAAGCTGTCCTTATGGCAGCTGGAGCAGTAGCCGTATTTGATGATTATAAACAGGTAGCGGATTTTTTAAATTTATCCAAAGAGAGTTAGCTGCATCTATAGCTATTTGCTTTTGTGTGGGTATGAAAAATAAAAACTGCAGAATTCCGGGTGTACGTTTTTTGCGTCACCTAGGGTACGTTTTTATAGGGACACTCATAGGACCATTGTCGTTAAGCTAAAGGATCCCTTCTCCCGCTCGTGGGATAGGGGACGGGGTGAGGGTTCATCGGCCATCATCATACCCTCATTCGCCCTTGAGGCACCTTCTCCTCATGGAGAGAAGGGAAACTCCTTAACCTAATGGCAGTGATTCATGGAAACGGGAGTTGCTTTATTTAGTCATATGTAAAGGGAGTATCAAACCTTGAGTACATTAACCAGTTTACCTAATTTATTAACTTTGCTGCGTATCGTGCTGATTCCGGTATTAGTTATCGTATTTTATATGCCGTTTTCATTTGCACATATGTTGGCAGCCAGTATTTTTGCTGCAGCAAGTTTTACAGATTGGTTAGATGGGTACTTGGCACGCAAACTGAAGATGATGTCCCCCTTTGGTGCTTTTCTTGATCCTGTTGCCGATAAACTATTGGTTTCTACGAGCTTACTGTTGCTCGTAGGCGCTAAGGAAATTAATTATATTACTATTCCCGCTATTGTAATTGTTGGACGGGAAATTGTTATTTCAGCATTAAGGGAATGGATGGCTGAAATTGGTCGGCGTGCCAGTGTGACCGTCGGTTATGTCGGCAAGATAAAAACCTTTTTACAAATGGTCGCGTTATTTTTATTGTTGGCTTTTAATTCGTTAGATACTTGGGGTGGTATTTTTGGTTTTGTCTTACTGTATGTGGCCGCAATTTTAACGATTTGGTCGATGATTATTTACTTGGCGATTGCTTGGCCAGAATTAACGAAAAAAAATTAATTTTATTATTGACAGGGTGTTAAATTTCGGTAGAATCACACCCCGTAGAGACGCGGGAATAGCTCAGTTGGTAGAGCACAACCTTGCCAAGGTTGGGGTCGCGAGTTCGAGTCTCGTTTCCCGCTCCAAATTAAAGCGACACAGAAAGTCGCTTTTTTTTTAAGAGCTTTAAGAGATAGACGTATTAGAAGTAGCAAATGAGGCTGTGTGGCAGAGTGGTCATGCAGCGGCCTGCAAAGCCGTGTACGCCGGTTCGATTCCGGCCTCAGCCTCCATAAAGTAATTGCCCAGGTGGCGAAACAGGTAGACGCAAGGGACTTAAAATCCCTCGGGGCTTAACCCCCGTGCCGGTTCGATTCCGGCCCTGGGCACCAATCACCAATCATTCTGTCGCAAGTAAAATTAACGCAAGAATCGCAAAGACCATTCCTAATCCATGTTTGAATGTTAATCCTTGCTTTAGAAACACGACGCATAATAATAGAGTAATCATAGGGTACATCGATGTGACGAGCACTACCGGCATCGTCGGTCCATTTTGTAGCGCCAAAATGAAAAAAATACAGGCAATACCACTCGCTAAACCGTTTAATAACCCATACGTTCCCCCGCGGGGACAAAGATCCAATTTAAAATCAAGTAATACCAAGGCGATGATGCCTGAAATTAATACGCCGATACTGGAATAAAAGGTAATGGAGAGAGGATTGATAAAACTTGATGCTCTGGTGCCCCAATAGCCCCAGGCACCATAAAGACATAAAGCAATGAGTGAAGGAAAATACCAAGAGCTAGGATTCATAAAAATTACCTTACCTGTTAGCGGGTTTACAAAATGTTATATAGGATAACTGGTAGTTTATTAAAAAGACACTAATCAGTATTTTCTTCTTATTCCTTGGTGCGGTAAACCCTGGAAAGGAAGTTTCTGCTCTCCCATGCATGGGAGAGGGTTAGGCTTGAAGGTTCATGTGTCGCCATTAATCCCCTCATCCTCCCTGATGAGGTAGGGTCTATACCTCTCTTAACCAGGAGTTGAGCGAGCAGCTGCTGATTGACCGGCTTCTAAATCCAATTCTCTTTGTTTTCCTAGCCATTCAATTAATCGAGTACGAAATGCTTTAAAAAATAAGTTAAAACGATTAGAGGAACGAATTTGAGCTCCCTCATCGCTTTGATACAAATCCATGATCTCATCGGAGCTGGTTAATTTTAAATTTAAGGCTATTTTATCTGCATGAAAGGCAATATCGGTTAAAGCAGAATTTTTTAATTTGAAATTATCTTCAATAATTTCATGCCCCTCTATTTTGAAATCTACGAGGGTAAATTGGTGTTTTGCGAAATAGGAGCTGCTTTTCCCATTTGCGGTTTTTATTTTTTCATTGGCGCCTGCAGCAATAAGTTCCATAGCTAAACTATCGAAATGATATAATCTTGCCCAATGAAGCGCGGTCATCCCGTGGTGATCCGCCTGATTTACATCACAGCCTAATTCGCGCATTCGTGCCAAAATAAGCTGTGCAGATTGTTTATCAGCCAGTTTGCACGCCAATAGCAAGGCTGTATTTTCATATGAAGTGGCTAAGAGGAGTTTGGAATTCGCTAAGCCTAATGCTTGTTTTAGACTCAACGGATTACGTTGGACAACCGCCAGGTGTAAGGGGGTGTTTTTAGTCACCACATCATCAAAATTGCTGGCATCAGGAATAGAAAGTTGGCAATATAGGGGGAGTTTTTCTAATGCTTCTCGACATGAGCTCGCGGATTGCAGTTCTTCACTATAAATGGAGAAGAAATTCTTAAGCACATCTAAATGATGTAACCAAGGCAGTGCATTGTCTAAAACTTGAGGATGGAGCAAATCATTTTTTTGTAAAAAAAGCAGCAGGGATTGGAGCTTCTCTATGTTCCTTTTATTATTTAGCTGGGGCAGCATCACGGTTACTATTTCGTAGTGTAACAGCTTGAGTTTATCTAAATGATTTAAAAATAATCTAAGAGCTTGAAGATCCTCCGCTGAAGGATTTGTAGTGCATAAATATTTTGCAAATAAGGGAATTAAATCGTGAGGTAGATTTTTACAAAGACCAAATAAGTCAAACAGCAAATACCATTCATTGCATTCTTCCTCCACATATGTGGGCTCCCTTTCAGTCCCGAGTTTATTTACGATCATGGCAAAACGGAGTGGGGTAACATGGGCTATGTCGGAGTAGCGTGCCAGCTTTTCATTTTGAGCTAAAATACAGATGAGCTCATAAATTTTATCATCTTGTGCTGGGGCCATTCTAATCGCTTTAACGAGGGCTTTTGCTGTTTCTGGAGTTGTATTTTTATCCGCAAATATTTGTAGTGCTCTAATAGGATCAGAAAAGTGTTTTAAACGAATGAACGTAACTAAATGAATGAAATCAGTTAATTGATCGAGTGCTTTTCCTCCTGGAACAGTATTGAGTTCTGCATCCAAAACTGCATTAATGTCATCAATGCAAACGTGAGGTGTCTTAATTAAGGTTCTAAGCTTATCACTGAGAATGATTTTTTTTACCTGGAATGGTGATGAAGCCATTAGATACTCCTGTAATTATTTTTGATAAAACAGTTTACTGTAACTCAATATAATTCACAATTTGTAGAATTAATGGCTTAAGAGCATCCCTTAGATCGTGCCTGACTGCGTATAAATATCCACAAATTCTGTGGATAAGTATGTGGGTTATCTGATGACGAAACAATAAAACAGCAGAACTGCTTATGAGGTATATCTCTTGGATGATTTTTTCTCTACAATAAGACTTTAACTCTAACTAATAGCAATTATGTATAAACCATTAGCTCTTTTTATGGGCTTACGCTATACGCGTTCTCGAAAAAAGAATCATTTTGTCTCTTTTATTTCTCTGAGCTCCATGCTGGGTATAGGCTTAGGAGTGATGGTTCTTATTACTGTTTTATCAGTAATGAATGGTTTTGATGAGCAAATACATAACCGTTTTTTTGGTATGGCCCCTGAAATTACGGTATCTGGTCCCAATGAGCGACTCGATAATTGGCCTGAGGTAGCTAAAAAGATTCAAACGGTTCCCGAAATTAAAGCATTAGCTCCTTATGTGGGCGGACAGGGATTAATGGTGCATGAAGGGCAAGTTTTACCCATTGTCTTAACGGGAGTATTGCCCGAAAGAGAAGAAAAGATGAGTCACTTACAAGATAAATTGCTGGCCGGGAGTCTAAGCAATTTAAAAGATTTTGGCATTATCTTGGGTAGAGGTCTCGCAGACAGCATGGGCACGATGATTGGTGATAAGGTCACTGTGATGATCCCTCAAGCAACCGTGACTCCTGCTGGAATGATTCCTCGTTTTAAGCGATTTACAGTAGTTGGTGTTTTCTCTGCGGGCTCTGGGTTTAATTTTGATACCAAGTTGGCATTTATCAATATGGGAGATGCCCAAAAGTTATTGCAAATGGGTGATGATGTCACTGGGATCAAAATGAAAATAGATAACGTGTACCAGGCACCTGAATTGACCTCTCGATTAGCTCATTTGCTGGGTGAAGAATATCAGGTCGGTAATTGGACACAGCAATACGGTGCTTTTTTTCAGGCTGTCAAAATGGAAAAGACGATGATGTTTATGATTTTATTGCTCATTATCGCCGTAGCCGCATTTAATCTGGTCTCTTCTTTAGTGATGGTTGTTAATGACAAACAAGCAGAAATTGCCATTTTGAGAACCATTGGTGCGACCCCTTCTACTATATTATGGACATTTATCGTACAAGGAATGATGGTAGGAGTCGTGGGTACATTTTTTGGTTTGCTGGGTGGATTAGTATTGGCTAAAAATGCGACCACAATTGTGAACCATCTGCAATCCTGGTTTCATTTCAAGGTCTTGTCATCCAGTATTTATTTTGTTGATTATTTACCTTCTAAGATTATGGTAAGCGATCTATGGACCGTTTGTGTTATGGCTTTATTCATGAGCTTTCTCGCAACAATTTATCCTGCCTGGCGTGCCTCAAAAACAGTGATTGCGGAGGCTTTGCATTATGAGTGATATTATTTTAAATGCTACAAAATTATGTAAATCATACAATGATGGCGCTTCTAAAATAGAAGTGCTGCGAGGAATCGATTTGTCGATTGCTAAAGGCGAACGTTTGGCAATTATTGGTCCATCAGGATCTGGGAAAAGCACCTTATTGCATCTAATGGGCGGGTTGGATAAACCAACCACTGGCGATGTATTAATTAAGGATGTGAATTGGCAAAAAGTAAATGAAAAACAACGTTGCCGATTACGTAATCAAGGTTTGGGATTTATCTACCAGTTTCATCACTTGTTACCTGAGTTTACCGCACTTGAAAATGTTGCTATGCCTCTGCTGTTAGCGAATATCTCAGTAAAGGATGCTACGGCTGAAGCAAGTAAAATGTTGGATGATGTTGGACTTAAAGAAAGAAAAACACATAAACCGGCTCAGCTTTCAGGAGGCGAGCGGCAACGCGTTGCCATAGCTCGAGCTTTGGTACATCAACCTTACTGCGTACTAGCTGATGAACCTACAGGCAATCTCGATCAGACAACGGCAACAAAAGTGTTTGATTTAATGCTGGAGCTGAATAGAAAAATGAATACGGCTTTGGTTATTGTGACTCATGATCAGCAGTTGGCAAAACAAATGGATCGAGTTTTAGTGCTGGGCGACGGTCTTTTATCTGATTTTCAATGATTACTGATTCAGGTTATCAACAGAAAGAGGAGTAAACAAAAATGTTTAAAAAGAAGGAGGGGGTTGGTAGTGATAAACCAGCCGCAGCCAAGAAAAGTTTATTCGATGGAATTCAAAAAGATAAAGCAGCTTATGATTTGGTCGATATGGGGGCTGTAAATCCTCATCGATTTTTAAGAAATAAAAGTTCAAAAATTAAAGCCCCTCAATTACCGATCATTATTGAGGAAATCGAAGCAGTAGAGTATAACCTGCCTGAAAATAAAGCTCCTTCAAATTTATAATCTGAGCAAGTATAGACCTTCGTATGTAGCCTGGGTGGAGCGACGCGAAAACCGGGTTTCTGAGCAAAGCGGGAATAAGATTTCTAAATCAAGGAACCTAATTGGTTGCATTGAAATCGCCTGGGGTACGGCTGACGCCTTCACCCAGGCTACAAATTACCTATGCAGCAAGAGATTTGTTTAATAGTTTGCATGCCCTGGTGTGCGTGGGAAAGGAATGACATCGCGTACGTTTGCTAAGCCTGTAACATAGCTGACCAAGCGTTCAAAGCCCAAGCCAAATCCTGCATGGGGTACCGTACCATATCGACGTAAGTCTCTATACCATTGATAGCTTTCTTTATTTAAATTGCATTCTTCAATGCGCTTATCCAGGATATCCAGGCGCTCTTCACGTTGACTGCCGCCGATGATTTCACCAATTCCAGGTGCTAAAACATCCATAGCAGCAACGGTTTTTTCATCATCATTTAGGCGCATATAAAAGCCTTTAATTTCCTGAGGATAATTAGTCAGTATCACCGGTTTTTTGCAGTGGATTTCTGCCAGATAACGTTCATGTTCTGATTGTAAATCCAATCCCCAGCTAACCGGAAATTCAAATGATTGGCCGCATTGTTCCAATATTTTAATAGCATCAGTATAGGTCATGATTTCAAAATCAGAATCCGCAATGTGTTCTAGTCGTTCAACACATCCTGGAGCGACAAACTGATTGAAAAAGTCCATATCATCTGCACGCTCATCCAGAACTGCTTTGCATAAATAACGCAACATTTCTTGGCTTAAAGTACAAATATCATGTAGGGTGGCAAAGGCGATTTCAGGTTCAATCATCCAGAATTCAGCCAAATGGCGGCTTGTATTTGAGTTTTCAGCACGAAAAGTCGGTCCAAAAGTATATACTTTCGACATGGCCATACAATACGCCTCAAGATTTAACTGTCCTGAAACGGTGAGAAAAGTCTCTTTTCCAAAAAAATCTTTACTAAAATCAATTTGGCCGTATTCATTTTTAGGGATATTTAAAAGGTCTAAGGTCGATACGCGGAACATTTCACCAGCACCTTCACAATCACTGGAAGTGATAATGGGGGTATGTATCCAAAAGAAACCCTGTTCGTGGAAAAAGCGGTGTATGGCTTGTGACAAACAATGACGAATTCGCGTTACCGCGCTTATCGTATTAGTACGTGGTCGTAGATGGGCTACATCACGCAGAAATTCAAGTGTGTGTCGTTTGGCTTGAATAGGATAAGTATCTGGATTTTCTACCCAACCTACTACTTTAATCGAGTCAGCCTGGATTTCAAATGCTTGGCCTTTACCTTGAGAGGCTACCAATTTTCCAGAAGCAATGATAGAACATCCAGCCGTCAGTTTGGTGACTTCATCAAGGTAATTGTCCAAATTATCAGTTGCTACGATTTGAATGGGAGCAAAACAAGAACCATCATGTAAGCTAACAAAAGATAAACCCGTTTTGGAGTCGCGGCGAGTCTTAACCCAACCTCTAACGGTAACGTGTTCATCAATGCTGATTTCACCATCTAAACACTGCTTTATGGTAAAAACTTCACTCATTTTTTTACTCCTCACTCTGAGTATACTTTGCGCACTCACAAAGGCACAGTTAGGGTGCATTTAAATTCTATCAGTCGATGTACGCTTATTAATACAGCGCAAGTAGTTGCGTTACACCAAGCATTTCCCGATTGAAGAATTCGTTTGGTTAGCGAGACTGGGCAATGCCAATCCCCGATTTGTGGCTTCGCGAAGTATAGATACCTTTAACTAAAAATGAGATGATACACTGGGGTTATCAGCATTTCTACTATCTGAGTGCTAAAACATGTTGATTTTCTTGCTTCATTACGATAATTCCAAATCAGAATGAAAGTGCTTTGATCTCAACTGCTTTTTCTAGGTTTATCATTGAGGAAACATTATGTTGCGAAAAGTGTTCTGTATCTCATTGTTTTTTTGCTCTTTAGGGGCTGCAGCAGATGATACGATATTAAAATTATATAGACCCTTTGGTGACGTGACGAATCAAGCGATTCCGCAAGTGAAAAACACACTCATGGGTGAATGTTATTCTCAATCCCAATTAATTGTGCGGGAAGATGCTTGGCGTTGCCTGGCAGATGGCAAAACTTATGATCCTTGTTTTGTTAAGTCAGGACCAGAGCGGACAGAGGCATTATGCCCTCAATCTCCTTGGATTGGAGACAGTGTCCTGATTAAAGTGAAAGAACCTTTGCATAATGAGCAAAATAAAACATTAGATATGTCGCTTACTTACCCTTGGGGCATAGAGCTGACTAATGGTGAACATTGTATGGCGATTAATTCTGGAAAAATTTATGACCAAATGCCTGTGCGCTATCAATGCAGCAGTAAAAATTATCTAGTTGGCCATTTACAGCGATGCAAAAATGTTTGGAGCATGCTGCAGAAAACACCGCAAGGTGTGGTTACGGTAGAATTAAAGAAGGCTTGGTTTTGAAACAGAATCTTATTGACAAAAGACTCAGTAATCTAGGTTGGGCCTCGCCTCAACCTAGAACAATTATTGTATCTCGGGAACTGCTTTTTGAAAGGGTTCCAGTGTCAAGCAATGCGCGTTGATTTCATTGATAAGAGGGTAGTTGTCCATAGCAAAATGAAAACGATGTGCATTATAGACTTGGGGGATAAGACAAAGATCGGCCAAGGTCACTGTGTCGCCAAAACAAAAAGATGGACTGCGTTTTATCTGTTGTAATTTCATTTCAAAAGCGTCAAATCCTGCTTTAAGCCAATGGTGATACCATTCTGTGACTTGTGCTTCATCTGCTTGAAATTGTTCTTTTAAGCGGTTTAAAACCCTTAAATTATTCAGCGGATGCATGTCACAAGCAACAATTAACGCAAGGGATCTTACAATAGCCTTATCCCAAGGATCGGGAGGCAATAATGCAGGATTAGGGTAGGTTTCATCCAAATAGTCGATTATGGCCAGTGATTGACTAAGCACTCGCTGATTGATTTCTAAGCTGGGCACTAATTCTTGGGGATTAACCGCTCGGTATTCTGGACTATGTTGTTGCCCACCATGATTCACCAGGTGAATATTTATTTTCTCATAGGCAATATTTTTTAAGTTCAGAGCAATACGGACGCGATAACACGCCGTGGAACGAAAATAATCATAGAGTTTCATCGCTTATACCTGCTTCACAACTTGATCGATTGCGCCAAACAGGCTGTTGCCTTGTTTATCGAGCATTTCAATACGAATTCTGTCGCCAAAACGCATAAAAGACGTTTTTGCTTGACCTTGCTCTATGGTTTCCAGCATACGCTTTTCTGCGATACACGATGAACCTTTGCTGCGATCCAGATTAGAGACTGTACCCGAACCAATAATGGTTCCTGCACGAAGGACTCTGGTTTTTGCAGCATGTTCAATCAGTTTTGGGAAGGAAAACGTCATATCGATTCCCGCGTTGGGTTGGCCAAATAATTGCTCATTCAGATGACTTAATAAAGACAGATGCACTCGTTGACCATCCCATTCAGACCCTAGTTCATCAGGTGTGATAGCTACAGGAGAAAAACTGCTGGATGGTTTCGATTGGAAAAAACCAAAACCTTTTGCCAGTTCATTTGGTATTAAATTACGCAATGAAACATCATTGACCAGCATGAGTAGCTTAATATGTTGTCCTGCGTTTTCATGGTTTATGCCCATAGGAACATCATCAGTAATTACTGCAACTTCTGCTTCAAAATCGATGCCATATGCTTCATCTGCTGCCAAGATGGGATCTCTGGGGCCCAAAAAGGAATCAGAACCTCCTTGATACATCAAAGGATCAGTCCAGAAATTCTCTGGCAATTCTGCACCACGTGCCTTACGCACCAGTTCAACATGGTTAACATAAGCACTGCCATCCGCCCATTGATAAGCACGAGGGAGTGGTGATTCACAGTGTTGTGGATCAAAACTAAAGGAATTCTCCAAAAGTCCTTCATTAAGCTGTTGATACACTTTTTGTAACTGCTCTTCTACTGCATTCCAATGATCTAGGGCATATTGCAAATTGGGTGCGATTTGAGGTACCCGTATTGCACGAGTCAATGATTGATTGACCACGCATAATTCTCCATCGCGTGATGATGTTGATTTTAGACTGGCAAGTTTCATAAGTTCCTCATTTAGTTGTAGTCTGGACAAGTTAATCCCCTCTCCCATTCATGGGAGAGGGCTATGGGTGAGGGTTCATTAGCCTAAACCAATACCCTCATCCACCCTAATGGGCACCTTCTCCCCAAACGGAGAAGGGACTCTTTACCCCATCTGTCCAGGCCATATTTTTCTTAGGCGGATTTTTCTTTCAAAGTTCCACGTTTGATCTGATCTCTTTCAATCGCCTCAAATAATGCTTGAAAGTTACCTTCACCAAATCCTTGATTTCCTTTGCGTTGAATGATTTCAAAAAACACCGGGCCAAAGATATTTTCAGTAAAGATTTGCAGCAATAAACCATGTTTGGGATCGCTTTCACCATCAATCAGGATTTTCTCTTCTTGAAGTTGACTCACTGACTCTTGATGCCAAGGAAGGCGATCATGCAACATTTCATAGTAGGTATCTGGAACATCAAGAAATTTAACCCCTTGTTCTCTTAATGTATGCACCGTATGGTAAATGTTGTCAGTAGATAATGCGATATGTTGGATGCCTTCACCTTTGTAATCATGTAGAAATTCTTCAATCTGCGATAAATCATCTTTAGATTCATTCAAAGGAATTTTTATTTTTCCACAAGGACTACCTAGAGCACGACTTAATAATCCGGTCATCTTCCCTTTAATATTAAAATAACGAATTTCCTGGAAGTTAAAAATGGCTCCATAGAACTCAGCCCATTTATCCATATTGCCACGAAAGACATTATGGGTTAAATGATCAATGAGTACTAAGCCATTACCGTTTACTTTTTTATTAGCTTGATTTTCCCAATGCGTTGAGAAGGGTTGATGTTGATCGTCAACAAAATAAATGACACTACCACCTATAGCTTGGATACCTGGTAAACCATGATGCGCGTGAGTGCAATCTTCAAATGCTTTGGCTCCATGTTTGAGTGCATATTCGAATGCTTCCTTGGCATTCTTTACTTTAAATCCCATGGCGCAAGCACCCGCTCCATGAGTTTTGGCATGTTCTTCTGCTTGGCAATTTGTTGCTGCATTGACAATAAATTGAATCTCGCCTTGTTGAAATAAGGTGATGTCCTGGTTTTTATGATGCGCGGTAGCTTGGAAACCCATATCTATGAACTGTTGATGCAGGTGTTTTTTATCGGGACCTGAAAACTCTAAGAAAGCAAAACCATCTAATCCACAGGGGTTGTTATTTGTTTGCATTGTTGATTACTCCTTTAAAATGATTCGGTACTTAAAAACTCCTTTCTCTATAGGAGATAGGTAAAGTAAGATTACCTTGCCTGGCTCGTGGCCACTGTCATTTACTTCAGGAATTTACCCTTTTCCCTGCCCGTCAACCTGAGTGCAAGCAGGGCTCTCTCCAGGGTGAACACTGTTCTAAAATGGGGAGATCCTTCGCTATGCTCGGAATCACGAAGACCAAAGAGAAGGTACCCGTTAGGGCCGATGAGGGTATTGATTGGGTTCATGACTCCTCATCTCTCCCCCTCTTCCACTAGGGGAGGGGATTCCTAGCTACATGTTGTCTCTAAGATGGTTGTACTAAAAATAATCCATCTGCTATAGGTAACAAACTAACAAACACGCGTTCATCGTTTTTAATCAGATCATTCAGTTTTCTAATTTCTCTGGTTTGTCCGCCTAGTTCATTTTCATCAATTACTTTACCATCCCAGAAAATATTATCTATTGCGATTAACCCTTTGGGTTGAATCAGTTTTAATGCCAATTCATAGTAATGCACATAATTGGTTTTATCGGCATCAATAAAAATGAAATCGAACTTTTGTTCCCAGCCTTCATTGAGGAGGTTATGTAAAGTATCTAATGCACGGCCAAGTCTTAATTCAATTTTATGGTCTTGCTGTGCTTCTTTCCAGAAGGGATGAGCCTTGCTTGTCCACTCGGAATTGATATCACAGGTAATGAGCTTTCCATCATCAGGCAAAACCAAGGACATGGCTAAGGCACTATACCCCGTAAATGTTCCTAACTCCAAAACATTTTTGGCACGGAGCAAACGTAGGAGCAACTGCATAAATTGTGCTTGTTCCGGCGCAACTTGCATGTTCGCCAGCTCCATAGTGGAGGTCAATTTGCGTAGACCAGTTAGGGATGGATGCTCGCGCAAAGACTTGTCCAGCATGTATTCATAAAGTTCGGAAGTCAGGTTTAAATGTTTCATAGAGTCCTAAGTTCTATTATTTGGGCCAAAATGGCAATGAAAGTTTCCAATGCTCATCTACTACTCCGTCGAGTGCAGGAATCTCCTGTCATAACACTATGCTACAGCATGGAGATTCCTCGTCGCATTCGGGATGACGTAAGCCCTAGGATAACTTCTCTTTTGCCAAATTATCTGCGATTTCACTCGTAGGTAAATTTTCTTGAGCAGATCGCACAAAAATTTCAGTTAAATGGGTATAAATCGCATCGATTTGTTCGTTAACTTGTTCTTCTGGAGTATGGAGATATTTAGATGCTGCAAAAATTAATCCTCCAGCATTAATGACGTAGTCCACTGCAAATAAAATGCCTTTATCATGTAATTTATTACCATGATAGGTATGCGCCAACTGGTTATTTGCCGCACCTGCAACAATCGTTGTTTGCAATTGAGAAATGGTAATGTCATTGATAATTGCACCCAAAGCACAAGGAGCAAAAACGTCACAGGGAACTTTATGAATTTGATCAGTACTTACCGATTTAGCTCCAAATTGGGTCACTGCGCGATCGACTGCTGCTGGAGAAACATCCGCCACTGTCAATGTCGCCCCTAATTCATGTAAATGTTTAGCGAGCAAAAATCCAACATGGCCTAAACCCTGGATGGCCACATGAATTCCTTGCAGGCTTTCTTTCCCCAGTTTAAATGCAACAGCTGCTTCAATGCCACGTAGAATCCCTCTGGCAGTAGAAGGTGAAGGGTCTCCATCATATTTGGATAAACTGGCTACGTAGGGTGTGTGTTCTGCAATGATGTCCATATCAGGTAATTCAGTTCCGCTATCAAGAGCAGTAATGTAGCGACCGTTTAATTCATTAACGAATCGACCAAATTGATGCATATATTGGGCACGATCAAATGGACCTTTGGGTTTAATGATAACTGATTTACCGCCTCCCAAGGGTAAGTTGACTGATGCTGCTTTAAAGCTCATTCCTCGGGCAAGACGCATGGCATCTTGAATCGCTGCATAAGTATTTGGGTATTCAATGAAACGACAACCACCTAAAGCGGGACCCAATTTGGTATTGTGGATGGCGATTATTGCTTTCATTCCAGTCTTAGGATCTACTTTAAAGTGCAAGTCACCAAAATCATGAGAGAGAGCGTAATCGAGGAAATCATCTTCGGTTGCTATTTGGTTAGTATTTGATATATTGTCGACAGAAATCATTGTTAATGCTCCTCTTGCAAATAGTTGCAGAAGTTATATTCCTATTTTTTGATTAAATCAATGGTATACCCCAAGAAACTCTAAAATGCTCTTTTTATCTTATTGCTTTTCTCGCTCCGGAAGTTTTTAACAATTCGCAATAGAAAGTGGCTCTTCCTTCTCATCAAAACATCCAAGACAAAAAGAATAAATTGCCAAAACATAAGGCGTGTTGACAATTTATCCCTTATGTGCTGCGACTCGTTCGCTTGGATGCCGCGAACAAGTCGCGGCATGTAGGCGGGGAGGGGATGAGTTGTCAATACGCCTTATTATTTTAAAGTTCCTAGATGCAGTTAATAATTTGGTATCTTAAGGCATGCTGGTATACACTAATTTGATTATTCATCAGATCGGAGAGGGTTATGCGCCAAATCGTCACCAGAATCCTGGTTTTATTGGTTATCACACCGCTTGCTTTTGCTGAAGATGTTTTACCACCGCCTCCTCCACCGCAACCTCAATTGGTTCTTGATAAAATTGATTTTCAACTTTCCGCAAAACAGTGGGTTACAACGCAAACTGCTTTATTAGGTGTGAGTATTAATGTGACATTGACCAGTGCTGATTTAGTGAAAGCACGTGCTGATATCATGGAACGATTAAATAAAATCGCGAAAGGGGATTGGCATTTAATTGAATTTGACCGTTCTCAAGATAGTTCAGGACTTGAAAAGCTCTATGTGCAAGCACAAGCGCGAGTCAATCAGGAAGCATTAACCGAGATTTATAAAAATGCCAAGGATGTCAGTTTGCCGGGTGCCAAATATGAAATATCCAGTGTAGATTTTAAACCGAGTTTTGATGAAACCCAGGCTGTTTTAAGTCAAATTCGACAACGGTTGTATCAGCAGGTGAATGATGAATTGGCTCGTATTAATAAGGAATACCCAAACCAAAATTACAGTGTAAGCAATTTGGTTTTTGTTGAAGGAAGTAATCCATCGCAGCCAAGACCTCTGCAGGCAAAAGCAATGAATACCATGATGGTGGGCGAAGCATCTGCTGCGGCTCCCGCTTTAACGGTAAGTAATGAATTAATTCTAACGGCGCTCGTTGAGGTTGCTTCGAATCGTAAACCCATTACAAAGTAATTTATTCATGAAATTCCCCTCTCCCATTAATAAAAGAGGGGTAGGGATGAGGGATTTTCGACCTCATCCTCATCCGCCCTGAGCGGCACCTCCTCCCTATGGGGGGACATTACATTTTACAAAAAGGGGAATAAATTTTGTTGGTTGTTGAAAAAATTATTGGGCACCGAGGCGCATCCGCTTATGCCCCTGAAAATACATTAGCTTCATTCGACAAGGCGCTGACTTTAGGATGTCATTTCATTGAATTTGATGTCATGTGCAGTGTTGATGGAGAACCTTTTGTAATTCATGATGATAATTTAAAAAGAACAACAAATGGACGTGGTGATGTAGGCTTAGTGGAGTCAGCCTATTTGCACTCTTTGGATGCGGGCTCTTGGTTTTCCCGCCAATTTAAAGGCGAGCATATTCCTCATTTTAAAGAGGTATTGAAGTGGTTGTCTTTTTCAGGTGTACAGGCAAATATAGAAATCAAACCTTATCCTGGTAGCGAGGAACAAACTGCAGTCGCGGTGATGAGCCACATTCAACGTTATTGGCCACAGGGAAAAGAGCTACCTTTAGTTTCGAGTTTTTCTTGGGATGCTTTAGTTTTATGTCGAAGTATTGCTCCAGAAATGCCATTAGGTTTACTCCTGCATGCTTGGGACGAACAATGGTTGCAAAAAGCAAAGCAATTAGACTGTTTTTCCATTCATTTTAACCGTAGGGTTTTAACTGAGGAACGTGTTAAAGCAATTAAAGCAGCAGGCTATGTTCTTTGTGCTTATACGGTGAATCGCAAGCGTTTGGCTCATAAGTTATTTGGCTGGGGTGTTGATGCGGTTTTTAGTGATTATCCTGACTTATTAGCATGAAAAAAATTATTCTTTTTTTATTTGTCATTTTTTTTGCTCTATCTGCCCAGGCAAAGCGGATTGAACTGGTGTTTTGGCATGCAATGGCCGGGCATTTAGGAGATGAGGTCCGATTACTTGCTGATGATTTTAATCAAAGTCAAAAAGAATACTTGATTAAGCCTGTTTATAAGGGCAATTATGTTGAGACATTAACGAGTTTTGCTGCTGCATTCAGAGCACATCATCCGCCGGCGATCGTACAAATTTTCGAAGTGGGAACGGCTATTATGGAATCCCCGAGAGGAACCATCAAGCCGGTAGATGAACTGATGCAGGAACAAGGGATAAGCTTGCCTAAAGAGGACTTTATCCAATCTGTTCGTGAGTTTTACAGTAAAGAGGGACAACTCATGGCGTTGCCTTTTAATCTCTCCGTCGCAACGCTGTATTACAATCTAGATATTCTTGCTAAAGTAGGTTACTCCCCAGCTAACTTTCCACGCACATGGGCTGAGATGGAAGTATTGGCTGAGAAATTAAAAAAAGCAGGCTATGATTGTACTTATACAACGGCTTATCCAGGCTGGGTCCTTTTTGAGTCTTTTTTAGCGATTCATGGGTTGCCGCTGACTCAAGATAATCCTGCGCGCGCTGTTTTTAATACCCCACAATTAGTGAGCCATTTCGCACGTTTGAAGCGTTGGCATTTATTGCATTATTTTCGCTATGCCGGAAGGGTCGATGATGCCACTATTTTATTTACAAGTGGTGTTTGTCCTTTGTTTAGCCAATCTTCTGGGGCTTATAATAGTTTGTCTGCTTTAGTTCCCTTCCGTTTAGGAATTGCCAGCATGCCTTTGGATACCGAGGTGAGTCAGGTTAGACATGCCAATGTTGCTGGTGGTGCGGCATTATGGGCTGTAGCGGGACAAACAAAAGAGCATTATAAAGGAATCGCCCAATTCTTTGCGTTTATCACCAAACCCGAAATACAAAAGCGTTGGCATGAGCATACAGGTTATTTTCCTATAGGTTTAAACGGTATTTATGCTGATATTTTGCACAGTAGCCACCATCCCACTTTATTGATGGCGCGAACAGATTTAGCTGGGGCGTTGCAAGAAAAACCTTTACCCCGTTTTGGTCCACAGAATCAGATTCGTGGGATTAACGATGAAATTTTGGAGGCGATGTTTGCAGGATTTTTAAGCCCAAATGAAGCATTGCGGGAATCTGCGGTACGTACCGATCATGTGTTGTCACGTTTTGTGAGGAATACTACAGGATCATGATGATAAGAACATCAAAAATAATGTGTATTCTGGCAATTGCTTTTTACTGTTTTCTCGTGGTTTTGGGTAATGTTACCGATTATAAAAACAATTATGTACTGGTAGAGCGTACGTTGATGATGAACGACCTCTTTGCAGACTCTCAAATTGGTTATCGAGCTATTTCTAATCCCACAGTACATCGTGCAGCATACCTTATTATCATTGGATTAGAAACGTTAACCATGGTGCTTTGTGCAGTAGGTGCTTGGAAGTTATTTAAAGTGAGGCATGCAAGTGCACTGATTTTTAATGGTACTAAAAGTTGGGCAGTAGCGGGCCTCACTTTGGGGTTTTTAACTTGGCAAGTTGTGTTTATGTCCATCTGCGGTGAGTGGTTTGGCATATGGATGTCTTCCTCGTTAAGAGGATCTTTAACCATAGCGTTTCAAATATTCATTACCTTTTTAGTTCTTCTAATCTACTTAATTATCAAGGATGAGTAATGTGAGCATTTGCTGCAATATATCAGCCCAAACATAGTGTGGGAGCCCCAGTATATGGCATGAGTATGATAAATATTGGGAGATCCTTCGTAAAACTCCATAGGATGACGAGTGTCGTAAACGATTATGAATGAGGCTTGAATTGGGAATCATATCTGATTTTAGATGATTATAACCCCCCCCCCGGAGGCGGGGGGTAATGAAACCAAAGAATCACTAATCCATTAGAATGTCGCTGTGGTTTTTATTCCTAATCGTTCTGCTAAAGGCTCTTCCTTTTCAAGCAATTTCTGCAGTTCAATTGTTCCTTTTTTAACTGCTTTCTCAAGCATAAATTCACGTGTTTGTACCTCTTTTAGATCTTTATTTAACTCTTTATCATTAGAAGGAAGATCCAAAATTTGAACATCTCCTATGCCTAACTCTTCTCTCAAAAGAGTTGATCTTACCCATTGAAGATAAAAGGATGAATTTCTAGCATATTCCATTGGAAGCGGTTCTCCTACTTTTCTTCCTGGTATAATCGCTAATTCATACTCAGCTTTAGCTAACTCTAATTGTTTTCTCTGCTGAACAATTTCCTTTAACTGAGCTTTGACTATTTCCAAGTCTTTTTCGAGTTTCTCAATCCTTTCATGTAAGGGATTATATTCTTTGAATAGCCTGTCTCTAACAGCGAGAAAAGTCCTTATCCCTGATTGTATGACAGTAGCTGCTTGTTCTTCTTTTTTAGCCTGTTTCTCCCTGTTCAGCATAACTTCTCTTGTTTTTTCAGCTGAATTTTTAGGATCAATTATATCTTCTACAGTCAGAATGAGACCTGTACCTTCATATCTTTTATCAATATACTGTTGCGCACGAGCCTCCACATCTTTATTTCGTACACAACGTCCCGTTGCTTGAGGTCCTGATAGAATTCCATTAATCGCATTGATATTTGATTCAATCACTGGTGAATTAGAATTAATCACTTGTACGTTCAGGATGTCTCGAATACTTACCCCTGTGGCAATCACCTCATCTGCTACGATATGCGTTCTTAGTCCTGCTTCAATTTGTGCAAGCTGTGCATCAATTACATCCTGTTTTGTTTTCATATCAATTGCACTGGCGTAATTCTCCGTTGCTTTTAATGCAGCTAAATCGACAGCAGGAGCCTTTGTAATCACATCAGATACAGGTTGTGATGTCTTGATTTTAGCGACCATTGCTTCTGCTCTATCCAAAATCAATTTGACCATGGCTTCTTTTTGCTCAGGAGGCAATTTAGAAATAGGCGCTCCCAATTTTGTCAACGCTTCATTTAATTTTACTCTATTTGTTTCTTCACAAACTTTGAGCTTGTTTAAAAACGGAGGAGGTATTTCTACATCTTTTGTTTTGTATTTCTTGATATGCTCATCACATTCTATTAGATATTCCTCGAGTTTATGAGTTCTGTCTTTCTCAGCAATATCGGTGAATTTTTCATTAAAGATCAATGCAAGAGCAAAACTATTTATTGTTCTTTGAATGTCTTTCTGCTGTTCTTTGCTGATATCATTTTTTAAATTCACTTCACGTAAAGGAACCTGACCACGCACCGCTACTTCATCCACAGCCCCAAATCTTTTGGCCAATTCTACCCTGGCTCGCGCTTCAGATTCTTTTCTGAGTTCTGCTATTTTTGCTTGATATTTTTCAAGAGTAGCTTCATCCCCATTCGCTAATTTCTGATAGGTCTCCGCCAATTTGTCACGTGTTGTTTTGTCATCAGAAAAGCCCATGTTGCGTTGAGCACGGATACGGTTCAATTCTAAAGCGTGATCAATGGCTTGTTGTTGGGCAACAGAGTCTTCAATGCCACTGTTTGCTTTTTTGATCTGTTCTTTTAATTCGACTGGATCAACATAACCATTCATTCCCTCTTGGAGATAATAATCATCAAAGTAATGAATTACTGCTTGATCAACCAAATCTTTTTCTTCCAAATAAGCCACCTCCGGTTTAATTGGACGAATGGTCCCTAACTGAATTGCAGCACCAAGACTTAAATCATCCAAAGGAGTACCAGAAAAGAGATCGTACAACTTGGAAGTCGGTGTAGCTGTTAATGCCAAAATGGAATTACGCCCTTTTAAGCCTTCTAAAATTTTTGTGTCTTCTTCGTTAAAGGTATGACGATGGCTTTCATCAATTAACACCATCGAATCTTTGATTTCGCTGGCAATGATCTTGAACAAGGGATGTTCCGCTTGTAAAACAATTTGATCAAAATGTTCGCTACCAGCAATCACTTTAGCAAAATATTCCTTAATTTTTAACTTATCCTCTTGTTCCATATCACTTAAATCGTCCTTCAAACCATCCCAAAACACATCTACCTTTGATTTAATCGTTTCTAAGGTAAAAACAGTAGGAATATGCGAGATGCCATTGACTTTTCCTGCACCTAACATTTTTTGGGTTTCACCAGATTGCTGATCCACTAATGTCTTATCAGGAACAATCATTACGGTGCGTCCAACAGCTTGAGCAATACCTGCCATTACAATACTCTTGCCTGAACCGGTACCCATCACTGCCAGACGTTGTTCATTTCCTGCACTTAGGCTGTCAGTAAATTTGGCTAATATTTCATTTTGATATGCATGTGGAACAAAAGATTTCGTATCAACAGCTAACCCTTTATTAGTCACCGCACGAAGATCACCTTCTTTATCGTAGGTTAATTTAACGGTTGCTGAATGATCGTGATCGAAAAATAATTTACCTCGACTCACTTCTGCATTTAATTTGCTGGTTATATTAACAGTGTATTCTTGTTGATCTTCTTTTATGCCATTATAAGTAAAATCTACTGTATAAACCGCGCCGCCAATAGTAATGGCCGCTTCAAGATGTAATCCGTCTTCTTTTTGAATCCATTGACTTCTTTCTTCTCCGGGCTTACCTGCTTTCGCTAAAATCGCTTTTACGACATTTCCAATCTTAGGATCCTTTTTTGAGTTTTCTACAGCAATTATCTCTTTTGCTGAACCTACTGTAACCACTGCTCCATTGGTTACAACTTCTTTTAATAAATGAACTGCTGCAACGGTATCTGTGTAATCCTTAAGATCTGCAATCTGTCTTTTAACAATTTCGCTATTTGCGCCCATAAGAATCTCCCCATAGAATAATTTTTAAAAAATAAAAATATAATCCAGATCCTTATAAATTATATTTGGGTATTTAGGTGACAAGTCGCCCAAGGTTTTTGATTATACAAAATGAATATTAAGTTACCATTAAGTGATTTTATTATTTAATTTGTAAACTAAGTCTCACAATGTACTTAATATTGCGATTATACAAAAAGAATATTAAGTGACCATTAAGTGATTTCGTTGATGTCAAATTGATCATGTCGAGGGGTGTATGGTATATATTAGATATACCTACTGTATTTTAAATCCAATTATTTGATAGTATCTTGACCTTGATGAATCTTTTTTGATGATAAACTCAAAGATAACAGATAAAAATTTTTACAGCAGATAGATGACACAGGAAAGTGAGGCGGCAAATGGCATTTATGAAGTTCAATCAAACAACTGAGACAAGAAGTAAGATCATGGCACGTATCGATAAATTAGGTTTGAAGTCTGATCCACGAATGATCCAAACTCTTGAGGAAAATTTGCCCTATCTCAATCGATTGACCTCCTTATTCAATGTGTTAAAAAAATGCGACATTACATTGGACGAAAGTCGCCATCAAATTATTGCAAATAATGTTTCTAATGCCAGCTATGTGGTAAATCTATTAGAATTTATGCACAAAAAAGGAATTGATACTGCGATTATTCCACTGGAACTTTTGTTTCAGGTTGCAGAATCAGAAACAACACTAAAACATGGAATGCGCCAGCTTATCAAACATAAATCACTTGATGCAGCCACTTTAAAACTTATATTTTCTTATCCGGAGCAGTCTTACTTACTTGCCGATTTAATTATTAATTTTCAAGCCCATGCCTATCCTACTGAAAAAATAGTTGAAAAGTTGGGACAATTCTCGGCCCCAAACATGAATGCAGTAATCGAGATACTTACTTTGCTTTTAAATAGCAACCTCTATTATTTCGACTGCCTCGACATTTTATTAGGACAGCAAGGATATATAAGTAAAATTTGCGAGGGAGCAAAAAAACTTGCTGTAGCAAATAAACTTTCATCAAGTTATTTTGATGCCGTTGGAAAAAATCCAAAAAATGCCAATATTCTTGCAAATATCATTTTGCTGCTGCAGAACCTTTCAATTATCGATTATAAAAAAACCGAAGATCTTTTAATTGCAAGTAAATTGGGGGCTGGTGCATTTCACTTCTTGACGCATCTGCAACAATCAGGAATGTTGAACGCTGAGAACTATAAAAAAGTGTGTCAGCATCATTCCATACTGAATACGCATAAAGTCATGGAGGCTTTATGTGGTCTTCCCTTATTCGCCGCGTTCGAGAAGGGAGAATTAGAACACATGCTTAGTTTAATTACTAAAGAGCCCTGCTCGGATAATGATCAAAATGAATTAATTGAACTGATTCAAAAGCATGATTTAACCAGCAAACTCCATTGGTAAAAAAAAGCAAAATTGATTTAAGACAGTCATTTATGTTATATTTATGCCCTTAGAGATCAATTAAGGGACAGTTATGGCTGGAACAAACAGCAGCACCAACAGAATGATTACAAGCTTAAAGCCTAATGCAATCAATACCATATCTGAGACACCCTTAGTGCCCGTGGTCCCAGTGGTACCTGTGGCGCCTGCAGTATCTGAAGCACCTACTGATCCCTTTATTAGCCGCCTGCAAAAATTAAATTTAGGAAACAATACTCGAATGGTGTCTCTGATTCAGGCACATTCTAATTTTGGTAATCGTTTGATTTCTTTATTTAAGGCACTTAAAGAATTTAAAATCGATTTGACTGATGATCTTGAGTGCACGATTAAGGAAAATATTTCTCAAGTTGGTGGGGTTGTCAGTTTATTAGAGTTAATAAAAAAAGATGTTCGTATAAAACTTGAATTTCTGCCAATAACGCTTTTATTTAATGCTGCAAAATTTGAAGTATCCATAACACAAAGCATACGAGATTTGGCCCTTCTAGAGATGCTTGATTCAAATACTTTTAATTTATTGCTAGCCTATCCTGAGCAAGCGCTCAACATCTCAATATTGCTGATTAAGCTTCAAGAACGTGCTTATTCGCCTACAATTTTAGTGGATAAACTTAAGGATGTCTCAATTGCCGCTGAGCGTATGGATACAGTGATCGCTTTGCTTGATTTAATATTAGAAAATAATCTCTTTTACCCTGATGTGGTTGATATTCTTCTAAGACAAGAAAAACATATTGATAAAATTTACGAAGGGGCTCAAAAGCTTGCTGCAGAAAAGGCCTTATTCCCTAACTATTTTACTATCATTGAGGACAATCCTCAAAATGCCAATATCTTTGCTAAAAATATTTTGTTACTCAAGAGCGAATCACTGATTAATTGTCACAATCCTGAGTGCTTATTTGAAGTAAGTCATTTAGGGGCTGGTGCATTTCACTTTATGAAACTGTTACAACACGCCTCTATGTTAGATGAACATAATTTTAAAATAATCTGCGGACAAAAAAATAATATATTAAATCGAGATGAGGTCATTGATGCACTAAGCAATCTTCCTTTGATTGTTGAGTTCCAGAAAGAAGAATTAGAAACGATGTTGAATTTATTGAATGAAGCAGCAGTTTCCGCTCAGGATATTCAAAAGTTCAATGGAATAATAGAAGAACATTTTATTCCTGAGATTTCCTGTCAATTCTCCCGCGCATGTATTTAATAAACAAACCCATGCAATACCCACTGGCTTTCATCGATCGCTGCACTTAACTTTGGCTAATGATCACGGATGAATAGCCATTGTATTGAGTTGTAGTTGAATTGCCTGTTGCTGAGCGGCTTCATTTTGCTGTTGGGTAGCGGCAATAGAGTCATTCATGGCATTGATGGCATTTTCTTGTTCGACAATCGCAGGACTATCTATTGAAGTATTTGCATCTAAAGGTACATCGGGATAAGCCGCTTGCGGGGGATTATATCCAGGAGTAAAAGTGTAATTGGCTGGTGGATTTGATGTACCTACTACATAAGCAGTTGGAGCGCATCCTGCTAAAATAAGTATTGTTCCTAAAAGACTAATAGAACAGGTGGTCTTTATCATAAAAAACGCCCTTAGAAATACAAAAATAAATTGTATTACCTTTTTGCCGGTATTGTATAATTATAGGACAAATTGAGTGTAATTTTATCTGTCGTGGTTGGTGTAGACGATATTTTTAGCCTTGGAGCAGTGCAGAGAACGCAGGCTCTTTGTCACCATCTCAAGTGCAATGAGCAATTTCCTATGGTCAGAACCCTGCTACCACCTGGAGATCGCTCATTGCCCTTGGGATGATTCAGGACATGAATAAATTATAGTGGCTCTAGGAAATTACCTAAATTAGGTTTTTGGCCCAGGCGGTATTGGTAAACTACATAAAAAGCCATTACGTTTTTTAGGTAGTTGCGTGTTTCTTGCCAAGGTAGAGTCTCTATCCATACATCAATTTCCTTGGGCGGATGCGTCCTTAACCAATAAACGACTTGTTTAGGGCCTGCATTGTATGCTGCAGCAATCAGTATGGGATGATTTCCGAATCGCTTTGCAAGTTGTTTTAAATAAGCAACACCGATGTTAATGTTCTTTTGGGAAAGAAATAATTGTTTTTGATCGTTATACTGAATCTTATCTGCTCTTGAGACAACTCGAGCAGTATAGGGCATGACTTGCATTAATCCTCGAGCTCCTACAGAAGAGGTTGCATCATCTCTAAACCCACTTTCCTGACGAATAATGGCATAAATAAACTCAGGGGCAACAGCATATTTTTTAGAATAGAGTGAAATACTGTCTTTATAAGCCAAAGGAAACCTTAACGAAAGTTGATTATTTAAGGTTTCGTTACTACTTAAATAAACGGATTTACCATGCCATTGCAGTTTCTGATCAATCCAATAAACTAATGCACTTGCCTCGTCTTTAGGTAACTCACTAATGAAATCATTGAGTAAGCGCGATGCTTGCAGCGTTTGTTTGGTCATGTAAAGGGTTTGAATTTGATCAATGAAGGTTTGATAGGGTTTCAATACGTCCAGATTTGTTGTTGGTGTTTCATTGGTAAAACTGGGTGTTTTATTGAGGCGAAGACTGGCAAGAAATCCATAATATTGCCTGTTTCTGGCTAAAGGTTCGTAAATGGCTTTGGCCTCTGCTTTCTTTCCCTGTTCTTCTAAAGATCGTGCTAACCAATATTGCCAACAAGGTTCATCTTTATTCTTCGAATCATTAATTAATATGGTTACTTGCTTCCAGTCTTTTCTTTTTAATGCAAAACGTATTTGCCAATCGAGTAACACATCGTTGTAATATTGAGGTTTGACTTTAGCGAACCATTGCAGCGCATCGTCATGATTGCGCATGGCTCTATAAAGTGCTACATGGGCTAAAAATGCTTGCTTTTGTGCTTGGGTAAGCATTTTTTGAGTTTTGCTTTGCTGCCACAACAGCAACGCTTTATTCATATTAATTGAAACCATACGCTTCAAGCCGTAAAGGTAAAGGTCACTATTTAAACCACCAGGACTCAGCTTGCTAATGTTTGCTGGGTTTTGATAAACGAGGTTTAAAGTATTTAACTCAGATGTATGGGGTGTTCTGTATTGCTTCAATAAATATCGGGCCAGTTGAATATTGCGTCGATCCAAAGCCAGAACGATTCGTTGCGTAATTAAGTTTTGATCAAAGTTATTATCTTTTAAAAGCAAGTCAAATAAACTGTTGCAAGAAGGGGGCCTTGAATCACCGCTTAGCCAGAGTGGAATAGATGCTTTTAATGCTTCTTCCTGCTTGCCTGTATTGTAGTTTGCGATTTGCTCATAACAAACCAGATTCAAATCATTAGACGGTTGATAGTATTGACTAAAGGCCATCCAATTCTTATTTTTTGCCAGTTCATACAACCATTTTTCGCGTAGTTTTGTGGATAAAGGGGCGGTTCCTTTAATAAAATCCAAGAAAGAAGCACTAGGTGTCGTTGTAGGAAGATTTTGGCTAAACGACAAATAAGTATTAAAGCGTTCCATGTACGCCTCTCCCGAGAGGGCAATACAGGCTTGAGAACTAATGAATCCACATAAAAATAAAATAATTTTTTTCATAACCTTTCTTACATTAAAATTTAAACAGTCCCTAATTGTTTTCGCATGGAGTCAATTGTTTCTTTATAATTCTTACTGTTGAATACAGCAGCACCGGCCACAAATTGATTCGCTCCTGCACGTGCCAAAGTTGCAATATTTTCTATGGTTACCCCACCGTCAACACAAAGATCAATTTGGGGGTAGAGCTTGCGGATTTGAGGGATTTTATCAATAATTTCAGAGATGATTTTCTGTCCTCCAAAGCCAGGATTTACCGTCATGACTAATATAAAATCGAGTTTATGAGCGCACCAAGTCAATACCTCAATGGGTGTTGCTGGATTTAATACAAGACCTGCTTCACATCCTAAATCTTTGATCAGCTTTAAGCTGCGATCCAAATGGATTGTTGCATCGGGGTGAATACTAATTCGTTTTGCACCTGCTTTTGCAAATGCTTCAATTAATGCATCAACAGGTTCTACCATGAGATGAACATCAATGGGAAGTTTAGGGAAACGTTTGAGCAAAGCCTCACAGAACGCAGGACCAAACGTTAGATTAGGAACGTAATGATTGTCCATAACATCAAAATGTATAAAATCAGCTCCTGCATTCATTACGGATTCTACTTCATTGCCTAGGCAAGTGAGATCAGCAGACAAAATCGAGGGTAAAATATGATAAGTCATAGAGTATTTTTTTAATTTGAAGGAATAGGTATATCATATTCTGTCTTGAAAAAACATTCCACGTGTTATGTAACTAAAGTATGTCTCCGCACAGGTCTTGCATCTTGAAAATTTGGTCAAAATATGAGACAATATGCTCCTATTTTTGCTCTTGTAATTTGGAAGTTATCTCAATATGATAGCAAAATTACAGAGATCCTAATCATGCTTTTTAGGGAGAATAATATGAATCAAAACTGGCCTACCAGAGACAAAGATTTACAAGCCGCCCGCGTGATTATGGAGGAGTATGCTAGTGATCGCGAGAGTGATACCTTAGGTCTTTTTGAAATAGTTGTGGATCAAGCCGAAAAAAAAATGAATTTTCGTTTGTCTGGTTGGGTGGTCATTTTGGCAAAGCATTTTAATTCAATGTACGGAGTGAGTCAGGGGGATTTTATAACCCGACAAATTATTACTCGTTGTTTGACGCAAGGACAAACACTCCATTAATTTCACGGTTTACGAAGCAGCAGTATTCGGCACATCGTGCACGACCTGTGCTCAAATCCAGCCGCTATCCAGGATTCAAGCACAGCCCCTAAACCGCTGCTTCCATCGTTTAGAATTCAAGCAAATACTTATTATAATTTTGTTTGTATTCATCCGAATTTTGAAATTTGACTAAGGCTTCGTTTACTTCGGTTAATAAATTTGGTTTAGCAGGATTAATGACTATTCCATAACCCGATCCATACATGTAGGGTGGTCCTATCAATTTAAATGCATCTGATGAGTTAGATGCCCAATAAATGGCGGTTGCATTATCTAGTAGAATTATGTCTACGTCACCCCTACTTAGGGCCGCAAGCTGATCCTCAATACCGGAATATTCTTTAATATTGGGATTATTTACACCCATCTCCCTAAGTTGATCTAAAAATACGGTACCGGTTTCTAATCCTATTTTTTTACTGTTTAAAAGATTTAGACTGAACGTCTCTTTTGAATTCGACTGTTTTTCTAAAAAGCGGGAGTAACTGAGCAAATAGGGTAGACTGAAATTTACTATTTTTGCGCGTTCATTAGTAATCGTGATGGAGCTTATCGCAATATCTAATTTATTATTAATTACTGCATCGATTAATCTATCAAAACGCATCACATGAAAGACACACGTCTTATTCATAATTTTGCATAAACTGTTCATCATATCAACATCAAAGCCGTAGGCTTCATTACGGGTTCCTTGCATGACGAATGGGGGATCAAAACTTTCAATCCCTACATTGAGCGTTTCGCCTTGAGCGAAAAGCGAGGAGGTGAAACAAATAAATGCAATTAGAATTAATCGAGTCATTTTTTAATTATAGAATTATTTATTGATTTTTATAGATTATAACGAGAGTATTAATTTGGGAAATGAAAAATATAAATATATGACAATGGAAATCCCTAAATTATTGGAATCAAAAGCATCGTTCATTGAAAAGCACCTGTCGGATTTGCATCATCCCTTGTATGACCAGGTCGTTAAGTTGCTTCTTGTCAGTGATTATGCGTGCCGACAGATTCAAATATTAAAAACCTTAGTCAAGGAAGATGACTGCTGTTCTTTGTTGTCTCGCGAGGATTATTTTCATAGGGTGCAGGATGTGTCACTTAACTTGCCCCAGGCTGCTTATTTCCGTGCATTGCGACAATTTCGCAATACGCATTTCTTGCGGCTACTTCTTCTTGAACTATCCGATATTGCCAGTACGGCACAGATTATGAGTTCTTGGTCTGATTGTGCTGAAGCACTTATTTTGCATGCGCTCAATTATTGCAAACAGGGATTATCTTTACGTTATGGGATCCCTCGCGATGAAAAAGGGAATGAGGTCGAATTATTTGCTCTGGCCATGGGTAAATTAGGAGGCAGGGAGTTAAATTTCTCCTCAGATGTGGATCTTATTTTTGCCTATTCGGTTGTGGGAGAAACTGACGGTGAGGAGCGAATCGACAATCAGCACTATTTTAGTAGGCTAGTGCAACAACTTGTACAGACTTTGCAAAATGTAACGCCTGATGGGTTTGTTTTTCGAGTCGATTTACGATTAAGACCCAATGGAGACAGCGGTCCACTGGTTTCTAGTTTGGCTGCAATGGAAACTTATTATCAAGAGCAGGGACGCGACTGGGAACGTTATGCAATGGTTAAAGCACGAGTGATTGCTGAAACAGCGGATGAGGTGCATCCCTGGTTTGCCCGGTTGATCGTGCCTTTTGTCTACAGGAGGTATGTAGATTTTAGTGTGATTGAATCGTTACGCAGTATGAAGGCTATGATTGAGCGGGAGGTGCAATTAAATCCTCGGTTGGATGATATAAAGCGTGGCAAAGGCGGAATCAGGGAAGTAGAGTTTGTCATTCAAAATTTTCAGTTAATTCGTGGTGGTCGCTTACCGCAATTGCAGGTACAGAATGCTTTGCTTGCACTGACAGTTTTAAAGCGAGAAAAACTGTTATCGCATACGGATGCTTTAAAACAGGCGTATTTGTTTTTACGCAAGCTTGAAAACACACTTCAGAGTTTAAATGATCAGCAAACCCACTCGTTACCCGATGATTTAGTGAAACAAGAGCAAATTATTTTAGCGATGGGATACATAACATGGGATGATTTGCTTAATAAATTACATAAATATCAGAGGATTATTAGCTATGCATTTCATTCCGTGCTCGGGAAGGTCAAAGATTATGAAGATGAGAAACGATTATTAGCGAATCAATTAGCCAGTCTTTGGCAAGGACATGTAGAAACCAGTATGGCAATCAATTTGCTGACTAGTTTAGGCTTTACCAATGCTTCTCATTGCTATCAAATGATTCATTCTTTTCGTCATGGCCCTCGTTGCCGACGTCTTACGCAAGGTGCACGGATGCGATTGGATCGGTTCATGGTGATGTTGCTGGCAGAGTTAACCCATGTTGAAAAAACCGATGAAGTTTTATTGCAAGTGATGCATTTACTCGAAAATATAGTAGGTCGTAGCGCTTATCTTGCTTTATTAACTGAAAATCCTCAGGTCTTAACTGAGTTATTGTTTTGGTTTGCCCAAAGTCCGTTTATTACCTCCTTACTCGTAAACCAACCTTTTTTGTTGGAGGTGTTGTTGGATCAGGGGGAAGAATGGCGCCCCCAGTCGTTGCATCAATTACAAGGGCAATTAATTGAAAAACTAACCCATCATCATGATGTGGAAGCACAAGAAGAAATATTGCGTCAATTTAAGCTAACCAATTGGTTAATGGCTGCACGGGCAGAGCTTTATGGTTTATGTAATGCCGTGCGCATTGGACAATTTTTGTCGGATGTGGCTCAAGTCATCGTAAACCAAGTGTTAATCATTGCGAGTGATCAATTGTGTGTGCGATATCCGGAAATGAAGCAAGCAAAATCGCACTTTGCAATCATTGCTTATGGAAAACTGGGGAGCCGGGAAATGAATTATGCTTCTGATTTGGATTTGGTTTTTTTACATTCGGCACCCCTTTCTGAAGAAGCATTGATTACCCGTTTAACGCAAAAAATTTTGCATATGCTGACTACTCGTTCCCAGTCAGGGGTCCTCTATACTGTCGATACACGTCTTAGGCCTTCTGGTGCGGCGGGATTATTGGTAAGTCATGTGGATGCCTTTGTCGAATACCAAAAAAATCAAGCATGGACATGGGAGCATCAGGCTTTATTGAAAGCACGTATCCTGAGCGGAAATACAAAGATTAGAAATACCTTTTTACAGTTGAAAAAATCGGTATTGTTCATGACGCGTGATAAACCAACGCTGCTGCAAGATGTGTTGGCGATGAGGTCCAAAATGGAGCAACATCAAGATCGAAATCCTATTTCTGGTGGGTTATTGGATTTGGAGTTTTTGGTGCAGTTTTTAATACTTCATTTGGGAGCCCCTTCTTTATCACGATATACGCATACGTTAAGTCAACTCCATCATTTGTTTTTAGCGGGTGTTTTAAGCACAGAGCACTACAATTTTTTAAAGAAAGCATACAAAAAACACCATCAGTTATTGCATCAGAATATATTGCGTCCAGGGGTTGTGAATCATGAAAAAAACAAGCAAGGTGAGATATTGAGTGTATGTAAAGAACTTTATAATCAGGTGAAATAGTTTTTTTATCTGTAGCCCGTATTCGCGTATTTCAGGCTACAGATCCTGAGGTGCAACTTATCTTTTACTTGAATTCTGCATAGAGATCATAATCATCACTATCGGTAATCAGAACTTCCGCAAATGATCCCACTTTAACGCCGGGATTTGGTGGCAGAATAACAAGCCCGTCGATTTCCGGGGCATCACTTTGGCTTCGGGCAATAATTTGTTCTGCGTTGACTTCATCAATTAATACCGTTTGTATACTGCCAATTTTATTTTCTAATTTATTGCGGCTAATTTCTGCCTGTAATTGCATAAAGCGATGGTAACGTTCCTCTTTAACTTCTTCCGGTACAGGGTCGCTTAATTCATTCGCTTTAGCCCCTTCAACTGGTGAATACTTGAAACAGCCTACGCGATCTAACTGAGCTTCTTCAAGAAAGTCGAGTAACTCCTCAAATTCTTCCTCTGTTTCTCCGGGAAAACCAACAATAAAGGTTGAACGTAATGTAATATCGGGGCAAATTTCTCGCCAAGAAGCGATACGCAGCAAGGTATTTTCACTACTTGCAGGACGCTTCATTGCTTTAAGTACTCGCGAATTAGCATGCTGTAATGGGATATCCAAATACGGGAGAATCAGACCATCACTCATTAAAGGAATGATCTCATCCACATGCGGGTAAGGATAAACATAATGCAGGCGAATCCAAATGCCTAACTGCCCTAATTGTTCGCATAAATCATAAAAACGAGTATCTACGCTTTTTCCTTTCCAGGTTATAGGTTGATAGCGCGTATCCACTCCATAAGCGCTTGTATCCTGGGAAATCACTAAAATTTCATTAACCCCCGCGTCTTTTAATTTTTGCGCTTCGCTTAATACTTGGGCCATTGGGTAGCTTTGCAATTTTCCTCGCATGGTAGGAATAATACAAAACGTACATTTTTGATTGCAGCCTTCGGATATTTTTAAATAGGCATAATGACGTGGTGTTAATTTAATTCCTTGGGGAGGAATCAACTGGGTAAACGGATCGGCGGGTGGAGGCAGATGCTGATGAACGGCATTCACTACTTCCTCATAGGCATGTGCACCACTAATATGCAAAACATCGGGACACACTTCTTTGATGATCTCGGCCTTGGCACCCAAACAACCTGTAACAATAACACGTCCGTTCTCTGCCATCGCTTCTTTAATGGTATCCAAAGACTCCTTGACGGCACTATCAATAAATCCGCAAGTATTAATCACTACAACACCTGCATCCTGATAACTGGATACCAATTCATATCCCTGCGCACGCAGTTGGGTAATGATGCGCTCGGAATCTACCAGAGCTTTGGGACAACCCAAGCTAACAAATCCTACTTTATGATTCATAAAACTCTAACTGTAAAAAAAGTGAACGAATTATACCTCTTAATGAGTATTATTGTCGACAAGATTATGGAGGTTTCAAGTATTTGATTGCATTTACGTAAATCAGTGGTTCTTTCAAAATGTAGGTTGAGCCCAAGGCTCAGTCTACACACTCTCCCGTTTCGGGAGACCCTCATCCGTCCTTAAGGTATTTCATTTCTAGCGGAGGAGGGATATTTCTTTTCTGCCTAGTCTATCTGCTGTAAGATTTTTAAAAATTTATTTGCAGAGACTTCGCCAACCAGCTTGAGCTTATTAAGTTCTCTGCCTTGCTCATCGAAAAATATAAAGGTTGGGGGCGCTACAACATGAAAATAATTGAGGAGGGCTTTATCTTCCGCAGAGTTTGCGGTGACATCGATTTTAATTACCGTAAAACGCGCCAAAGCTTCTTGAACACGAGGGTCTTTAAATGTGGTTGCATCCATTACCTTACAGGATGTACACCAGTCAGCATAAAAATCAAGCATCACCGGATTGCCTTTGGCTTCAGTTAACGCTTTTTTTATGGAGCTCAAGGTCTGTTTTTGTTGTGTTTTAATTGCAATATTAACAGGAGCCGCATTTGCTGATTGGGCTGTAGTTAAGGGTTGCAGCGGATTTGTTGCACCCATGCTTGCTCCAACCAAAATCAGGAAACCGTAGACCAGTAGAATGAGGCCTACTCCCTGATTGAATTTTTCACGATGGGTTGCTGAGTAGGTGAGGGCGCCACTGTAGATTCCTGAAAAAATAAGCAAACTTGCCCATAAAATCATACTGACCAAGGGAGGAGTGATTCGCGAAATAAGCACAATGGCAACCGCAATGAAAATAATACCAAACAATGCCTTGATAGTGTTCATCCAGTTCCCGGTTTCAGGCAACCATTTGCCTGCAGAAGTACCAATAAGCAATAAAGGCGTACCCATTCCCAGGCCTAAAACAAATAAGGTCAGGCAGCCTAAAAGGATATTCCCGGTTTGCGCAATGTAGGTTAATACCCCAATTAATGGTGCTGTAACACAAGGTGAAAGAATCAGGGTGGATAAACAACCCATGATCGCAGCCCCAAGATAGTGGCCTCCTCTTTGATTGCTGGAACCGTGTATTTTTGCTTGCCAGGAATGCGGTAATTTGAATTCATAAAATCCAAACATGGATAAGGCTAACAGCATAAAAATCAGGCTAAATATTCCTACGGACCAAGGTGATTGCATGCTTACTTGCAGATTGGATCCGAGTAAAGCGACGACTGCACCAATAATTGAATAGGTAATCGACATACTCAGTACGTAGCTTAATGAGAGGAAAAAGGCTTTTCGCGTTGTAATTTCCTTACCGTGACCCACAATAATTCCAGACAAAACGGGCACCATGGGTAAAATGCAGGGAGTGAATGATAAAAGCAAACCAAAGCCATAAAAAGTTATCAAAATGAGCAACCAATTGTGGCTCGAAAAAACTTTTGTGATTCCCTCATTTTGCGTTTCTTCTGCAACCGCAGGTTGCATATTGTTGCCTTGATCCAGGCTTGCTTGGGTTAACGCCAAACTGTCATCTATAGTTAACTGAATTGTTTGGGTTTCTGGGGCATAGCAAAAACCATCGTCAGAGCAGCCTTGATAGTGTAAGTTCACCAAAGCTTTTCCAGGTTTATTTCCTAAGATACCTACTGGTATGGTGACGTGATTACGATAGACAGGATACACATGCCCCTGTTTATCTACTTTTTTCTCTGTAGAGGGGAACCGAAGGGTGCCTATTTGCACCGCACTGTTCGTTTTGGTGGTTAATTTAATTCGATCGCTGTAGAGAAAATAATTAGGCTTTATCCGGAAATTAATGGCAAATGTATTCGGATCGACTGGTGTTACATTGACTTGGAATATTTCTGCAGCAGGAAGAGGGGTTGCATGCAGAGCAAATGTGGTTATGCAACAAAATAACAATAAAAACCATTTTCTCATTCTGAAACCTTTATTACAATGAAGCCTGGGTGGAGCGCAGCGAAACCCGGGATTAGAAATTGATCTAAGAAATTCCCGGGTTTTGCTGCGCTCCACCCAGGCTACAGAATTTTACTGATATATAGTGTAACTATATCAGAACATCGAGTAGTGTGAAAAAAATAAAATTAAAATTTTTTTTATTTTAACCCTTGAAACTCTCTTCCTTGTCCCCATATGGCTCTCAGTAACATTGCAAATTGACTTTAAAGATTAATTAATCAGGAGATAGAAGCATGAAAATTCGTCCTTTACACGATCGAGTTGTTGTTCGTCGTATGGAAGAAGAACGTACCACAGCGGGTGGTATTGTTATTCCAGATAGCGCTACTGAAAAACCAATGCGTGGTGAAATCATTGCTGTTGGCGCTGGTAAGGTATTAGACAACGGTGATGTTCGCGCTTTAGCTGTAAAAGTGGGTGATATTGTCCTGTTTGGCAAATACTCAGGTACTGAAGTGAAAATCGACGGTAAAGAATTAGTTGTGATGCGTGAAGACGACATCATGGGTGTAATCGAGAAGTAATCGTTTCATTTAGGAGATAGAGATAATGGCTAAAGAATTACGTTTTGGTGACGATGCGCGTCTACAAATGTTAGCTGGTGTTAATGCATTAGCTGATGCTGTACAAGTAACTATGGGCCCACGTGGTCGTAATGTCGTTTTAGAAAAAGCTTATGGTGCTCCCACTGTAACTAAAGACGGTGTATCTGTAGCGAAAGAAATCGAATTTGATCAACGCTTCATGAATATGGGCGCACAAATGGTTAAAGAAGTTGCTTCTAAAACTTCTGATACTGCTGGAGATGGTACTACTACTGCTACTGTATTGGCTCGTGCGATTGTTGTTGAAGGGTACAAGGCAATTGCTGCGGGTATGAATCCTATGGATTTGAAGCGCGGTATCGACAAAGCAGTTACTGCAATCACCAAAAAATTACAATCTATGTCTAAGCCTTGCAAAGACAATAAAGCAATTGCTCAAGTAGGTACTATTTCTGCTAACTCTGATGAAGCAATTGGTTCTATCATTGCTAGTGCAATGGATAAAGTAGGTAAAGAAGGTGTTATTACTGTTGAAGACGGTAATGGACTTGAGAATGAATTATCTGTTGTTGAAGGTATGCAGTTTGACCGTGGTTATATTTCTCCATACTTCATCAACAATCAACAAAACATGACTTGTGAGCTTGAGCATCCATTCATTCTGTTGGTTGACAAGAAAATCTCCAGTATTCGTGACATGTTGTCTGTATTGGAAGGCGTTGCCAAATCAGGCCGTCCATTATTGATTATCGCTGAAGATGTTGAAGGCGAAGCTTTAGCAACTCTAGTTGTTAACAACATGCGTGGTATTGTTAAAGTATGTGCAGTTAAAGCCCCTGGCTTTGGTGATCGTCGCAAAGCAATGTTGCAAGACATCGCAATTCTAACTCGTGGCCAAGTTATTTCTGAAGAAATTGGTAAGAGCTTAGAAGCTGCTACTTTAGAAGATTTAGGTACTGCAAAACGCATCGTGGTAACCAAAGAAAACACAACTATTATTGATGGTGAAGGTAAAGCTTCTGAAATCAATGCGCGTATTACTCAAATTCGTGCTCAAATCGAAGAAACTACTTCTGATTACGACCGTGAGAAATTACAAGAGCGTGTTGCTAAACTTTCTGGCGGTGTTGCGGTCATCAAAGTGGGTGCTGCTACTGAAGTTGAAATGAAAGAGAAGAAAGCTCGTGTTGAAGATGCATTACATGCTACTCGTGCTGCTGTAGAAGAAGGTATCGTAGCAGGTGGTGGTGTTGCTTTAATTCGTGCCCAAAAAGCTCTGGATTCTTTGAAAGGTGACAATGACGATCAAAACATGGGTATCAACATTCTTCGTCGTGCTATTGAAGCACCAATGCGTCAGATCGTATCAAACGCTGGTTATGAAGCTTCAGTAATTGTAAACAAAGTATCTGAAAATAAAGATAACTATGGTTTCAATGCTGCCACTGGCGAATTTGGTGACATGGTTGATATGGGTATTTTGGATCCAACTAAAGTAACTCGTATGGCATTACAAAATGCTGCTTCTGTAGCGAGCCTTATGCTGACTACTGAGTGCATGGTTGCTGATTTACCTAAGAAAGATGAAGCTGCTGGTGATATGGGCGGCATGGGTGGAATGGGCGGTATGGGAGGCATGGGCGGCATGATGTAAGCCTCTCTCCATTCCTATTCCTTTAAAAACCCGCCGTAATGGCGGGTTTTTTATTGGTAAAGAAGACCATCATCCCTCGCTGCACTCGAGATGGCGTGCTATCATTCAAAATAACTGTAATTTATAAAGTCAGGAGTCATAATGGGAACAATAATTAAAAAATTGGAAGTAGTTTTGGCTGATACTTATGCTTTATATCTTAAAACGCAAAATTATCACTGGCATGTTAAAGGCGTGCATTTTAAAAGTTTGCATGAATTATTTGAAATGCAATATAAGGAATTGGCAGAAGCCGTGGATGCGATTGCCGAACGCATTTTAATTATGGGGCATAAGGCTCCTGCGACATTTACTGCACTGAATCAATTAAAAACAATTAAGGATGGTGATTCCAACTTCGATGCGAATCGAATGGTGAGTGATTTAGCTCAGGATCATGGCGCTTTGGTTAAGGATTTAAATACAGCGGTTAAATTAGCGCAAGAGCATGGTGATGAAGGAACAGTTGCTTTACTCAGTGAACGTATTGCTGCGCATGAAAAAGCTCGTTGGATGTTGAGTGCTTCTACTGTTTAGTTTTTTTTGAAATTATTGATAGTCATCAAGCCCCGGTTAGGCGCAAAGCTCTAACCGGGAGTCGTTTAGGCCCTTTGAACAAAAAGATTGCATTTGGCGTGAAAATAATGTTTGGGAAGCCTCAAATATCGATATATGGTTCTTTGTTATTGGTTATTTCTTTTTCAATCTGAACCAAAATACCACCCAGGATTTCAAGCATACCACTTGCGAGTATAAGTTCCAATTCTAAATCGTCGCATGTCTACTTGGTACTCTTATTCGTAGTATTTCCAGTATTGATAGTATTCGAATTACTAGTATTAGACGGTACTTCATTACTCGGATTTGAATTTTTAATAATAATACGATCACCCTTTAAAATTAAATTCTCCTTGGGGCTGCTTTTCATAACAATTATACTGATTCGACGATTTTCAGGAGCAAATGGGTCTTTTAGATTTAGGAGCATCGTTGAACCAAAACCAGATACCCGTTTGACACGATCTGGGTTTAGCCCGGCTTTAATTAGTGCGCGGCGAGCGGCATTGGCTCTTTGAGTTGATAATTCCCAGTTGGTGTACTCTAATTCTTCAGGATTGTGATAGGGATGAGCATCGGTATGTCCTTCGATTATAATTGCATTGGGAACCGTGCTTAATAGTTTGGCAATCTGGGCAAACATGGGATCCATATTGGGATTGAGCTTATCAGAGCCTACATCAAACATAGATTGATCTTTATTATCAACCAATTGGATGCGCAACCCATTGGACACAATTCGCATTAATAATCGATTCTTTAATCCTGCTAGCGAGGGATCTTTTTGAATGCTTAAATTAATTTGTGATTTTAATTCTTCAAGTTTTTGGGTTTGCTCTTTATCCGATTGAATGACCTGAATATCTTGGGCTTGTTTACTTTGGCTGGATGCCTTATCGGTTGTAGAAACTTGACCATTGGTATCCTTGAGATTGGGTCCTCCGCCTTTAAGATTTAATTGTTGATTGCCTACGTTTTTACCGCCAAAAAAAGTTATTTTCATTGGCTGTTTAAAATATTCGGCAATACCATCTTTTTGCGCTTTATTCAGTGATGCAATCAGCCACATCAACAAAAAAAAGGCCATCATGGCGGTAACAAAATCGGCAAAAGCGATTTTCCATGAGCCTCCATGATGCTTGTGTTGATTTTTTTTAATTTTTCGAATTATTGGGCTTGCACCCGCTTTTCCTTTACCACCATTGTCACTCATGCTGTAACCTCATTAACTCGGGGTAGGTTCAGCAGCAGAACCCTCAGAGCTGGATGAGGATGCGGCCGGTTTGAAATTTTTAATTTCATCATTAAGCTGAGCGAAGGAGGGACGTTGGCCCGAAAACAATACCTTACGCCCAAATTCGACGGCAATAATAGGAGGATTATTATGTAAACTCGCTAGTATGGTTGCTTTAATGCAGTGCAGCATCAACTGGATTTGATTGGCATGATGTTCCATTGCCGATGCAACCGGACCAATAAATCCATAACCGATTAAAATACCTAAAAAAGTACCTACCAGAGCATGGGCAATGAGTACTCCAAGTTCAGGGGGAGGCAAATTGATCGATTCCATCGTATGGACTACACCAAGAACTGCAGCAACTATCCCAAACGCAGGCATCGCATCAGCGAGTTTCGATAAGGCATTAGCAGGAATCATTTCTTCTTCATGATGTGATTCAATTTCCATGTCAATTAACGCCTCAAGTTGAAAAGGTTGCAGGTTCGAGGTGATGATCAATCTTAAGTAATCACAAATAAACTCAATAACATGATGGTTTTTCATTAACGAAGGATAATTATTGAAAATAGGGCTTTCTTCTGGTGAGTCAATGTCTGCTTCCAAAGACATCAATCCTTGCTGCCGCGCTTTATTCAGCAGATTGTATAAAAGGCCTAATAAATTAGTATTGTTCTCCTTAATGGATTTCTCACCACGAAATACTTTAGGTATGGCCTTTAACAGGGATTTTAAAACTGAGGTACTGTTTGCAACAATAAGTGAGCCTATGGCAGCCCCAGCGATAATGAGCAGTTCAATGGGTTGAAAGACTGCTGCAAGATGGCCTCCAGCCAAAGCAAATCCTCCAAAAACACAGAGTAGTATGACTATATAGCCGATTATAATTAACATTTTTATTCGCTCTCCTAACCTCTATTTAAGATAATCGTGAACAACGCGACCATAAGGCAAGGTGAGATCGGTTAATAAATGGACTCCATTTACTATGCGTCGTATAGGAAGATTCGCTACAGGAGCCAAGGCATGGTGTGTTAATTGCAGTTGAGCTGGTCCTTGCCAAGCCCCTTTAATCGCAACATCCTCAAGATAATACTCAACCAATTCACAAATTCGCACACTACCGTCCACATGAGGAATTATCTTAAGTAAATAATTGGGTGTGCTCATTGATTCGGCTACTTTTTTTACATCAAGTGCTTCATATTTGTAACCCATGGTGGCTGTGGCGATACGGCAAGGTCCATATTCTAAGGTCCCTAACAAAGTTTCATGGACAACTTCCAATTTGGGTTGTGCCAGTTTTTTAGGGAATCCCCATATTTCACGACCACCTGCGATGGGAGGGAGATCATCTAAAAACATGGCATGGGTGTAATTTCCCATTTTACCCTTGTAGCGAACAGGGATGACTTGCCCAGACTCGGTATAGTCACCAAATCCCGTGGAATCAGGCATCCGAATGAATTCGAATTTGACTAAAGGCTCTACCACCTCTAATGGGGCAGGAACTACCTCCCGCAACACATCCATGTCGGTTTCATAGGTAATTGTTAAAAATTCCCTATTAATAAAACGGTATGGGCCACGAGGATAAGATGGACTGACGAGTGGCATGGCAAATGCCTGTTTTTTTACCTCAGCTTCATTCATTTTCAAACTCCGTTTTTAAATGTTTATTAGGGGACATATCGTAAACAGCAATCCCTGTTGTTTGAGAGACCTTTTGATTCCAAGGTGATTTTTTAATGGCTCTTCTTCCATCTAAGTAGCCATTATTTATGCGTTCTAAAATACTTTTTTGTGAAAATTCATAGTCTTTTGAAGAAAGTTCTGACTCATCGTGCTCATATAAAAAGCGCACCACGGAGACTGTAGATTGGTGTCCACGTGCGATACAAAGTTTTAGTTCGGGGTTTCCTCGTTCCTCTTCTGGAACATAGCGAGAGAGAATATGAATGGTATTCTTTAATGCATGGATCTGTTGATACATGTTAATCGCTTGGGAAAACCGGCTGGAGTATTCTATATCTTTTTGTCGCTTCATCACTGCATCTAGAGAGGTTGGATACAAACCATAAGAGTCAAATAAGTGAATCGCAAAGCAAAGTAAATCGCGAGGGCATCGATTTACTGCCAATACATAGGTTGCTGGTGAGTTGCTGGAAATTCCACCATCCCAATAATATTCTCCTTCAACCTCAACAGCGGGAAAACCAGGGGGTAATGCACCACTGGCCATAACATGTTCGGGTCCGATTTTGGTATCTTGTGAATCAAAGTACACCATTTCCCCTCTGCAAATTTCAACAGCACCGATACTTAAACGAGTTGCTTTGGAGTTGATGCGATCAAAGTCGATGAATTGCTCCAAAGATGATTTTAAGTATTGGGTATCATAAAAACTTATGGTATCGGGTTTGTCATAATATCCTATGAGCAAAGGAGGGAAACGAGGTGTAAAAAAGCCCGGTTGTCCCCAAAGTAAAGCGGATTGAGCTGATAAAAAATGTTCAAGTTTTCGACTTTCATCGTCATTAGGTAGAAGGTCAGGCTTGATGAAAGAGGGGGTGGCAATCTTTTGCCAAAATTGTTGCATTTTTTCGACACGTACCCCTGGCGGGTTACCGGCTGCGATGGCTGCATTAATTGCGCCTATTGATGTGCCAACAAACCAATCCGGATCATAACCTGCTTCATCCAATGCATGTAAAACACCCACTTGATAGGCGCCTAAAGCGCCTCCACCTTGAAAACAGCAGGCAACATGTCGATGCTTTTTCGATTTACCTTTCTTTGCCCGGGTCATAGGACTACTCCATGAACCATCCGTGACTCACCACCAATGATTGACCTGTCAGCGCATTGGATGCAAAAGAGGCAAAAAATAACGCGGTTTGTGCCACATCATCTGTAGTGGTAAATTCGCCGTCTACGGTATCCTTAAGCATGACGTTTTTAATGACTTGGTCTTCAGTAATTCCTAGTTCTTTAGCTTGCTCTGGAATTTGTTTGTCCACTAAAGGTGTGCGTACGAATCCTGGGCAAATGACGTTGGCTCTGACATTATGAGCAGCCCCTTCTTTGGCGACCACTTTACACAAACCAAGTAATCCATGTTTTGCAGTGACATAAGGTGCTTTCAATTTAGAGGCTTCTTTAGAATGGACTGATCCCATATAAATAATACTGCCTCCCTTACCTGAAGCATACATGTGCTTTAGTGCAGCACGGGTGGTTAGAAAAGCTCCATCCAGATGAATGGATAATAATTTTTTCCAATCAGAAAAAGCCAATTGATCTATGGGGTTGATAATTTGAATCCCAGCGTTACTGACTAACACATCCACGCCGCCAAAGTATTTTGCAACCTCATCAACACCTTTATTGACTTCATCTTCATTGACGACATTCATGGCAACTGCCATGGCTTCTCCACCCTTAGACTTTAATTCTTCCGCTGTATTTTGGGCTTGTTCGAGATTAAGATCAGCAATAGCAACCTTAGCTCCTTCCTTGGCATAAACAAGGGCGATCTCTTTACCTATTCCACTGGCCGCACCGGTAATTATTGCTACTTTATTTTTTAAGCGCATGATTACAATCCTTGTATTTTTTGGGTTAATGATCAATCGGTTAGGATTAACCTGAAATTCCTTTTAAAAAGTATAGCAATGGAAATTTGATATTGCTTTATATTATTAAGTTTTTTTATTGGTTAAAGAAAATTCCATAAAAAATGTTCTAATTTTTTGCAGAAAATAGTGTATTTCACTTTGATTATTAAAATATAACACCCTTAACCTCAAAAAAGGTTAAGGGTGTTTGGGGTTGTATTAGTAATAGTAATAATTGTAACCAGGACGATAGTAGCGGTGATGATAATAGTATGCTCGTCGGTCTTGATCTTGGCCGATTGCATTGCCTACTAATGCGCCAGCTCCTGCACCAATCACAGTACCAACCGCACTGCCTCCAGTTACTGCATACCCTATACCAGCTCCTGCAGCACCACCAGCAGCAGTACCCACTTGAGTGTTAGTGCAACCCCCGATCATAAAAGCGGATAACCCGACAAAACATAAGGGAGCAATAATTTTTTTCATAGCGAACTCCTTTTTATAGTTTTCAGGACTTCTGCATTGATAAGGCAGATTCACGGCAGGAAAATCCTGGTTTCTTCATCTTCACTATGATTTTAGTACAAAAAAAATGTTTAATGTAAAATAAGTGATCATATTTTGCTTTTGAAGGCGGCTTTTTACGTTCAGATTTTACTCTTACCCCCATTTTCCAGTAGTATTAGAAATATAAATAATAAGAACAGAGGATTGTATGTTTAAAGGAAGCATAGTTGCTTTATTAACACCCATGAAGAATGATGAAGTTGATGTTCCACGTTTACGGGAATTGGTCGAATTTCATATCGAAATGGGCAGTCATGGTCTTGTTGCGGCGGGTTCTACCGGTGAATCAGGTACTTTATCTCATGAAGAAAAATTATTGGTCATTAAAACAGTAATAGACCAAGCAAAAGAGCGAATCCCAGTAATTGCGGGTACTGGTATGAATGCAACACGGGATTGTATTCAATTAACCCAGGAGGCGATGGAGTGTGGCGCACATGCAGCATTAATTATGACTCCTGCCTATATTAGACCTACCCAAGAAGGGTTATATTTGCATTACAGTCAAATCGCCAAAGCCGTCGCGATGCCGATTATCCTTTATAATGTGCCAACGAGAACGGCATGTGATATGTTACCAGAAACAGTAGCTCGACTTGCTAAAATTTCCAATATCGTGGGAATAAAAGATGCTACAGGACAGATGACCCGGTTACAGCAAATTTTGCGTCTTTCAGAGGGCAGCATTGATGTATTTAGTGGTGATGATTTCACCGCAGCATCCTGGATGCTGGCTGGAGCTAAAGGAAATATTTCCGCAGCAGCTAATGTGGCTGCAAAATTGATGGCCAAATTATGTGATTCTGCTTTAGACGGTGATCACGCTGCATCTTTACGTATCAATGAACAGCTTGCACCTCTATATGAATTATTGTTTATTGAAACGAATCCGATTGCGATAAAATGGGCCGCAAACAGAATGGGGTTAATGGATAACGAATTAAGGATGCCATTGACTTGTTTGTCTAAAGAGCATCATGAACCATTAGAAAAGATTATGAAAAGTTTGGAGTTGATTTAAGTGAAAAAATTGTGTTTTATTGTTTTTGTGGCGCTCGTTCTCTCTGGATGCAGTCGTTATGCGAGTAATGGAGAGAGTCTTTATTTGAGCAGCCGTAATGGTCCTTCATTAGAAGTGCCGCCGCCGTTAACGAGAGCAAATATTAGTAATTTTTATGATTTGCCTCAACAGAACCAAGATGCACGTGTGAGCATTTCACCACCTGTATCATAGGGGATTTATTATGACACCATCAGAATCAGCTGAATTGCTTATTGTACAGGAATTATCACAGCGTATTGTGGATGCGCAACGCAAAATCAGGATTCTTGATAGTATCAAATGGGATGAATCAATAAAAAAGGAATTTTTTAAATATAAAGGTAAAAGGCTTCCTGCTGTTGATAAAGAATATTATGAAAAAAAACCTTTGCCCTTTGATGTCCATGAAAAACAAGAAGAGTTTCGAATTATTTTGCGCGATACCCAGAATCAACTCGGGCAATATTCTACCTTAACTCGTTTAATACGTCGCCAGTGTGAAGAATATAGTCGTGCCACCCAAATGCTTGCTGTGCGCGGGACTCCTGCATTTTCTGAACTGGCGATGGAATTGTATGGTAGTCCCAATGATGTGTTTTACGCAGGTGGGCCACGCATGTCAGAGATGGGTACTTTACTTTTTGATGTGTTAACAGGTCTTAGTGTTCAATTACAATCTGAAGCGGATATCAAACGTTATACCCCACAGCAGGCTCAGGAAATTTTGCAAGCGCGTTTAGGGCAGTTTTTTGATAAACATCCTGGCAAAGTAACCGTAATGGTCAGCGACGAAATGATCGCAGATGCCTCTGCTGGTGCGGACAATATTAAATTAAGCCAGCAAGCGATGTTTAGTGATCGCGACCTTCGATATCTTGAAGTACATGAGGGTTGGGTTCACGTTGGGACAACCTTGAATGGTTCGATGCAGCCCAATTGTTTTTTTCTTTCTAAGGGTTCTCCTTCAAGCAGCGTAATTCAGGAAGGGTTGGCAGTGATTACCGAGGTAGTTACTTTTTCTTCTTATCCCAGCCGTATGTTAAAGATTACCAATCGTGTTATTGCGTTGGATATGGTGACCCAAGGGGCTGACTTTCTCGATATTTATAATTATTTTATGGATTGTGGTTTGAGCGAAGAGGACAGTTATAATCAATCAGTACGAGTTTTTCGAGGAAGTACACCAACAGGTGGTCCTTTTACCAAAGATTTATCTTATGCCAAAGGTTTTGTATTAATTTATAATTACATACGTTTTGCAATCAGTAAAAAGCATGTGGATTCGATTCCCTTATTATTTACTGGGAAGTTGGTTTTGGATGATTTGCCTTTACTCACTGAACTCAAAGAGCGCGGTGTTTTAACCAATCCCGTCTATCTTCCTCCCCCATTTCAGGATTTAGCGGCTTTAAGCGCATGGATGAGTTTTTCTTTATATTTAAATCAATTTGATTTGAATGAGATTCAAAAGAATTTTCGATTCTTAATTGTTTGAATGTTCCGTTATTTCAGGAGTAGCCTGGATGCTTGCAAACAGGCTACCTTTTTAAGATTAAGCGTTACACGCTACAGTTTTCAATAGCTCCATTGGTTCTTCTTTTTCCCGTTGTGGCGTGAAGAAACGATGAGAAAGTCCATAACTTAAATGAGGCTTCGCTTGTTCTTGCATTGTTTTTGCTAACTCAGAATATTCAGCTAAGAGTAATTGAGCCTGATCTTTAATGTATGGATCTCCCGATTTATTGATCATGGTCATATAATGGGCTGCTTTTTTTAGATCGCTCGCATCATTAGAGTTGCCTAAAACTTGCACCATAACCAGCATCGCGCTAGTACACCCTAAGTTCGCTGCCTGGCGCATGGTTTGTTTGTATTGAGAAGAAGTAGGTGGATAAATATGAGCTAAATGGTATAAAGCCATAGGGTTATCTTGAGCTAAAGCCATCATTTTAGGTAAATGTTGAACTACAGCCTGTTTCAAAACAGGATCATTAGGTGATTGATGTAATTGCTTTACTAAAGCAGCAAATTCATTACTTGAAGTGGCCATATCCTACCCCCCCTAACTTTCATTACATTCACTTGTAGGATAAAAGATGAAGGTTAAGACAAAATTAAGGGGGGAGGGCTTTACGATCTTTTTACATTTTCAAATGCGGCCCATCCCAAATGAAATAACATATGGGACAAAATCGCAGCAATAAGTCCATAATGCCAAAATAGATAGCCAAAAAGCACGGATTGGTACAAACTCAGTATAATAACAGAGTAAATGAAATTGCGGCTTCGGGTACAACCGGCAGCAAGATAAATCGGAATTTGGCTCACGGCATAAATTAAGCCGCTAATAAAAATTGAAATCCAGATAAGTAAATTGGGAAATTGTTTCGTAAACAGCAAGGCAAAAAAAGTAGCAAGATTCAATAATCCCCAGCGTCCAATGACTTCCTCGACTACACCGCCATAAAGAACACAGCCATCAACACCAAGAACGGTACGAATATTGGCCATGATTTGCATGTTTTTTTTATCGATAATGCGTGCAATCAAGCCATAAAAGAGTACTAAAAACACCACTAACCCAAAAAAGGCATACAAGACGGTGGGTAATATGATAGGAAGTAATGCTTTTACCCGGGTGGTTCCTTGTAATAGGCCTTCAAGTAGGGTGTCATGTAACCCTGTCATTGGCGATAACATCGCACCGGCAAGACTGAGGATAAAGACCATCAATAAAGTTTGCAAAATGGCAAAATTGCTTATCCTTTTTTTTAACGCTTCAGAGTTATCAGGCAATAAAAAAAAGATTAACCGTTTTATTGCGATGAGCACCCCAGGAATGGATAAGCAGAACAAAACAGTAATTAAAGGCCAGTTGATTGTCATTTTTCATCCTTAAAAAGTACTGAGTAGAAAAATCCGTCCATACCTTGTTCGCCTGGCAAAATTTGTTGGCCATGACCTGTTGCATGTCCCCAAGTCCTGGGCTCTTTTAATTGGATACAGTCAGGGTGAGCAGCAACAAAATTTGCGATTTGTTGTTCATTTTCCACAGACATTACGGAACAGGTTGCATAAACCAGTAAGCCACCTTTGGCTAACAAAGGCCATAAACAATTCAGCATATCACGCTGTAGATTGGTTATAGTAACAATTTCTTGGTTATTGCGTAATAATTTAATGTCAGAATGACGGCGGATAACCCCTGTGGCGGAACAAGGGGCATCTAATAAAATGCGGTCAAAGAGCTGTCCATCCCACCACGAAGAAGGAGTTAGAGCATCTCCTTGAACTAAAGTTGCATGTAAATTGAGCCGATTCAAGTTTTCTTGAACACGTTTTAATCTTTTGCTATCCACGTCCAGAGCAATACATGCCGCCAGGTTGGGCTCCTTTTCTAAAATATGACAAGTCTTACCTCCAGGAGCGCAACAGGCGTCAAGAAGACGTAATCCTGGTTTTAAAGACAACAAAGAAGCCGCCAATTGTGCAGCGCCATCTTGAACCGATACGCTTCCTTCTGCAAAAGCGGGTAATTGATGTACATCACAGGGTGTGTTTAAAGTAATTCCTTCAGGTGCTAAAGGATGGAGTTCGGCAGCAATCCCTTCACGATTTAAAATCTGCAGGTATTCTTGAACCGAATGTTTTTGGAGGTTCACTCGTAAGGTCATAGGAGGATGTGCGTCGTTTGCTTGAGCTATTGATTGCCAGTCATTGGGCCAGTCGACTTGCAGGCGTTCTACCAGCCATTGGGGTTGGCCATGAACAAACAAAGGTTCTTTGCTCAAACGGCTTATAATTTCTTTTTTTTGGCGACAGAAATTGCGTAACACGGCATTAACTAAACCTTTAGACCAAGGTTTTTTGATTTTTTCGAGCAAGGCGACGGTTTCTTTAACTACTGCGTAATCAGGTTGCTGCATGAAGTGTAATTGATAAAGGCCTATCAGTAATGCAACCCAAATTTCTGGTTCTTTGGGTCTTTTTTGCAGCAAACACTCTGCAATGGCTTGCAAACGAAAATAATGACGGCAAAAGCCAAAGCAGATTTCTTTGGTCATTGGGGATACTTCAGTAGCCGACATCAGTTGGGATAAGGATGATTTTTCAGCAAGCAAGCGTGTTAGAATTTTTAAGGCATGTAATCGTTCATTCTTGTTCATTAAAACACATATCCTACGCGCGCGTGTGACTTTGAGGAATTTAACCAATCGGCTATAGAAATTACTTTACCCCCTGGGAACTGAATTTTTTCTATAAGCAAACCTTGGTCGCCTGTAGCAACTGACATGCCCTTTTTATCAAGGTGAACTACTGTACCTGGAGCGTGATGCCCTTGCAAAGCAACAATTTGTGCTTGGTGAATTCTTAAAATTTCATGCTCAAAAGTTGTATAAGCGATTGGCCAGGGATTGAATGCGCGAATGCGTCGATCAATTTCTATTGCAGAGTGGTGCCAGTTGATGCATGCATCTTCTTTATTAATTTTGTGCGCATAGGTCGCTAATTCATTATTTTGAATTTCAGGTTGAATGGTTTGGTTGGCTAATTCGTCCAAAGTTTGCAATAAAGGCTGAGCGGAGATCTGGGCTAACTTGTCATGTAAGCTTTGTGCGGTTTCTGATGCAGTAAGGGAACAACTTGCTTTACGAAGCATTGCTCCGGTGTCCATACCCACATCCATTTGCATTATAGTTACCCCAGTTTCAGCATCACCGTGAAGAATAGCCGATTGAATTGGAGAGGCACCACGCCATCGAGGTAACAAAGATGCATGGACATTAATACAACCTAAGCGTGGAATATCAAGAACTGCTTTAGGTAGAATTAACCCGTAGGCAATAACAATCATGACATCGGGTTTTAATGCGGCGAGCTCAGAAATTGCCTCAGAATTTTTAAAATTCAGAGGTTGATAAACCGGAATTTTCTGCGTCAAAGCCCATTCTTTTACTGCAGAGGCGTGAAGTTTACGACCACGTCCCGCAGGTCGATCCGGTTGAGTATAAATGGCTTGAATACGATGTCTAGAATGCAGTAAGGCATCAAGGCAAGGCAAGCCAAATTCTGGAGTTCCAGCAAAAACAATGTTCAATTGACTCATGGTAAGTACTCACGTAAATGGTCACGCTGTATCAAGGAACGGCCGTATTTGGCACCTGTGCTCAAATTCAACCGTTCACCAAGATTTTTATCCACGTATCACGTATTACGACCAAAAAACGTCTATAGGACATATCTTGAATGAAAACCTTGTGAAAACTGCAAATTACTTGCGTGCGTGTTGGCGTTTTTTGAATTTTTCTAGTTTTTTGCGGGCCATTGCTCTTTTCAATGGAGAAAGCAGATCGACAAACAGTTTGCCATTCATATGATCAATTTCATGTTGCAAACATTCAGCGAGTAGGCCATCGGCTTTAATTTCAAAAGGTTTTCCATTTCTGTCCAAGGCAGTTACTGTAACTTTTTCTGCGCGGGTCACTGTATCATAAGCTCCAGGAACAGAAAGACAGCCTTCCTCAAACTTTTTTGCACCCTCAGAGGCAACGATTTCAGGGTTGATAATCACTATTTGATTCTGTTTATCCCCTTCAATATCAATCACTGATAAACGTAAGCTCACCCCAATTTGCGGAGCTGCAAGCCCAACACCACGGGCGTCATACATTGTCTCGAACATGTCGTCAATTAACGTTTGCAATTTATCATCAAAATGAACAACAGGTTTTGCTACATCTCTTAATCGAGCATCAGGTAAATATAGAATCGTATGAATAGCCATCGTTTATCTGGTTCTCTGCGTAAAAAACATGTTATATTATCCTCTATATATTGCAATGCTGCAAGATAGTAATGGGTTACGCGGGATGTAAAAGTCTTGATGAGTGGTCGAATTATCAAGATATTCCAACAAAGGATTGACTCTAATGAGATTTATTCTCTTAATAATCTTCTTTTTCTTTTCTACATTGAATTATGCTCTAAGCTTACGCACAGATGCTCCTGAGCGTTATGTTGTTCAACATGGGGATACTTTATGGAGCATTGCCAGTCGTTATCTGCATAATCCCTGGGAATGGAAAGAGCTTTGGCATGCCAACCCTAAAATAAAAAATCCCAATCGATTGTATCCTGGAGCAGTTCTGGTTTTAGCCTATTACAAAAATAAACCTTACCTTAAAGTACTCTCGAATGGCACTATCAAATTATCGCCTAAGGCCCGTCCTATGCCCTTAGAGGACCCGGTGCCTCCAATACCCTTAAATGAAATCAAGCCCTTTTTAAATGAATCCCTTATTTTGGATCAGGATGTCCTCAGTCGCGCCCCTTATATTGTTGCTTTAGTAGGGGAACATATGATGGGGGGACAAGGGGATCAAGCTTGGGTTCAAGGTCTGCATCCTTCTCGAGAATTACCTACTGGGGGTATTCCTGCTTATTCTATTTTTAGAGGGGGAAAAAATTATGAGCATCCAAAAACCAGAGAGCTCTTGGGATATCGAGCAGATTTAGTAGGGTATGCTGAGTTAGTTGCGGGAGGAGAACCTGCCACCATTTTATTAACCAGTATTAATGAAGGAATTAAAGTTCAAGATAGTGTTTTAATAAATGATAGTCCTGAGTTTAATTTATCATTTGAACCTAAAGCACCTAGATTTCTCGTGCGGGGATTTATTATTGATATGCCTGATGGGATGCCCAATGGGAATGTCCAGGAGGCAGTTGGTGGTGTGGTAGTGATAAGTTTGGGAGCACGTGACGGATTGGAAGCAGGAGATGTACTGGGAATCTATAGAGATTCGGGGACTGTCAGTGACCCTAAAAATAAACTGTTTCCTATCAAATTACCGCCCGAGCGTATTGGCGAAGTCATGGTGTTTCGTGTATTCACTAAAACCAGTTTTGCCTTAATCGTTCGTTCTACTCGCGCTGTTTATTTATCAAACTTTGTGACTAACCCATGAATAATTTATCGTACTACCTCGCATTAAATCGAATGGAAAGGGTGGGTCCGCGTACGGTTGCAACATTGCAAAAACGCTGGCCTGATCTGCAACAAATGTTCCAACTCTCAGCAACAGAGCTTGAAGAAGCGGGACTATCACCTACTTTGGCACAAACCATAGCGGGTTTTGATTTGCATTTGATTCAAGAAGATCTCAGATGGCTTGAGGCTGCTGATACACATCATATACTGACTTGGGATTCGCCTGACTATCCTGCTTTATTGAAGGAAATTATCGATCCTCCTATTGTTTTGTACGTAAAAGGACAGCTTGCCTGCTTAAAGCAACCGCAATTAGCTGTGGTAGGCAGCCGTAATCCAACAATAACTGGCAGAGAAAATGCCCGCCAATTTGCAAAAGCTATCGCCGCCCATGGAGTGACCATTGTCAGTGGTTTAGCTTTAGGAATTGATGCTGAAGCTCATGAAGGATGTTTGGAGGCCGGAGGGCAGACAATAGCTGTTTTGGGGACCGGAATTGATCGGATTTATCCTTACCGACATCAGGCACTTGCGCAAAAAATTGAGCAAAGCGGACTATTAATGAGCGAATTTCCTCTAAAAAGTCCTCCGACTGCTGGACATTTCCCACGAAGAAATCGTATAATAAGTGGTTTATCATTGTGCACTTTGGTTGTTGAGTCAGCAATAAAGAGTGGTTCGTTAATCACAGCACGAATGGCCCTGGAACAAAATCGAGATGTTTTGGCAATTCCTGGTTCCATTCATAACCCCCTGGCTCGAGGGTGTCATTACCTGTTGCAGCAAGGAGCTAAATTAGTCACTTCAGTTGCCGATGTTCTTGAAGAGTTACGGATTGATTCAGAACAGCAAACAACTGATAAAGCGATTTTACCTCTTGCCAGCGGGAATAAAAACCTAGTAAAGTTCATTGGCTTTGAAATGACAACTGTTGATCAGATCATTTTACGTAGTGGATGCACCGTTGAGCAAGTCACTAGTGAGCTTGCAAAATTAGAATTAAATGGGGCTGTTGTATCTGTGCCCGGTGGCTATATGAGGTGTTAGTATATGAAAGATAACTTATTTGAAATGTTATTGAGTTTATTTGAACAAAGTCTTACCCAACTGCAAAAAAGCCATAAAACCGCTGATCAGGATGCAACGGAACTGAACGATGAAGAGAGTTTGACTTCGGAAGAACAAGTTTTGCATTTGAAGTTACAACAACAAACATCAATGCGAGTATTTACTTACGATGAGCAAATGAAATTGACTAAAGCCAGTTATCAATTTCTCATACGTATGAAACAATGGAAAATTCTTAATGAAGAATCATTTGAAATGATTATGAATCAATTGCAATTTTCTGACTCTAGAATCGTAACGCTTCAAGAAACTAAATGGACAATTAGAAATACTTTAGCCAGTACTTTGAATGAAGAACAATTGGCTTTTCTTGATTTAGTTCTTTATCAATCAGAAGATCAATTGACATTACATTAAAAGATCATCTATTCCTATACTACTAGAAGTTGTTGCTATTTCATATTCAGCACCAATCCCCCATTTTTTTCTGCAATAGGGGATATTTGGTGGCTTAAGGATGAAGTGAAAAGGATAAGGTTAACGTTACTATGAGTAAACATTTGGTGATCGTTGAGTCACCCGCCAAAGCGAAGACGATTCAAAAATATTTGGGCAGTGACTATGAGGTTGTTGCCTCTTATGGACATGTTCGTGATTTGCCAGCACGCAAAGGGTCGGTTAATCCCGATAAACACTTTGCTATGACTTATGTTCCGATTGAGAAGAACTCAAGACATATCGAAACCATTGCAAAAATGCTGAAAAAATCAGATTCCTTATTACTGGCAACGGACCCAGATCGCGAAGGCGAGGCCATTTCTTGGCATATTTATGAATTAATGAAAGAAAAAAATCTAACCAAGGATAAACCGATTCATCGGATTTTTTTCAATGAAATCACCAAATCAGCAATTCAGGATGCAATCAATCATCCCCGTTCAATTTCTATGGATTTGGTTAATGCCCAACAAGCACGACGCGCATTGGACTATTTAGTGGGTTTTAATTTGTCTCCTCTGTTATGGAAAAAAGTCAGAAGAGGGCTCTCAGCGGGTCGAGTACAAAGCCCTGCACTGCGACTTATTGTCGAGCGAGAAGAAGAAATTGAGCGTTTTGTACCCCAGGAATATTGGAAGATTTTGGCTCAATGTCTTCATACTAATGTGTCTTTTGAAGCACGGTTGACGCACTTTAAAAATGAAAAATTACAACAATTTACCGTAAATAAAGAAGATCAGGCACAAAAAATCAAAGAACATTTGCTGCGTGAGGCACAAGGATATTTACAGGTCAGCCAAATTGAGAAAAAGCAGCGTAAGCGTAAGCCTTCACCTCCATTTATTACCTCAACCTTGCAACAAGAAGCAGCACGAAAATTAGGTTTTACTGCGCGAAAATCAATGATGGTCGCCCAACAATTGTATGAAGGGATAGATATAGGGACAGGAACAGTGGGTCTTATCTCGTATATGCGTACCGATTCGGTTAATTTATCGACGGAAGCTATAGAGGAAACCCGACAGTTTATTACCGAGCGGTATGGTGCCGACAATTGTCCTTCAAGTCCAAGAATTTATAAAACCAAATCCAAAAATGCTCAAGAAGCCCATGAGGCGATTCGCCCCACATCGATTAAGCGTACGCCTGAAATGGTGCAATCGGCTTTGACTGCGGATCAATACAAACTCTACAGTCTGATCTGGAAGCGAACAGTAGCTTGCCAAATGGCTGATGCAATCCTTGATACGGTTGCTGTTGATTTAAGTTGTGGGGAAGGGAACATCTTTCGTGCGAATGGTTCTATCATTACTTTTCCTGGCTTCCTTTCAGTATATGAAGAGGGTCGTGATGATACCAAAGAAGATGAAGGTGAAGGTTCATTACTCCCGGCATTCGTTGTAGGTGAAAAAGTTAAGGTACAAGACATCCTAGCCAATCAACATTTCACTGAGCCTCCTCCAAGATATTCTGAAGCAACTTTGGTTAAGGCATTGGAAGAATATGATATTGGCCGCCCATCAACCTACGCGTCCATTATTCATACCTTACAACAGCGTGAATACGTGATTGTGGATAAGAAAAGATTCTTCCCAACGGATGTTGGCCGTATTGTGAATCGTTTCTTGACTGGTTATTTTACGCGTTATGTAGACTATAAATTTACCGCTGAGCTTGAGGACACATTAGATGCGATTTCGCGCGGTGAAAAAGAATGGGTTCCCGTTTTAGAAGAGTTCTGGAAGCCTTTTGTACAACAAATAGAAACTACCGATCAACAGGTACAGCGTAAAGATGTAACTTCGGAAGTTTTGGATCAACAATGTCCTAAATGCGGAAAGCCACTGTCCATAAGATTGGGTAAGCGAGGACGATTTATTGGATGCACAGGTTATCCTGAATGTGATTACACGCAGGATATTGCCGGTCAGGAGCACGAAAAAAATGAACCCGAAGTGGTTGAGGGAAGAGCCTGTCCAGTTTGTTCCAGTCCTTTACACATAAAAAATGGGCGTTATGGCCGCTTTATTGGCTGCAGTAATTATCCTCAATGCAAGCACATGGAACCTATAGAAAAGCCAGCTGATACGGGCGTGGAATGTCCCAAGTGTCATGAAGCAAAAATTTTGCAGCGTAAATCAAGAAAGGGCAAAATTTTCTATTCTTGTGGCAATTATCCTAAATGCGATTATGCTTTATGGAATGAACCGATCAACCAACCCTGTCCCAAATGCAATTGGCCGATTTTAACGGTGAAAGAAAGCAAAAAATTTGGTCGACAAATTCTTTGCCCACAAGATGGATGTGGTTACTCGGCCAAGGATGAAGAAGAATAATTCAGTGGGATAAGCGAATCACCTGTCGCTGCTGCAAATCCTGGGTTACGGCTTTTGCCTTCACCCAGGTTACAGGGTTTAGATCAATAAAAATCAATCGTAGTTGTCGTTACATCCACAGGCCCTACAGGATAAGAATAAACTGTTACTGGTTGCACAACGGGGGTAACAACAGGTCGAACAACAACTGGTCTGTAGGATACTACAGGTTTGTATGCGACCACTGCTGGTGCATATGCTGGTGTGTAGTATACCGTGTTGCAACAACATCCAACCATCAAAGCCATACTTCCTAACAGAATAATCCATTTCATTATGAAGCCCTCTTAGTGGATTCTTACGAAAAGTGTAGAATATTTAATCAATAATATCCAGAATTGATCATATTGCTTTTTATTTATTGATGGATTCCCAGGATTAAACAAAAAAATTCCCCTCTCTCCTTCTCGGGGAAGGGAGTAGGGAGTAATATCAACTCATTCTTCCTGTTCATTTTGAATCGGTATATACTCATCATCTTCTATTAGAAAATAACTCAAACAGGATGTAGTGATGTTAGACAGGACCATTGTAGTTGATGAGCAATTTATAAATCGAGTCCAACAAGCAGACTTTCCAAAACCCAATAGTATAATGAGTCCAGAAACGGCGGAATTGGATAAGAAAACTGCCATAGAGCTTTTTGATTCACAAATCAAATCCCGCCTACTTGATTTGATCGCCAGGCAGCTTAAGGAAAAAGGGTTGTCTTTTTATACCATAGGCAGTAGTGGACATGAAGGAAATGCGGTTTGGGGACAGGTTTTTCGTCCGGATGATATGGCATTTTTGCATTATCGTAGTGGCGCCTTTTATTTACAACGTGCTAAAAAAATAGAGGGTACTGATGGGGTTAGGGATATTTTACTGTCTTTGGTTGCCGCAGCAACCGATCCCATTTCAGGAGGACGCCATAAAGTTTTTGGCAGTGTTCCTTTAAATATTCCGCCACAAACCTCAACTATTGCATCGCATTTACCTAAAGCTCTAGGCGCGGCCTTATCGATTACTCGTGCAAAAGAATTAAATACCCCCAGCAATTTAAATCCGGATTCCGTCATCATTTGCACTTTTGGTGATGCATCGACCAACCATGCATCAGCACAAGCTACTTTGAATTCTTGCTCATGGATTGCACAGCAAAATTATCCTTTACCCATTGTATTTATTTGTGAAGACAATGGTATAGGAATTTCCGTGCCCACCCCATCAGGCTGGATAGAACGTTCTGTCAGTGCTCGCCCTGGTTTGCATTATATTGCCTGTGATGGTTTGAATCTCGCTGATGCTTATGCAGCGGCACAAGAAGCAGAATATTTGGCACGGGTAAAAAAGCAACCGGTTTTTTTGCATATGCGCTGTGTGCGTTTGCTAGGGCATGCCGGTTCAGATATTGAATCCCAATATTGTACCCCAGAAGAAATAGAAGCCAGAGAGGCCCAAGATCCTTTGCTGCATACGGCAGGCATGCTCTATCGCGAAGGCTGGATGAGTATTCCGGACATGCTGAACCTTTATCAAAGTAATAAAGATTTGATCGAAGCCAAAGCGGTAGACGCAATAAGACAACCCAAACTCACCAGTGCTGATGCCGTGATGTCGTCGCTAATCCCTTTGGTACCTAAAAAACCAGCACTTCCTCTACCTACTGAGGAACAACGAACCCAAGTTTTTGCCAATGCGTTCCCGCAATTAGCCCAGAAACGAAACTTATGCCAACAAATTAATTTTGCTTTGACTGATTTAATGATGCAATACTCCAACATGTTGGTATTTGGTGAAGACGTAGGTAAAAAAGGTGGCGTTTATCGAGTCACTGCGGATTTGCAGGCACGGTTTGGACAACGGCGAGTATTTGATACCCTTTTGGATGAGACTACGATTTTAGGTACCGCCATTGGCTTGGCTCATAATGGATTTATCCCGGTTCCAGAAATTCAGTTTTTGGCTTATTTGCATAATGCAGAAGATCAGCTGCGCGGAGAAGCCTCCACCTTATCCTTTTTCTCGAGCGGTCAATATCAAAATCCCATGGTTCTGCGCATTGCATCGCTGGCTTATCAGAAAGGATTTGGGGGGCATTTCCATAATGATAACTCCATTGCCGTACTCCGTGATTTACCCGGAGTGATCGTTGCCTGTCCTTCAAATGGCCCAGACGCTGCAAAAATGTTACGTACTTGTGTACGCATGGCTTATGAAGAAGGCAGGGTCATTGTCTTTTTAGAACCGATCGCTTTATATATGACCAAAGACTTGCATCAACCGGGGGATAATGGGTGGCTTTTTAATTATCCTGCACCTGATACGGTGATTGCTCCAGGTGAGGTGGGTGTCTATGGAGAGGGGGCAACGGTTATCTTAACCTATGCTAATGGTTATTATTTATCACGACAAGCTGCAAAGGTTCTGCAGGAAGAACATAATATTTCTGTAAAAATAGTCGACTTACGATGGCTTAGTCCCTTACCTGTCGAAGGGATTTTGAAAGAAATTGCCAAAGCGAAAAATGTATTAATTGTGGATGAGGGCAGACAAAGTGGTTCGGTCAGTGAAGGCTTGATGACTTTGTTATTAGAAGAGGCCTCAACGAGTTTAAAAATCAAGCGAATTACCGGTAAAGATTGCTTTATTCCCTTGGGTAATGCCTGGCAATATTTGTTACCCAGTAAAGAAAGTATTATTGAAGCCGTGATTGCGTTACAGTCAGATAAAAGGGAGAAAGAAAGTGGACGACTTGTTGTTTCTTGATGAGCAGTTGAATGGTGATGAGCGCATGATACGTGATAGCGTAGCGCGTTTCGTCAGCAATGATGTAATGCCTTTGATGGCTGAGTCTTTTGAACATGCTCAATTTCCACAAGAGCTTATTAAAAAATCCGCAGAAATGGGTTTATTGGGTTTGACTTTGCCCGCAGAATACGGCGGTGCTGAAGCGTCTTATGTTGCGTACGGTTTAGTTTGCCAGGAGTTAGAGCGCGGTGATAGCGGCTTACGTAGTTTTGTTTCCGTGCAAAGTTCTTTATGCATGTATCCTATTTTTCGTTATGGTTCTGAAGAGCAACGCGTACGTTTTTTACCCGGGATGGCTGCTGGTGAGATTATCGGTTGTTTTGGTTTAACTGAACCAGATTTTGGTTCCGATCCGGCTGGGATGAGAACCACTGCGAAGAAAGTGAAGGGCGGCTGGAGTTTGAATGGGGCTAAAATGTGGATCACCAATTCACCCATCGCTGATATCGCCATTGTTTGGGCAAAAACCGAGGAGGGGATCCGTGGCTTTATTGTGGATGCTCACTCTGAAGGATTACGTCGCCCTGAAATCAAATTAAAGATGTCACTACGTGCTTCAAATACAGGGGAGTTGGTGTTTGATGATGTTTTTGTCCCCGATGAAAATTATCTTCCTGGAAGTGACAAAGGTTTGGGTGCGCCTTTAAGTTGCTTGAGCCAAGCGAGGTATGGCATTGCCTGGGGCGTGATGGGGGCTGCAATGGCCTGTTTCGATATTACTCGAGATTACCTGTTAGAGCGTAAGCAATTTGATAAACCTTTAGCATCGTTCCAGCTTATTCAAAAAGACTTAGCAGATATGTATACTGAAATTATTAAGGCACAATGTCTTAATTTACAAATAGGCCGATTAAAAGATAATCACCGAGAGAATCCTGTGATGATTTCTCTTGCTAAAGGCAATGCCTGCCGTGAAGCATTGAATATTGCACGAAAATGCAGGAATCTATTGGGAGCAAATGGAATCAGCCTTGAGTACCATGTGATTCGTCACATGCTTAATCTAGAATCAGTCTTTACCTACGAGGGTACGGACAATGTCCATACGCTAGTACTTGGAAAACATATTACAGGAATTAATGCTTTTGCTTAAATCAGGCAGCAAACGGTTAAGCACCAAGAGCAATGACTAAAAGTAACCTGGAAATTGGAACCAGGTTACTTTTTGTTCTATAAGTTATTGGCATCGCTAGGGTTTAACAGAGTTCTTTCTCAGATTAGAACTTATTCTTCATGCATCAGGATTGTGTGAAGCGAAGCAGATTTATTCGGCAACTTACAGGAGTATCCCTATGTTTAAAATGACTTTAAAAACAGCGTTAATTTTAACTTTACCTGTATTCAGTATGAATGTGCAGTCCGGGCCAAGCAAAGAATTTTTAGCCAATCAGTGCTATGAGCTTTCTCGAGTGATTGTCTCTTTGGCGGACAACCAAGACAAAAAGGTCTGCATTAATAAACTCTATATGGCTTCAGTACAAATGAGTTCTGCAGCTTATTTAATTATGCAAGACTCTTCTGATGTGGCAAAAGAGCTTTTGAATAATGCAGTAGCTGCCTTGCAATATGCTGAGCTGTTGAGCTGCAAGCAATACATTCAAATTTCACATTCTAAATTTGAAGCCCATAAGATTAAGACATTATTATAAAAATAAGCCTTCTCCTCAGGTATCTATTACAGACTTGAGGAGTTGGGTAGCAGGAGCTTGCACGTGTACCCATTTTTAAAAAATAGTTTATTCATCCTTATCATTTTTATATTAGGCATTGCTGTGGGCAGCTATTACCACGCATCAATTCAAGAGTTAATGAATAGGGTGTGGGTAGACAAAGGACAAGAAGAAAAAACTCCAGAACTCCACTTTTGTCCGCCCGCAGCAGAAGTTGTAACACATCAATACAACGCTGAAGCATTCCAAATCGGGACATTACATTGGCAAATGGATTATCAAGAATGGAAGGCGCCGGACGGGGTGGGATTCATGCAAGCGTTGATAAACCCAAACAATAATCTGGTTTGCTATTATCATTGGCCAAATCCAAAAGAGAAGGGCACCTACCTCTGGATGACCATTCACTTATCACCCTCAGTGAATCAAATCGTCAAACCTTATGGAGCCTATTGGGCTAAAGAAGAGAAGCAAATGTTGTGTACTGCAGGAATTGAAGCCTGTGCGTTTACTCTTTCAGAAAGTTCAAAGCGAATCATTCCGCAACAATAAATGAAGCATAGCCATTTTGCTTTGTTTCGTGAGCGTAACCCGGGAGATCGGCACAAGCATAAAATCAAATCCCCGGGCTTTGCTGCGCTCAACCCAGGTTACAAAGAAAAGGATAAACTGATAAACCCTTGTTATTTTCCCCAGACTTCGCTATCATTTCCCACCTAATCGGGGCGTAGCGCAGCCTGGTAGCGTACTAGCATGGGGTGCTAGTGGTCGAAGGTTCAAATCCTTCCGTCCCGACCAATCCCAGTAAGGGTTTTGTAAAATTCTCCGAACCCCGTCAGAAATATTTGGTACCAGTTTTGGTACCGATCGCAAAATGGTACCATAAACTAATTCATACTGACTTTATTGTATTCTATAACTTTCTAAGTCTTGTGAGTGTTAATGACAATGAATCACGTGAGAGTGTGTAAATGGTAGCTGATCCTATTATACTTGGAAAATACAGACATTATAAAAACGAAAAACTATATGAAGTTATTGGCCAAGCTCGTCATAGTGAGACAGATGAAGATATGATAGTGTACAAAGCACTTTATCATTGTGATCAATTTGGGGATAACCAGCTTTGGGTTCGCCCTATGAAAATGTTTTTTGAGAATGTCATTCATCATGGAAAAACAGTTCCTCGATTTCAACGGATAGAATAGCCTTAATTTAATCACGTATGTTAGTTTAATTGTGTTGCTGAAGATAATAGTATTAAGGCAAAAAGCGAACTCATTTTCGTTGATTCGCAAAACGATGGGTTTGTTAACATATGCGTCAAGATACTCTAATTTACCAGTTTGCTTCCAAAACAGTTCGATAACCAACGTCTATTTCCATTTAGCTTTCATAATTTTATACAAAAAGAATGAGTATGGCTTCACTGCTTAGGGTAAGCATTTTGTTAAATGCTATTTTACTAAATAGTGCGTATCTCAAGAATGTTGCTTACTCATAAATTTAGGTGAGCCTTATAACAATCCTCAATATTGGAAATAAAGTCATCAACTTGAGAACCTTGGCTCTTCCCCATTTCCGGGGGCACTAATCAAGAACACAAAACTTTAACCCTTAACCTGTAATTTTCAAAATTTCTAAACCCGTAAGCACGTCTTTGAATCAGTTTCATTTTACGATGAAACCCTTCCGTAATGCCGTTGTTTTTAGTAAACCGCCACATTCTAACCACTTCTTCACGCCATTGGTATAATGTTTTACCTAGAGTCTTTAGTGACTCAAAAGGACTTTCTTTTAAAAGCGTTACGTATTTAAGAAACAAAGGCAGTAAACGCTTACATTGCTTTGCTGTCCGATGCTTTTTCATCAGGAGTCGATGGAGACGTTGCTTAAAGTGATAGATAGCCGCAATTGCTGGCTGGTGCTGTAAATAGCTGGCTCTTCTATTTAATCGTTTTATCGTTAAATTGGCTTCATTCGTTCTTAATGCAGCTAATAGACCACGTTGATACTTTATTTGAGGGTCAATCTGTTGATAAGTCTGGAGGCTCATCTGATTCAACAAGCGAATCACATGGAAACGGTCAGCCACTATCTTTGCATTAGGAAAATAACGTCTTATTAATAAGCGATAGCTGCTGCTTAAATCAATACACACAACAAGCACTTTATCCCGCCCCTCTAAGGTCTTGAGATAGCTCTCTAAGTCTTTAGCACTACGCCCTTCAACCACATCAAAGATTTTGTGCTTGGCTAAATCACAAAAGGTTGTCGCATACCCAACCTTTCTATTAAATGAATGCTCATCAAGGCCTAATATCCGAGGACAAGAGCGTCTCGATATCTTTTTATAACGGAGCTCATAACCATAGTGATACCAACGCTCTACAGTCGATTTGCCCAGCTTTAAGTCCCGAGACAAATCTTTTTGACTCACTCCCTTACTGTGATAGTGAAATACTTGTTTTCGTAAACTCTCCGTCGCTCTTTGATGTTTCCCTATCCCAGGAAATCGCTGATTAAAATAACGACCACATGATGGACAATAATACTTATGAGCTTTTAAACACAAATAACTACGTCGCAATCCAATCGATTCATGACGGATTCGTCTTATAAAACTGTCCTTTTTACGTAACTTCTTATTACCACAATGAATACAGCGAACTACCCAGCGATAGCTTACCTCTATGTATACCGGGTTTTCTCCACTTACTCTTTTAATAGAATATCCAGGCAAATTTAGGATACAATCTTTCTTAGGCATTTTAATCTTCCTTTTGACCGTCAAATCAAAGGGTTAGTCTAGACTAACTTGATTAAAATGCCCCCTTATTTGGGGTAGAGCCAGAACCTTCTATTTGTGGGGGAAATTTTTCTATCATTAGATCATAACATAACCTGTTAATTTCGGTCATTTTGCTTAAACAATCTTCAAGATTACTAAATTTTTCAACAAAAAGGTGGACATTACTTTGTAGCATAGAGGAACAATATATTTCCGGTAGCTTTTTCGATAATACTGCTTTTGCATTTTCTAAATTTATACTTTTTTGTCCCTGATTATCATAATATACTCCTGGCTCTGGAGTATCGGAAAAGTGAGTTATCCCTTTTTCATCTTTCCGAATGTATATGTCAGCAAATGAAGATGAGCAAAAGGCACATAAAACAAATAAATGTATTGTTAATTTGAGCATATTAGTTACCCCAGTAAATATAAGCTTTATATAGTTGGGTTATCGCTAATAATGTAATAGCAAGCGTATTTTATTTTATTGCATCATCAATTTTATTTAGTAGGGAGTCCTTATCTAATTCTTCGCCATAATTTTTGCCAGGACGTATAGTGACAACAATGGGACCCGATTCAATATGAGACTTTAAAATCATCCATTGAGGTTTGTCTAAACCTTCCTTTTCAATTGTTACTAGATGGGGGAAATTTTTAAATGTTTCATCTTGGGTATGGGTAATTGCTGAATTAATAATGTTAATGTCATCATTGTTTAACTTAACTTTTATTTTACTCATTTTCGTTCCTCCATTTTTTTCTAATTATAGCTATTTCTAGAAATATGGAGAGATTACGTTTGCTTCATCCAGAATATAATGGTTAAGACCCCGACGACTAAAAATAATGAGAAGATGGTGGTCCTTAGTTGACGTAGACCCAATTTTCTTGAGCTATAGTAACTTTATTGAGAGATAAATTTTCTTATTGGGCTACAACTCTATGAATAAAAATAATATCCATTTTTTAAGAGCATTAAATAATATTTCCACTCATGGCGATACAGATGTGTTTCCGTACCCATTAGAAAACACTATCTTTTATGATTGTAAAGATAAAATTGTTGAGCTCCTGTGTAGAATTGATGACAATTTTCAAGATCGTATCTATAAGCAGCCTCCTTATAATGAAAGTCAACTTGTTCCTGTGGGATACAGCGGCTTTAGATGGTGTACTCAGTTAGATCCATTGTGGAATGCATATCTATTAGGCTTAGTTATTGCTATAGGAGATCAAATAGAAGAAATGCGAATTCCAATACAAGATCAAATAATATTTTCATATCGTTTTGTTAAAGGAGACGAAGAGAAATTATTTAATCCTGACTTGGGGTGGCATGCCTTTCATAGAAGAAGTTTAGAATTGGCAGACTCTTTCGAGACGGTAGTAATCTGTGATGTTTCCGATTTTTATCAAAGAATTCGACATCATCGCTTGGAAAATGCTCTTACACAATTGAGTCAACCAGGAGATATACCAAAAAAAATTATAAAATTACTTAGTAATTTTTCAGGTACGTATTCACATGGGTTACCAGTAGGGGGGCCAGCTGCTAGATTATTATCTGAGTTAGTTCTAAACCAAACGGATCAACTGCTTCGTTCAGAGGGGATTAAATTTTGTAGATTTGCTGATGACTATCATCTCTTTGTTGCTTCAGAAGAAGATGCTTATGATGCTCTTTTATTTCTTTCAAAAAAATTACTTACAAATGAAGGACTGGCTCTTCAAAAAGCTAAGACTAGAATAATGTCTGCATCTGAGTTTAAACATACTTCCCCCCTCGCACATTCACAGAAAGACGAAATAAATACCACAAGTCCACAAGCTTTTCTATCTCTTTCGTTAAGATTCGACCCATATTCACCGACAGCTGAAGATGATTATGAGGTATTGAAAGCTGCGATTGCAAAATTTGATATTATCGGTCTTCTGAGAAAAGAAATTGCCAAAAGTAGTATAGACATTGCTATTACTAGACAGATTATTAAATCTTTAAAATTTCTTCCTGATTCATCGCGTGATCAAGCTGTACTGTCTGTTTGCGACTCATTAAACAATTTATATCCAGTATTCCCAGCAATAATTTTAGTAATAAAAGATTTATGGCCAAATCTTTCTCCCCCTATAAGAACAAGGATAGGCCAGCATTTCCGTCTTTTATTTACTGAGAAGTCTCGTTTGATAAAAACAGAAATAAATCAGTCTTATGCATTTAGACTCTTATCTTTAGAATATCGTCAAGAAAATATTGAGCTTTTTCAAAGATCGTATGCTACAGCAGAATCCTCCCTTATTAAAAGGGATATTATCGTGGCAATGTTTAATTGGCGTTATACCCCATGGCTATCCGATTTGCGAAGTCAATATCATGGATTTTCCTCACCATTAAGACGAGCCTTTATTATTGGTAGCTTTAGTCTTAGCGATGAAGGAGAGCATTGGCGAAATCATAATAAAAAAGGTTTTTCTGAGTTTGAAATGATTATAAAGGATTGGGCTAAGTCTAAAGCTGACCAACACTCTGATAAAAACTGGATGGTCCCTCTATGATATTAGAAATAGAATTTATACGTGATTATACTTCATTCTGGCGTACTATTTCTCCACTTTCTGAGGATTTAGTACGGCATATCAATTGTCAGGTACTTTCTAATAAAATTAATACTGAATTATTAAGTAGTACTTTAAATTCACGTCGGGGTCTAATAAACGAAATAGGTTTTGAACTTTTTAATCGTTCTTTCTTAAAAAAAATCATACCGGAAGAAATAGAAACAGAAGAGTTAATGAGTATAGCAAACTCAGTTGGAGCATATATTGCTCAATTAAGATCTAATTCTCCATTGTTTAACACTATTTTGGAAACTCAAGAAATTATCGAAGTAAAAAAAATAGCGCATAGATTATTCAGTTTTTTTGAAAAATTTAATAATGTTGTAATTAGGCCAGAGTTTGCTGGTTGTGGCAGACTTAATTCATGTAATGGTGATGTGATAGCTGATGGCATTCTTTATGAAATTAAATCTGGGGGACGAAAATTCAGATCTGTAGATTTACGTCAGTTAGTGCTTTATTTAACTCTCAATAGGTATTCTAAACAATACTTAATCCATACATTAGGTTTATACAATCCACGACAAGGATTGCATTTTGTTCTTCCATGCCAAGAATTTTCCTTACAATTTTGTGGTCTATCAACTGAAGAATTATGTCATAGAATAGCATATGAACTTAATTTATCAGATTTAGGAAGATTTGAAGATGGAATATGAATTTATCTCTAATTAACTTCTGAATTTAATCAACTAGCATTCTTCTTGAAACTAGGTTTATCTGATGTGATGTATAATTATTGTTAATCAAATAATTTTCATGATACAAGGATGAATATGAACCCCAACGATAAAATCCGTTCTCAGATACTTCAATGGTTCTATGATCGAAATAATAATGCAACGAGTAAATATGGAAAAATGGGTACATCAGTAAAAATTAGTGATGTTAAAAAAAGTCTAAAAAAGGAATATCTCTTAACTCAATCTCAAGTAATGTCAAACTTAACATATCTGTTGGATAAAGGGTGGATTAATAAATCGGATATACAGAAAACAGTTCAGGTAGATTCAGGGACAGTGCCATCAACTACTACATGGTATGAAATATCTTCTGCAGGAATTGACAAAATAGAGGATACATCTGAATTTAAAGAAAATGTAAGGTACCCTGGAATCAATATTAGTGCGACTGGTTCTAATATAATTACCTTGGGTGACGGAAATATTGTAAATGCACAATATCAAAGCCTTCATACAGAGCTTTCTAGCTTAAAAACCTCTATCGTGAACAGTAGTCTAAGTGAAGCTGAGAAATTTAATCTCGTGACCTATCCCCTAAATTAGTACCACTTCTTTGATGAGATTCATTATCCTATGCCACCTTTCTTGCGTATTCAACAGGAGGCATATAATTTAGAGAGCTATGAGGTCGAACATTATTGTAGTGTTTACGCCATTGTTCAATCTCAAATCGTGCTTCCTCCATTGTTCGAAACCAGTGCTGATTAAGGCATTCATTTCTGAATTTCCCGTTTAAGCTCTCAACAAACGCATTTTGAGTTGGTTTTCCTGGTTGAATAAACCCTAAAGTGACATTCGTTTCTTTGCTCCAGAAAAACATCGCTTTACTAGTAAATTCTGTACCATTATCACAAATCACTTTAACAGGCTTATTTCTTTGCTCAATAAGTTGGTCTAAAAAGCGAGCCACTTGTTTGCCACTGATTGAGGTAGATATTAGCTGGCCAACCATTTCACGAGAATAATCATCCACTACATTCAATATTCGAAATCGTCTCCCATTGCTAAGTTGATCCGATACAAAATCCATCGACCAACGCTGGTTTGGTGCAGCACTAATGGGGTCAGGCCTTGAATCGTGAATCATTGATTAAAAATTCACGATTCAAGGCCTGACCCCATAGGTTTTTGGTACGCTCAGCCTGTGCGGCATCATCACACACTCTATGCCCTGGTGATTTTTCTTATTACCGTCAAAGCAACCATAATAGCCACACTAAGCGCTCCTGTCTGCAGGATCTCAAACGGCCATAAATTGTGTGAAGAATGATCTGCTGAGATATCGATGATAAGCCGCAACACTACAAATGCCATTAGTGCTGCCGGTACAAACGCAGCAATACGCCACCCTCCCTTCCATTTCCATACACCCAGTAAGGGTGTAATAATTCCCAGAATACCAATTGCGAACATACTGAGCATGAAAATAAAGGCCATAATCATGTCACCAAAAGATACTGGTGTATTCATCAGCCTCTTATAATTTTCTTTCTGCGCCGCAGCATCGAGTGCACTCAATCGTGTTACCCAATCAGGCTTGATATGAACTGTATTTTGTTGGTCGCTGCCAGTAACTTGAACGGCATAGGTAGCGACAACGGGAGTTTCTCCTAAAGAACCATTCCCTGCAAGGATTCTAACCTCGTCTACCTGCTCCCCGGGTTTGAACAGGAAAAACCAGCCAAGTGCCTCTCCACTGCCGGGAGGGTAGACACGGGAAGGATTACTCCCAGCAGATACCACTTTACCCTGAAAGTAGGGTTTGACCCAAATTTTAACGGGTTGGTCGGACTCATAGTGCAAGTGGAGATAAAAGTTCTGGTCTCTACCCAAGGTAACGATATTTCCAGCCGGATCGGTATCGACTACTTCTACCGTGGTTTTAGCAAAAACATGAGTAGAAAAAGTCAGCCAAAATCCTAGGAATAAAAACAGAGTCCCTACTAGGCTGTCCATACCGAATTCTCTTGCAATTCGTCGCTTAATCACACTGAGCTCTCCACTGATAGGACTAGTCAATAAACTCCATTTAAGGGCATGATGTAAAATTAATAAAATTTATGGCCATCATACCTACACATTGGGCGGTTTAATTGAGTCCGCTAAATCCTTGTTCTGCAAAATAAATGCTTTAAACAAGCTTAAACTAAATTAACCCCCATTTTCCACTAATGGTGTCAGGCCTTAAATGGTTAATTTTTAATCAATGATTCACGATTCAAGGCCTGACCCCATAGGTTTTGCAGACATGAATCCTGGCTTTTTATAGTACCTATTTTTATTATTGACCTATAATTCAAATGTCCTTTACTTAATTTAGGAGATAGGGAAATGAAGAAGTGTTCAATACTTTTAGGACTCACATTAATAAGTTCATGTGCTTTTGCAATGGATCAATCAAATATGGGACAAATGTCTATGAATGAAAATCATTGTCCTAAAGATAAAAAACAAACTGCAGCACTTGAAAAAGAATACCTGCAAATGATGCTTACTCATCATCAACAAGGAATGCAAATAATGGAGCTAGCTATAAAAAAATCTCAAAATCCAAAAATAGTGGCTATTTCAAAGAAAATGCTCGCGCGGCAAGACAGGGAAGTTGTTAAAATGAAAGAACTACTCAGTAAATTACCCGCTACCTCTGCTGCCAATTATCAAATTCCTGGAATGAAACCTATGGAGATAAAGTCGTTTGACCAGCTTTCAGGCAAAGAGTTCGATGATAAGTATATAAGTGAAATGAGTGATCACTTTAAAGGAGGCATGCAAATGACGGCTTACTTACTAAAATGTAGCCATGATCCCAAGATTAGAGAAATTTTAAAATCCATCCATAACAAACAAGCCGATGTTCAGAAATTAGAACAGCTGCATAGTTAAAGCTGAAGCAATATATAATCAAATCAGCCATTCTTGCCTGTGAGAATGGCTATAAAAACATAATGGGGTCAGGCCTTGAATTGTGAATCATTGATTAAAAATTCACGATTCAAGGCCTGACCTCATAGGTTTCATAGGTTTCCTAAAGTGCTTACTGCTAAACGTATGCATAAAAATCATGGCATGAGTATCGATGATATTTGTAAGATTCTTAAAATATCCCGTGCCAGTTTTTATAGATATCATTTCTTTAAATGAATAACTAAATAAAACAGGAATCAATAAATTTTATATAATTTACATAACGTAAATCATAAAATGTGAGTTATGTAAAAAATCTATTAAGGTGGTTATTAATGTCTAAAAATATCAAAATTCTTGTCGTTGGTGGTGGTATAGCTGGTCCTGCAATTTGTTATTGGCTAAAAAGATTTGGTTTTTCTCCTGTCTTGATTGAGAAATCCGCTTCTATTAGAAAAGGTGGCCAGGCACTTGATATCCGTGGCATAGCAACGCATCTCGCTAGAGGAATGGGTATTTATGATCAAATATGTGATATGCGCACACGAATAGAATGTGGTCGTTTTGTAGATTCGGCGGGCAAAGTGTTGCATGAGGAGCATGGTGAGAAATTCGGGTTCAGGCAAGATGACGATGTCGAGATTCTCCGTGGTGATCTGATTGAAATCCTGATGAAAGCAATTGCGGATGTACCTTGTTATTTCAATAAATCCATCATTAGCATGCAGCAGAATGCTGATAACGTTATAGTCAAATTCAAGGATGGTAAGATTGAAAATTATGACATAGTGATCGGTGCCGATGGCATTCACTCTGCTACAAGGCGCATGATTTTTGATAAAAATGAATATCAGTTGTAAGCGCTCCAAGAACCACAGGCTTACAATTTACAACTTAGGGGTATAATCTAAGCCAATATTCCAAGGCAACAGTTTTTCATAATCATCAACACTGTTGCAAAGAGGAGCGTTCTTTAACAACATGACATAGTAATGATAAGGGTCGAGATTGTGTAATTTAGCCGTTCTGATGATACTGAAGTGTAAACACAAGGCCTCAGCACCTTCAACAGAGGCGCAAAACAAGAAGTTCTTTCGAGCAATGACCAAGGGTTTGATTTCTTGTTCAGTAAGATTGTTATCGATTTCCAGACGCCCATCATCTAAAAAGCGCATCAGTCCATCTCTATATTTAACACAGTAATTGAGTGCTTTCCCAAGCGGTGATTGGGGCAAAGTTGTAGGATAGACCTTATCAACCCATGTATTAAAGGCTTCCATGAGTGGTTTGGATTTTTCCTGACGCAACTGGTGACGTTGGTCTGGATTCAGTTGATTATTTTTAGCCTCACGCTCTATTTTATAAAGCTCTTTAAAAAAGCGCATGGCTTCTTTGGCAATGCCTTTGCCTTTATTAGATTGGGCAATAGGTTCAAATTTTCTGCGCGCATGCGCGTTGCAATTGACAATGTGCGCATTGCTGCTACCCACAAGTTCAAAAAAATTGTCACCATCGACATGTAAATAGCCATTGAATCCGACAAACCAATCGTAAATAAATTGTTTGTGCTCCACATCGTTGTAGTCATAAAGAATAACGGATTTATCCGGTGGTCCACCCCGAATGCAATACACATAGGATTTGGTTTCTGCTTTTCTTCCAGGCTCATGCAAGACCTGCAAGGTCGTTGCATCACAACTGGCCACATCATACTCAATCACACTGTCTTTCAACAGATTATAAATGGGACGCAGTGGTGTCATTAACTCAATGAGCCAGCGCGCCATGGTTTGGCGTGAGCAATCAATACCATGTCGTTCGCTGAGTTGTCGCTCCAGATGGTACAGTGGTTGCCTGTCATCCAGCTTGCTGACCACCAGGAATGATAAAAACTCTTCTGTTGCTTTAATTTTGGGGAGAATTTGTTTGGGCGCTGCTGCGGTTACGATTTGATTCTCGCATCCTTTAGTGCAAGCAACTACTTCACGTCGTTGCTCCACAATTTCGATGACGCAAGGTTGGTAATGCAGTAGCTCTTTGGTTTCATAACGAATCACTGTTTTGCATGCACCACAGGCACATTGCTTGTCTTCATCAGATACCGGAATAATTTCAATGCGACGGGGTAGTTCTTTCTGCGCTTTTTTATTCTTCTTTCTTGTATGGGCAGCCACTGGTGTCATTTCTTCGGTCTGCTCACCGCTTGCTTCAGCCTGAGAAAAAATGCTCTGATTATTTTCAAACAAAGACAGCTGAGGATTTTCAGGGTCAATATAACGCTCAGAGCGCTTGCCAAAACGGTGACGGCGTAGCTCCATGATTTGTGCTTTTAAAGAATCATAGGCTTCCGCGTAGTGTTCATTGCGTGCTTGAGATAGAGCAAGCTCTGCTTTTAATGCGAGTATTTCGTTACTTAATTGCTCTATTTTTTCTTCGTACATCATGTTGAAATGGCACCTGTTTGCTGAGTCAATTATATCACATTACGTTGATTTTAAAAACAAATTAATCGTTTTTTGTAAATTATTTCTAATAGAAATTCGTAGCCAATACTTCCGGCAACAATGTGTGTTTTGCAAAATCCAATCCTGAGAGCAGCCAGCTTAATTGGTCATTGGTAAGGCTCATGACCGCGTCATCGTGTTTGGGAAATTTTAGTTTTCCTTGCTCCAATCGCTTATAACAGAGCCAAAACCCATTTCGCTCCCACCACAGCATTTTTATTTTATTGGCTTGGCGGTTTCTGAAAAGAAAAATTTGCCCTGATGTGGGGTTCAACTGAAGATGGTCGGAAATCAACATCACCAGTCCATCAATTTGTCGCCTAAAATCAATAGGCTTTGGATAGAGCCATATGCTTGCATTAAATGATAAAAACATGGCTAACCCCACAAGGACAACAACATTGGCAATAAAGTCTGGTCGTGAATTTTTAGCTCATGCCCATTGTTCAATACCAAGGTGCATACTGTCTCTGGAGCTCTTTGTGTCAGCTTATTTAATTGAATCGGTACTAATTTGGATGAAGCTATTTCTTCCCGATACTTTCGCTCCCAATAGCCAAATTGATGGTAGTTTAATTGATGCTTTCGACAGTACGTTACTCGCGACAAACCACTTTCTTTTTGATGCGTTACATGCTCCATCCATCTCTGTTCTTTCGTGCCATCTGTTTCTTGGGGGGATATAATTTGTGGGGATATATTCATCGTACTCTCCTCTCTAAATTGATGTTGCAGAGTATGACGAAACGGAGATAATTATTAAATTATGTAGTTGCTGGCGCGCTTACGCAATTTGTTATTGGCTAAAAAGATTTGGTTTTTCTCCTGTCTTGATTGAGAAATCCGCTTCTATTAGAAAAGGTGGCCAGGCACTTGATATCCGTGGCATAGCAACGCATCTCGCTAGAGGAATGGGTATTTATGATCAAATATGTGATATGCGCACACGAATAGAATGTGGTCGTTTTGTAGATTCGGCGGGCAAAGTGTTGCATGAGGAGCATGGTGAGAAATTCGGGTTCAGGCAAGATGACGATGTCGAGATTCTCCGTGGTGATCTGATTGAAATCCTGATGAAAGCAATTGCGGATGTACCTTGTTATTTCAATAAATCCATCATTAGCATGCAGCAGAATGCTGATAACGTTATAGTCAAATTCAAGGATGGTAAGATTGAAAATTATGACATAGTGATCGGTGCCGATGGCATTCACTCTGCTACAAGGCGCATGATTTTTGATAAAAATGAATATCAGTTAATTCATCTTGGTTCCTATTTTAGTACATTTACTATTCCAAATTACCTTGGCTTGAGTCATACAGTTCTGGAATGTGAAGCGAATCATAAATTGGTATCCATCAATAGCGATAACAATCCTGAAATAGCAAGAGCTGGATTTATGTTCCGCTCTCAGCATATCCTGAAAGATATTCGTGATGAACATGAGCAAAAACAATTCCTGTGTGATACTTTTCGAGATTTTGGCTGGGAAACACAAAATATTTTAAATCGAATGCCAGAAAGCGATGATTTTTATTTCGATGCTATTACGCAAGTAAAAATGAATAGTTGGACCAAAGGTCGAATAGCGCTTATCGGTGATGCAGGTTATTGCCCTTCTCCTTTATCTGGCCAAGGTAATAATTTGGCATTTGTTGGAGCATATATTCTAGCGGGAGAATTAAAAGCTGCTAATGCAAACTATATGCTTGCGTTTCCTCGTTATAATGCACTACTACGCTCTTTTGTTGATACCAATCATGAATTTGGTGTTTGGGTGAGCAAATCCTTTCTTGTAGAAGATAAAGCTTCCAAGGAAATTGCAGAGGAGCGCTCGAATAGAATACTAGCCATGATAAAATCAGTTTCGAATGCGATTATCTTACCTCAATATGAATAATCACACATATCTACGGAGTTAAGTTACCCACAAATGGGGGCAGGCCTTGAATTTTGAATTGTAACTATAAGACTAATAAAAACCTTTAAATTGAAAATTCAAGGTCTGCCCCTGAGATACATAGCTATGCTATGCGCACACACTATAGTTCCACGAATTATGTTCATCATAGAAATGGGAAAATACGATTACATTGTTTTGTAAAGGAGGTTTTCCATAGGTTCAGGTGCCTTGGTAGAGACTAATTGCGGTGTATTATACTTGGTAGTGAATTCGCTAACCTTAAACATATAACCGGTCCCGGTCTCATTTTTCACCATCTCGATTTTTGCTTTTATTTCGGCGATCGGAACTATATTGTTTTCTGTTTCGCCTGTAACTTCCCTACGACATTGCTCCATGGTTTTCGCCAGTTCATTGTCATTAAGCTCTATCAAAGAAATACCATCACTAGCCATCGCAAAAATTCGTTGAGGACTATTTGTGTCACTAGGATCCGCATAAGAACACGAGAGAATTTTCAAATCAACGGTTGCATAAAGTGTACCATTACTATCTTTAGACCAATTAATGTGTCCAGTAGTTCGTCCACGTTCTAAGCCTTGAATATTACCCTCAGTCAACTTGGTTGTATTAGTAAATTCTCGCAAGAGGCTGCCATGTAAAAATTGACCACCAAAATGATAAAGTTTATTCGCTCTTGAATGAGGTGTATCAATCTTATCTCCAGCAAAATTTTGTATGGCTTCTAGAAGTATTCTGTCGTTATGATCCTCGACATTCCCCGGAATAATCGCAGCACCATATATCGTTACTCCTTTTCGGACAAGATCTTTAATAACCGTATACTTATCGCTCGTTTCCTCTTCTTGAGTAGAGGTTTCTATATCGTAAATAGCTTGTGACTCTTTGAGATCACTTTGGCTATAAGTAATTTCGCTGCAGGGAATTTCACCTTGCGCATGAAAATTGGCCAATTCATGATAACTGATTAAGACATCATGGGTTTTGAGAAGTAAACGAAATAAAGCAGATTTTTCTGGTATTGAATATTGAACATCTTTTTTATCCGAGGGGCGTTCGTCCTCTCTCTTCTGTTCAATACCAATGTTTTGAGAGGTCCGATAGCGATTTTTATCTAACCAGTGCGCAAAAGAAACTTTTTTAGAAGCTGCATTAGTAATAGTTAAATGTTCTAAAACTTGCAACGCCTCAGCCAATTCGCCAATAGTCATTGGCTGGCGATCAAGTGCTATCAGATTAAAAAAGTGATCAACTGCTGTTAAGCTGCCGCCGCTTTTAAAAAAACTCTTCTCTTGACTTCTATTAATCAACTTTCTTAAGTTGTACCATTCACTTGCAATCTGTGCGAGTGCGGTTTGCTCTGTTCTCATATCATTGTTTCTCATAAAAATTGATCATTATGCTTATTTTATGATATAAAAATTAAGTGTATATTAAATTGAAGAAGTTCATCTTAGGACTTGATATGAAAAAGCTTCTAAGTTCCTCTAATTTAAGGATAGTTTTTGTGTTGTTTCGACAGAACTATTCCTAGATAAATTTAAAATTATTAGGAATTTTGCCGATTCATTCGGTTGTGTCAGCTCTGAATTTGCTATTTTAAAAGGGAGAATAATATGTTTTTTAACCCAACACCCAAAAGAACTAACGAAGATGAAAAAGTACATTGTTATTTCATTCCCATCGTGGAACAAATAAAATCTAGTGATTACAATAAAACATATATCTGGAATTTTGCGAAAGAAACGAATATAACACGCAAATTTTATTCTTCTCCCGAGGTACTCGCTCGCATGGAATCAGGACGCTTGGGTCCACACACTGTCTTATCTTGCTATAAAGTCTCATTGACCGAAGCGCAACACCAACAATTAAGAGCAGTTAGTGGTAGAGATAATGTCTTTCTAGGCTCTTTGAATTTTAGCTGCACTGATATTGAAAGCATGATCCATTTTATTCAAGGCGAGCAACAGGAACATGTGAATCCTTTCTATGAACAGAATACCACTTTAACACACCCGGCTTGTGCTGCTTAACTAATAAAACAAAAAATATATTACGAACGTACGGAAAGAGCCAAGCTTGGCTTGTCCTCCGCACATCCTGGCTGGTTTGTAACTTCATTAATTCGGGCAACCCAGTCAGCCACAGTATGTACTAATAATCCTTCCAAGGTTTTAGCTGGTGGTGTATCCAATTCAAGAATAAAATTTATTATTAATCAAAATATAACAAACGAGGCGACAGGCTTCGATGCGAATATCAGGACTTTCGAATTAACGGGGTCAGGCCTTGAATTGTGAATTTCAATTGAAGATTGATGAATCTATTGACGATCGGAATGGAATGGATTAAAAACATGTCAAGGAAAAGATAATTAATAGTCCAACATGGCAAGATCGCTACGAATAGAGTTTCCAGGAGCTTTTTATCATATTACTTCAAGAGGAGATGGTCAGGAGTGTATCTACATTTCAGATGAAGATAGAAATTTATTTTTAAACACATTTTCTGAGGTATGTTTACGATGTAATTGGGTTTGTTATGCATACTGTCTCATGGATAATCATTACCATCTGTTAATAGAGACCCCAGCTGGAAATTTAAGTAAAGGGATGCAATTACTTAATGGTGTCTATACCCAAAAATTTAATCGAACCCACAATCGTGTGGGACACGTTTTTCAAGGGCGATTCAAAGCAATATTAGTTGAGAAAGAGAGTTATTTGCTTGAGTTATCAAGATACATTGTATTAAATCCTGTACGCGCAAAAATGGTTACTTCACCACATGAATGGAAATGGAGTAGTTATCTGGCTACGACATTAAAAGAGTCGAAACCCAATTGGTTGCATACAGATAAAATTCTTTATTTATTTAGTGAAGATCTGGCCGTAGCCATTAATAAATATCGAGAATTTGTAATTGATGGGATAACGAGTAAGTCACCATGGAGTGATTTAAAAAAACAAATTTATTTGGGAAATGAAGAGTTTATTAATGAGATGTTGAAAAAAATAGACCCTCAAATGAATCTAATAGATATCCCGAAAACTCAATATGAAACAGAGAATTACACTTTAAAAGAGATAGAGCAAAAGGCCAGTACAAGAAATGAAGGAATTCAATTTGCGTACCAAAGTGGTCAATTTAGTTTAAAAGAAATTGGGGAATATTTTTGCTTGCATTATTCTAGTGTGAGTAAAATAGTCAAAAAATTACGACTATAGTTTTGAAAATTCACAATTCAAGGCGAGAGTGTTCATCCAACTGTGTCACCTCAGTCATTATCTAAGTCCCAGGGTTAGTCTGTCTTCGAAATAGATTTGTAACTGGGACACGATAAGCGCCCAATTGTGCATGGGCTGATTCCATTTTTCCAGTACTTTCTGGCAAGCACAATAAATAAGCTTAATAAGGGCGTTTTCACTGGTGAAAGCGCCTTTATTTTTAGTGTACTTGCGAATTTGCCGATGAAAGCCTTCAACAATATTGGTAGTGTAAATGATGCGTCTTAGCTCTTCTGGGTATTTGAAGTATTGTGATAGAGCTTCCCAGTTGTTATTCCAGGATTTCATCACCGCCGGGTATTTTTTGCCCCATTTCTCTTCCAACTCAAGTAGATGATGCAAAGCCATATCTTTGCTTGAAGCCTTATAAACCAGCTTTAAATCGGCCATAAAGGCTTTCTGGTCCTTACTAACCACATACTTTAATGAGTTGCGAATTTGATGAACGACACAAAGCTGGATCTCGGTGTTAGGAAAAACTTCAGCAATGGCATCAGGAAATCCCTTAAGTCCATCGATGCTTGCTATAAGGATATCCTCTACACCACGAGCTTTAAGGTCATTTAATACACTAAGCCAAAAACGAGCTCCCTCTGCCTCAGATAAATAGAGCCCTAGAATATCTTTTTTACCTTCTGAATTTACAGCAAGGACGGTGTAAAATGCTCTACTTATGACCTTACCTTCAACACGTACTTTAAAGTGCATGGCATCAAGAAAAACGATTGGGTATACAGATTCTAGGGAGCGATTACGCCACTCGGTAATCAGGGGTAATAGTTTGTCAGTAATCAGGCTGATTTTAGCACTCGAGACTTCTAGTCCATACATCTCAGATAAATGCTCGCTTATCGCCTCGTAACTCATGCCTATCGCATAGAGGGCTAGGACTTTATTATCCAGTGACTCGTTGAGTACCGTTTGACGTTTTTTTACAAGCTCGGGTTCAAAGCTGCCATCCCTATCTCGAGGTGTTTCTAAATCAAAAACTCCAGTTGTTGATTTAATTGTTTTAGTCGTTTTGCCGTTGCGACGGTTTGAAATACCTGTCTCATGACAATCAGTCATATGAGAATCCATTTCACCTTCTAATGCCGCCTCTAATAGCTCTTTTATTAAGGGGGTCAGTATGCCGTCTTTTCCAGTGAGAGATTGGCCAGACTTTAACTGGGTCAAAGCCTCTAATTTGAACTCATTGAAATCAAAATTCGATAAATCTATTTTCTTTTTATTCATATCTACCTCTTTTAAGTGTTAAATTATAAACAAATTAAAAGAGATGACACAGTTATTTAAACACTACCTTCAAGGCCTGACCCCATTGTTTCATTGTTTGCATTGTTTGCTAAAGGAAAATGAGCCATGGGTAATTTTTACTTCTCTTCCAGATGGCTTAAATAGTGCTAAAAAGATAACTAAAATATATAAATTACGTATGCAAATCGAGGGGCCTTTAAAGACATAAAGAATAAACGCTATGGATTTCGTCTCCCTGAATCAAGTACAAAAAGCAGCAACCGTTTAGAAAATTTAATCCTCATTGCTCTAATTGCAACAGTAGTTGCATGCCTAGCAGGTCAGGTCGTAATAGTAAATAAATGGCATTACCAAATTCAAGCCAATACGATTCGTAATCTTCCTGTATTGAGCATTACATTCATTGGCCTTCATATCTTAAGACATTTATCTTTTTATAGAATGCGGAAAAAACAACTAAGGGAGGCTTTTGCTTATATCAGTAATCATGTCGTAAACTGGGAAAATTATGATTGTGCAAAATTATGACGGGATCGTTCAGGGCCAGACCCCATAGGTTTACGCTTGATTCATGAACTATAATTAAGGGGGTTATTTTTTATTCAGGAGGAGAAATGTCTATCAAGCCATTAATTGCTATGGTTAGCTTTGTTTTGTATTTTAGTCCTCTTTTAGCTGCAGCGGCTGAAACGAAAATGTGCAATACAACCCAGCAAGGAAATTGTGGGCGTTTTTGCCAAGCACATCAGGGAATGAAGTCTTGTATCGTTGATATTACTACTAGGAGTGGTACTTGTACTTGTACAGATGGAGTCAGTCATACAAAGCATAGGTAAACTAGCACCAATGGGGTCAGGGCTTGACCCCGTACGGTGACCCCGTACGGTGCTAGCTCCACGTTACTAGATTGTATATTTTAAAAAGTTTTACAGTTGCTGCCCTCCTACTCGGACAGGTTTCATTATTTCGTCCATTTTAGGGTTGGCCGTTAAGGCCGCACGGATTTTTTGAAAATCACAACAGCTTGATTTTGCAAATGCCTTGATGATGTCATCAGCATTCTGATTGTAATTATTGTCCTTGTTTTCAGCTATTTTTGTTTTGATTTCAATAATGGCATTGGTTATATTTTCTTCTTTTGAAGGGTCGATATTCACCACTATGTCTCGTATTGTCTTGATAATAGCTGGAACCGATCTATCGGAGTTTCTCAGCAATTCATCATTCATTAATACCGTGTAGACCGCGAAGATATTTTCTTCTCTTTCATTCGCAGGTATCTTCATGATACTGATAGTCACTTTATTTTTATTGGGTATAGTGAGGCTTTCTTGTTTGCTATCTTTAGGTTCAAACGCGACTACTCTTTCTGGTTTCCCTTTTTTTGTTTTAGCATCTTGTTTTGCCGCTTGTTCACCGGGTTCAATTGTTTTTTTGTCCTCATTTTTACCGCTTGCGAAAAAATCCCCCGATTTTTTCTTTGCCGGTAAAGCATGTTCATCATAGGAAACCTTGCTTTTAGTATTATGTAACCATGTTTTATCGCACTTTATTTTAACTTCACAACCAGCTAAGTAAACTTCTTCATTGTAATCACCTGGTGCTTTAATTGTTTGAATATTAGTTACGAAATTCGATTTAGTTAATTTTTCAGGAGAAAATGCCTCAAGCTCTTTGTCCGTATACGGAGAGGCTCCATTACGATCTTTATGAAGTAAAAAGTCTTCAATAGCTCCACAAAAAGAATTAATACTGGCTTTACAGGTATTCTGTCTTCTTTTATTTCGATCGTTGCTGTCTTTAGTGACAAATGGATACCTTTTAGCATCCATTTCTGTTGCACCCTCATACCCTAAGTTATAGGTTTCTTGATGTATTTTAATTTCTTCTTGGACGTATTTAATTAACTTTTTACTTAATTGTTTCATATCTTCATGAGTAAAATTGTCAATTTTTAATTGCTTGGTATATTCAGCAATTAAATGTTCAATTGAAAGTAGTGTTTTTTGTTTATCTTTTGCAACATCACTTGGCGAACGTTGAGAAGAATTTTTCAATTCCATTTCATTAAAATTTACATTATCCAATAATCGTAACTCAAAACACTTATTCAAAAGCGATTTTATAAATTCAGTTTGAGTTGCTTTATCATTTTTTAACTGAGATACAAAGTTACTTTCAAAAGAAGTTAAAGCGTCTTTTATTCTATCTCCAATTTTTTCAGCGCTAATGTCTTTTAATATGATTGGTTCTACATCTTGCTTTGCATAGGCGGTAAGCATCTTTTGGATGGCTACTCGTAAAATGGGATGACGGGGAACAACCCCAAAAGCATCATTATTTCCATCTACTTCTAAGGGTAATGGCATTTTCATCAAAGAAGCTATCCTGCGCAATTCTGCCGGGTGATTTTGTTGCCGTATATGGCCAATCATTCCTAACGGCGGTGTGTCTGGCACAAGTCTTGTATCCCTATTAACCGTAGGAAGTAAATCAGTATCCAGGTAGTATCCTCCATAGTAATACAGGCTACAATATCGAATTAGATCACTAACGGCAGCCAAATTGCGATTTCCAATAGACTCTCTTAATAAGTTGTATAAATAGGCATTTGTTTCTTTATCAGGGAAAATAGGGTCATTTTTAAGCCGGTCCAGCAATTCATCGATATTTTTTATTTTAATATGGAAATTTCTCGCGTGAATGGGGATATCTAAAGTTTCAGCAGACAGAGGCACCTTTGAATCGGGTTGGTGAGCAGATTGATGATGTTCATTTTCAGCTGTATTATTTTTTTTCCTGCTCGAATTATATTTATTTGAAAGTGATTTTAAATCGGAACGTTTTAGTGGCTTATTAATGTATTCATCATTATCGGTCCAAATAATGGTTTCTTTAAAACCACTGCGAAATGCAGCTGCCGATATCTCTAGTACGGTTGACAAATACTCAGGCTTTATTTCACCACCCACCCAGACATATTGAAACATTGGTGGAATGCTATTTAATGAATTTATATTGCCATCATGATCTTCTTTCATAACAAATGATCCGAAATTGTGCACTTATAAATATAATAGACTTTTTAAGAAGAAAAGTGTTTCTCCTAATAGAATATCGGGAAATTTAAAAAAATGGGGTGAACAACCTATGAACCTATGAAGCTATGGGGTCAGGCCTTGAATTGTGAATCATTGATTAAATTCACAATTCAAGGCCTGACCCCATTGTTCTTGTTTCCATTGTTTTTCTTAAGGTTTTTTTAAGCTTTCCTTGTTATATTGGTCCTGTTTTTATTCCATAACTAAGCCAAGGGACTAAATAATGACAATTATAAAAAAAACCACCCTATATATTATGTGTTTCTGTTCTATGCCAACCCTGGCCACCTCAACAAGTACAAGCCTATATGAAAAGATATACCAATTGTCTACTAAGTTATGGTACGTTGAAACCTCATTAAATGAGGAACAAAAAAGAATGGTAGATACCTTGGCCAATCAAATCGATATGATCATCACTCTGCCTAATGAAGCAAGTTGTGGAACACAACTCGAAGTATTTCAAGAAGCTAACAAATGGGCCTATAGCGCTAGTGGTTTAGATTTAACCGCTTCAGAGGCAGAAAAATTTGCTGGCCAGGTAACCCAAAAATTTTGTCCTGCAGCATATCTTAAGGTATTTAAATTATCCTTTGAATTTGCTTACAAATCGACGGGACTTGATAAAACAAAATCTGAAGCACGTAAATTCGCGACTACAATGAGTGATTATGAAGCATCAAAATATTACTCCAAAAACAGCTTACAATGTTTTATTGACAATTATACCTATGCATACTCCAGCAGCGGCATGAATAAAACTCGTTCTGAAGCGATTAATTTTGCTAATGAGCAATGCCTCATATAGAAAATATCTAATGGATCTTATGCCGTTCCGCAATAGGGTTGTCGCATAAACAAAAGGACTTGTGAACTCTATATATTTAGTAATTTAGCAGCATTTAAGTAACTTATTTTCATTTTATCTTCATCATCCAATTGCAGAGAATCTAACCATTGGCTTGCCTTCAAATTATCTTCATAAGGGTAGTCAACTGAGAACATGATTCGATCTACGCTAACTGTAGCAATTGCATGCATCAAAGATGGGGTATCAAAAAAGCCACTTGTGGTTATGAATATATGAGAATTTAGGTACTCAGTAATTGTTTTATTGCATTGCAATTTTTCAAGCCAACCTTCTTCTTTGAGTCGATGATCGAGTCGCCAAGCCCAAAATGCTAACATTTCTCCCATGTGTCCAATGATGATTTTAAGGTTCTGATACCTATCAAAAAGCCCTGACAGCATTAAGCGCAAAACATGTTCGGCCGTTTCAATATGAAATCCCCATGTTGAGCCATGTAACGCTTGATATGGTGAATAAGTAGCTACTCTTCCCTCCGGAATCCCTCGGGGGTGAATATAAACGGGGATGTTGTTCTCATTAATGTAGCCCCAAAATTCGTCATAAGCATTGTCATCCAGGTACTTTGCAGAGGTATAACCACTGCTATCATATCCATTAATTAGGCAGCCAACGATTTCTTGAACCCCTTTAAGGCGTTCAAGCTCATTGATTGCAAGCTCTGGGGCGTAAGTAGGTATGCAAGCAAAGGCCCGAAATCTACTTGGGGATTGAGTGACACATTCTATTAAATAGTCATTCCACTTTTGGGCGCAAGATTCTAGTTGTGATGCTAAAGCCAATGATTGTAGCCCTGGAGTTGTTACGGAGAGTACTGATAAATCAATCCCTGCTTCATCCATACTCTCAATTCTTAGCTTATGTATATCTTTTAAACGAACTAAGTTTTGACTAAACTCGGGATGGCTTTTGTGTTCTAAAATTAAATCTCGGCCAGGAACAACAATAGCTTCTTCCAATGCAATTTTTTTCATCTCGAACCTAGATCATCCGTTAATATAGATAAGTCTAGTATATTATTCCTCGTAATGTTTGGCGTGCCAAAACTCTATAGTTTTTGTTCGTAGGAGATGGTAAGTTAGTAAACAAAACGCTCATTTAGTTTACCTGGAAAGCAAAGCTTATTGTAGTGCTCTCAATCTGCACACCCTAAAGTAAATATCAATATTGTGATTCAAATTTGGCGAACTGCTCTTCCAATTTCCATTGAAGTTTTGCCTTGGGGTTAAGATTAAGAAAATTCTGGCACGTCTGTGTTGGCTGATCTGTTACTGATTTAATCGGGGTACACTCCCCATTCATTAAGGTGTATTGAGAATTGTGCCAGAGATTATCGCCGGGTAAAAATGCAAAATACAGACTGTTTCGAGCTAACTTTTTCAAAGTGAGATAAGAAAGCTGTTGTTCTTCCACCGCACGCTCGAATTGACGCGTTAAAGGTTCACGGCTTATTCCCTCATCATCAGTTGATAAACTCACAGGGACACCATTGTTTAAATATAAAGCCAAGGGATGTTCTTTCCCTTTGATGCCTAAAATATAATCGTTACTGCTTAAATTGACTTCAACCATCACTTCCTTTTGTGCCATTATATTTATTAATTCGGATACATGATGTTCATATTCAATATCAACACCATGTCCAATTCGTTCTGCAGAGGCAGTCTCTACCGCTTCATGAATATGAAATGTAAGTCCTTCTGGCGCAACTAATTCAGGATTAAGTTCACCAGCATGTAGCGAAATATGGACATTAGGATAGAGTTGATGCAAAAAAGCTAGCATGTGCATATGTAATCGATAATCGCGCATTGCTATTGTTCCATCTTCCGCTTGAACCAAATTAATGCCTACAATGCGTGGATCTTGTGAAGCCGCTTCAAATCCCGCAAGTAATTGTGCAAAAACCATCTGCGGAGGTTGTTCCCTACGAACTTGATACAAATAACGAACCGTGATCTGACAACCTACTTGTTCGTTATTCGTGCCGCATTGTTGTAATGCATTCTTTTTCGCTTCGTCCTTGTCCAAATTCTGGGAAATATGAGTCACTACTTGGTCAAAATCAGCACTTAATAAGTGATTGCGCAGATTTTCTAAATTAGGGTCCCAACCCAGTCGCTTTCCGAGTTCGCTGGCTTCATTCCCATCGGGTGTCGTCATGATTTCTAGATAGAGTTCGTTTTGGACCGCCGCACGCTTAGTCATTTCAGCTAAAATTTCTCCTCCATGCATTTTGGTAATAAGGCTAAATTTTCCAAAAGCATTAAAAAAATGATCATGTCCTGATTCATTTGTCACTGGGTCGAAATCGCACATCGACCATGCGTCAATCAAAGAATGGTATAATTTTTTATTCGCTATGGCGGTCATTAAATAATCTTCTGAATTGCATGAAGGATTGATAGACACCGACAAATTGTCTTTATCAATACATAAATTATCCAGCTCTGCATAATGAATTAAATTTTCAGCGAATGATGAGCCGCTCGCATGCATATGCAGATCTCCCCCCTTAGGCATATTCGTTAAGAATTTTTTTAACATGCTGGGAGTTGCTTTAACGGAGTCAAAATAAGCTTGGGTATTTTCTTCAGGACTTGCATACGCAATTGGAATGATTAATAGACAGCACAAACAAAAAAACTTATTCATATTAGGATCAATATGTTTAAAACGAGTCCTATTTTTGCATGATAAAATCATTTGGTCAAATCAATTTGGTCAAAAAAGCAATAGGAATAACACACTGGAGTTGCTGTAGGGTCTCACGAGTTTACTTCACCAGCATATGCTCTGATGAATGGATTGATACTTGAGTGAATATTATGTTTTTAATTATTAATCAATTTCTAGGTAACACTCAAGATTAGACGCTGTATTGATTAATCGATGGTTCAAAATGAATACCAAAATTATTAACTAATCTGGGAACCTGGTGGTTTCTTTGGCCTGGGAGATGATAAAAAGCGCAATAAATTCTAATGAATTATAAATGACTATGGTGAATTGTGTTCCGAGGAGGGCAGACCACATCCTTGTGGCAGTGCATCGTCCTTGATGCGTTCAAATTATCCTTATTAAGACATCCGCTGTCCTTCCTCGTACTGATTCAAGCATAGCGAATAATTTTAATCAGGCATATTCAAAATAGCGCATAATCATGTAAGAAATCTCTTAATTTGCGTTTGATTGCGCCTTTTGATTCAGCCGCTACGTTTGGTGGGGTACTTCTAATTAAGAGGGTGCATTATTATTTTTCAATAAGATCAGCTATTCTTACCTCGTTCGAATCTAGAATTAAGGGCAGTTACCGATGAGTGAGTTGAATAAAATCAAAGTTTATCAAGCCTATGATGAAATCATCGATTGGTATGACGATGCTCGTGCTAAAAGTCTTATGGAATCTGAATATCTTAATTTAATCGTGAACAGAATTCCTCCTGAGGGCACAATTTTAGATTTGGGTTGTGGCACTGGGGAACCCATGGCACAGTTCTTTATTGAAAACGGATTCAAAGTTACTGGAGTAGACGGTAGTCAAAAAATGATTGCGTTGTGTAAAAAGCGTTTTCCAAGCGAATGCTGGATAATCTCAGATATGCGCGATATAAATTTACAACAACAATTCGATGCCATACTGGTCTGGCATAGCTTTTTTCATCTTGATCATGACAGTCAACGCAATATGTTCAAAGTATTTGCATCACATATTAAGCCAGGTGGTGTGCTTGCATTTACCTCTGGAGAGGAAGAGGGCGAGGTCTGGAGTGATAATGGCGGTCAACAACTTTATCACGCATCTTTATCGACAAAAGAATATAATAGCCTTCTAAAGGAATTCTCTTTTAAAGTGTTAATTCATAAAGTCCGTGATCCTAAATGTGGTGAGGCTACAATTTGGGTAGCGCAAAAGAGCTAAGCTCAATTATTCCTTACGTATCGTATTAGAATAACACTAGTGAGCATAAGTCCGGCCAGGCCCGACCTGCATGCTCGTGATTGATACTTTTATTAAGCACCCATATTAGATAAAACAATTTGTTGTTTCATGCCAACTCATATTTTTCCATTTTAGAAAATTGATATTTCGAAAATTTCATTTCTATCCCCATGCTCATTTAATAGTACATTAATCTCGAACCTCTATGATGAATTATTTATATTACAAATTCATTTATTATGACCCAGCGTATTATTTTAAATAAATTTATTAAATTTTTAGACATCATTGAAAATCAGCTGATTAAGGAGTTAAAAGAGGAGTTCCCCAGCAATTATCAGGATAAAGTAAAAGCCACGCAACATGATCTGAATGATTTACGCCTAACCCTCAAAAAGGGGCATTGCCTGGGGTTTAGTGTCATTGATGCAGCGATGGAGCACATCGGGAAATTAGATTGGTGGGATCATGCAAGAATAGCTGTTGCAAATTGGGATGAACAGGAATCAACCCTTGATAAACTCATTGAATTACCAGACTCTGAAGACGATTTTTTTGGGCAAACCAAAAAAGAAAAAGCAGAGCAATCGATACAGTCTCCTCTCGTAGACAAGAAAAAAATTAAGCTAAAAACGCTTTTTTCCCGATTATTACCTTATGTAATCTCGACCCAGGCGTGCTTTGATAAAAATTTTAAACCTAATAGTCTCAATCAATATACGCTCTTGTCTCCCACAGAACATCATTTTGAAATTCTAAGCAAAGAAGGTGTCGTCAAAAGTATTCAACAAAGAAGAATAACAGCAGGTAACTTAACTACAAACGAACTATTGAAGTTACTTGACGAAAATGACTTCACCGATACAATCGCCATTATCCATTCACCAAGACATGCAATTCGAGTTAGCTGCAAAAATGGGTTATGGTCTGTATATAACTCGAACTATGATCAGACTTCGCTCACTACATGTCGTAAATTCTTTCCGATTAAACTGGGTGTAGTGAATGCAATTTTTGGAATTCTAGGCCAATCCATAGCCATTGAAATTGCCAGTACGGATTCACTCAAGAAAATATCTCTCCCTCTATTTAGCGAGCTTAAACCATTTGAGATAGTCGATCGATTAAGGGAAGATGGCCTCTTTGTTATTGCAAAATGGTGCCCTGATATTTTGCTGAAAGTATTAGAACAGGTTGAAAATCTTCCCTCTGCAGACAAAATTATTGCACAAGGTCTTCTACGTAAAAACAATGGAACAGGATTAAAATTCATTGCCAAGTTCGCTCCTGAAGCATTGTCGAAAGCTCTTGAATTAGCAGCCAAAGCAAAAAACGGTGATAAACTGATTGCCCGAGCTCTTTTAGCTCAAGACGATGAAGAGGACACTAAAGAAATAGGATTAAAAGCAATTTTATTTCATGCACCAGCTTCGTTGGCTCTCGCATTGGATCTGGCGTCTCAGACATTAGAGGGTTGCGAACTCATAGTACAAGCCCTTCTATTTAAAGATGATGATGATTGGTCTGTTTTACACTATATTGCTGCACATTTACCCGATCTTTTGCCAAAAGTTTTTGATTTATTTAACAAAACAGCGAATGGACCTCAACAGCTCGCAAAATTAATTTTGGAAAAAAATAAACATAATTCAACACTTATCTATCTTGTTGCACGTCACGGACCCAATGCCTTATCTCAAACATTAGACATTGCCAGTAAAGGAAATATACATGAGCCCGAATTTCTTGCAAAAGAAATTGTTAATAACCTCACAGTGATTGCCCAATATGCGCCGCATACTTTATCAAAGGCATTGAATGCAGCGATGAAAGCACCCAATGGCTCCACGCTTATCAAAGAAGCACTGTTCGCTAAGAATAAGATGGGGTTAAAAATAATAGAACGTCATTCACCCCAATGCCTGACTCAAGTACATCAAATGATTCAAGATAATCGATCCAAACCAGTCGAATGTCAGCAATCTTCCAGCATTGTCCATACAAAAGTGAGCTTCTGGGAACGGAACCGAATTTCGACCACTGTGCTCACTGCAACAGTTGTTGGAGTCACTGCATGGTTTGCAACCAAAAAATAAGCAAGTACCGCTTTATTATTGAAATGAGATACGATTTCAATTATGAAATCAAATAGCTTTTCTTCTTGATTCGACTGGCTATGCAACCTACTGAATTTAAGTGTTAGGGTCAAATAACACCTTAGGCATTTCAAATTCCAGGTATGGTTCAATAAATACTGATAATTTGAGTTCGAGGCCCTCAAATGAGCTGCGCATTTTAATACAGCTGAGGGGCGTTAATGTAAGCGTAGGCTGGGCTGAAAACCCCAGCCTACGCTCGCTGTCTTGGATTAAAAATTGAAAGTTGCTACGCTTGCGCTAGTTAAATAAAATCTTAGCCATATTGGCAAAAGACAAGCATTGATATTCAACAATATTTGTAGTTGCGCGATGCAATCGTTTTAAATTGGAACAAGATTGATTGATTCTGTCGATAAGTTGCGAAACCTAGAAGTCATGCTTTTTTTCTTGGGTAGGTCCTGGGGATCATGTTTTTTAAGTTTGTTTTGCTATCAATTAGATTGATGATGTCATAAATGGGTAATGGCGGTGAAAAATAAAACCCTTGCATTTCATCGCATCCCTCATCGAGTAAAAATTGTAATTGCTGGGCATTTTCAACCCCTTCAGCAACTACTTTTATATTTAAGCTCTTACATAATGCAATAATCGATTTAACAATGCCTGCATTTTCGCGGTCGTCAGGTAAACCATCAATAAAAAATTTATCTATTTTTATTTTATTAGGTTTGAAGAGTTTTAAATATTGAAAGGAACTATAGCCGATACCAAAATCATCAATAGCGAATGATAGACCCATTTTTCGAAGTGATTTTAGAGCGTTTGTGGTATGCTTAAGATCGTTCATCAGTTGTGTTTCAGTTAATTCGATTTCAAGTAGCGTAGGATCGTAAGCGCGCCAGCAACTACATAATTTAATAATTATCTCCGTTTCGTCATACTCTGCAACATCAATTTAGAGAGGAGAGTACGATGAATATATCCCCACAAATTATATCCCCCCAAGAAACAGATGGCACGAAAGAACAGAGATGGATGGAGCATGTAACGCATCAAAAAGAAAGTGGTTTGTCGCGAGTAACGTACTGTCGAAAGCATCAATTAAACTACCATCAATTTGGCTATTGGGAGCGAAAGTATCGGGAAGAAATAGCTTCATCCAAATTAGTACCGATTCAATTAAATAAGCTGACACAAAGAGCTCCAGAGACAGTATGCACCTTGGTATTGAACAATGGGCATGAGCTAAAAATTCACGACCAGACTTTATTGCCAATGTTGTTGTCCTTGTGGGGTTAGCCATGTTTTTATCATTTAATGCAAGCATATGGCTCTATCCAAAGCCTATTGATTTTAGGCGACAAATTGATGGACTGGTGATGTTGATTTCCGACCATCTTCAGTTGAACCCCACATCAGGGCAAATTTTTCTTTTCAGAAACCGCCAAGCCAATAAAATAAAAATGCTGTGGTGGGAGCGAAATGGGTTTTGGCTCTGTTATAAGCGATTGGAGCAAGGAAAACTAAAATTTCCCAAACACGATGACGCGGTCATGAGCCTTACCAATGACCAATTAAGCTGGCTGCTCTCAGGATTGGATTTTGCAAAACACACATTGTTGCCGGAAGTATTGGCTACGAATTTCTATTAGAAATAATTTACAAAAAACGATTAATTTGTTTTTAAAATCAACGTAATGTGATATAATTGACTCAGCAAACAGGTGCCATTTCAACATGATGTACGAAGAAAAAATAGAGCAATTAAGTAACGAAATACTCGCATTAAAAGCAGAGCTTGCTCTATCTCAAGCACGCAATGAACACTACGCGGAAGCCTATGATTCTTTAAAAGCACAAATCATGGAGCTACGCCGTCACCGTTTTGGCAAGCGCTCTGAGCGTTATATTGACCCTGAAAATCCTCAGCTGTCTTTGTTTGAAAATAATCAGAGCATTTTTTCTCAGGCTGAAGCAAGCGGTGAGCAGACCGAAGAAATGACACCAGTGGCTGCCCATACAAGAAAGAAGAATAAAAAAGCGCAGAAAGAACTACCCCGTCGCATTGAAATTATTCCGGTATCTGATGAAGACAAGCAATGTGCCTGTGGTGCATGCAAAACAGTGATTCGTTATGAAACCAAAGAGCTACTGCATTACCAACCTTGCGTCATCGAAATTGTGGAGCAACGACGTGAAGTAGTTGCTTGCACTAAAGGATGCGAGAATCAAATCGTAACCGCAGCAGCGCCCAAACAAATTCTCCCCAAAATTAAAGCAACAGAAGAGTTTTTATCATTCCTGGTGGTCAGCAAGCTGGATGACAGGCAACCACTGTACCATCTGGAGCGACAACTCAGCGAACGACATGGTATTGATTGCTCACGCCAAACCATGGCGCGCTGGCTCATTGAGTTAATGACACCACTGCGTCCCATTTATAATCTGTTGAAAGACAGTGTGATTGAGTATGATGTGGCCAGTTGTGATGCAACGACCTTGCAGGTCTTGCATGAGCCTGGAAGAAAAGCAGAAACCAAATCCTATGTGTATTGCATTCGGGGTGGACCACCGGATAAATCCGTTATTCTTTATGACTACAACGATGTGGAGCACAAACAATTTATTTACGATTGGTTTGTCGGATTCAATGGCTATTTACATGTCGATGGTGACAATTTTTTTGAACTTGTGGGTAGCAGCAATGCGCACATTGTCAATTGCAACGCGCATGCGCGCAGAAAATTTGAACCTATTGCCCAATCTAATAAAGGCAAAGGCATTGCCAAAGAAGCCATGCGCTTTTTTAAAGAGCTTTATAAAATAGAGCGTGAGGCTAAAAATAATCAACTGAATCCAGACCAACGTCACCAGTTGCGTCAGGAAAAATCCAAACCACTCATGGAAGCCTTTAATACATGGGTTGATAAGGTCTATCCTACAACTTTGCCCCAATCACCGCTTGGGAAAGCACTCAATTACTGTGTTAAATATAGAGATGGACTGATGCGCTTTTTAGATGATGGGCGTCTGGAAATCGATAACAATCTTACTGAACAAGAAATCAAACCCTTGGTCATTGCTCGAAAGAACTTCTTGTTTTGCGCCTCTGTTGAAGGTGCTGAGGCCTTGTGTTTACACTTCAGTATCATCAGAACGGCTAAATTACACAATCTCGACCCTTATCATTACTATGTCATGTTGTTAAAGAACGCTCCTCTTTGCAACAGTGTTGATGATTATGAAAAACTGTTGCCTTGGAATATTGGCTTAGATTATACCCCTAAGTTGTAAATTGTAAGCCTGTGGTTCTTGGAGCGCTTACGTAGGATCCATAGATAATTTTTCTAAAAGTAGTTGTACAAATTTTACAATATCATATTCAACTAGAAATTGCCGAGCGGAGAAGTTAATCGACACCGGAACGTGCAAATGCTCAAATGGGAAATGTCGACAAACCTCAAGCAAAACCCATTCACCAATGTAAACAATCAAATCAGATTCCTCAGCTAATGGAAGAAACGATCCCGGTAACATCAAGCCGTCATCAGGATTTTGCCATCGTAGCAATGCCTCCACTCCGACAATATTCCCTGATTTTAAATCTACCTTAGGCTGATAATAGAGTCTGAAATCGTTTTCAGTGAGCGACTTGCGTAACTTATTCTCAATGTCGATGGAGTGGGTGACCGCTTTTTGCAATTTTGTAGAAAAATATTCCACAGAGTTGCCTCCTGAGATTTTAGCATGATTCAGTGCTATATCTGCATTTTGCAAGAGCGATAAAAAATCAGTTCCATCATACGGATAAATACTTATTCCCATGCTAATTGTTAATAAAATGGTTTGACGATTAATAATCAAGGGTGTTTTAACCATTGACCTTATTCGTTCAACCACTGGTGAAATATCTTCGGGTTGTTTCATGTTGCTTAATGCGAAAACGAACTGATCGCCACCAATATTTGCGATAATAGAGCATGAATCACTTAAGTATTCATTAAATTTGGCAGCAATATTCTTAAGGACCGCGTCTCCAACATCAAATCCCATCGATTCATTGATTTTTTTGAATCGATCAAAATCAACCATGATGAGCGCAATTAACGATTTTCTATTTTTATTAATTTCGGTTTCAAGAAACTCTTCTAAACCTGACCGATTGACTAATCCAGTCAATTTTTCATGGTGAATAAAATAGATCATTTGGTCTTTATTGAATTTATTCTGAATCAGGCTTCCTAGGACATTGGATACCTTTTCTAAAGCAAGGATTTGGTCATGAGTCAGTTTTTTTTCTTTTTTTGAGAAATACAGCAGCACGCCAAGGGTTTGACCTTGATATGCTAGGGGCAAGCCAAACGCACAATTTAATCCAGCTTTTACTGCAAGATCACCACGAATATATTCTTGATGTTCACCATAATTTGTCACGAGAATGGGTAGATTATCTCTTATCACCTTTCCTTGAAGCCCTTCTTTGATATCAATTTTTAACAGATAGGATTTTTCATAAAATTCCCTGATTTCATCATGAAGACTATGCCAAATTTTGATGCAATATAATGAACTAGTTGATTTGTCGATTAACCAAACTTCACCTTCATCCCATGCAAATGATAAGCAACTTATTCTTAATATGGCTTCGACAGCAACCTCTATACTTTTTTCATTATGAGCCACATTCAAGATTTGATCATAAAGTAAGAGTTCTCGCTTTGCATTAAAAAGCCCAGACAAATTTGTAATAAAACCCATAATACAATTTTTATTACCTTGTTTGTCATAAATCAGAGTGGGTCTATCAGCGACGTAGGCAATTGTTCCGTCAGGCATTTTAACCCTGTATTCAAATAATTTTTCATTCTCTCTCTGGTGCACTGTATCGCGTAAGGCTTGAATTACATTTGCTCTATCGTCTTCATGAATCGATTGAAACCATAAACTCGGATTTTGGTAAATCTCTTCACGAGAACGACCGAACAATTTTTCTGCTGCTGGATTAATATAGCTAATTTTTGCTAGATCAACGGAAAATTGATAGAAGGGAGTAGCAATCATTTCGATGTATTGAAGTATTAACTCAGGCGCCCCCTTTAGTAGCTTCTCATACTCGTTAATTTTAGAAATTAACTCATCTCGCTGTGCAGCAATCTTCTCTAATTGAGAGGACATTTCCTTTTTAAATAAGGAGGTTTTCATTGATGGAAACTCCTTTTAACCATTGAACACAGACATTATATTATCTAACAATAGCACAAAGAGTCCGCGTGCGGTAAATTATGGAGTATTCTTAAGCTTATCCTGTGATTAGATTGACAATTAATTTAACCATAATGTATCCGGGATACATCAGAAGGCTCTGTCAAAATTTTATAAAAGACACAGGCGGTCTTTGTTTAGGAGTAGCGGTGCTGCTAGCTCATAAAACTGCCTCCAAGCAGGCAAATATCCTGCATTTGCCATTGCTTCAATCAATAAATGCCACAGTTCCATAGATAAATCACAGGATATTGATACGCTCCAGCGCTGCTGTATTGGAAAATTCTTAATTATTTTTTAGAAAAACCTCAATTAGAGTCGTACTCGATGAATTCTATTTAAATGCTTGACTGGGTGTGTAATTTAATGACACAATGTTTTTTATCTTTGATGTTTCTGTTATCTGAAATGCAACAAACACGCTTACAACAAATGATGATGATGCGCTGCCTGGACACTGTTGTCGAGGTTGGGCGGAATTATTTGTAAAAGGCGCTAACAAACTAATCCTCTCCAATACCAGTGTCCAGGTTTCCAGACACTCATTCTAAATCTTAAAAAAGCGCTCAAATTGAAATTTGGTGGTAAAAATTCAACTTAATGTTTTTTACTGCTGAATTTAAGCCCAACTTACATCCATAAATCAATGTGGGTTAATTTGGGGCAAAATGAGGCAATTATAATGAACGTAGCAGACATTCAGTCAAAAATTTTTAACGTAGAGTTTGTATTAAAATCTTATATTCAACGTCATGTCAAAGGAGTTGCACCTAATTATACTTATCCTGGGGAGGTAGGAATAAATCCAGCTTTTCAACGTATTGAAGAGGTTGACAGTTTACTTAGGTCTAATGAAAAACGAATATTTGCTTTGCGCAGTGATTTTGTTCTAGCGACTGGAGTGAAAAACGCAGAACAGCAACATGGTTATTACGGGTTAAAAGAAGCCTTTGAAGAATCACAATATTCCTATTTAAATTGGAGCGATCGATACGGCCATCCTTCCCTTGCCATAGCAGATAATAATTACGATGGTACTGTCCTGTATGCTGGATTTATTTGTCAACGTGACGGACACCTGGAAGTTTTTTTATCTTCGGGAAGATATAATCGTTGTAATCGAATTAACGAGGGAATCTTACCACTAACAGAAGAACAGATTTATGTTGTTGAGTCCTATTTAACATTAAAATTTCAAAAGGCATATGGGATTCAGAAGGTTGTATTTTATGATACAACGCCAGAAGAGGATGATGTTGATTCGTCATTATTCTTTACAAATACGCCATACTCTAAGAGCAAAAAACCTAGAACATACACGCCCTCATCAATCGCTAAAGCGGTTAAGATTTCACACGATGACTCACATTATGTAACAGCCCAAAACTACATTAAAGATAATATTCCTTCGATTAAACCCAAATACAGTTATCCTGATGAGGGTTCCATCAATCCAGGGTATCAAGAGATTACTAGTATTCAATATCCCTTGCTTCCAGGGGAAAAGCGAATTTGGGCTTTACGAAGTGATTTTATTTTGGCAACTGGTGTAAAAAATGCTTATGAGAAAGAATATGGATACACTGGTTTTAAGGACAGCTTTAGCGAATCACTTTATCCATTTATAAATTGGAAGGATCGCTATGGACATCCCTCACTCACCTTACCTGAAGGCAAGTATGACGGCTCTGCATTTTATGCAGGTTATATTTGTCAACGAGATGGTTATTTGCAAGTTTACCTTGTATCTGGACGATTTGAGCGCACGGATTTGAATGAGGAGCAAACTCGTATATTGGAAGCCTACATTGCTGCTCAATTTCAGACTGCCTATGGCGCTCAAGATATAGTTTTTGATTTTGGGGACTCAGAGATTCCAAGCTATCATGCTACTTTTTTTAGCGGAGGAAAATTTGACAAAACGAATCCTCAACGACGTTACAATCAATCCTTGATAAGGGATATTTTACAGAATATCCCTGTGGCGCCCAATGATGAGGAAGATACATTCGTAGCGACCAAAACATTTTCAGTTTAAGATAATTGAAGGAGCAGTGAAGTAGCTTGGAGAATAATATTGCTTAGGGAGTTTGGTTGTTTTGTCGGGCTCTTTGTAGCCCGACGTTGTCGCCATATGGCTGTCATTTTTTTGCAGTGAATGATCCTAGACCAAAGGCGCTTGTTAGCATTTCATCAGCACTTATATCTTCGGTTAGATCAACGCTTCTTTCAAAAAATCCCAGTTTACGTGAGGGACTTGCATCAGATTTTTTAGTATGGCTCATGTCTTGATCGTGGTTCATCATTTTGGACTCAAATAAGGCGAGCATTTTTCTGGAGTTGACATCATAGGGGTTCTTATCATTTTTTACTGGGTAATCAAAGACCTTATGTTGAGGATTGAGTTCAATAATTTTCTTAATTACCGCAACTGAAGGATGGTCCGGATCAGCTCCATGCTTAATTAAGGCGTCGATCAGTCGTGAGTCACCGCCACGTAATAATAAATAAGCGATAGGATTAACCGAGCAATACACGGGGACACCTAAGTAGGTTTTAAGGTAAAAGGTACTGTTGAAATCAACATGATGCTTTTTTAGTAGCTCTAGATTACTCAAGCTATTTTGATGAGCATAACTTTCCTGGATGGCATTAAAAATAAGAGACCAACCTTTAAAAGTTGTCATTGAAGAGGACAAAGTAGTCGATCCATGTAACATTTTTTTTAGACCATCCGTATTTCCTGAAAGCAATAACCTCCGGAATTTCTCATATTCTTTACAATATTTTATATGTACTCCTATGAGTTTTTCTGCTGCTTCAAAATGTTGCGCTCGAGCAAAAAGAATGGGCTTTTGAAAGCTAGTATTTTGAGTATTCGCCCTATTTTGAAGAAGACATTGAACAACCGCTGTTGCCGGCAAAGAATCACCGTTAGAACCGGACAATTGATTATTGATGGCGCGGTGCAATGGTGCTTTTTTCATTTGGTGATCCGGGGTATCCAAATGGGCACCCAAATCAATCAGTTTTTGGACTACCCCAATATCTTTACCGTACTCACAGGCCAAACCTAACATGGTATAGCCATTGTGATCAAAAGCATTAGCAGCCAGATAAACTAGTTTAGAAGAATATTTTTCAGGTTGAAATGACATCAATTTTTCTGGCCAATTTTCCTTATCTTTGTAAGGAAAAAAAGACATAATTTCTTTCAGTTGTTCGATTTGTTCTGAGGAAAGTTTCTCGCGAGTGTCGATATAATTTTTTGAATTGTTAAAGTAATAACGCATGATTAAGTCCCTGTTCTTGTTTTTATTAGTTTGCGGGCATTATATACACAATTTTCATATTTTTTAATTTTTTTACTTCAAAGTTCGACCTACGCGTGCTTCTCTTTAAATCTGCAGGTGCTCAAAAAGCAACTACTTTTTTGCTTTTTACGTATAAAAAACTTTATAAAACAAGGCTCTTTTTCCTTAAAGACACAGCAAATTATCAGATGATTAGAACCTGAATGTTTATGAGCCGAATGATAGAAACCTGTAATCTCGGAAAAATTTCCCTAAAGATAAGTTAAATCATCGTTATTCTCGGGAGTAATTTTTTCAGCATCATCTTTACTCATTTGATAAAACGATAGATAGCTTCTAAAACTTTCTGGGGAAGGGGCTACATGCGAAGAACTCGCCGTCAGATTAAACGCCTAGTTCAGCTTAGAATGTTCGCAGTCCAGTAGCCCTTGCAATTCAGCTAAAGCAGTTTTATCGTCAATTTGAATTAAAGTAACCCATGCGGCTTTGATCTTATTGTAAGTTAAGATGCGTTTGAGTAATTGTTTCTCTTTTTCCTTTTTAGCAATAATGTCCTCTAATTGCTGTTGTTTTTTGTCCAGGGATTGATAGTAATTTATCGCATAAACCAAGGTTGGATTATGTTGTTCTTCCGCCCATTGTTTGATAATGTCTAACCGGTTTTTTTCATAATCTACTAAGTCCTTATCATTGTTTTTTGCAGATAAATACTGCAGATAATACATATCCAGTTGGAATGGATGTTTATATATTCCTTGCTTAATAATCGCTTGATAGAATTCTTGTTCAAATTGATAGATCTTGGAATTTAAATTGGTCATTTGATGCTGTTTTAAGCTTTGATTCCATTGTGCATTGATTACATTATTATAAAGATTCATCATACCATCCCAAGTTGACTCTAACTCATCACCTTGTTCTTTAATTTGCTGCTCTAATTCAGTTATTTTCTTCGTTTGCTGCGCTATAGAAAGCCCTACAAATTTTTTCGCTTCTGGAAGAAGGGAAAGAATTTTAGTTTCATTGGCTTTGCTTAAACCAACAAATTGATCTAAATCTGGATTTTTGATTGATTGAAGTTCATTCTGATATTGGTTAAATATTTTTTCGATGGCTAGTTGATTAAAATTCACCATGCGAGAGGAAAAATGGTCCTTCATAAAATAATCGGCCCATAGCAATAGATAATAATCAGAAGTACTGATAGGGACATCTACGGTCATGTCGTCTAATATTGCTTGTTGATGCGCAGTAAATACATTGTTTGTGGGTTCTTTTAATTTCTCACCGGTCAAGATGCTAATTCCCGTATACGCTTCGGTAAACGAACGTTCATAACCTTGATAAGTAGCTCCATCAGCATCGGCTGTGCAACCTGAAGCATAATGGTCTGGAGTTGTGGCTGTAAACCCACAAATTTTAGGATTAGCACTGGGATAACCATTTTTTAATTTGACCGATAATTGATGAAAGCCTCCCGAATAACATTGCGACATCGCAAACACAACGTGATGACTTGGAACCTGTTCGAGCAGTGAGCCGAGTTCATTTTTAGAAAGGCAGGCTTTATTAAAATGGTTCTCGTTAGTAAAGTTATTGATAAAAGGTTTTTTATAGTGCCATAAATCGATGCAATTGTTACTGTAGGGATTGGTATTTTTATCTTCGAAAAAACCATAAGGCATTCCATGGTCGCTAACAAAAAGAAACAAGTCATCATTAGGTTTTAAGGAGCGGATTTTGGGGGATAAAAAATAAGTACTGACTTGTCCTTTTGTGGCACTCTGATTGTTGGTAATGATACCCGTCAGCATAAGATCCGTTTTATCGTATTTATCCTGCTGTGTATTAATTTTTTTATGAACGTCTAAAGGTAGGGGTTGGTGAAGTTCATTGTTTCCTACTCCAAAAAATAGGCTCACTCTGTCCTGACCATATTGATGCGCCAGGAACTCATAAAGAGTTTTGGTTTGCAAATATTGTGAATAATGATTAAGCCCAGGATTATCACCACCAGAAAGAACCAGAATTTGACTGGCAGTATTTCCAATCATGGTGTGCAAATAAAAAAAGGTAAAGAGTATGGAGCGTTTCATTAAAATTCTCAAACACGATCGCTTGAACAATTATTAAATAGTAGCATGAGTAGGGTGGGGCAAGCATTTATTTAAAAAAATACCATTTTTTTCAGCAATAGTACTCTCTTCTTCTAAAAGGTATAATGGATAACCCCTATCAACGGTAACTGAAAAATCTGATGAAACGGTCTTTATATGTATGTTCGGTTTGTGAGAAGTCTTTTCCTCCCAATAGACTGATTTCTGGCGAATTAATTCGCCCAGAGATTAGCAAAGAGATTATGCATCTCTACCCAGATTGGAATGATCAACACTTCATATGTCATGAAGATCTTGCGCTAATGCGCTCACGCTATGTCCGTCATTTGCTCACATCTGATAAAAATGAACTGACAACCTTGAAGAATAAAGTGCTCGATCGGCTGGATGACAAAGAGTTATTGTCTATAGATATGGAGCCTCATCTTAATCAAAAATTGTCACTAGGGGATCGTCTTGCAGACAGCATGGCCAGTTTTGGGGGCAGCTGGAAGTTTTTAATCTCTTTTTCCATTTTTATGGCGTTTTGGTTAGGAGCAAACTCATTGATTTATTGGTGGCAACCTACTGATCCATACCCCTTTATTTTCCTAAATTTAATTCTATCCTGCCTTTCTGCAATTCAAGCACCAGTGATTATGATGAGTCAAAATCGAAAGGAGGCAAAAGATCGCATTCGCGCCCAACATGATTATCAAATTAATTTGAAAGCGGAACTTGAAATTCGTATCTTACATGAAAAAATCGATCATCTTTTATCACACCAATGGGAAAAAATGATGGAAATTGAAAAAATACAACTTGAGCTATTATCTGAATTACGCGCAAACTGAATTAATTTTCATTTCCGCCTAGGGTATTGATGGTTATCACGAACGTTTTATTAGGAAAACTAGTTCCTATGCTGTTGTTTTATCTTGCATTAACCATAGGGCAGGAAGAGTCAACAACGCCATCGCGATCAAATAAATGGAAAAGGCAAAATTTATGAAAATATAACTTAAGAGTAAAATAATCAGCGGTGCTGTACCCCCAAATAAAGAATTGCTTAGGTTAAAAAATAATGTAAAACCACTGGCTCGTTCTTCCAGTGGTAATAGTTCAAGACTGGCAGTAAATACACTCCCAATAAAAAGAGAGATAATAATCGCCAAAGCACTGCAAGCCAAAGTAATCTGTACTAAGGTTCCTGCATTAATTAAATAATTGATTAGGAGACTGGCAAAAATCATTGCAATCAAACTGACTGCTAAGGGGAATTGTCTTCCTAGAATATCCGAGATAAATCCTGAGAGAAGTAAGCCAATGCTATAACAAATCATTGCTACTATAATTACATCCATTGCTACGGTTATTGCTAACCCGCGTTGTTGTAAATACGATGGCATATAAACAAAAAGTGTATAAAAACTACCATTGCAAAAAATTGCTAGAAGAAAAATAGCAATAATTGCTTTTTTCCGATAATGCCAGGCACTTATTAATGGATGATGTTGTCTTTTTGTCATTACTTTTGAAAAATCGGTCACTTCTCTGGTCTTACTTCGCAAATAAACTCCAGCAAAACCAACGAATATTCCCATTAAAAAAGGGAAGCGCCAAAGGTAAACGAGTTCTTGTTTGGAAAAAAATGACAAAGTTATTTTGCTGATGATGATTGCAAGTAACAAACCACAAATAGAACCCAAAGTGACGAAGCTAACGGCGAACCCTTTATGACGCATACTGACATTTTCATAGATGTAAATACTTGCCAAGGTCATTTCCCCGGCTACGGAAACACCTTGGGCTAGTCGACAGATAGTTAGCAATATGGGGGCGATAATGCCTGCGGCTTTATACGTAGGTAATAAACCGATAAAGCTTGATGAAAACGTCATGACCAAGAGCGTGAGCGTCAATGTTTTTTTCCGACCAATATTGTCACCTAGGTTCCCTAACCAGTAGGCGGCCAAGGGTCGAATTAAAAAGCCTGCTGCAAAAATAGCAAATGTTGCAATTAAAGCAACGTGTTGATTGGCAATAGGAAAAAAAAGAGACGCTAAAATTGGCGCCATAAACCCATAAATAGCGTAATCATACATTTCAAGCAGAGTGCCTAAGGATGCTGCAGCAATAATTTTTTTATTCATAATCCAAACGACGCTGTTTGTTTTGCGGGATAACCCAGCAAGCTGGATTGGGAAAAAATGACCCAACCTACCTGCTAGGAGTTAGTCTATGTCCTAGGAAACACAGGATACTAAACCATCCTTAATCTGTTTTAGTGCTTGCGCTACTTTTTCCATACTCAACGCATAACAAAAACGTAAGACATGTTTTCCTTTATCCGGGTTTAAATAAAATGAACGTCCAGGAACCACAGCAACTTTGGCTTGATCCAATAATATGCGCGTCATGGTCGCATCATCTTTAAAACCCATGCCAGAAAAATCAGCCATAATATAATAAGCTCCTTGAGGAACGGTCACATCAAAACCAATCTCACGTAATTCTCGAACTGTATGATCACGTTTTTCCAAATAGGTTTGACACATTTTTTGATAATAATTTTCTTGTAATTTAAACGCGTCAATCGCCGCATGTTGTAAAGGGGTTGCAGGACACACATACACTAAGTCCTGAACCAGGGCCATTTTCGCAATGACATGTGCCGGACCGCTGGCATAACCTAAACGCCATCCCGTCATATTATAAGTTTTTGAACATCCTGAAATGGTGATCGTGCGTTCTTTAAAATTTTTCAAACGAGCAAACGACACATGTTTATAGCCAGGATAAGTAATATATTCATAAATTTCATCCGTGATTACTGCTAAATCATAGTGTTCTGCAATGTCACCAATGGCTAATAATTCCTGCTCTGAAAACACCTTGCCGCAAGGATTACAGGGGGTGCAAATGATAATTGCTCGGGTTTTAGGGGTAATCGCTTGTTCAAGATCCTCCATTTGAATGCTTAAGTCATGTAAATTAATGGGTACCGCTTTAACATGAACTTGATACAGCTCCAAAATATTTTTGTGGTATCCATAGAAGGGTTCAAACAAAATCACTTCATCCCCTGGATTAAACAAAGACATCGTCGCACAAATAAATGCACCGGTAGAACCGTGAGTTACCAGAACTTCTGTTTCGGCCTGAACAGGAATTTTATTAAAGGTTTGAATTTTATGAGCAATGGCATGACGTAAATTAAATACCCCTTCACACGCAGAGTACACATTTTTTTCTTGTTCAATCGCACGTATTGCCGCTTGTTTAATGACCTCAGGTGTAGGTAAATCACAAATACCCTGACCTAAATTTATGCCGCCAATTTTTTCACACTCCGTGCTTGCCGCACGAATACCAGATTGCCGCAAAGTTTCACTCACTTGACTTGTTTTCAGCATGTTGCAGTTCCTCTTCGATTACCATTAAAAATCGTTGCAATGTCTCATCTCATCCGCAAAATTTCTGTTCAAAAATAGAGGCATATAGGCAGGAAAGAATATCATTTAAAATTCCTTCACCCAATAAGCACTTACTCTTAGCAATAGATATTTTATAGTTGGCAAAAATTGGGTGTCTCTTTGCATCATGACTTATAACAATAAAGTCGTCCAGCTGAATTACAACATGAGCATGGCAAAGTTAAAGAGGGATGTATCGCCGCCCCTGAATCTAAATGACCATTCCTGTATGGGGAATTTCTTTATTTAATTCATCAAAAATACCCTTTTTAGAAAAAAGATCGTGTTCAAAGGTTTCTAATTTTCTGAGCGAGTCTGTTTTAGTATTAAAGAAAGTTCCAATATAGCCCTGTTCAGAGTAGATTGCTGTCAACACGCCTGGAATCACAGTAAGACCCGCAATAATTCCGGCTATTGCTTTGACACAAACGATAATTGCTTTCAATATGGGATTCAATTCATTATACCACCTTCCTCTGCCGCGAAAGTTGGCAAAATTATCTTTTGCACTTGTTATTGCACTGTGACACTTTTCTTTGAAATGCTCAAAGCTTTTTTGTGAAATAGGATTATTGAAAAAATCAGCACCACTTTCGCTTAAGGTAGTTTTTAATAATTGAGCAATTGGAGCGACACTCAAGTAATTTGGGTCAAACTCATCATTCCAAACAGGTCGTTCATCGGGAAAAGGAGATTCATAAGTTACCGTTCCTTTATGAACCAGCTCATGTAATTTATGTTTGAGCTCCCGTAGCAATTGATTATATTTATATTCTTCTCTTCTAATGGCCAATATCGCTGCGAATTTTTTTTCTACTTTAGGTAATGCCTGATGAACTATAGGTAGGTCATAGTGCTCTGATATATGGGTTTTGACTCTTATGAGTAATCTATCTACCAGGTCTGAGAGATTATTATCAGCAATTTTATAGAGATTCAGTTTCTTTCTTAGGAGAAGAAGTGATTCGAGATCAAATTCTGATAAGTTACCGGCTGCTACGAACAAAGAAGAGGATTGGATCGCTTTTTCAATATGTTGGTCGGGAATAATAACCGCACAGAGCGTATTATAATGATTATAAATTTGATGTGTCTCATCAACAACACTCTCTGGAAATTTATCGGCAATCGCATTGGCAATTAGAGAAAAATTAATTTGCTCATCTTTGTTCATGGAAAGTTCGTTCATATTAAAGACAACGTCTTTAAGGCCGAACTTTATGGTTGAGACTTTTTGACCCACTGGAAAAAACACATTGCTGCTATGACCTGGACGAAAGATACATTTGAGCGACTTATCTTGTAGCAAAGGCAATACGCCTGCTGATTCAAACACTATGTATTCCATGATATCTAATTGTGTAAGTTGCTCTTCTTCGTAATGAAAACCTGCTTGGCTCAGTTGGCGATTAATCAGTTGATATAAGGACATAAGTTGCTACACCGAAATGAATAAAATAATAAATTGGCCAACTTTAACACGGACTCAAGCCAATTTCATTTTAATTTGATTATTTATCATTGATTTAACTATTTGTCTGGAATAAATACAAATTATTCCTTTTTGCATATGTCACTAAATTTATTCTAATAGCTGAAAATACCCAGTCCCGGACGGGGGATTTGATTAAAAAATAACGAACACATTCCCTGCAATCAAGTTTTATTATTAAAGTCACTTGAATAAAGCTGCTGATTTTCTAGCTGATAAACTCTTTGATTGCGGCAATTGTAAATACTATAGTATTTTACAAAATTACCCGAACCCTCTAAGGAAGGTCCCATGCGTCAGTTATTGATTACGATTTTTATTTTTTTGTTGTCTGATGTAGCATCTTGTGCACCCGTTTTCGAAATTATTCCTCTTGGGGTCTATGGCGGTTTAAAAGATGGAAATTTATCCGCTTACCTATTAAAAACAATTGAGAGCGAAAATTATACAGCTCTTGATGGGGGGACTTTGATGCGAGGGCTTGAAGTTACCGCCCACAAGCAATCGGTATTTAATAAAAATATTGACGATTTGCTGCAAAAACATATTCCTGCTTATCTCATTTCTCATGCACATCTTGATCATCTGATGGGGCTTGTAATGGCTCAACCCGAATTGCGAGAGCAGCAGACAATTATGGCTCGCGAAGAAACCATGCAGGCATTGCAGAACAATATTTTTAATTGGTCTGTTTGGGGAAATTTTGGTGATAAGGGTGAAATTCCGCACTTGAATTATCAGCATTATCAAACCATGCCATTACTGCAATGGACTGCTATTCCTCATACCGATCTGCAGGTAAAAACGTTCCCTTTAAGTCATGGTGGAATGGCATCAAGCGCGTTTTTAATACGTTATAAGACAGAATATCTTTTATATTTTGGGGATACGGGTGCTGATCGCATTGAAAAATCGACAAATATGGGAACTATTTGGAATGAGATCGCGCCACTTATAAGAAATAAGCAGCTTCATGCCATCATGCTAGAGTGTTCCTTTTTAAACTCACAACCCGATGACAAATTATTTGGGCATTTAAAACCAAGTTTATTTATGTTTGAGTTGCGTCAATTGGCGTCAATTGTTGATCCTTTAGATTTAAAAAACGCACTAAGAGGATTGCCAATTATTGTGACTCACATCAAACCCAGATTAGTGGACTTTTCAAATTCGAAAGAGGATACAAGAAAGCAGGTTATCAATGAATTGTCCCAGGAAAATGATATCGGTGTCGAATTAATTAAACCTGAGCAAGGTACCATGTTAAGTTTATAATAGAGGTGATTTCACGGGCAGCGGGGAAGTGTGCCGAATGTCTTAAGAAATCATAGGTCAGAGACTGCATTTTGCAGGGGCTGTAATGCAAAATTCAAGTTGCAGCCCCCTTTTGTACTTTGTTGGATTGATTGTTTTGTTGGGAGCATAATGCCCAATCTCAACCCATACTTCTTTTGAATTATTCTATACTCTTACATATGCTAATTAAAGGAATGAGCTATGACACATGGAAGACCCGAGCCTGAAACAATTGATGATGCAATCATAAAAACTCTAAATAAATTATTAGAGCTTGAGATGGCGGGGGTTGTGCGCTATACCCACTACTCTTTTATGATATTTGGTTTTAATCGTATTCCTATCTGTAAATGGATGCGGGATCAGGCTCAAGAGAGCTTAAGTCACGCTCATTTAATAGGGGAGCTTATCACCCATTTTTCCTATCACCCTACACTTAAAATTGGCACATTATTAGAGACTCATGAGCATAATATTAGAACTATTTTGGAGGAGTCTCTTGAGCATGAGAAACAAGGTTTGAATTTGTATTATCAACTAGCACACCATTCAGAAAAAAAGTCAGTATTAGTTGAAGAATTTGCCAGAAAAATGATTCAAGAAGAAGAAATGCATGTTGGCGAAATATATAAAATGCTTATGTCACCTGAAACCTTGAAAGATTAGGAGGTACTATTGAATAATCAAAAATTCATTTCTAGATGTTTAGTGTTTAGGACCAAATTAATAAAGGATTAAATTATGCGATTCACTAAAAATATAGGTTTTATTCTTCTTGCTGTTTACCTGATTATAGTAGCTCTTGGTGTTTTGGCTCCTGGAGTTGCAATTCCCAACACCATAACCGCTGTGGTTGCTTTGCTGGCTGCAATTTTTATACTCATAGGTAAATAAAGAAGCCCATGTACCCAGACATTTTTAATGCGGTGCAGTAAATCAAGCAAACGTAGTCTGAGAAATGCAGTGGGAGCTGGGGTGGGGGTGTATGAACCTGCGCACAGGCTACCTTTGTTCGCTTCGCCGTCATTGCCGTTAATAACGAACTCCCGTTTGGGAATTCTCAGAATAAAAGTGCTGTGGTTCTTGAATTAGCTCAAGCAATAAAGTCCAGTGAAGCTCTTGGCTCCATGGTTGTTCTTGTCTTGTTTTTATCAAATTATCATTTTAATATACCATTGGTTTATCTACATGCCTTAGTGTTTTTAAATGAATCATTGTGCATGACCAGAGTAGGTGGAAACCGCAGAACCAGTCTACATGTTGATTATTAAGAAATCTCAATAGCTTCTAATCTCGGGGGGTACACATGGGTTTAGATTTTCAAAAATTTAGAGTGATTGAACTCACCTTAAATCGTGGTCATGGCAGGACCAAAGATTCCATACAGCGATTAAAAGACTTAGTAAAACCTATTCACTCAGTTTCTTGTGTCAGGCATATCTTTATCTTTAATGATGTTGAAGATCAAAAAGCTTTTGCTGAATTATTAGAAGAACTCAAAGATAAAAATAAAGCCTGCAAACTCATGACGGGCGTAGAGGCCTATAATTTTTTATTAAGCTGGATTGTAGGGGGCGAATATCGAGTTGCTAAGCCGGGATCTAAATTATCTTTGTATAATGACAATCATGTATTAGGGAAATTTAAAAAAAATTGGGCTTACTTTTTATCCACTCAAACAGATACTCAGCTAAAGCGGGAATACACCAAAATTATCTCCCCATTGTTAGAAGAAGCTCATGAAATTCGAAAACGCATCGAGCAGGGCCTTTATGGTGCCGAAACAAAACTCAGAAAAACGCTCGATATGGTGATCAATAATATTTGCTTTTCAAAAGAAAATGCACTTCCCGTTGCTTATGATCAAATGCATGAAAACAGAAAAAAATATGTATTGTCAGTGATGCAAATACTGCATAAAAAAATCAGATTAATTACCAATACTCTGCAAAAAGAGGTGTCTCCCTCTCAAAACGAGAAGTTGGCAAAAACAGGACATAGCAAACAAATGGCTTGTTCAAATCAACTCGAATTGCTTAAAAGGAATGTAAAAACCGCAGTCAGCGAAGGTTTATTAAAATCTTCTAATAAAACAAACCGGCAAATTCATCTTTTTTTCAAAAAAGAAGGTATGTTTTGTTCTGAAGAGTTTAGAAAACAATCTTACAAAAAAGCGTAAGCGCGCCAGCAACTACATAATTTAATAATTATCTCCGTTTCGTCATACTCTGCAACATCAATTTAGAGAGGAGAGTACGATGAATATATCCCCACAAATTATATCCCCCCAAGAAACAGATGGCACGAAAGAACAGAGATGGATGGAGCATGTAACGCATCAAAAAGAAAGTGGTTTGTCGCGAGTAACGTACTGTCGAAAGCATCAATTAAACTACCATCAATTTGGCTATTGGGAGCGAAAGTATCGGGAAGAAATAGCTTCATCCAAATTAGTACCGATTCAATTAAATAAGCTGACACAAAGAGCTCCAGAGACAGTATGCACCTTGGTATTGAACAATGGGCATGAGCTAAAAATTCACGACCAGACTTTATTGCCAATGTTGTTGTCCTTGTGGGGTTAGCCATGTTTTTATCATTTAATGCAAGCATATGGCTCTATCCAAAGCCTATTGATTTTAGGCGACAAATTGATGGACTGGTGATGTTGATTTCCGACCATCTTCAGTTGAACCCCACATCAGGGCAAATTTTTCTTTTCAGAAACCGCCAAGCCAATAAAATAAAAATGCTGTGGTGGGAGCGAAATGGGTTTTGGCTCTGTTATAAGCGATTGGAGCAAGGAAAACTAAAATTTCCCAAACACGATGACGCGGTCATGAGCCTTACCAATGACCAATTAAGCTGGCTGCTCTCAGGATTGGATTTTGCAAAACACACATTGTTGCCGGAAGTATTGGCTACGAATTTCTATTAGAAATAATTTACAAAAAACGATTAATTTGTTTTTAAAATCAACGTAATGTGATATAATTGACTCAGCAAACAGGTGCCATTTCAACATGATGTACGAAGAAAAAATAGAGCAATTAAGTAACGAAATACTCGCATTAAAAGCAGAGCTTGCTCTATCTCAAGCACGCAATGAACACTACGCGGAAGCCTATGATTCTTTAAAAGCACAAATCATGGAGCTACGCCGTCACCGTTTTGGCAAGCGCTCTGAGCGTTATATTGACCCTGAAAATCCTCAGCTGTCTTTGTTTGAAAATAATCAGAGCATTTTTTCTCAGGCTGAAGCAAGCGGTGAGCAGACCGAAGAAATGACACCAGTGGCTGCCCATACAAGAAAGAAGAATAAAAAAGCGCAGAAAGAACTACCCCGTCGCATTGAAATTATTCCGGTATCTGATGAAGACAAGCAATGTGCCTGTGGTGCATGCAAAACAGTGATTCGTTATGAAACCAAAGAGCTACTGCATTACCAACCTTGCGTCATCGAAATTGTGGAGCAACGACGTGAAGTAGTTGCTTGCACTAAAGGATGCGAGAATCAAATCGTAACCGCAGCAGCGCCCAAACAAATTCTCCCCAAAATTAAAGCAACAGAAGAGTTTTTATCATTCCTGGTGGTCAGCAAGCTGGATGACAGGCAACCACTGTACCATCTGGAGCGACAACTCAGCGAACGACATGGTATTGATTGCTCACGCCAAACCATGGCGCGCTGGCTCATTGAGTTAATGACACCACTGCGTCCCATTTATAATCTGTTGAAAGACAGTGTGATTGAGTATGATGTGGCCAGTTGTGATGCAACGACCTTGCAGGTCTTGCATGAGCCTGGAAGAAAAGCAGAAACCAAATCCTATGTGTATTGCATTCGGGGTGGACCACCGGATAAATCCGTTATTCTTTATGACTACAACGATGTGGAGCACAAACAATTTATTTACGATTGGTTTGTCGGATTCAATGGCTATTTACATGTCGATGGTGACAATTTTTTTGAACTTGTGGGTAGCAGCAATGCGCACATTGTCAATTGCAACGCGCATGCGCGCAGAAAATTTGAACCTATTGCCCAATCTAATAAAGGCAAAGGCATTGCCAAAGAAGCCATGCGCTTTTTTAAAGAGCTTTATAAAATAGAGCGTGAGGCTAAAAATAATCAACTGAATCCAGACCAACGTCACCAGTTGCGTCAGGAAAAATCCAAACCACTCATGGAAGCCTTTAATACATGGGTTGATAAGGTCTATCCTACAACTTTGCCCCAATCACCGCTTGGGAAAGCACTCAATTACTGTGTTAAATATAGAGATGGACTGATGCGCTTTTTAGATGATGGGCGTCTGGAAATCGATAACAATCTTACTGAACAAGAAATCAAACCCTTGGTCATTGCTCGAAAGAACTTCTTGTTTTGCGCCTCTGTTGAAGGTGCTGAGGCCTTGTGTTTACACTTCAGTATCATCAGAACGGCTAAATTACACAATCTCGACCCTTATCATTACTATGTCATGTTGTTAAAGAACGCTCCTCTTTGCAACAGTGTTGATGATTATGAAAAACTGTTGCCTTGGAATATTGGCTTAGATTATACCCCTAAGTTGTAAATTGTAAGCCTGTGGTTCTTGGAGCGCTTACAGGAGTCTCTTGAGCATGAGAAACAAGGTTTGAATTTGTATTATCAACTAGCACACCATTCAGAAAAAAAGTCAGTATTAGTTGAAGAATTTGCCAGAAAAATGATTCAAGAAGAAGAAATGCATGTTGGCGAAATATATAAAATGCTTATGTCACCTGAAACCTTGAAAGATTAGGAGGTACTATTGAATAATCAAAAATTCATTTCTAGATGTTTAGTGTTTAGGACCAAATTAATAAAGGATTAAATTATGCGATTCACTAAAAATATAGGTTTTATTCTTCTTGCTGTTTACCTGATTATAGTAGCTCTTGGTGTTTTGGCTCCTGGAGTTGCAATTCCCAACACCATAACCGCTGTGGTTGCTTTGCTGGCTGCAATTTTTATACTCATAGGTAAATAAAGAAGCCCATGTACCCAGACATTTTTAATGCGGTGCAGTAAATCAAGCAAACGTAGTCTGAGAAATGCAGTGGGAGCTGGGGTGGGGGTGTATGAACCTGCGCACAGGCTACCTTTGTTCGCTTCGCCGTCATTGCCGTTAATAACGAACTCCCGTTTGGGAATTCTCAGAATAAAAGTGCTGTGGTTCTTGAATTAGCTCAAGCAATAAAGTCCAGTGAAGCTCTTGGCTCCATGGTTGTTCTTGTCTTGTTTTTATCAAATTATCATTTTAATATACCATTGGTTTATCTACATGCCTTAGTGTTTTTAAATGAATCATTGTGCATGACCAGAGTAGGTGGAAACCGCAGAACCAGTCTACATGTTGATTATTAAGAAATCTCAATAGCTTCTAATCTCGGGGGGTACACATGGGTTTAGATTTTCAAAAATTTAGAGTGATTGAACTCACCTTAAATCGTGGTCATGGCAGGACCAAAGATTCCATACAGCGATTAAAAGACTTAGTAAAACCTATTCACTCAGTTTCTTGTGTCAGGCATATCTTTATCTTTAATGATGTTGAAGATCAAAAAGCTTTTGCTGAATTATTAGAAGAACTCAAAGATAAAAATAAAGCCTGCAAACTCATGACGGGCGTAGAGGCCTATAATTTTTTATTAAGCTGGATTGTAGGGGGCGAATATCGAGTTGCTAAGCCGGGATCTAAATTATCTTTGTATAATGACAATCATGTATTAGGGAAATTTAAAAAAAATTGGGCTTACTTTTTATCCACTCAAACAGATACTCAGCTAAAGCGGGAATACACCAAAATTATCTCCCCATTGTTAGAAGAAGCTCATGAAATTCGAAAACGCATCGAGCAGGGCCTTTATGGTGCCGAAACAAAACTCAGAAAAACGCTCGATATGGTGATCAATAATATTTGCTTTTCAAAAGAAAATGCACTTCCCGTTGCTTATGATCAAATGCATGAAAACAGAAAAAAATATGTATTGTCAGTGATGCAAATACTGCATAAAAAAATCAGATTAATTACCAATACTCTGCAAAAAGAGGTGTCTCCCTCTCAAAACGAGAAGTTGGCAAAAACAGGACATAGCAAACAAATGGCTTGTTCAAATCAACTCGAATTGCTTAAAAGGAATGTAAAAACCGCAGTCAGCGAAGGTTTATTAAAATCTTCTAATAAAACAAACCGGCAAATTCATCTTTTTTTCAAAAAAGAAGGTATGTTTTGTTCTGAAGAGTTTAGAAAACAATCTTACAAAAAAGCTTGTGAAGAAAGCAGAGGAGATTATAAAGAATATTTATCAACTCAATACAGCAAAACGCTTTGAATCATTTTTAGGAAACCCTTGCGCTAAAAGATACACAGATAATTAAAGTAAAACAAAATTTGATAAGGATAAGGTTGCACATTTTTAAGAAAAAAGGAAAATAATAAAAATTCTACAAACCTTTATAAAAGGCCATCGAGCGATGTTAATTATTTTTGGTGGGTTGCCAGGGACAGGAAAAACTACGATTTCTAAAATCATAGCCCAGCGTATAAAGGCAGTTTATCTTAGAGCTGATACCATTGAGCAGGCTTTAATTAACTTAGATGGCTATCCTGATTCATTGATAGTAGGTTCAGAGGGGTACTTTATCAGTTATGCAGTCGCTCGAGAGAATTTGGCCTTAGGTTTAAACGTGGTGGCCGACTCGGTTAATCCGATTGCAATAACACGCCAACATTGGCAGCAAGTTGCCAAACAAGCCGGAGCAGATTTTATAGAGATCGAACTCATTTGTTCCGATACCACAGTTCACCAAAATCGGGTAGAGGGACGCATTGCCGATTTAGAGGGTCATAAACTGCCTACATGGCAAGATGTTTTGGATCGCCACTATGAACCTTGGGAAAGCAAACAAATGGTGATTGATACGTCCCAATATTTAATCGATGAGTCAGTGGAGCTCATTATGAATTTTATAGCCAGTCTTTGCGGGAGAAAGTAGCAACCGTCCTAGGCTTTTGTTGAAGACCGTCGGCTACGATGAAACATAGTCCCTATGCAGACACTTGAAATCAATTATAGCCAGATCAAATAGAGCATCTAAGGACAGGGCTTTGATTTTTATTATGGTGTTCCCAATCAAAAGTCCTGGTTTCTAATGTTTCATATCTTGATTGGCGGAAGGAACTGTGCAGTCTAGGTGTAGATAAAACCGATCAGTATTACAAAGAGCCAGATTGGAGCCACGATTTTTGATATACCATCGTAGTTCTTCCCTCTTTTCTTGATTTAAATGATTTGATTCTTGATATTCAGTCATTAATTCATTGAGTTGCTCTTTTAATAAAATGATATGTTTCCGTTGCGATGTAGTTAATGGATTTTTAAAAAAGGCAAAGAGATTATCTGCAGTGGCGTGCCGTTGAGTATATTCGAGAGTGTTCATCCAACTGTGTCACCTCAGTCATTATCTAAGTCCCAGGGTTAGTCTGTCTTCGAAATAGATTTGTAACTGGGACACGATAAGCGCCCAATTGTGCATGGGCTGATTCCATTTTTCCAGTACTTTCTGGCAAGCACAATAAATAAGCTTAATAAGGGCGTTTTCACTGGTGAAAGCGCCTTTATTTTTAGTGTACTTGCGAATTTGCCGATGAAAGCCTTCAACAATATTGGTAGTGTAAATGATGCGTCTTAGCTCTTCTGGGTATTTGAAGTATTGTGATAGAGCTTCCCAGTTGTTATTCCAGGATTTCATCACCGCCGGGTATTTTTTGCCCCATTTCTCTTCCAACTCAAGTAGATGATGCAAAGCCATATCTTTGCTTGAAGCCTTATAAACCAGCTTTAAATCGGCCATAAAGGCTTTCTGGTCCTTACTAACCACATACTTTAATGAGTTGCGAATTTGATGAACGACACAAAGCTGGATCTCGGTGTTAGGAAAAACTTCAGCAATGGCATCAGGAAATCCCTTAAGTCCATCGATGCTTGCTATAAGGATATCCTCTACACCACGAGCTTTAAGGTCATTTAATACACTAAGCCAAAAACGAGCTCCCTCTGCCTCAGATAAATAGAGCCCTAGAATATCTTTTTTACCTTCTGAATTTACAGCAAGGACGGTGTAAAATGCTCTACTTATGACCTTACCTTCAACACGTACTTTAAAGTGCATGGCATCAAGAAAAACGATTGGGTATACAGATTCTAGGGAGCGATTACGCCACTCGGTAATCAGGGGTAATAGTTTGTCAGTAATCAGGCTGATTTTAGCACTCGAGACTTCTAGTCCATACATCTCAGATAAATGCTCGCTTATCGCCTCGTAACTCATGCCTATCGCATAGAGGGCTAGGACTTTATTATCCAGTGACTCGTTGAGTACCGTTTGACGTTTTTTTACAAGCTCGGGTTCAAAGCTGCCATCCCTATCTCGAGGTGTTTCTAAATCAAAAACTCCAGTTGTTGATTTAATTGTTTTAGTCGTTTTGCCGTTGCGACGGTTTGAAATACCTGTCTCATGACAATCAGTCATATGAGAATCCATTTCACCTTCTAATGCCGCCTCTAATAGCTCTTTTATTAAGGGGGTCAGTATGCCGTCTTTTCCAGTGAGAGATTGGCCAGACTTTAACTGGGTCAAAGCCTCTAATTTGAACTCATTGAAATCAAAATTCGATAAATCTATTTTCTTTTTATTCATATCTACCTCTTTTAAGTGTTAAATTATAAACAAATTAAAAGAGATGACACAGTTATTTAAACACTACCGAATAAATTTCAATTATGAATTAAGGAGCTAGTTTGTTCTGAGTTATATTTGCTTAGAAATTCTTCACCTTTTCTTCCTCCCTCACTTCGCTGAATGGTTTTTGCATAACCATCCCACCCAGGAAGTTTATCTAAATTTCCTGACGCAATAATCTCTTTTGTCTTTTTTTCATGAGCCTCTTGGATTTTGTCAAATTCTTCTTTTTTTCCAATAAATAAATTAACTGCTATTCCTTTCTCTTTAGCTGCTTTGACAAAATCAACAATTTCTTCTTCTGGAGTATTATCAGGAAAAAACGCTACCATTTTAGGTTGATAACCTGGAGCTGGATTTTTAGGATGAGCAATGACTTCAAGAGTTATATCCCTGATACAGTCTTTTTCTTCCTTGGTTGCATTTTCTGGTATTTTAATGACCCAGCTATCAGGATAAAATTTATTCTCTATAGTAAATTTGGCGCCTGAATTTTTAGATACAAAATCAACATGTAGCGGAGTCACTTTACCCTTATCATACATTTCTTCAAAAAAAGTCGGATTAGGTCGAATTTCAAATAATACATTTTGGTGTGCTCTATTCGTCACAGCCAATGCTTCTAACAGTTGTTCGTACCGTTCTTTTGCAGCCTTTTTTTCTTCTTCTATCTTTGATTTCATAAATTACTCCAAGAGGGAGTGTTATTTTTATAAGTATATATCAGATGGAATAATTTTTTGGGTTAATAAGATGACTTCATTTTAATTTAGTGCTTAACCGATAAAGCAATAAAGCCGCGCGTTGAGTTTGGGTTGTAAGAGAAGGAATGTTTAACGTTTCTTCGGCAGAATGTGCTCCTGTACCTACAGGACCTAAACCTGCTAATGCACCATCCACCAGGGACGCAATGTGTGAAATATCACCTGCACCTCTTGTTCCTGGATCAAGAGGAAGTATCATCCCTTGCCCTAAGTCTTCACTCACTTGACTATATTGTCTTAATAAAGCTTCATTAGCCTCAGTAGGGGGCATACTGGGAATCCCATCTTCAAACTTAATGGAGGCTGAAGTTCCGGGCAGATGATCGGCAACAATATCGGTTATTTTTTTCTCTGCATCATTTTTTTGATCTTCAGTGATAAAGCGTAAGTCTCCATTTGCTAAAGCAATTTTTGCGATCACATTTCCCTTGCCAAAGGCGTCCCCCTGAAAATTATTTTTATTGTTCGTCGTGGTGCCCCCTAAAATAAGGCCAGGACTAAATGATAAAAAGCGTTCGCTACTGAGCTTTGAACGCATCGTATTTAAGATTCGTGCTAACTCAAAAACAGCACCATAACCTGCTTTTTTTTGGAAAATTTCTGACGAGTGTGCTTCATTGCCATGAGCTTCCAATGTCCAGTGTGTTATTCCTCTACGTGCAACGGTTGCAGTATCTGGGGTAATCGCCCATTCAAAATCCAAGGCAATATCGGACTTTTTTGCAGCGTCGATTAAAGGTTTTCTGGAAATGGAGATAGGTTTCCCGGAATCTTCTTCATCGCCGGTTAAGATAACCGTGATATTTGCATTCTCTAGAGCTTTTGCTTCTTGCAGCGCTTTTAAGGCATAAAGGATGACAACTACTCCACCTTTGTCATCAATGACTCCTGGTCCAGTTGCAATATCTCCTTTCTGTTTAAAATGTTGAAACGGGCTATTTTCAGGAAACACCGTATCAAGATGTCCAATTAAAAGCAGTTTTTTGCCTTTATTTCCATAGTGTTTTGCAACCAAAGAGCCGGCGCGATGCTGTGCAGGTGGTTCATTAACCCAATAAGTCTTAAATCCAAGTTGATCTAATTGTTTGCGTACCATGTTTCCTACGCGCTGAACCCCCTCAATGTGCGTAGTTCCACTGTTTCTATTCACTAATTGTTCCAATAGTGAAAGTTGCTTCTGAGAGTTGGTAGTAATGTACTGAGCAATATGTTTTTCTACTGCAGTGAGGTTATCTGCATTGACCATTTGATAGAAGCAGAGAAAAAATAAACAGGCAAGCTTTCTCATTACTTTTTCCAATATTTATGTTATGAACATGAAAGCAATCATACACTGCTTTGAAAAAGAGAAAACATTAATGAATTCATTTTTTTGAAGTCAACGCTTCAAGGGTTCGTGTACAGGGAAAATAACCTTGTTTCGAAGTCTCGGCAAGAATCTGATCGCAGCAATCTACAAGTGCGGCAAAATCCTGAGAGGTATCTCCTTGATGCAAAAGAAATGAAGCCGCAGCCCGAAATAAGGTGAGGCTTGAGACCAGCTTCATAGTATCAATTTGTCCATTCATAAGGGTCAAAACAGGAATCTTTCTTTTTAGTTGTTGATCTACTAATTGCGTGAATGCGAGATAATTTTGAAAAAGTTCCTCGTTTTGTAAATAGGCACAGGCTTCATTGAAATCAACAATCCCGAAATATTGGGCTGTTGAACTGAATCCAAGTTGTTTGAGCTGAGGGAAGAGATACCATATCCAATGGCTTTGTTTGCCGCCTGCTTTGAGTTCATCATAAGCTTGTTGGAATGAGGCAGATGAATTTTTGCCTTTTTGGGCTTCGATAAAGCGATGAATGGTGCTCATCAGCCAGTACCTTAATTAAGACTCCTTGAGATTTTTATAGCATTATAAAGAGTTAAGGTACAGTCATTTGACCACGTTCATGCTGTGAATTAGTTTAAAAAGCAAAGAGCCGCTTTTAATTAATGCGTTCATTTTTCAATCTTAGGCTTCTATTTGAAAGCACGCCTGTATTCCGCTTCTTGCAAGCGTTTCGCAAAATCCTCATCCGACTCGCCTTTTAATGCTTCTGCTGTGTCAATATCCTCGACATTAATCTTATTTTTAACTTGAGAAAACAAGCCTTGGGTTGATACGGCCTGAATCAAATCATTTAGATGCTGCTGATAGCCGTCTCCTTTTTCTGCATTAATTGGTTTGCTTACGGATGCAGGAATCACTTGCTCTTCTTTTGCTGCTGAAGGAGCTTCCTCATTCTTTAATTCTTGACGTTTAGGAGGTAATTGCTCTATTTGGGTTGTCCAATGCGCATTATCTTCGTTATTTAAGACTATAGTACGCAAACGAGGATCAGGGTCTCCGTTAAGTTGGCCTTCGACGTAGAGATTTTTATTCAGTTGCACGGCAATTTCTTTCAAATCACCGTGTGTTGCCCATCGTCCTTGTTCCTTAATCTTTTCAACGCCTTTTAAAATAACAGAACCTGGATTTTCTCGATCACCATGCATGACGTCTTTTAATAATGCTTCTTTGACATGGGCATTTTCTATTGTATTTGATTCTGCTTCAGAAAGGGGTTTTGCTGTAAGCTTGGGTTGAAGTGATTGTGCCGTATTTTCTGCTAAGCTCTTGACTTGAGGAGATAAAGCGAGCTCATTAAATTTACTTATCTCATCGAGATTATTCTTACCCTTACCTAAATAAAAGTGTACTAATTCCATAAATTTGTGATACACAGGTGAACCTTCAATCAAGGTTTCCTTATCTTTCGATACTGCTTCAGTTCTTATTCTTTTTAAAAGATCGATCTTGTAAGCATCAGCGGCAATGTTTCTTAGGGACATTTGTAATGTAGACAAAAGCTCATTTTTATAACTATAAGGAGACTCATACAACCGATTTAAATCAAAGTCGAGGAGCTCTTGCAAGCTAACGCCACGCAGACCTTTTCTTTTCCACAGGTTATAGGTTGCGCTTTCTCCATAGAGTGCGTACTCATCTTGAATGTCTTTAATGGTGCCAATTGCAAACGCATAAAATCCGCAATCGCCACCGCCAGGATTATTGATTCTATAAGACATTTTACACTCGTATTGGTTCTATTACTTACATTATATAATAAAAACCTTAATTAATTATTATGTCAATGATTTATTAATAGACAGGATGATTTTAATAAAATAAAATATGATCTCTTTTTACGCAAAAATAGTGGTGATTTAGACAGAAGGAGGTTAGGACGATGAGCTTAGTTGATAACAGGATAGTGAAAGCCTCCTTTAGAGAAAACCCAGTAGAGGAAAGAAAACTGTTTCCTCAATCCTCGTGCCTTATGCCCATTAGTGTAGGGCAACCTATTCATGAAGGCGAAAAATTTGCGGCAGTTATTAAACTAATTAATGCCTCTTTTAAACAATGTACCATCCTTGTTGATGATAGTGTGCAACGTCATACAATGGGTATTATGAATCATGCAACTGCGGATGAATTATATCAACTTGCGGTGCAAGAAGGCGATGATTGGCTCAAGCGAAATGAAATGGCTTACAATCAGCTAACCATCCCTTATGAGATCATGCGCTGGGATGATTGGTACAACAGTCAGAATTTCATTAGCAGTCATCTGCGCGTCCAAAAAGAATATGAGCTCAATGAATCATTCCGTCAGGCAATTCATGTCAATATCGATGAATTTTTAAGCCGATACCTGAGTCGATTTTCTACTGAAAACGTTGACTCTGAAAGGGCGTTTCGACTTTGTCTTGATTATTTGATTGAAGAATGTTCTGTAATGTGTCTGTGGACAGAAAAGGCATACGATTTCGAAGTTTATCCAAGTGGCAGAAACAAAGCGATGGCTGCTACCTATGATTATTTAATCAAACCTCATTATCCAAACTATTTAAGACCTGTTGCACTTCGATTTAAAAAATATCCTGCAAATCCACTTTCTCCGCCCCCCGTCATCCCGAGTGCAACGAGAGATCTCCTCGCTTAAATTCTGGAGAAAACGTTCCTACCTCTTCCACAGGTGGGCATTATCAACAGAAGAATAAGAACATGATCAAAGTGAATTCATGCCATTCCTGCGAAGGCAGGAATGGCATGAAATAATGCTCATTTGTGGGAGAGGGGATTGGTTCTAGAGATATTAGAGAGGTGTTTTTGCTGCGATCCATTGTTTAATTTCAGAGGCTGTTTTATCAATAACCAGTATAATTTGTTGATACAATTGCTCCAATAAATCACGTTGTCCTGATTTCCAATAATCTTCAAAATATTGGCACGCCATTTTTATTCGAGTGGCACCAACATATACTACCCCTCCCTTAATTTTATGAGTGAGTTTTTGGGTTTGTTCCCAATCACCTTGCTCATGTGCTTTTTTGAGCAGAGCAATATCTTCGGCAAAGGAGTGATCGAGCATTAGGTTGAGCATGTCGCGAAGTGTATGTTCTGCACCTGTAGTTTTAATTCCTTCCTCAACATCAAGTAGTGGAAATTTAGAAAGATCAAAGAGTTGTTCTTCTGTTGCAGGTCTCTCAGAAATGCAATTTTCAGGAGAATTTATCCTTTCTTTGAGTATGGAAGGAATAAATGAGCTCAAAATATCACCGCATTTTTTTTGCGTTAATGGCTTGCTGATCACCGCATTGATGCCCGATTCGATACATCGCTCTTTATTTTCCTCACCAACATGGGCGGTAAGTGCAATGATGGGGGTGTGATATTTTTTTGAAACTTCTTGTACACGAATGTAATGGGTGACTTGATAACCATCCATATCAGGCAGACCAATATCCATAAAAATTAAGTCATATCTATTTTTCTTCCACAGTTCTAACGCAGATTGTCCATCAACCGCTACATCTACTTGGCAGTGATAGTGATTTAACATGGCTTTTGCTATGGTTTGCGCCACAGTATTGTCTTCCACGAGCAAGATGCGATGTTTGAATGAATGGATTGATGGATTTGAATAGGGAGTGGTTATGGCAGTGTTTTGTTTAAGACTGGATATATTGAAGTCAAAATCTTTATCAATACCTGTTTCATCTTCTAAAAGTGCTGTTTTTAAGGGAATGATACAGGTAAATTTTGTTCCTTTGGCAACAGTACTCTCGACATATATTTCTCCATCTAATTCATCAATAAACTGTTTGATTACAGCAAGGCCTAAACCTGCTCCTTTATAAATTCCTTTATAGGAAGGGGTTAAACGTTTGAATTGGAGAAAAATTTCTTGTTGCTTGTCTTTCGGAATCCCCATGCCACTATCTTCCACGACAAATTGGATGATCACTTCACGGTTTTCTCGCTTTGCCAGCTTGGCTGTTACAGTTACAAACCCGGCATCTGTAAAATTCAATGAATTCGAAATCAGTTCAAGTAAAATTCTATGGATACGAACCGGATCTCCAATAAGAAATCTGGGAATATCGGGATCAAATTCTAGAGATAAGGTCAGTCGTTTAGAAGATGCTTTGGCTTTATTCAGATCAATCACATGTTGCGCTATTTTTTGTAATACGAATTTTTTCCTCACTTTGGGGATTTCGCCAGAGCTTACATGAATCGCTTCAAGTACATCATCCATAAAATCAAGCAGAGCATGACTGGATGCAACTAGGTTCTCTGAATATTCTTTAATTCTAGGACTTTCTGCTTCAGATTGGATAAGGTCTGCAAATCCTACGATACCGGTAAGGGGGGTACGAATGTCATGACGCATATTTTCCAGAAATTCTGTTTTTGCCAGACTTGCTGCTTCTGCTTTTTCTTTTGCAATTTTGAGCTCTGCTTCAATTTTTTTTCGGTCTGTGATGTCAATGGAAATCCCTAGTACCCCGGTAATTTCCCCTTTTTTATTACGCATTGGTGATTTATGGCTTAAAAAAATGGCATCTTTACCACCTACTTGCGCTTTTTCTTCAATGATTTCAGTTTCACCTGTTTGCATAATATGAAGATCATTTTGTCGAAATAACTCAGCTTGGTTTTTGCCCCAAGGCAGGTCAAAATCAGTTTTTCCTACGATTTCATAGCCAAATTGAAACCCTACACTTTGAGCTTGGCGATTGTTGCATCCTAAATAAACCCCGTTTTTGTCTTTCCAATAAACATGTCCTGGCATATTGGCCAAAATATTTTCCAAGGTGGATTGTGTTTTTTCTTGGCTTGAACAGAGAGCAGCCTCTTGTTTTTTTCGATTGGTTATATTTAAGGAGATGCCAATAATTCCGGTGACATTGCCGTGTTCATCATGTAAAGGAGTTTTACGGGTTAATACCACTACTTGTTCTCCATTTGCGATGGTCCCAATTTCTTCCAATTCCAATGAGGAATTCAGGTTCATTACTTTTAAATCGTTATTGCGAATCGTTGTTGCAGATTCAGCCCAAGGCATTTCAAAATCAGTTTTTCCAATGATGGATTTCATCCCAGTCATTTCCAACATTGCGTCATTGCAACCTAAATAAACTCCATTTTTGTCTTTCCAATAGATACTTCCAGGCAATGCTTTGATGATGCTTAATGTAAGCGATGAGTTTTCTGCAGATAAAGCTGAAGTAGGGGGTTCCTTGCAATGATAGGTTTTTCCTTTATTACGTTTATTTTCTGACATAAGTTGCTCTCTTTATTTTTAAAGTTATAGACCTATTATTCAACACCTACAAGAGAAACAATTCATATTTTCATGAAATGCGTCAAAGTGGGTTCTGAGCTTTCGGTAAGCCTGCATGACTATGGTCAGCCGTATTGGATAAGCTATAGCTTCGATAATTTTCAAGAAGCGATCCTTATGAATAAGGCAGTTGATAAGCTTGTGTCTGTTAAGGCGGCATTCAAACATTGGCGCGAAACCAGAACAAGCCAAGGAAAAATCCCTGATTATCTATGGGAGCAAGTAAAAGAGGTTTTAGACACCTACTCACGCTCAAAGATATGCAGCACCTTAAACGTATATCATGTTCAAATAAAAGAAAATATAACTGACGTAGTCAATGGATTCCAGTTTATAGATGTAAATAGCCCCGCTGCATTACCTGAACTATCCCCTGAATTTGATGTCTATAACGATCGTTGCTCAATTGAGTTGTGTCGTGTATCTGGAGATAAACTTACAATACATAAATTGTCTCCTATCCATCTCAGCCATATTATCACAGAATTTATGAGGTAGAGATGTTACAGATAACTCCGCAGCACCGCTTGCTATTGGCAGTTGAACCAGTGGATTTTAGAAAAGGAATTAACGGTTTAAAAAGCTATCTGCCGTCAGAAGTTATGTGATAACCCCTTCAATGGGACTGTTTTTGCTTTTAGCAATAGAACACGGACGTCTGTTAAATTACTGGTTTATGATGCGACTGGCTTTGGGCTTTGCCAGAAACGCTTTAGCAAAGGCTGTCTTGCATGGTGGCCAGGAGGGACAAGTGATTCAGAAGGTTCGTTCCAGTGATCTAATAATATTGCTGGCTCAGGGCAATCAGACATTGCGTAATGGTTAGACCAGGTCCATGCGAAAATAGAAGAAAGAAAAAATGTCCATACACATGAAAAGTCCTTCCCCTGGTAATAGTTATTGCTGATTTAGTCAAAGGTATTGTAACAATAGCAGAACGATATCCAGTGCTTAAACCTGCTTTGCCTTTCCCATTAAAACGTACTCTACCAGGAGTAGATTCCTGATTTTATTTAGATTAATATCCTGATTTTTGATAACCCCTTGGTTTAAACCCTGTAGTCATTGTTGGAAACTCAATGAAAGAAAAATACCCTCTGATACAAAGTACTACTGAAAGCAGCAGTTTACCCGCGGAAATGTGGGTTAATGTAACTAATAAATTACCTAAATTGGATTTATTCAATTTTTATAGAAGCTCCAAAGAACAGAAAGAATTATTACAATATGAACTCGATAAAGCTACTTTTTTAGATTTTGTGGTGCGGGGGGAGTACTATTCTGTTAGGGCTGCGCTTGAGAGAAATATCCGTTTACTTTTCTATAGAAATGAAGTGACTGACTGCTCTGGTCGAACCTTTTTTGCAATTAGCGGTTTTGAATATGCACTTTGGGCTTTCGACAAACACATGTGGACATTAATTATAGAGTGCATCCCTGCAGACGAAGAAGGTAAAGAAATTCTGGAACTTTTATTCGATCAATATCACAGATTACGCCAACAAGGTGTTTCCTACAGTCTAAATGGACAAATGACCACCGGAGAAACCCACTTTGATCTTGAGTCTACCCTCATTCATCAGTTGCAACTTCAGGTGAATTATTATCGAAGGGGATATCCTGTAAATTGGGATAGTGGTAATCACCTTAATAAACTATTTGTAGAAGGAGTTGGTGGAGCCCAAAAATTACTGCCGATGTGTATTGCCAAAGCATATTGCAGCAGTGAACCTTTTTCTCCTGCACCTAAGTTTGAAGACAGAGTCGACTCCAAACCCCAATTCTATTGTTATTTCAAAGAAGAAAAATATCTCGATTGGTACAGCAGGGATTCCGGATTAGGTTCGGAGGTGGCTATCTGTAAGGGATTCAAAAATGGTGCGGAAAGTTTTAGAGCAGGAACTCCGGTAGCTAAAGCGAAATTACTCGAAATGGATTTGGTCGCTATGCAGACATTTCTGGCACTAAGAACAAAGGAATTACTCGATCTTGAAGCGCAGCTTGTAGAACTACAAGACGCTCATCTTAAGCCGATGATGGGTGGATAAATCAGGCCGTGTGTTTTTAGCACGGAGTCGCTCAAAAGTGCCGTTTGAATGAAGATTTCGGCTAGGTTTGTTTTTTTTAAGTTTCTGAGCTCCGGAATAAACTTCAGTTACCAACCGGTTAATTTAACTCGACAAATAGTTACTTTTAATGTTTTATTTTATTGTTCACTTGCTGGCCGCACTCTCAATCGTTTAAAAAATAAAAAACTTTAAATCACTTAATTTTTCCTTAATGATTTTTGCGTAAAATAATGTCATTCTATAAATCATTCGTACAGATTGTATTTAACGGTTAATATCTGTATGAGCGGAGGGCTGGTACAACTTAGATAATCTTAAATCAATAAGCTGGATTTTATATTGAAATAGATTTTTAAGTTTTATCAGTGTAATCCAAGAAACAATCTGATTAAGAAAAAAATTGGATTTATGTATCTTACGATTATCACCCCCATTTCTTCAAACCTTTCTATATCAAAATCTACAGCGAACTGACCAGATTTCTTGGGATTAGTGATTTGTTAACAATTTTATTTTTTTATTTCACTAACAAATTAATTTAAAAAGGTGTCGCATGACAATACGCTATATCTCTTTTCCTATTGATGGTGGGCTATTTAATAAGAATTATTTAAATGCGGATCATGAAAATTACACAAAGCATTTGGGCAATGTCGTTTTAGTGCATAATAAAGCCTTTCTCGATTCATTAAGGGAACAAAACAAATGCTATGATTCTGTCTATGCTTTTCTTTATTCCAATAGACAATCTTATGAACTAGATTTAGAAAATATCGGTTATTCTCCTAAGCGATTCAACGGCTCAGCTTTTTCCGCAATTGAGACTGTTTGCCAAGATTTAAGCATCGTCTTTGATCCCTTTCTCTTAGCCGATCTATATAATAAGCTGCCCTATGGAACAGCGTTCAATAAGGCCATAGCAGAAGTAAAAAAAGGGAATTTTTTTACCAAACCAAACCGCGAGGGCCACCCAGCCTGCCCCTTTGATCATGACAAAACAGCTCTACTTTTCGCGCAACTGCAAAAAGCAGCTGTAGATGCTTCTGTAAAGCATCCTGGTGAAGACATTATTTTTGATGTGTTTGATAGCCATCAGGAGAGAATTGAGAACACAAAACGGTTTTTTTCCGAAAATAAGCACCTTATTCCCAAGGGTGTGACCTTAAATTTAAACCATTATGATGGTGGAGAGCCGACTCTACACAGCAGTATTGACGGTGAGGGTGTCGTTTATTTTAATTTTGCTAAGCATACCATTGAGTTGATGAAAAGATTTTATATCTTGCGGGATAAGTATGCAAAGTTATCTATCCATCCTGAAAATCCCAAGACCTTGATGGATATTGTTGCCCAGTATTTTGCCAGACACCCAGACTTATATCAGGGTGAACGTGTGCCGGCTGAGGTAACGGAACGGGTCAAGTCGGTTTGTCAGGAGCTTGGCCTTGATGAGACTGCCCTTAAAGGCAATCAAGCTATAAGTGATGCAGTAGTTGAAGTGCAGGAAGTAGAAAAGGACGTGGATAAAGCGGATGATAACGTGCAAGCTCTGCCTGCTGAGTCAATGACCGTCAACTCACAAACAAGCAATCCGGGGCGAAGTCAATATGGATTTTATGCTGCTAACTACCAAGAGGGGCAGGAAAAGGCAGATCCTTCGAATCAGAAACCAAGCCCAATGCATTCTTGTACCTTGTTTTAAACCTTAAATCTTGCTGCAAGCTGCTTTGCAGCGCTGCGGCAAGGTTGACCACAATAAACCTCTGTACTGGATTGCTTCGCAGACTGGCGTCCGACCACAATATTTTCAGAGAATTTTCAAAAAAATTTGTCTCAACATAAAATATATTGGCAAAGAATTATTATTTCCTTAAAAGCCATTTTAGGACTCAAAAATAGCATTTAAGAAAAAAAGATAGGGGCTTATTGATGCATGTCATTGTTTATTAAGGAATGTTTTTTCTCAGCCCCCTTCATACACAACAGGGGTCTGCCCAAAATATATTAAAATATTTTTTTTATGGATTAAACGGGAAAAACCAGAAACTCATCGATTTTTGAAGATAATGATATTTAAATAAGTCGAGACTGTAAATCTTAGATCAAATGCCAGTGCTCCTAGTTGAGAACAACCCTAAAAGATGTGCTTTATTTCTCTTATATACAACATTTTCATATTAATCCCCTCTCCCACTAATGGATAGAGGGGTTAGGGCGATATTTATTGTAATCGTTCACGCCCCCAAAGGGGCGCTTTAGAAAAGGTATCCAATGTCCTAGGAAGCCTCATTCAGAATAAATTCAATCTTGTAAAATGCATATATAGTACTGAATCATGCTAAGGTCTCAGGAGACAACTCTGTGGAATATTTTTCTACAAAATTGCAGAAAGCAGTCTTTATTTTCTAGCATAAGTTGCTCTCTTTATTTTTAAAGTTATAGACCTATTATTCAACACCGACAAAAGAAGCAATTCATATTTTCATGAAATGCGTCAAAGTGGATTTATCTGTTTCTAGAAAATCAAATAGCGTCTTTTCTTGCCTAATGAGCTATCAAGGTCTTTAATAAACAAATGTATATTATTTGCATGGAGCTCAAAATGCCAGTGAGTAAAGAATGCATTCAGCTGTTGCAAAAATTAGTGGATCACTATGAACAATATGGAAAGAAAGATAAAGATTACTTATTAATTTATCCTTTATTAAAAGAGTTTTTGTTTCTCGTGCTACAGCATAAAAAAGAACATAAAGACGAGCGGCTTATTGGTTTTCTTAGCTCCTCTGCATTGATTTTGGAAGAAAATCCATCCTTTGCTCAGGAATGCAGATTATTTTTAATCGCCTATCAAGAAACGACTCAAGCTTTAGACTCAATGCTGGATACTGAATTAAACATTCAATCAGAACTGGATGTTTCATGGGGGAAACAATTGGAGTCAGAACCGAACACATCTTTGCGGCCTTCTCTTTTTTTTCTTGAGTTACAAGAAGCTATTGCTAAAAGAGCGCAGCGTATGGCGAAAAAAGAAGCAGACACTTGGGGAAAACCTAAGCTGGGGTAGTTTAGTATTATTTATAAGAATTCTTCGATTTTGAGTTGAACTAGAGACGGTTTATTATCGTGTTACGTTAAGTCTCATGTATAAGCCATGGGTTAATAAATTTCGGTTTTGTCTTTGGAATTTCGTTTGTTCTAAATACCCTAAATCAAATGATGCCGCTTTTGAAAGGTGTCGTTCTATGCCAAAAAAGAATCGATTTTCAGCAAAAAATTTATCACTGACCCAGGATGGATGAGTGAAATTAAAGAAACACTCAGTGTACGTTGCTAGCGAATATTGAGTATTGTGAAAAGGTATTTTAAGCGTAATTTGCTCCCTCAAACGTGTTGCCCATTCAGAGAATAAAGTATTTTTTCGTTCTTCAAGGCGAGAACGATTCGACACATTAAAGAGTTTGGAATGATATATTTTCCAATGAAATTGCTGCCACAGTACATTTTCGTGTGCAATAACCCCTTGCGTATTCTCTGAGATGAAATAGGCAGCACCAATAAAGGGTATGAAATTAGGGGTGATTTGATAACCGGTACCGAAATAGATATGCTCTTCATCCCGCCCATATCGATCATCAATGAGGACCAATCTTGGTTCCAAGTAATATTTCCATTGTTTATAAGTTGTTACAAAAGGACCAATAAAAACTCCTGTTAACCAAAAAGTGCCAAAATTTTGCGTCTCTGTAAAACCTGTTGAACACATGAAAATAGAACATAAGAAACAAAAAATCCTTTTAACATTCACATTCATAGTAAACTCTTAATCGATTCCAATGAAGGATGTTTCCAAGCTTATTTACCCTAAAATTGCTCGGATTATTGTTAATTTCAATTGGGTATAGGGCATGTATTTAATGGGAAGTTCAAACCAAAATGGTTTTTTTAAAATGCTTTTGAAATGGCTGAATGCTTTAAAACCGGCTTCACCATGGTAACTTCCCATGCCACTGTCGCCTACACCGCCAAATGGAAGGTGTGAATTGCAAATATGCATAATCACATCATTAATACATCCACCACCAAAAGAAATCTCGTTTAAAATTCGGGTGTGCACTTTTGAATTTTTCCCAAAAATATAAAGGGACAAAGGACGTGGGCGTGATTTGATTTCTTGCAGGACAGGTTCTAGGTCGTTAAACGGAATAACGGGTAAAATTGGACCAAAAATCTCTTCTTTCATGATTTCATCTGTAAAGCTTACATCCTTAAGAATGGTAGGCTCAATATAGTTTTCGGTGTCAATGACTTGTCCACCCGTGAATAGCCTTTGGGGATCAATGAGCTTTTTTAAGCGTTGTACATGGTGCTCATTAATAATGCGGGTGTAACTTTCGCTTTCAAGGGGATTGGGACCAATTATTTTGCCGATTTGGTTTTTAAGCTCTTCCAATAAGGGTTGATAAATCTTTTCTTCAACTAAAAGATAATCGGGTGCAATGCAGGTTTGTCCTGCATTTAAAAACTTGCCCCATACAATTCGTTGTGCTGAAATTTTCAGATCGGCATCCGCAAAAACAAGGCAAGGGCTTTTCCCACCTAATTCTAGAGTAATAGGCGTTAAGTGTTCTGCAGCAGCCTTAGCTACTATTTTGCCTATTGTGGTACTGCCTGTAAAAAAGAGTTTATCAAAACGCATACTAAGAAGCTCTTGCGTGACGTCAGCGCCGCCTTCTGCAACATAAAGATAGGCGGGATCAAAATTTTGATTGATTATTTGGGCGAGCGCAGATGAAGTATTTTGCGGCAATTCACTTGGCTTAATTATACTGGTATTCCCTGCCGCCATAGCAGCAATTAAAGGAATTAATGTAAGCTGATAAGGGTAATTCCATGCCCCAATAATCAACGTTGTCCCATAAGGTTCGGGCAAGATAAAACTTTTTCCTGGTTGGTTCACAAGTTCGGTTCGTGTTGCTTTGGGTTTCGCCCATTTGTTTACGCATTTAATCGCTTTATCGAGTTCATGATAAATTAAGGCAAGTTCAGTTAAATAGGTTTCAAATTGTGATTTTTTTATATCCGCATAAAGGGCTTCCGAGAGCAGTTGCTCATTTTGTTTGAGAACGGTTTTTAATTTCTGCAGTTGCTGTTTACGAAAATCGATAGCTTTCGCCGCTCCGCCAGCTGAAAAAATTCTCTGCTCTTTGACAACAGTATGAATGTTCATGTAATGGATGCCTGTGTAAAAAATTATTATTTATCAGCAGTTAAACTACTCCATTTTAGTTTATCTTCTTAAGAATTAGCTAGAGATTATTCATTTTTTTCAGCTAAGGTTTTCCTGGAATTTGCTCACTCTAATTTGCAGTACTTGAGTGCTTTTTTAAATAAATCTCTGAATACGGCGCAAAGCCTTAGGGGGCCACAAAATTTTATCGTTTGCTTTTTTCCCTCAATTCCGTAGACATTGGGCCATGTCGAAAAGCATACAAAGCCGTGTAGAAGCGGCTGTCGCAAGCTCACTGGTTACAAATAAAATAACTTAAATGGTATATTCAGGCGCACCTTCTTTCTTATATACCAAAACAGTTCGTTCAAAAGACATAAATAGTTCTTTATTTTGGTTAATTCCCCGAGTTTCTACAGTAACGATTCCTTGATTTGGTCTTGATTTTGATTCACGTTTCGCTTTTATTTCGCTTTCAGCGTAAATCGTATCTCCTTCAAATACAGGTTTTAATAATTTTACTTTATCCCACTCCAGATTCGCGACTACTTTCTTGGAGATCGTATTAACGGTCATTCCTGTAATAATCGCCAAAGTAAATGTGCTATCAACTAAAGGTTTTTTCCACTCCGTGTGTTCCGCATAATGTGCATCAAAATGTAATTGAGCGGTATTCATTGTCAGCAAGGTAAACCATATATTATCATTTTGGGTAATGGTTCTTCCGGGTCTATGTTCAATAATTTGTCCCACTTCAAAATCTTCAAAGTAAAAACCAAAATCTTCACGCAAACGCTTGTTTCCTATCGATTTATAGCTTTGATGTGACATATTCATTACCTTTTAATTGTTTGATAATTTAAGTACCTCTTGAGCATGTTGGTAGATAGGGACATCGATCATTTGTCCCTGGTATTGACATGCTTTGCCTCCAGATTGTTCGAACAGGGCTACAATTTCTTTAGCTCGTTTAACTTCTGCTTGGGTTGGGGCAAAGTTTTGTTTTATGGGAATGATTTGCCTCGGATGAATCGCTAATTTTCCTTTAAAACCAAGTCCCTTAACCCGAATCACTTCAGAAATTAATTGTTCCTCATTTGTAAAATCGAAAAAAGGAGAGTCAATTGCTGGAATGTGAGCAAGTGCAGCTGCCTGAACGATTTGATGGCGTGCATTCAAAAGAACATCCCAGTCCATCTGACACCCTACATCGATAGCAAAATCTGCAGCCCCGAAAACTAAACCGGCGACTGGGGAATGAGTTACAATTGAATTTAAGTTCAGCAACCCTTTTGCTGTTTCAATCAATGCTAAAAGTTTAATATTTCGCGCTTCTAAATGGAGTATTTTATAAACAATATTTAACTCTTCAGCACTTTCTGTTTTGGGGTATAAAATGGCATCACAATAAATATCATCTTGTCTTAAGGCGAGCAAATCAGGGAGACCTGCATCAGTAGTGATATGGTTGATGCGCACTATAGTGAGCAGTTCTGGATGTTTTTTCTTTAGAAATTGAACCACATGATTTCGGGCTATGTCTTTCTCTGCTGCTGAGATAGCGTCTTCCAGTTCTAAAATAAGACCATTTGCACCTGAAGCCAGTGCTTTTGTAAAAAGCTCCGGTTTATTACCGGGTGTAAAAAGCAGGGCGGGTGAGCGTGATAAATCCATTTTAAATAAATCCTTGTGTTTTTGCTTGTTGTTCTAATTGCTCACGAAAGGCTGGATGGGCAATTTTAATTAATTGATGCGTTCTTTCAGTGGTAGAACGCCCTTTTAATTGGGCTACCCCGTATTCTGTAACCACATAATCAATATCAAGTCGGGTATCTGTAGCGATTGAAGAGAGCCGGGGGACTATCCTGGATAGGGTCCCATTTTTTGCTGTAGAACTACTGGCAATGATGGTCTTTCCACCTTCAGAATAATGAACGCCACGAACAAAATCCAATTGTCCGCCCACACCTGAAAATTGATGACCAATAAACTCGGCATTGACTTGGCCACTAAAATCAATCTCTATGAAGGCATTAACAGAGGTCATTAGGTTATTTTTCCCAATCACTTTAGGTTCATTGACATAGGAGACCGGAAGACAGAACATAGAAGGATTATTATTTATAAAATCATATAAAGGACGATCACCAATTGCAAAGGTAAATACATTGACGTAAGGATTTAATTTTTTATTGGCATTTGTAACTACTCCTTTCTTGATAAGCTCCACCATTCCTGACGTAATCACCTCTGTGTGTATGCCAAGGTTTTTATGATCGATTAATTGTTCGCATACTGCGTTAGGTACACCGCCTATTCCCATTTGAATGGTTGCTCCATTGGGGATAAGGGAGGTGATGTATTGGCCAATTTGACGATCTAAGTCACTAGCCGGCTTTGAATGTTCCTCAATCAAAGCGGTGGTATTTTCGACTATGGCATCCACTTCACTGACATGAATTAATGTAGAGCCCGAAGTTCTGGGCATGTTTTCATTTACTTCAACGATTAATTGATTCGCATAACGCCCTAATTCAATCGCATAATCGCCGTTAGTGCCTAAATTAAAAAAACCAAACTGGTCCATAGGGGAGACGGTAACCACGAACGCATCCAGTTTGGTAATGGACATAATGGTGCTCGGATAACGACTAAAACTTATGGGGACAAAATTGATGTATTTTTTACCTAGACCATACCCGCGTTCCGCTAATTCAACTTCTCCTTTGGACATCATCGAAGTGTAGGGTCGAATAATATGCAATAATTCTTCTTGAAAAATAGTTTCTAGGGCAATCGGACCACAACGAAGATAGTAAACCTTTAATTCTTTTAGATCACCTGCTTTGGCGCGCGCAGCAAGTGCATGGCACAAGGCTGGAGGAGTAGCGGCACGCATGCCCATAGAAATCACTGCAGATCGAGGAATCCGATTGACTGCATCATCTGCAGAACATAATTTTTGTTGATATTGCTTATCAAAATTCATTCATCATCCTAATAAATCAAAAGAGTTCCATATAAACTTTAAATTATTGATCAGGGCTATTAAATGTCAATTGTACTAATCGTTCCAATTCTTGAGCATCGGAGGGTGCAACTACTTTTTGATCGTTATCTAAATAACAAAAAATTTGTTTCACTTCCTGCTGCCATTTGGCAAATTTATGGGCATAATTTAACAGCGTTTTTTGCTCATAATGACCCAGATAAGGATCGAGATGTGGTCCATGTAATCGTAAGTAGATGAAATCACTGGTTATAATTTCTGGACACTGATATCCCTTAAAATCATAAAAACAAAGCGCAATATTGTATTTAGCAAGCAAATCATAAACTTCCTGACGTAACCAGGTTTTATTTCTAAATTCAAATGTGTAATGAAATGATTCAGGTAATACTTTAACAAACTGCTCCAGACGCTCTAGATTAAAAGGCCAATAAGGTGGGAGTTGAAATAAAACCGGTCCGAGTTTTTCTTCCAGTCCCTCAATGACCTGGAGCAAATAATGAACGCTGTCTTGAACGTCTTTCAGCATTTTTACATGGGTTAAATAGCGACTGGCTTTACAGGAAAAAATGAACTCTTCTGGAGTAGTTTCTTTCCACTTTGCAATGGATTTTGGAGAGGGTACGTGATAAAAGCTACTATTGAGCTCAACTGTGTTAAAGACGTTGGCGTAATACGCCAATTCATCTTTCTCTGCAACAGACTTAGGGTAAAAAATTTCTTTCCAACCTTTATAGACCCATCCTGAGGTGCCGATATTGACGAATGGCATAGCTCTACTCCTTAGAAGCTATTCTTGATAGGAAATACCAAGCATGTTTAAACCACGTTCAACATCATCTGCTACTGTTGGTCTGGATAGTAAATACTCACCGGTATGGTCGGTTATCTCTTCCTGGGCAAAATGTAACGCATCTTTCCATTCCTCTCGAGTATAATCCCCCCGGCCTAAATACATGAGAGCCACTAAGGTTGCTTGCTGATCAGGACGTAAATTATCTATGTATTCAACGGTTTCTTGATAAACTGGATCATTTTGATAATCAGCTAATACGTAAAAAGCATCCATGTCCTCAGTGACCTCTGGAAAACTAACTTCTTCCTTAACCTGAAATTGTCGCGCTTTATCCAGAAGATCACGAATTGTTTCTGTATCGAGATTCAACATATTTATCTCCTTATCTCATATGTTTTCCAATACAATAATAATAGCTTAAATAAAAAATAGTTTATCACCTGTGATCCACAAGCTCCCCATAATAATTTTATTCAGTGAAAAGAGGGGGGTGGCAGAGACAATTCCTCCGTTGCTAATTGGGATGAGAAAGTAAAGCTCGTGAATGCTTTAGGCTCTACTAAAGAGATTGTACTTAATACATTAAACTCGAATAACCGCATGAGTTGTATTTTATCTGCGGAGTCAGGTAGATTTTCGATTTGGGTTCGAACATCATGAAATTTTTGCCAATTAAAACTTGGGCTTTCTGCATCAAAGTAATGTGTGAAGAGGTGTGATGCTTGTTTTTGTAACACGTTTAATTGCTCAATCAAAGGCTTATATTGAGCAATATAAGGAGCAAAATTAAAAGTGTAAAAAATTTTAGGATGAAAACCAGTGATTGGCGCAAATACATTTTGTTGAAAACGTTCCATCAACTCAATTTTTTTGTGGTCTAACGGCATGGATTGAATCGAGTGATAAACTTCCGTAAAGAAAGAAAAGTTAAAGGAAGCTTGTGGGGTAAAGTATTGGGTTTTGATCCGACAGTAAAGGGTTACAGCCTCTTCGAGTTGCCGTAAATTCCATAGAAGAAAGGGGTTGTTCATAAGGTTTACTCCGTTGATAATGGCCAGGTATCGTACATAATTTTTTAATTTAATCAAGTTGTGTAATTTTCCATGTCTTAGCCAACTCATAAATGATAAGCTGGCAGTTATTGATAAAAATAATTTTTGAAGTATTTTAAAAACCGCT
>NZ_JAPHOQ010000012.1 GCF_026191355.1 Legionella sheltonii
TATTTAGTCAATAAAAACCTGTCAATAATCTTTTAAAATCATAAGCTTTTTGAGTTTTCTATGTTAGGGATTGTCTCATAGGAGTCAGATTTTTTAATTTGTTTGAGTTTCTTAAAGAACGAATTATTTTTACTCACCTGGCTTTGAGGCTCAAAATCCCTTTTCAAACACTTCAAGAAATTATCAAATTCGAGAAAAATTTCTATTCTTAATTGATAATCATCTTCTTTATGATCGCTATTTGTTTTATAAAATACTACCGCTTCATTACTCAGAGCAGTTATTTCTTTTTGTAACTCATTCTTTGATTTACAAAAGCTACTGAGTTTCATTGCGTGCTCGGTCAATTCAACAAACTTTTCTTTATATGTTTCAATTTTCATATTAAATCCTTTTTAAATTAGAGAGTTACTCCTCAGGGCATAAAAGAAAAGCAAAAAACATGCCGGCTCGTTGGATTGAGTTTTTCATCTCACGCTATCCCGAGCGCAGTGAGGGCTCCTCATTTGGATAGACAGCTTATTTGATGGGAGAATCTCTTGCGAGGGGATAGTGGCCCTCAGTCACATTGCACTAACTGGGTTACACGCTATGTATTCCTAGTTTCTTTATTAAACCCCCCTTTACATACAGGAGAATTTAAAACGCTTTTGCCCCTGTTTTCCCATTCTTCGGGGGTAAATAAATGCATACTTAGGGCGTGTAACCCAAGATCAAATTCATTTTTTAGTAATTGATTTAAGAGCCTATGTCGTGCGATTCGCGATAGATCAGTAAAGCGTGCAGAAACAACAGTAACTTTGAAATGTGTTTGTGCATTTTCAGGAACGTGATGATTAGCCGATTCATCTTCGACGTTTAAATAAATGGGAGCTAATTCTTGAGTTACTAATTTTTCGATACGGTTTTTACGTGACATATTTATCTCTAACACAAATTAATAATAAAAAAGCCGCCATAAAGCGGCTTTTTGAAAAGTATACTATTAGATTCTGCAGTTTGCAGGAACATATCGATCATCAGCAGCATTTTGTACTGCACAAGTCCAGGTAATTGGATTTGTAGGCGGTGTTCCTGCAACCAGTGGTTGTCTATTAGATGATGGAGTTAATGTAAGGACCACATTATTTGCTAGTGCAGTATAGGTCACTGTAATTACGCCAGTAGCTGGAGTAACCACAACACTTTGCACGTTAGCTGTTGCTGGGGGTTGAGCCCAACCTAAGTCTAAAGCATTAGCACCCGTTGTCGCATTTTCAGAAATAGTAGTCTGTGCTGAAGAGGCAAGACTTAATCCTTCTGTTACACGAGCTCTAACAACGTAGTCCTGATAAGCTGGAATAGCAATTGCGGCAAGAATACCAACGATTGCTACCACTATCATCAACTCAATTAAAGTAAAGCCTTTTTGTTTCATCATTTGCTCCCTAATGATTGGTACAACGATAAATATGCAAAAAAAATGCCATTTATCATAAACTTACAACAAAAATAGGCCAGAACAAATATACAACCTGCCATGGCAAGAAAAGGAAGTCCTCTTAACTTTCTTTTCCTCCTTTAATTGTAGCAGAAGCAGATAAGTGTTGCTTATGTTGTAGGACTATTTTAATCCGGCAATATTTTGTTTTTTTTAAATGACAAAAAAATATGAAAAAAATAATTAACTTATAACCCAGATTAGTACGGCCTAATCCAGGCTACAATATTGTTTAGGTTAAAGATTACTTGAGTACTTTGGGTACTAGTTGATTCTTTAAACGAACATAATCAGGCAATCCATTAATGTAATCTGGATAAGCTTCACCTTGAATGAGTGGTGACAAATATTGTTTGCATTCAGCAGTGATGCCCATTCCATCCTCAGCAATATAATGTTTGGGCATCGCTTTTTCTTGATTGGCAACATCGGCTAATTGGACGTGACCAATAGACCATTGATAGGGTTCATCTTGTTCACGAATGATAATGGGCATGATGGCATTATGGCCTTTGATGGCATATTCCACCGCGGCCTTACCCAGAGCATAAGCCTGATCCAGGTCGACTTTTGAGGCGATGTGCCGGGCCGCACGTTGTAAATAATCTGCGACTGCCCAGTGGTATTTGTAATTCAGTTCCGTTTTGATGTACTGAGCAATGACTGGTGCAACGCCACCTAATTGGGCATGACCGAATGCGTCACGAATTCCTGCATCACTTAAGAATTTACCTTCCGTGTTACGAATTCCCTCAGAAACGACAACAACGCAATAACCATATTTTTTAACGCATTCATCCACTTTATTCAGGAATTTGCCTTGTTGAAAAGGAACCTCTGGTAATAAAATAATGTGGGGTGGTTCATCAGGGTGTTGGCTTGCCAAACCGCTGGCAGCAGCAATCCATCCTGCATGACGTCCCATTACTTCTAGAATAAAGACTTTTGTTGATGAGGCAGCCATAGAGGCAACATCAAAACCTGCTTCTCGGGTAGAAACAGCAACATATTTAGCAACCGAACCAAATCCAGGGCACGCATCAGTAAAGGGAAGATCATTATCTACCGTTTTTGGTATACCAATGCATGTAATCGGATAGCCCATTTTCGAGCCTATTTGCGATACTTTATGTGCGGTATCTTGGGAATCCCCCCCGCCGTTATAGAAAAAATATCCTATATTATGTGCTTTAAAAACTTCAATTAACCGTTCGAATTCTTCACCATCATTTTTTAGTTTATAGCGGCAAGAACCAAATGCACCAGAAGGTGTTTGTAATAATTTAGCGATATCTGAGTCACTCTCGAGTGATGTATCAATGAGCTCTTCATTTAAGGCACCAATAATCCCGTTTTTGGCTGCATATACTTTGCCAATATGTTGTGGGAATTTCCTGGCAGTTTGAATCACGGCGCAAGCTGAAGCATTAATTACCGCAGTGACACCGCCTGATTGAGCATATATTGCATTTTTTATAGTCATTCTTTCTCCTGGTTAAGAGTAATTACTTGTCTCCATAGCCTCTTGGAGGAGAGTAAGTGAGAAGATAGGTAATCACTTAAATTCTTATTTTTTGATGTTCATATTCATTAATTACTGCATCAATGCTTTGAATTAATTCGGCAAAAGGGGTGGCGAGCTCTTCAATTGAAGCAGTGTGTGCTGCCAGTTTTTCTACCTGTACTACTTTTTTCTGTAACGTTGGCACCCCAGAAAAACAACATGCTCCATGCAGTTTATGTGCTGCTTCGCCAATTTTTTTAATATTTTTATCATGCATTAATTGGATAAATTCTTCACGATTTTTATGTAATTCCTCCACAAATCGGCTAAGAAACTCTTCGGCAAGTGCTTGATTTCCAGATACTTTTTGCACACATAACTGCCAATCAATTGCTGCATGTTTTGCTTTATCGGCAATCCGCAGGATTTGGGTCAGTAATTGTTTTTCATCTATAGGTTTTTGCAAGCAAAAATCCACACCTGATTTTTTTAAATCAATGCTATTCACATCGCTGCCATTCGCACTAATTAAAACAATAGGGGTATGGCGGTTAAGTTGTGATTTTTGTCGAATGAGTCGGGCTGCTTCTAATCCATTGACTTTAGGCATCTGCAAATCGAGCAAAATGAGGTCGTATTTTTTGTCATTACACGCTGCTACGGCCATTTCACCGTCATCAACTGAAGTCATATTTGCATGAGTGCCCAATAAAGAGTCCAGGAGCATTTTGTTAACTGGGTTGTCTTCGGCAATGAGTAAATCAGGGTGCATAAAGCGTAGTTGTTCTCTTAAACCATCCAATTCATGATTGACTGGTTTTTCAATGTTCTCTTGGCTGGTGAGGGATTCAATAACATCTTGAAGTTTTTGAATGCTGATGGGTTTATATAAAAAGCCCTGAGCTCCAAGAGCTGTGTAATCATTAATAAGCCATTTGGAAATGAGCACGTATGGAAAATAATTATGTTCGGCAATGATTTTGGCTATCTTTTGTTCATAACCTCTATTGATATTGAGAAAAGCAATGTTACAGTCTTTGTTATTCTCAAGAGCACTCGCAAGTTGGTTAAACGAATTTACGGGAATACATTGAATTCCCCAATAACCTAAGCCATTGCATAGTGCTTCCAAATGGAGCGAATTATCATCAAAGCATAACATTTTAAAATGCGCGAAGGGGTGTATTTGATTTTTTTCTATTTCATAGGCAACTAACTTTTCAACCTTCACCTGAGCAGTGAAGCTAGAACCTTTATTGAGCTCGCTGGTAAAGCTGATACGCCCATGCATTTCTTCACAGAGCTTTTTACAAATGACTAATCCTAGACCTGAACCGCCATAACGACGAGTAATGCTTGTATCGGCCTGATTAAATGCAGTAAATAATTTACTTTGATCCTCTGGAGAAATACCTAAACCAGTATCAGTTATTGTGATGCATAAAGTGTAATCTTTATCTGTTTCTTGTTCTACTTTAGTGCGGACCAATACATAACCATGATCGGTAAATTTAACCGCATTAGTCACTAGATTGGTGATAAATTGTTTGATTCTAAAGGGATCACCTAAAACAATTTTAGGTACACTGACATCGGTTATGGGGATTAAATCAATACCTTTTTTATGAGCATTTGGTGCTGCAAGGGTAAGCACTTCATCGATACAATGACGAATATTTAAGGGGATGCAATCCAGGTGAAGTTTTCCCGCATCAATTTTAGAAAAATCGAGGATATCATTAATAATTCCTAACAAATCTTGTGCAGATGCTTTGATTGTTTTTACATAATCTAATTGCAAGGGATCAAGCTTGCTTTCCAATAAAACATTAGTAAAGCCAATAACTCCATTCATTGGTGTACGGATTTCATGACTCATATTGGCAATAAATTCTGATTTTTGCCGACTTTTTTCTTCTATTTTTTTCTTCTCAAGTGAGAGCTCGATATTTTTTTCTTCTAACAGTTCAAGACTTTGCTGTAAATCTTCCGTGGCTATTTCGATGTGTTGATTTAAGTCACGTATTGTCTCGAGGTATTTTTTTTGCAAATGGGAACATCCTTGCTCAATGATGCCTAGTTCACCTGGACTCGTTGTTTTGATTTCTGTTTCGAATTCATTGCGTAAAATTTGTTTCATGCTCCGACGTAAACGGGAAATGGGTAAATAAATACGCTTAGAGAGAAAGTAGTGTATGGTCAATCCCATGAGCAAACCAAAAAGAGTAATAAAGATGGTTACAATGAGCATTTGATAACGTTTGATGATCATTGAGCGAGTATCAATATCAATGGATAACCAACCTAAAATATCATCTGCGCGAGTGGTCATTGGGCTGAGGATGTTCTTAAAAGACGAATTGGAATAAAGATTGAATTTAGGAATAGTAACTGGTGCGATGAAGTTAATGGTAAAAGGATTAATTTGCTTACTTTCAATATAATCCCCCGTAAATTTAGGAGGATTGAAGGGTTTATTCAGGGAATGTTTACCACCACGGTAAGCCAGCAGTTGTCCGTCACTACTGTAAAAAGCGAGGGCTTTTACTTCTGGATTGATTGTGGATGCATTAATTAACCCTTGCAACGTGCGATCGTCACGTCGAAGCATGGCGTATTGTGCTGCAGGAAGTAGTTGACGGATGTATGCTTCGCCCAGACGAGACATGTGCTGTTTTAAGTCATTACCAAACAGTCCATTATAAAAAATAGCGAGAAGCAGGGCGACTAAAAAGGCGGGAATTAGGGTGGTAATTCTCAGTTGATACTTAATACCAATTCTTTTCAAAGTGACTCACCAATATAGTTCGGATAATACTTTAATTTTAGCCTGCATAGAGCACATCGTAACGTGAATGGTAATAAACAGACTTTAGGTGGCTCTGCTCATAATATCCTTCACCCAGGCTTCAAAGTCAGTTATTATAGCCCGATTATTTTATTCCTTACAATGTGGAAGAGATTATGACAGTTAGAACCCGATTTGCACCAAGCCCAACTGGTTTTTTACATGTGGGTGGAGTCAGAACTGCTTTATTTTCATGGCTTTATGCAAAGCGCCATCAGGGGCAGTTCATTTTGCGCATAGAAGATACGGATCAAGAACGTTCTACTAAGGAATCGGTACAAGCTATCCTGGATGGTATGTCTTGGTTAGGTATGGATTATGACGAAGGCCCCTTTTATCAAACTGAACGTTATGATCGATACAACCAAGTAGCACAGCAATTTTTGAATGAGGGCAAGGCTTACCGTTGCGAGTGCAGCAAAGAGCGTCTGGAAGCGTTACGAACCGCTCAATTAGCTGCCAAAGAAAAACCCCGTTATGATGGCCATTGTCGAGATAAAAACTTACCCTTATCGGATAAGCCTTATGTAATCCGTTTTAAAAATCCTGAACAAGGTACTGTCTCATTTCATGATGAAGTATATGGAGAAATCCATGTAGCGAATAGTGAGTTAGATGATTTGATTCTTGTACGTTCTGATGGCCACCCAACCTATAATTTTGCTGTGGTTATCGATGATATCGATATGAAGATAACCCATGTAATTCGAGGTGATGATCATATTAATAACACCCCAAGACAAATAAACTTGTTTCAAGCGCTTAACGCTTCAATTCCAGTATTCGCTCATTTACCCATGATCTTAGGTGAAGATGGCAAACGTTTATCCAAAAGACACGGTGCGGTAAGTGTGTTGCAATTTAAAGAGTTAGGGGTTTTACCACACGCATTACTCAATTATTTAGTACGTTTAGGCTGGTCTTATGGCGATCAAGAAATCTTCAGTATCAATGAGATGATTGAATGTTTTGAATTAAAAAACGTGAGTCGGGGTGTTTCAAGTTTTAACTATGAAAAGTTATATTGGCTCAATCAACATTATCAAAAAAATGATTCTGTTGAGGCGGTAGCTGAATCATTGCGTTGGCATTTTGAACAATCGGGCATTGATCTGACTAAGGGGCCAAAATTAACCGATTTAGTGGCAATTCAGGCTGAGCGATGTAAGACTTTAGCTGAAATGTGCCAAATGAGTTTATATTTTTTTACTGATTCAATTGAATATGATGAAGCCGCTGTGAAAAAACATTTACGCCCAGTCATCTTAGAGCCTTTGACGGCACTTTATGAGCGTTTACAAACAGTGGAGACTTGGGAAAAGGATCATTTGCAAGAATGCATTAATGACATCAGCGCACAATTTGATATCAATATGGGGAAAATCGCACAGCCATTACGGGTCGCTGTAACGGGTTCGGGCATGTCACCATCAATTGATATGACCCTGACTTTATTAGGTAGAGAAAGAGTATTAACTCGCCTGAAAAATGCTTTAGAACAATTGAAAATTAGAGCTCAAGCCAATAGTTGATTTCTAAATTGGTTGTAGTTCATAGTCTGCAGGTCGAAGTAAAATCTTGATCTGCAGATTCTAAATTCTTAGATTCGTGACTATCATATATTCTTTCGTATGAGAGATCATTTTAATAAAACAAAGGGATAATTGCTTATGAAATTAAAATCACCGTTCTTAGAATTAGCCTTTGTGGCTTTTTTCTCTCCACCCATGCTTTATGCTGCTAATTCTGACTCATCGTCTAATATCACAAATCAGTTACAGAAAGAGATTGATAGCTATTATCAGCAATACAGTAAAAAGGAAAAGTTTACAGCGATTGCCGCATCCGTCTTAATTCCTCAGAATCAAATGAGCTCTAAAAAAGAAACCCATACGGTGGTACACGGTACTATGGGAGTTCCTCCCTTATCTCAACCTATTACCTCAAGCAATTTGTTTGATATTGGCAGTATTACCAAATCATTTACTGCGCTTATCCTTTTGCAATTGCAGACAGAAGGTAAATTATCTCTAGATGACCATTTGGGGAAATGGTTACCTCAATATCCTAATTGGAAAGAGGTTACTCTAAGACAATTATTGAATATGACAAGTGGTATTCCAAATTATTCAGCAGATGATGAGTTTTCCAAGAAAATGGAGGCCAATTTAAATCGAGTTTGGACGGATGAAGAGTTACTTAAATACGCTCACCCTGAAAAACCGCTTAAAAAGAGGCAGGGAAATCTTTTTGAATATTCTAATTCCAATTACATCCTTGCCGCTATGGTTATCGAAAAAATAACCAATGATACCTTTGCAAATCAATTAAAATTGCGGATTATCAACGCACAAAATGGATTAAATAATTCATTTTATCTTGCTGGACCAGATGGTCAAGCGGAAGGAAAAGCCATTGAAAATCGCCGAGTCCATGGATATTTTTATGATGAGAAAAAGAATAAATTAATTGATACATTGACTAATGATTTATCTTGGGCTGCTGCTGCTGGTGCAATCGTTGCAAATACGGAAGATGTAGTTCGCTGGGTACAACAGCTTTATCACGGAACATTGGTTAAGCCTATTTATAGAGAGCGGATTTTGGCTGAATTAGAGTCCGTTGTCTCTATGAAAACAGGACAACCTATTGCTCAAGTCACTGAAGAAGATCCTCATGGATTTGGTTTAGGAGTAGGGTATCTTTATGATAAAGAATTCAAACAACGGTTTTGGGTTTATAAGGGAAGTACTTTAGGATTTCGCGTCATGTATTTTTGGCAGCCTTGTAATAATGTAACTACAGTAGTTGCTTTAAATAGTAAAGGCGGTGAAGGGAATCCAGACTCTAAGTTAGGCGATGAGATTATTAAAGCGAACCTAGGTTTATACAAGGTCATTTTAAAAAATTATCCTGAACTCCAGTGTATTTCTTAGCTTCATCTTTTTTGACCCTTTTCTCCCTGTGGAGAAGGGGTTATCTAGCTTTTAAAGCCTCAATTTGAATTAAATAAAAACAAGTTGTAGTGGCAATGTAATTAACATGCTACAATTTGTGCTTTACGATTTATAAATCAACATATATGGCTACTTCTAAAGATGATACTATAAATTCTAAATCCCCACCTGCAATCCTTAAAATTAATAAAAAAACCGATCATTTTTTTATTTCCATTAGTAAGAAGCGGGGGGTACATTCATTCCTAATGCTCGGGACATATGACCCGCAAGAACATAAAATCCAACGGTTACTTTGTCGTGTAGGCAAGGCACACAATCTTACTGATCCTAACTTTTTGACTAATATGCAGTGTATCTGTAATGGATTGTTTTTTAGTAATCCAGCAACTTTAAGGGATGAATGGATCTATAGGGAGAAAATTGGCGGACAGCCGATCAGTTATCAAGCATATGATATTACCTATGAACAATATATCGAATTTTTACGAATATTGGAGTCATTGCAAACAGATACAAATAAGTTCCCCTGTTATAAACCCATAAGGCCAGCAGGACCTTTTGAATCCGAACTGGAGGGCGAGAGTGCTGAAAAGACTATAGAAAATCAGGATAAAATTAAATTAATATACAGTCAGGATATAGTCTTTCCTGCTCGTGATGTACGTCAAATACAAGAAAGTGTTAGTGGATTGGATTTAGGTAACACCTGCAGGCATTCAGCAATCAAAATCGTTGAAGAAGTTCAGCATGCACCAGTTGGCTCTTTAGTTTCTCCCAGTTTTTTTATGGAATTACCTTATCAAACGGTATTGGAGTACGGTAAACCCAGTCAAGATATCCCTTTTTATGTACTTCCAGCTCCTCCATCCGCTTTTGTTCTAAGTGATGAAGGGGATGGGGTAAAAGAAATGATACTCAGAAAGCTATATGCTCGAATGGAAAAGCTGCCGTGTCTAGAGCCTGATTCACAAGATACACAAATTAAATTTTCAAAATTAAAAGAATTATATTTAGACCTGGTTGGACCAAAGAAAGATTTAACTTTGGATTTATTAATTAAAAATATTCAGGATTGGAAAGATATAAATAAATCGAAATTAGAGGTTTTAAGAAAAACATATTTTTGGGATTATCTCCCTCTCGTCAAAAGAACATCGTCTACTATGAAGTTACTTGATGAGATAGAAAATGATCTTAACAGTGGACTTAATACTAGATTACATGGCTAGTATAGCTGATTCCTGGTATGAGCAACTGAATGCAAAAGAAGACATTAATAAGTCTGGGGGGCTAGTATTTATTGCCATTAAGTTGAGGCGATACAATAGTTGAGGTGTCATTTCCGTCAAGGGGCTAATCCCTCTATAAATTTTGTCCAATGCCAGTTGACGAATCCATTTTCGTCTTTGTCAAAATGACATACAATGATTTTCTGCAAAAGCCATTCATAAAGAGTGGTTTCTTCTTAACATTATCGTAGTAATCTAATATTTGAATAGGAATCAAAGGAGTGAATATGAAACTTTATTATACTAAATCAGCATGTTCCTTAGCAGTACGTATTGTTCTTAATGAATTAGGAATAGATTTTCAAGATGAAGAAGTGGATTTAAAGGCGAAAAAAACACGTTCAGATGAAAATTATTTATCGATTAATCCTAAAGGTGCAGTACCAGCACTTCATCTGGATAACGGGGATTTGTTGACAGAGAATCAGGTTATTTTGCAATATTTAGCGGACAAAACACCAGGCCAAAAACTTTTACCCGCAGTAGGGGACTTAAAAAGATACCACACCCTCGAGTGGATAAATTATGTTGCTACGGAATTACATAAAACTATAGGCATGTTCTTTTATCCTAATCTTAATGAAGAAACAAAAAATATTTTTATGTCCATAATCACCACTCGATTGAAGTATGTTAATGAGCATCTTGCAAAAGGGCCGTACTTGATGGGAGAAGACTTTTCTTTGGCGGATGCTTATTTATTTGTCATAACCAGATGGGCGTATTATTTTAAAATGGATCTTTCCGCGTATAAACATTTAGAACAATTTATGAAGGTCGTTGCCGAACGTCCTGCGGTTGTGACTTCGCTACAACAAGAAAAATTGTAATAAGTACTTGTCACTGAGTAAGAACGTTTGTATTGTGTGTATTTTTTGCCTTATCTGCACTTTATATCCAATCGTTCTTCAATTTTTTTGCTCTAAGATAAGGAAAATACTACTCTAATTATTTTGGGAGGTGGAATGTGCCTGTGAAATCTGCTTTTCGAGGTGGAATAGAACTTAATTTTTCCCCTCAACGCAAATTTGAACCCATTGAAGGTGTGGAACAAGAGAAACAGGCACCGATTATTGCACGCAATGCAGTGCGCTTTTTAATGATGGGTTGGACAGAGCAGTGGACTGAGTTTTTAACCCCAGCCGTAGCTTATGCTGTTTTTGTAAAACGTGATCATGAATTATTACGGGAATTACGTTTCGCTTTTCAACAGGGTTTTTTAGATCTTTTTGAGCAATTAAAGGATAAGGAATTAACTGCTGAGCAAAAAGAGCAAGTCCATCTTTATTTAAGTAATTGTTTCACGTTACTCCCTTATGGAGATTTAACACCGTATGAAGCCTTTAAAATTCCTCAGTACATTGATGGTCATCTGGAACTAGTCGAATATCAAGTCAAGCCAATTGAATTAACCAAAAGATCAGGATGGAACCGTTTTTTTATTCAAGATCAAGACCGTGTTTTTGCTTATGGACTTGAGCCACTTTTTCAACAAAAAGCAGAATCTCACCTAATTTTCATGGGTACAACTTATCCTATGGGACAAGGCTTCATCCCCCAAGTGAATACTGATTCCAAAGGTTTTGAAACGGTTGGTGAGTCACTTTATCAAACGGGACGAGATCGGATTCATCAATGGTTAAGTAGTCAAAAAAATAAAGTGCATGTATGTGGTGTAAGCCTAGGCGGTTCATTAAGCTTATTACTTGCTATCGATAAAGGAAATTATGCATTGTCTCGTGTTGATGCGCTCAATCCTGCCGGGCTGCATGATGGTTGGTCCAAAAATAGAAATGATCATTGGAATGAATTGGCCGATAAGCCACTAGTCGTTGTACAAAAGCAAGGCAATGACCCTGTTTCAGCTTTTGGAGTCTGGAAGGATGATTGGTACATTATACAAGTAACTCCACCACCTGATAAGCAAGGGCCTAATTGTTTTTGCGACCATTTTTTAAATTATGCCGGATTCGCCGATACGACTTTTACCTATATTGAGGCCGAACAGGATAATGTCAAACGAAAAGCTCGTAATTTTTGGCTTTACACCATTGGCAGGGCATTACTATATGGTCTTTTTTTTCTACCATATACTTATGCAGTGCGTCCGCTTGCTTATTTTTTTGTACAAAATTGGATGTTTTCGCTTTCTGTATTAGGAGTATTTGCAGGAGTGGGTCTTACCTTGGCTGGCATCTTACCCGTAGCCGCTTTATTTATGATTGCAGGGGGATTGCTGGCCTCTATTTTTGCCTATGTAGAGTATCTTTCTAAAAAGAATCCAGAAAATTCTGCCATTCGAGCGCTTGTAGAAAAAGAGGAGCTGGCGGAGATGCATGATCCTTCTCTTTCTCGCAATCCGACTATGGATATTTACAATAAAGACGAGACAGTAGATATAGAACTTACTTATCAGCAAATCCACACCTATTATGATGTGATGCGGCGGCTAGTAAAAGGAAAAAACTATTTGCCTGACGACGAACACAAAAGTAACCATGTAGAAGGAGTTAGCAAAAAAGCATTACTCGAAGAAAGTTCTAATTCCCAAAAGGCAGATTTTGTAGTGCCTTTTAGAGTTACTCGAGCGAAGGCCACTCACATTCGTCGTACTTTAAATTGGGTACAACAATTAGGAATGGAGAACGAAGCCTTATTAAAGACGAATTTAGAAAAATGCTACACTGAGTATCGAATAGGTAAAGGCATATAATTTATAGTCATAGTTCCCTCGGCTGGATTGGCTGGGGCTAGGTTATTTTTATTCAACGACCAGAATAGGGAAAGGGAGGTTGAATTGTCAGACGGAGCAACATTTAAAGGAGGCTTGGAACTCAAATTTTTTGAGCAAGGTGAGTTTGAATCTCTTGAAGGGGTGGATTCTTCTCAAATCACTCCCATTTTAGCGCGCAATATACTGCGCTTTTTTACTATGGGATGGACAAAATCCTGGACTCAATTTTTAACTCCAACGGTCATCTCTTCTTTTTTTCTTCAGCGAGATATGGATTTGTTAAGAGAAGTTCGTTTAGCCATGCAACAAGGGTACCTGGAGCTTTTTAAGCAACTCCAGGAAAACGAATTGAATGCCGAGCAAAGCGAACAAGTTCAACTTTATTTAAGTAATTGCCTGTCTATGCTTCCTTATGGCGACTTAACTCCTTATGAGTCCTTTAAAATTCCACAATGTATTGGTGGTCATTGGGAATTAATTGAGTATCAAGTTACTCCGATTGAACTCACAGAGAAACATGGGTGGAAGCAGTTTTTTACCTATGATCATGATCGCGTTTTTGCTTATGGACTTAAGCCCATCTTCCATGAAACAGCAGAATCACATTTAATTTTTATGGGGACTACCTATCCTGCCGGTCAGGGTTTCTTAACCCAAATAAAAACGGACTCGAAAGGATTTGAAACAGTTGGCTTATCCTTATATCGCAGTGGTAGAGAAGCAATTCGAACGTGGCTCAATCAACAGAAAAATACAATTCATGTATGTGGAGTAAGTTTGGGAGGGGCTTTAAGTTTATTGCTTGCTCTTGATAAGGGGGATTATAAAATATCACGTGTTGATGCATTGAACCCTCCAGGGCTTTTTGATCCTCTATTTAAAAGTAGGTATGACCACTGGGAAGAATTGACTGAAAAGCCAAGAGTTGTGGTACAAAAACAGGGTGATGATCCAGTTTCCTCTTTCGGTATTTGGAAAAAAGATTGGGACATTCTTCAAGTGGTACCTCCAAAAGAGAAGAAAGGTCCCAATGCTTTTTTTGATCATTGTTTAAATTATGCAGGATTTGCAGAGACCGAATTCAGATATGTTTCCGCAGAATATGATAATTCCCAGCGCAAAACACATCATCTCTTAATTAATGCATTAGTGAGATCGCTTATTTATTACAATATATTAGTACCTTATAGCTATGCATTTCGTCCTTTTGGACATTATGTGCTGAATAAATTACTCCCGCAAATGGCTAGGAGTATCTTTCCGGGGGTGAGGGAGTTAGCCCAAATACATCATCCTGCTTTACCTCGCAATCGAACGATGGATATGTATGATGAACATAATACTATTGAACTGGATCTCACCTATCAACAAATCAATACTTATTATCATGTCATGCGCCGTCTTGTTAAAAATAAAAATTTTATACCCAGTAAAGATAAAGAAATTCAGCATGTGAACGGCATCACCAAAAAAGCTTTATTAACAGTTATCAGTGATCCTAAAAAGTCGCAGCTAAATATTCCTTTTACAGTAACTAAAGCCAAAGCGTCGCATATCATGCATACTTTAGCCTTGGTGGAGCGATTGGGTTTGGATGATAAAGAGACCCTTAAATACGAATTAGAAAAAAACTACGAAACATATCGGTTGGGTAAGCAATAATTAATTTTCTTCCGATGGTTGCACGACGTTTTAACGTATTCAGTGGCTGCATACAAGATAACAAGAAGTTCGGATTAAATTATCTTAATCCGAGCTGTAATTTGTATCATGACTCTTGATTTAAAAAATTTTTAAAAACGAAAAATTAGATGGCCAGCGACTGAATAGAGAAATGGATAATATGAGTCGGCAGGATTCAGTTGTGACTCCCCATAACCCGCATTAAAATTTCCAGCAACTTCACCGGTTATATGCTCAGTGAAATTATAATTCACACCTACAGTAAAAGCAGGTCCTGGACGCCAGTTATCGACAACAATATCTTTACGATGCACACCTGCAACTCCAGCTCCGGAAAAGATTTTCATTTGGGAGTGAGGAATAGGGACCATGAGTTTCCCCATCAGCGTTACGACTTCAGTTTCGGTTGTTAAAACGTCTAAACCATCGTGTTTGAAACTGAATAAACTTATGGAGTCAAAATGAACATTCGCCTCTGGAAAATGCATATAACTGGTTTCGATTGCAAAGAAGCGAGTAAATTCATAGCCAGCTAAAACTCCCCATGCACTCCCACCTTCTTCGACATCAATAGGAGTTGATAACATCAAGGCCACATTTTGATTTTCTTCACTTGGAACTAAACCTTGCCAGGTAGTTGAACCAAAACCCGCAATTGCACCTATATAAAAAGGGTGGTGGGGCATATCATTGGCTTGTGCGAAACAAAAAGATGTTGAAAGAAATAACAATGAGAATAAAAATGATTTTGAATTTTTATTTTGCACAATAAGTTCTCTACGAAGATTGATTTGGTCATTAGAATTTCTGGTTGGGCTATAGCCCAACCTTAATTACTTTTTTATTGACTGTAACAATTTAATATAAATTACTGACAGGGTTGTTTCGTGGAACTACAAATTCTACCACGTGAATCTATTCCACCGAGACGATAACAATTCCAATTATCAAGACAATCTTGTTTCGTAGTGTAAGGTTGAGCAGCACAGGCTTTATCCAATGAACCATATACGCTAACCATACGAGCATACAACATATTCATGTCTTGACACATGCCAGCAGGTAAGCCAGAGCTAGTACAGTAACATGTTGCGACTTTTTTAAATGAGGAACAAAAACTGGCATCATTAGTAGGGACAGCATTACCACAAGTATTTCCATATGAAAAAACTGAGAAACTAAGCAAAAACATTAAACCTGCAAAAAATCCTCGAATCATTTTTAAAATCCTCTATGGCAGAAAGTTTATCTGATTTACTCTATCAGAAAATTAATCGGGCTGCAAAATATCGTATGAATAATGTAGTTGAGACGAACAAGAAGTTAGCATAATTAGTGAATTATTGCCGGAGAGTCTTAGTAGGTTAGGCTGTGTCAAATCAATCAACATATTACTCCCGCCAGGGCAGAGATTTGGGAGGACGAGTTCTGCATTAACGATGAGGGATAATTGGCTGCGTAACGTTGTAATAAAAGCGATAAAGTGAATTCTAAATCACGGGAATTTAAAAAAATTGTTCTACATGTTCCTGTTTTTGCATAAGCTCACGTGAATTGTTCTCAAATACTATTGATTCCATGATCTGAATGACCTCTTGGACAATTTGTTCACGAAATGCAGGTTTTAAGTTGGCTGAAATGACTAAATAATGGAGATTTTGATTGTCATCACGTATGAAACTTGCTTCAAAGATATAATTTATTGCAAGTAAATCATCATTATTGTTTTTAATCTGTTTTGTATTAAGCCCAAATAAGTCCAAATTTCTATTAGAGCGTTCAACGAAATTACCTCTTATATTGAGGTTAATAAGAAATTTTGTATTTCGTTTAAATGAGATCATCCGACTGCCACATCGTTTTAATATTTTTCTATAAATAGAGGGTATCTTGAGTAGTTTTGTATAGATTGGAGTCACTAGATGAGTAAATAAACTTTCTACCGTATTGGGCTTAAACGAGCTAATAGCGCAAAGCTTTACTAGGTTTGAGCAATATTGATAGTTGCTGGTATCAATAATGGAGTTGCGTATTTGTTGAGATAAACTGGTTAGTGTTGCTTTATCATCAAGGCTAATTTTAGCCGGTTCCACTCTCAGGAAACAGCCAATCGTATTATCATAAATGGAGTTATCTCGAGTGGATTGAATGATATTGATATAAGTATAAGGGGTTTCACTCGTGTAGTTTCCGCAGCAGTTTCGTAAAGCCAACGCAATCACTGCGCATAATGTATTATTGATGCTGATGTGGTTGCGTTCGCAAAAAAGTTTGAGATGATTGATTAGGTTCTCTGATATTACTGAATAAGTTGAATAAGGAATATGTGCCGTATGCATGTCATGAATTACATGCTCTTCGGGAAAAGTAAATAAACTGGCATCTTTCAAATATTCCTCCCAAAATGGAATATCTTCCTCCGAATGCATTTTCATTGCAGTTCGCTCATTAAAAATATGTTCTTTAAAACGCGTATCAATTTCAATTTTATCAAGAGTTACTTGATTATAAAGTTGATAAAATTGAGATAATTCAGCAAATAAAATATCGATACAATGATCATCAGAAATGAGGTGTGGAGTGCAAATTTGCAGTTCTGATTCATGCTCATTTATGTAAAATAATTTACCAATGATTAAAGGAGTTTTTTTAGGCCATGGATATAAATTGATGAGTTGATTCATTGACTCCTGTAATTCACGTTCACATTGTTGCATAGGAAGTGATGTGAAATCATTAATACTCAATTGAAACGAATATTTATTTTGCTTTTTTTGTGCTGGGTTTAATTTTAAGATCTGAAAAGTTAGTGCTTCATGTTTTTTTAAAACCGCTTCAAAGGCAAATTCTAAAGCTTTTTCATTTAAATGACCACTCAGCCTCTTTCTCGCGACAATATTTAGTTTTTGTGCTTTAGGCTCAAATGTGTATGACAGTAAGCGCTCCAAGAACCACAGGCTTACAATTTACAACTTAGGGGTATAATCTAAGCCAATATTCCAAGGCAACAGTTTTTCATAATCATCAACACTGTTGCAAAGAGGAGCGTTCTTTAACAACATGACATAGTAATGATAAGGGTCGAGATTGTGTAATTTAGCCGTTCTGATGATACTGAAGTGTAAACACAAGGCCTCAGCACCTTCAACAGAGGCGCAAAACAAGAAGTTCTTTCGAGCAATGACCAAGGGTTTGATTTCTTGTTCAGTAAGATTGTTATCGATTTCCAGACGCCCATCATCTAAAAAGCGCATCAGTCCATCTCTATATTTAACACAGTAATTGAGTGCTTTCCCAAGCGGTGATTGGGGCAAAGTTGTAGGATAGACCTTATCAACCCATGTATTAAAGGCTTCCATGAGTGGTTTGGATTTTTCCTGACGCAACTGGTGACGTTGGTCTGGATTCAGTTGATTATTTTTAGCCTCACGCTCTATTTTATAAAGCTCTTTAAAAAAGCGCATGGCTTCTTTGGCAATGCCTTTGCCTTTATTAGATTGGGCAATAGGTTCAAATTTTCTGCGCGCATGCGCGTTGCAATTGACAATGTGCGCATTGCTGCTACCCACAAGTTCAAAAAAATTGTCACCATCGACATGTAAATAGCCATTGAATCCGACAAACCAATCGTAAATAAATTGTTTGTGCTCCACATCGTTGTAGTCATAAAGAATAACGGATTTATCCGGTGGTCCACCCCGAATGCAATACACATAGGATTTGGTTTCTGCTTTTCTTCCAGGCTCATGCAAGACCTGCAAGGTCGTTGCATCACAACTGGCCACATCATACTCAATCACACTGTCTTTCAACAGATTATAAATGGGACGCAGTGGTGTCATTAACTCAATGAGCCAGCGCGCCATGGTTTGGCGTGAGCAATCAATACCATGTCGTTCGCTGAGTTGTCGCTCCAGATGGTACAGTGGTTGCCTGTCATCCAGCTTGCTGACCACCAGGAATGATAAAAACTCTTCTGTTGCTTTAATTTTGGGGAGAATTTGTTTGGGCGCTGCTGCGGTTACGATTTGATTCTCGCATCCTTTAGTGCAAGCAACTACTTCACGTCGTTGCTCCACAATTTCGATGACGCAAGGTTGGTAATGCAGTAGCTCTTTGGTTTCATAACGAATCACTGTTTTGCATGCACCACAGGCACATTGCTTGTCTTCATCAGATACCGGAATAATTTCAATGCGACGGGGTAGTTCTTTCTGCGCTTTTTTATTCTTCTTTCTTGTATGGGCAGCCACTGGTGTCATTTCTTCGGTCTGCTCACCGCTTGCTTCAGCCTGAGAAAAAATGCTCTGATTATTTTCAAACAAAGACAGCTGAGGATTTTCAGGGTCAATATAACGCTCAGAGCGCTTGCCAAAACGGTGACGGCGTAGCTCCATGATTTGTGCTTTTAAAGAATCATAGGCTTCCGCGTAGTGTTCATTGCGTGCTTGAGATAGAGCAAGCTCTGCTTTTAATGCGAGTATTTCGTTACTTAATTGCTCTATTTTTTCTTCGTACATCATGTTGAAATGGCACCTGTTTGCTGAGTCAATTATATCACATTACGTTGATTTTAAAAACAAATTAATCGTTTTTTGTAAATTATTTCTAATAGAAATTCGTAGCCAATACTTCCGGCAACAATGTGTGTTTTGCAAAATCCAATCCTGAGAGCAGCCAGCTTAATTGGTCATTGGTAAGGCTCATGACCGCGTCATCGTGTTTGGGAAATTTTAGTTTTCCTTGCTCCAATCGCTTATAACAGAGCCAAAACCCATTTCGCTCCCACCACAGCATTTTTATTTTATTGGCTTGGCGGTTTCTGAAAAGAAAAATTTGCCCTGATGTGGGGTTCAACTGAAGATGGTCGGAAATCAACATCACCAGTCCATCAATTTGTCGCCTAAAATCAATAGGCTTTGGATAGAGCCATATGCTTGCATTAAATGATAAAAACATGGCTAACCCCACAAGGACAACAACATTGGCAATAAAGTCTGGTCGTGAATTTTTAGCTCATGCCCATTGTTCAATACCAAGGTGCATACTGTCTCTGGAGCTCTTTGTGTCAGCTTATTTAATTGAATCGGTACTAATTTGGATGAAGCTATTTCTTCCCGATACTTTCGCTCCCAATAGCCAAATTGATGGTAGTTTAATTGATGCTTTCGACAGTACGTTACTCGCGACAAACCACTTTCTTTTTGATGCGTTACATGCTCCATCCATCTCTGTTCTTTCGTGCCATCTGTTTCTTGGGGGGATATAATTTGTGGGGATATATTCATCGTACTCTCCTCTCTAAATTGATGTTGCAGAGTATGACGAAACGGAGATAATTATTAAATTATGTAGTTGCTGGCGCGCTTACGTATGACATCCAGAGTAAAAACTGAAAATCACTCAGAGGAATGTTGATTAGTTTATGATAGTCAGGTTGCTTATTTGAGCGTTTTTTCTTACTTTTTTTGGTATTTTTGATAATTGGGATTAGTTTGGCAATATTTGTGGCTTTATAAAAGTCATGAATGCTGATGCTTCTATTTAAATCCTCACTTATTTTCGCAATGATACGAGCTGCTGATAAAGAGTGTCCTCCTAAATCAAAAAAATCATCATGAATACCGACCAGGGGAACTCCTAATTCTTCTGACCAAATTTGTGAAAGTTTTTTTTCTAAGGCAGTACTGGGTTCTACATAATCATGACTGGCACTTAATGAGGGTAAAGGTAATGCTGTTTTATCTAATTTACCATTAGCGGTTAGAGGGAAGAAATCAACCTTTACAAAAACTGAGGGAATCATGTATTCAGGTAAATATATTTGTAAAAATTGTCGTAGTTGATTTGCATTTAGGGCGCTATCACCGTTTTTTAGGATGTAATAGGCTACTAATCGTTGTTCTCCAAAAGAATCCTTTTGAGTCAGTAGCACTGCTTCTTTAATATCAGGTTGAGTAAGCAGGTATTTTTGTATTTCACCTGGTTCAATACGATATCCACGTATTTTGACTTGCTCATCAATTCGCCCTAAATATTCAATTACTCCATCCGAACGTTTTTTGCATAAGTCTCCTGTTTTATATAAACGAGTTTGGTTATTGGTAATAAATTGTTGTTGCGTTAATTGGGGTTGATTTAAGTAACCACGAGCCAGACATGTGCCACCGATATATAATTCGCCTGGCTCTCCATCTCGAACAGGCTGACCTTTAGTATCAAGAATCAAGCAATTCATATTGGAGCCTGCTGTTCCAATAGGCACATTGGTACCTAAATCGACACAGTTTAAAATACTTATTTTATAAGTTGAAACTGCTACAGTAGTTTCTGTTGGTCCATATTCGTTATATAAAACATGTTTAGGGTAGAGCTTAAGCCAAGATTGGCATTCAGTAGAAGACAAGTTTTCTCCACCAAGGATAATCGAGCGTAATTGGGGTAAGGTAACGAAGTTATTTTTTGCTTCTTGCACAAGTACCTTAAAATAACTTGGAGTCGATTTTATGATGTTAATGCGCGATTTTGCTAAATAATGCAGATAAGATCGTACATCTTTCTTAATCACATCTTCGCAAAGAACCACAGTTAACCCAAGCATTAGAGGAACAATAGTCGAAGTGACTGACATATCAAAGATAGGATTGGCAGAAAAATCAATTCTTTGCTGAGGTTTACACTGAGTATAATCAGCAAACCATTTGCAATAATTCACCACCGAACGATGCTCAATGAGCACGCCTTTGGGAGCGCCTGTGGAGCCAGATGTATAAATTATATAGGCTAAATGTTCAGGAGTATTTGTTGGTGCGAGGTTATCTATTGGCTGTTTATTAATCTTATTATTATTCCCATTCAAGAGAATTACTGTTCCCTGGTAGGATTTAAATGAATCAGTAAACTGAGATTGTGTGATTAAAATTGGTGCTTGGCTATCATGAAGTAAAAATAATAAACGTTCTTTGGGTTGAGATGCATCTAAAGGCAGATATGCTCCGCCTGCTTTTAAAATGGCAAGAAGTGTTATTAGAAAATTAAATGAACGGTCCAAACAGAGTGCAACGGGAGTGTCTGGCTTTAAACCTGAGCTTTGTAAATAATGAGCCAGTTGATTGGCTCTTTGATTAAGCTCGCGATAAGTCAGTTTTTCATTCCCTTTTAGCGCAGCGATATAATTGGGGAAGTGGCGCGCATATCCTTCAAATAAGGCATGTATTATTTTTTTATTAGCCATTTTTTGTCCTAAATTCGGCAGTTAAAGAATAGCGTACAATCTAAATCTTTTGCTGAATTTAAAGCTCTTTTGGTTATTTTTTTATCCATGTTTTTGCTCTTTGAGCAATAAAAAACACCTTTATTTTCCATAAAAAATAACTAAAAAACCTTTAAATTCAGTATAGTAAACACTTTTGCTATATTCAACTTAGAAAAAAAATAATAAGGATCAGCCGCTTTTTATCGGTTAATTTTGCGAATTTAGGATTAAAGTTTAGGCAAGAGTCGATCTAACCATTTGGGAAGGTACCAGACCCAATTTTTAAAGAGAGCCATTGTGGCAGGTACCAAAAAGCTTCGTATTAAAAAAGCATCCACGAAAATGGCAACAGCAATGCCAAGTCCAAATGCTTTGACCATTAATACATCTGCAATCAAGAAGGAGCAGCAAATTACTATAACAATAAGAGCCGCACTCGTAATAATACGACTGCTTTTTTCGATACCAAAAATAATACTTTTATTGTTGTCTTTAGTGACCTGATGCGCTTCTTTTATACGAGTTAGTAAAAATACCTCATAGTCCATTGAAAAGCCAAATAAAGCACAAAAGATAATGACTAATAAACTAATATCGAGCATTTCTTGTGGTTGGAAATTAAGTAATTTAGATAAATATCCTTTTTGAAAGACAAAAACCAGTGCACCGTATGAGGCGCTAAGGCTTAATAAAGTCATTAAAATAGCTTTCAAAGGGAGGAATATAGATCTTAATAGTAAAAGCAAGATGAGATAAGAAAATACAATGATCCATAGAATGGCATAAGGAAGAACACGATAAATACTATGCAGCACATCAATATTACTCACAGTGATGCCAGTCAATTGCACCTTTAATCCCGAACCTAATTGGATGTGATGTAGTTCATTAACCAGTTTTTTGGTTTCTTCTGAATTGACGGGATACTTGCTAATTACATTGATAATCGCCAAATGCTTGGTAGTGGTGGTGTCCAACAATTGCTTCACACGCGAATCGAGTAACTTTTTATCGAGATGATAAAGGGTATAATATTGACCTTTTTTGAGATCCGAATTGCTGCTAATAATGCCATTGACCTCTTTGACCAAGGGATTTTGTTTTAACTTATGAACCAAATCATATATTTTGGATAAGTTATGACGTGATAAAATTGAGGAAGAGGGTGATTCTATGACCAGGATCACCGGATTTAGCTGTTCAATTTGAAATTTCTTTGCATAGGTATCATAAAAAGCTCTGTGTTCTGATTGTTCAGGAAAAATCCGATAATCTGAAATGCCAAATTTTGCTACTAAAAAAGGATATCCAAGCACTAATAAAAAGATAAGAATAGGAAAGAAAAACAGGTAAGGGTGTTGCACGACCCGTTCTGCCAGCCAACGCCAATAACCATAACGTTCTTTTTTCCTAAATAAACGTACCGATAAAAAGTTAATTTTTGATTTCAGTACAGCAAGGATTGCTGGTAAAAATATGGTTGAGATTAATACCGCAAAAAATACAGCCGCTAAACCACCCACTGCAACTGAAAATAAGATGTTGACCGGGAATAAAAATAAGGCGCTGAGACTTACAAAAACAGCCAAGCCGCTGAAGAAAATGGCTTTACCTGCTGTTTCTTGAGTTGTTGCAATTGCTTCTTCAATATTTGAACCGTTTTTTAATTCATCCCTAAATCGACTAATAAAAAACAATGAATAATCCAAGCAAAGGCACAAGCCAAGTAATAAAGCGATGTTAATTGTGAAGATAGAAAGAGTAAACAAATGTCCAAAAAAATAGAGTGTGGTTAAAATAATGATTGCGCACCCACCACCCAAAATAATTGGAAGTGTGGCTGCAACTACCGATCCAAATACAAGAATTAACGTAATAATTGCGACTGGTGTAGCGACAAAATCCGCTTTATAAAGGTCAATTTGTGTCTGTTGATTCACGTTTTGCACGAAAAGTGGTTCCCCCCCAAGTAGCACTGTCATATGGGAAGGCTTTTTTATTGATTGTTTAAATTGCTTTAATAATTCATCACTAAGGGGTTTATTCGTTTTAAAGATTACTGCAGCATAAGCTGTGTGTTTATCTTTGGAAATTTGATTTTTAGCATCCGGGTAAATTATTTCATTTTTAATCGGAAAATCTTTTAAATCAGACAATGATTTTTTGATTTTTTCTTTAAATAAAGACTGAGTCGCTAAATATTTTGAACTATGGTACATGATAAGAAATTTATTTTTATCGTTGTAGCCTAATTTTTTATTCATGTACTGTTCTGTTTTTGCACTCGCAGAACTCTCATCAATAAATCCAGTTGTTTTAAATGGGGTAATAATGTGGGGTAAAAAAGGAATGCAAAAGACGATTGCAAGTAACCATAAAGCTATAATTGGCCAACGCAGTTTATTTATAAATCTTCCTAATCTGTATGATAGCGCTTTTTTTTGCATTTTTATTGTCGGAACTCCAAATTCCCTAAACTTATAAATATGATGACTCTTTAAATATATTAGTATAAATTAGACAGTATGTGTAAATTAATGAGTGAAAAGCTATTTGTGCATCAATATCAAGATCTAATAACCCTTTTTTATAATTGTTTCGGCAAAGAATTTAATACTCGACTTATAAAAGGCGATAACGAACCTATTTACTTACCAGCTGATGAGCAACGCCCTTATAATGCGCTGTATTTTGCTCATGGCTTTTTTAGTAGTGCACTTCATGAATGTTCCCACTGGCTTATTGCCGGAGAAGAGCGTAGAAAACAAGTAGATTTTGGATATTGGTATATGCCAGACGGGCGGACTGCAGAACAGCAAGCCTTATTTCAGCGTGTTGAAGTAAAACCGCAAGCATTGGAATGGATACTCTCTAAGGCTGCAGGACATAAATTTTATATCAGTATCGATAACCTAAATGGGACAGAATCAGATACTGTTGCTTTTAAACAGGCAGTTTACGAACAGGTAAGTCATTATTGTACCCATGGATTATCACCACGTGCGCAAAAATTTCGTGAGGTTTTATGTTCCTTTTATGGCCAGCCATCCGTTTTAAAGATAGAAGATTTTTCTGTAGAAGAATTATGAGCCATCAATTATGAAAATCCCCTCTCCCACGAGTGGGAGAGGGGTGAGGGCTGATTATTGATGTCAATTTCCTCATCACCCTGGAACCCCTCTACACAAAGGGAGAGAGGATATCCTTACTTAAGGACAGGGACTTTTGCGCTTTCGCCCAGGTTACAATAGGAAATTAATGATGTAACACTACACCGAGAGTCCAATCCAGGTTTTGTGCTGAAGGGACATAATTCACTTTCTGGTTTGCTGTTAAGCCATAGCCTTCTACCATTAAAGCATAATAAAAAGCGGGTAACAGGCAATAGGATTCAATGTATTCATTATTGGGGAATTGACTGCTAAGACTTTCCCATTGCTGATGACAAATTAGATTATTTGCTTGTTGCAGTAAATCTTGAATCGCTAATTGATTGCCATGGAACTGAAATGGTTTACTTTCTACAAGATTGGGAAAACCGCCAATGGCATACCACGAGTTAATATGGCTGGCAGAAAGAATAGGTTGGACTTCATTTTTAACTTTATGCATTTTAATTAATGGGGATACCTCTTGTTCACAAATCATCGCATCACCTTGTCCAGAGTTCCCATCTGGAAGAGGATAACCCTCAGCGAAGCACGAAGTAGTATCCAGAAGTTGGTGGGTCATTTCGTTTTGGCCAAGTCCCAGAAAACTGTGAACAGATAGATTGATATGTTGACCGTACAAATCCAATTCAACTTGTGGGCCTTTGTTATCCGCATTTTTTTGAATTGGGAAAACGATTTGCACTGACGCGCCACCAATATCCATAACTCCTACAGATTGGCCTGATGACGTGAGGGCCCCTATATGATAATTCACTGCAAGCCAGTCATATAATGCTTCATCAAGACCAGTAATTGTTTTCGCGTCCATCAATTGCCATTCAGATTTCTGACCAAACCACTTTTGTACTTCTTGATAATAAATTTTTTGTTTGGTTTGTGGTACAAGACGCATTCCTGCTGTTGCATAAAAATAAACAGGTATGTGTTGTGTAGGGGCGCCTGAGAACAGTGTTGTTAAGTACGCATCTATGGTATTTTGATTTGCTTCAATCATCGCAAATCCGGGTTTGACCTTCTTAGACCATATTTCATTAATATGAGTGGGAGTGTTCGTTTCATCAAGATCATAAGCAAACACATGAAGTCTTGATCCCGTGCTCCCAGCATCAACAACGGCAACACATTGATGCTCACTGCATGAAGGAGAATCAGCATAAACATCGGTTATTACCACAAAGAAACAAGAGATAAAGAGCAAAAAACGAAGCATAGTTAAAATCTCAATAAAAAAGTATGTAAATGATACAGTATGTATTTTTTGTTTTCAATATGATATTATATGTAAAAAATGATACACTATTTTTTACATTTTTTATGTAGGTGGAATTTTTACCTCCATACTTTAGGCTGGGTTAATAACCCAAGCTTCTTTTTTATTTAAGTCAGTTTTCAGGCAGTATTATCATTATGATAAATCAAGAATATCGCGGTTCTCTCTATGCTATTTTATCTGGATTTCTTTATGGTTTTATTGGGTATTTTGGCTTAAGCGCGATTAATGGCAATTTGTCCGCAAGCACGATGTTGTTTTGGCGCTTTCTTATTTCAAGTATGATTATTTTAGTGTTCATGCTTCCCAAAATAAAAAAAACTAATGATTCTTATAAAAACATGTTCATAGCTTTTTTCACAGGTGTTTTTTTCTATGGTATTTCAACCTGGCTTTACTTTTTAGCCTCTTATTACATTGGTTCTGGATTGGCAATGGTTATCTTTTTTACCTATCCAGTACTGATTATGTTGCTGAATTATTTCTTTTATAATCAATCTATTCCCAAAGTTTATTATTTGGCTATTGCCGTTATTTTAATTGGTATGGCACTTATGGTGGATTTAGATGCATTATCTTTTAACTTATGGGGAATTTTACTCGGTATTGCTTCCGCATTTTTTTATGCATGCTATGTGATAGGCAGTGAAAAAAATGAACTTTCTCCCAATATGTCTACCTTTATGGTTTGCTTGGGTTGTATGACAACGAGTTTGGTTGTTTCCCTTTTTAGTCATTCGTTTGCAATCCCGTCTACTATGGATGTTTGGTATCATTTAATTGGAATTTCTGTTATTGCAACTGTGATTCCCATAGTATTGTTGTTATACAGCTTAAAATACATCAGCTCAGAAAAAGCCTCTATTTTATCCGTTTTGGAACCAGTGTTTGTGGTAATTTTTGGCGTCTTACTTCTAGGGGAAGAGTTAAATCTGTGGGGGACCGTAGGTATTGCATTGGTATTAACTGGCGCATTAGTTACTTTATTCAGCCATAAAATTAACTTTGATCAATTAAAAATTCGCCTCATTCGAAGGGCGTGTTGACAATTCATCCCCACCGCCTACGTGCCGCGACGTGTTCGCGGCAACCAGCCGATCTTAATCAGTGGCAAATTTCTTCATAAAGATCATGCCATTCTGTATTTAGGTTCTCAATCAAATGTAACTTCCACTGCCTGGGCCAATTTTTGAATCGCTTCTCACGTCGAGCAGCTTCTATATAGGTTTCATGAACCTCATAATAAACCAATATATGTACATTGTACTTAGCTGTAAATCCCGGAATCAGGTTGTTTTTATGTTCCCAGACTCGTTTAATTAAATCTGATGTTGAACCAGCGTATAGTGTACCATTTCGCTTGCTTGCCATAATATAGACATAAAATGACTTCATTTGGCTTCCTTGTTTTGATCAGAGTGTTGGACTCAATGCGATGATATCACCTAAATTTCACTGATTACATTGGTAGCCAAATATAGGAACAAGCCATTGCGAGCATTGACGCATCATTTCTCTTCAATTTATCATATCTTGTGGCAACAGCTCGAAAAAGTTTAAGTCGCGCAAATACGTTTTCAACTAGATGACGATATTTGTATAGACCCCAATCAATATCAGCATTCCCAGTTTTAGAGTTCGTCTTCCGAGGAATCATTGGAGTAGATGATTTTTGCCTAATCTGATCTCGAATTTCCTCGCTATCATATCCTTTGTCTGCAATGGTGTAATCAGCTTTAGGGAGTGTTTCAATGAGACCTGAAGCTGCTTTAGCATCATGTACCTCTCCGCCAGTCAATTGAAATTCAATCGGAAGGCCGCAAGCATCAACTGCCATATGAATTTTTGTTGTAGCATTATCTCCTTTAGCTTAGACCATAGCTCATCACTGAGCATCAATCTAGCCATTGCAAACTCGTTTTATACTTGATATTGAAATCGATATATTATGAGTTTGCTCTTATTCATCAATCGATTAGAGCAATGAATTAAGTTCATCTTTAACTTGACCATTTCCTGGATGCCGCGAACAAGTCGCGGCACGTAGCCGGTGGGGATAAATTGGCAACACGCCCTAGTGAAAATGCTGGATAATGAGTCCCATATTGGTTTGAGGATTACAGCAGGAGAAGCCAAGCATCCTGTAAGGACCTGAATTTCGCCTACGTCCTGCGCATAAGCCGTAGGACGTAGGCATGCCGTGGTTATTGAGTATTTTTAATACCAACTTCCATTACATCCACCACAGCCCCCACAATCACTAGCACAAGTTCCGCAACATGAACCATTAGAACAATTGCCTAGCAAGGCAGTTGAGCACACCAGTATTACAGCCAGTATTATTTTTTTCATTACCTGTCCTTATTATGGTATGTATATTAACTATACTCTACGTTTTTGAATTTAACCAATTTATATTCAAGTCTTACCTTTTTTATTCTTAATAAAAGACTGTCCAATAAAATCCTAGAGCAACTTGCAAACTGGCTCTAGTTTTCTTCAATATATAGCCATTGCAATTTCCATAAATTATAAATAAATATTTGATTTTGTGTAGCATTCAAATAAGTAACGAGAGCTTGATGAGATAAGTAGCGATTATTGGCAATATAGCTTATCAAATCTTGAGAAACTCCGGCGGTGTCCCATTCACAGCCATTAATATAAAGTTGATATTCAGATTGTTCGTCTAGAGTCTGATAAGCAAAACGACACGATGCGTCTCTGGTAAGATTTGCTCCGGCTTTTAATTCTTTAATAAAACTCGATAAATCAACGGCTTCATTATCTTCTAAAGGTAAAGGTAATTGAAGTTCTGCTTGTTGATCTAGCCGTGTTGCAAAACATCCAAACCATGATTTGATTGTTTTTTCGTCGCTAATTAATTGCTGTAGTAGTTTTTGTGCACTTTGCCAAGCTGGACGAATAATCTCGGAGGTATTGTGTGACGTTGACCAGTCAGGATCTTGATATAGTGCTTTGAATGTTTCTTTTTCAGCTAAATATTCACTAAGACTATCTAATAATTCTTGTCCTTCATAACTCCGATAACCAAAAGAATAAGTCATGCATTCTTCGGAAAGTGAAATACCGTAATGGCCTACATGGGGTGGAAGATATAACATATCTCCTTCTTCAAGAATTAAACGTTCTTCTACCGCAAATTGGTTCATGATACGAAGTTCGAGATCTTGAATGTAATTTTCATTATTACAGCCCTTAGTCGTAAGTGACCATTCACGCCGTCCTTGGGCTTGGTATAAAAAAACATCATAATTATCGTAATGAGGACCAACACTGCCATGGAGCACTGCATAACTAATCATGATGTCATCAATTCTCCATTGTGGAATGAAATCAAAATGATCCAGCAGGGCATAAACCTCTGGAATTAGTCTATCAACTCCTTGAACGAGCAAAGTCCAATGGGTTGGGGGCAGGCTACTAAAATCATTTTCGGAAAATGGCCCTCGTTTTAAGTGCCAATAAGGTTTTTCATTGGGTGTTTCAAAGACTAGACGACTTTCAATATCCTCTTCAAGAGCAAGTCCAGCCAGCTCATCGGGAGATAATGGGGCTACAAAACTTGGCAAAGCATTGCGAATCACTAAAGGTTTTTTTTGCCAATATTCCCTAAGAAAGGTGTCAAAAGAAATGTGCTGAAGGTTGATCATGTGTGGTTGATACTCCGTGATTATCATTTTTTAATCTGGATGACGCGGACAGAAATCCAAGCGTTTAACTTGATTGAAGAATACGCTCCAATTCTCCTTTTGCTTGACGTGAAAAATTGATTAAATCACTTTCTTTTTCAAAGAAATCAAAGGATTGGATTAGTGATGTTTCATCATGTTTTCTAAATGCTGATGCTTTTTTTTGAATGTCCTCATGGGAGTATCCTAGGAACTTCATTACTTCTTTAGTCATAGATAAAGAGGAATCAAATAATTCGCGAATGAAATAATTCACACCCAGTCGATGCAGTTCATAGGCATGGCGACGATTACGTGCTCGAGCAAAAATTTTTAAGTGGGGAAAGTGTTGTTTGGCGAGCCTCACAATTTTTAGATTCGCATCGACATTTCCTACAGCAACTATAAGCAGTTTGGCATGTTCAGCCCCAGCACTTTTTAACATATCCAATCGACTGGCATCTCCAAAATAACCAATGTAACCAAATTTTCTGAGAAGCTCGATTTGTTCTGGATTTTTTTCCAATACGGTAATTGTGATGTTTTCCCCGTTGAGTAAGCGTCCAATAATTTGACCGAAACGCCCATAACCGGCAAGAATAATTCCATTTTGTTCATTGAAGGTGTCATACTCTCTCTCGGGTATAACACTCATAAATTTCGGTATAACAAACCGATGATAGAGCAGCATTAAAAAGGGAGTGGCGAGCATGGATAATGCAACAACAAGGGTAAAAAAGGCTTCAATTTCCTGACTAATTACTTTTGTAGACCCGGCATATTCAAAAAGTACGAAGGCAAATTCGCTTCCTTGGGATAAGGCGAAAGCAAAACCCATGCTTTGAAGTTTTGTTAAATCAAAGAGATTCCCCAAAAAATATAAAATAATCGCTTTGATGATAATTAAAGTAAACACAGCCCCCACAATCATCATCGCTTTTTGAGAAAAAAGGGAGAAATTCATCCCCATACCCACTGAGATGAAAAACAAGCCAAGTAGGAGTCCTTTGAAGGGCTGAATGTCTGCATCCACTGCATGTTTGTATTGGGAATTTGCTAATACAACCCCAGCAATGAATGCACCTAAAGCAGGGGATACACCTATAGATTCCATTAATAAGGTGACGCCAACGACCAAAGCAAGAGAAAAAGCGGTGAATACCTCACGTAAATTGGTTTTGGCGATAATTAAGAACAAGTGTCTGGATAAATAGTGACCCACTAAAATAACTGCCCCTATGATTGCAGCAACTAGAATGGCGTGTAACCCTCTAGGAAGATGCATCATGAATGAAACTTCATGAGGATTTATTTGAATGCTCTCATGCTGTGCGAGTAATGGAATGATGATTAATATAGGGATTACTGCGATATCTTGAAATAACAGCACTGCAAAAGAAGTTTCACCCTCTGCTGTTTTCAAAAGGTTTTTTTCTTGAAGCATTTGTAATACTAGAGCTGTTGATGAAAGCGACAAAGCCATACTAACTGTTACAGTCGCCTTCCAGTTAAGACCAAGCATTAATCCAACGGCGATTAAAACACACGTCGTTAAAAGTACTTGTAAATTACCTAAACCTATAATGAGTTTGCGAAGTTTCCATAACATGGCAGGTTCTAATTCTAACCCGATGAGAAATAACATCATGATCACCCCAAATTCACCAAAATTCATGATTTGTTGTGAATTTCCAATCAATTTCAATCCAAAAGGGCCAATAAGAATTCCCACTATCAGATAACCCAGGACAGACCCCAGCTTAAAACGGCTGGCAATAGGAACCATAATGCTAGCGGCAGCAAGAAAGATAAAAATATTAAGCATTAAGTGACCATTCATAGTTTAACTCGATTTTCCATGACAATTTTTAAATTTTTTACCACTACCACAAGGGCAGGAGGCGTTACGGGCGACTTGGGGTTTCCGGATTTTATTTAAACCGTGTTTATGAATTCCGCTGACATAGAACCAGCGGCCATTTTCTTTATGGAACTCACTTGACTCGTGGATAATTTTCACTTGGTCGCTTTCTGAAAAACGCGCTGCAAATTCGACAAATCCTTTATCTGGACCTGACATGCTTGCTTTAATGACTTCTAAATTGATCCAGGTCACGCTTTTAGCCCATTGTTCGGCTTCCAGTTCATTAAAACCAATTAAGGCTTTGCCCTTCATGGTATGTTTAATGTACTCAATTTTACCCATAGTGTATGCAGTATAACGTGATCGCATCAATTGTTCCGGGGTTTCAGGCAATTGGTTTTTATCTAAATATAAACCGCAGCACAACTCATATGTATTTTGTGATCCACAAGGGCAAAGTGACATGGTATGATCCAGAAAAGTAAAAATTGGATTTTGGGATTATATGCGATGTCGCATTAAATTTTTACTAAAAAATTCAATATAGTCCATTTCGACAGATTATTTAGGATAAAAGAATGAATTCTTATTTGTTCACACAAAATATAAAGCAAATTGATCAGCAAAACAGTATGAATCAATTGGAGGAAGGTAAAGTTTTATTTTTCCCAGAGTATTGTTTTTCTCCTGTAGACCCTGCCTTACTATCAGAACATATTCTGGATGGTAGTCGTAAAAATGTCAGTTATGACATTCGTAATAAAAAGTTGAATGCGTATAGCAAGAAAATGGGTAGTTTGGATACTAAACTTAGAGCGATGATGCACGGTTATGCTGAATTTGCACATCAATTAATTCAAAAGACGCTTCCTGCTTATGTGCCTCATTTGCAATGGGGAAGGACCAGTTTTAGACCGGCACAAATTCATGGGCGTATTTCCTCAAAACGAAAAGATGATACGCGTTTGCATGTTGATTCATTTTCAGCAAGCCCTGTCGATGGGTTGAGAATTTTGCGTGTGTTTTGCAATGTTAATCCCTATAACGTACCTCGAGTATGGAATCTGGGTGAGCCATTTGCTAATGTTCTCCATCGTTTTGCGCCGAGGATCGCTCCTTACAATAAAATGAAAGCAAAAATGCTGAAACTGGTAAAAGCAACAAAAACTTTGCGTTCACCATATGACCATTATATGTTGCATTTACATGATGAAATGAAGTTGGATGATGCTTATCAGGCAAATGTTGAAAAGGTGCAAATCGATTTTCCTGCTAAAAGTACCTGGATTGTTTTTACTGATCATGTATCGCATGCGGCATTAAGTGGCCAGCACTTGTTAGAACAAACCTTTTATCTCCCAGTCGATAAAATGGCAATGCCAGAACATTCGCCCTTAAATCACTTGAAAAAAATCAGACCGGAGGTGGGTTCTTATTTTTCATGAAGAATGGATGATCTAACCCTCCCCTAAAGTAGGGAGGGGCGAGTGGCGAAATTAAATTCAGATGCCACTGAAAATACCTCACCCGAGCTAGGAATTTTACTTAATGATTAAAGACGATGTTTTAAAAACTTTTCAATCCCGCGCGATGTTAAGGGCCTACTGAAAAAAAATCCTTGCACTTCATCACAATGCTGTTGCTTTAAAAAATCCAGTTGCTTTTTGCTTTCTACTCCTTCGGCAATCACTTTAAAATTAAAGCTACGAGCCATAGAAATGATGGCTTCAATGATTACTTCATCACTACGTGAAGAGGATATATTTTGGATAAAAGACTGATCGATTTTTAGGGAATCAATGTGAAGTTGTTTGAGATAATTGATACTGGAATTTCCTGTTCCAAAATCATCTAAAGCGATTTGGATACCTAGTTGCTTCAGTTGATTCAGTGTCTGCACAATATCTCTATGCGTTATGATCACATTTTCAGAAATTTCAAATTCTAAATAGTGAGGATCAAGAAGATGTTCTTTTAAAATTTTTTCTACCGCATAAATAAAATTAGGTTGTTGTAACTGGCGAGTAGTTATATTTACAGCAACTTGAATGTAAGGTAATCCTTTTTTATGCCAAGACTTTATTTGTTGACAAACTTCACTGATAATCCATTCACCTATAGGTATAATTAAACCAGTTTCCTCGGCAAAGGGTATGAAATCTAAAGGTAATAACAATCCCTTTTCTGGATGTTTCCAACGAATTAAAGCTTCAACGGCTAATATATTTTCTTTATTATCAAGACTGAATTGCGGCTGATATAATAAAAAAAACTCTTGATTTTTAATGGCCTGGCGTAAATCAGACTCGAGTTTAAAACATTTATCAGTATACTCATGCAGTTGAGAGGAGTAAAACGAATACTGATTTCCTCCACGTTCTTTCGCTTGATACATCGCTAAATCAGAATTTTTTAATAAATCAGCTGGCAGATCTCCATCTTGAGGATAGATACTTATTCCTATAGCAGTAGTAATAACTAAATCCCGATTTTCGATTTTGAATGGCTCACGCATGGAGTCTAAAATTTTATTGGCAACTACTCGAATATCCTCGTTTTTAGCTATCTGACGGGTCATGACAAATTCATCCCCTCCAATTCGAGCTATAGTATCCTCTTTGCCAATTAAAGAAGACCAGCGTTGTGAAACCAAGCGTAATAATTGATCACCAACTTCATGTGACAAGCTGTCATTTACTAATTTAAATCGATCCAAATCAAAATACAGAAGCGCAAACTGTTGTCTATGTTTTTTTGCATATTCAATACCAGTTTGTATTTTGTCGATTAACAAAGCTCGGTTAGGTAATTGGGTTAATGGATCATGCAAGGCTTGATATTTAAGTTGTTTTTCAAGATTTGCCTGTTCCGTGATGTCACGAAAACTCCAAACTCGACCGATGGTATTTTCATTCAAACGGTGAGGAAGCGTATAGCATTCCAATATTTTACCATTCTTAAAAGTCACAATATCTCGAGTGATTTCATCAATATTTTTCCGGAGACGATTAATATCAGCTAAATATTCTCTCGGGTTAATGAGCTGGTTGAGCATATAATACAGAATAATATTTCCATTATCAGTCTCTAACATGGAGTGGGGGATATTCCACATCGACACAAATTTCGAATTACAATCAATAACTTTGTTATTCAAGTCGACAACTAAGATTCCATCAGCAGATGATTCAAAGGTAGATCTTAAGAGCGACAATGACTGTTGCAATGATTCTGTGCGCTCCTCAACAGTCTGTTCCAGTATTTTCTTATGATGTTTGGAATCATTGGCCAAAATCCATTTTCTCGTTAGTGCACAGGCAAGTTGTCTTACTGCTACCACATCGAATGGTTTTTTCAGAATAAGATAATTATCTCCCATTCCTAATTCTTTTACGGTTTCTTCCCAGCTGTAGTCAGAGTATGCAGTACAAATGACTACTTGAATATCCGGATCAATTTTCCACATGTGCTTAATGGTTTCAATACCATCCCATCCAGGTGGCATTCTGATATAGGCGCGGTTTTTTGGACGAAAAAAGGTAATTTTTAAGAGCTATTCTTCTAAGTAACAGAGGAGAATAGAATGAGCAAAAAAAGAAACTATTACACGGCATCAAAAAAATCAAAGATAGCAGTTGCGGCAATTGAAGGAAAATTGACTCAGGCTCAACTGACCAGCGAATACGGTGTGCATCCTACCCAAATTAAAGCATGGAAGCAAACAGCATTGCAGGCTATTTCAGATGCTTTTTCCAATTCTCATGATAAGGATAAAAAAGAGCAAGCCGAGCTTGTTGGTGCTTTGTATGAGGAAATTGGTCGACTTCAAGCCCAATTATCATGGTTAAAAAAAAAGACTGCCACTGAGCTTGGATGAAAAGCGTAAGCTGATTGATAGCAACGCTGAAATATCAATCCGAGAACAATGCATGCTACTCGGATTGAGTATTTCCAGTTATTATTACAAAGCGTCTCCTATATCAGCAGAGGACGAGCGGCTCATGGCGCTGTTAGACGAGCATTATCTCCAGTATCCATGTGAAGGTAAAGTGAAGCGCGCACAATGGTTGTCCCTTGAAGTTGGCTATCCTGTTGGTAAACGACGCATCAAGAGACTCATGGAGGCTATGGGATTAGAAACCGTCTACCCAAAGCCAAATACAAGCGTTCCCAATAAAGAGCACACCGTGTACCCCTATCTATTACGTGACATCGATATCACTAAGCCTAATCAGGTCTGGGCTGCTGATATTACCTACGTGCGTATGAAGGGAGGCCATGTTTACTTGGTTGCCATCATGGACTGGTATAGTCGGTATGTGCTTCAATGGGCGGTGTCCCCAACATTAGAAGCAGAATTTTGTGTAGAGGCGCTAAAAAACGCGTTATTACAGGGGCGGTGTGATATTTTTAATACCGATCAGGGTGCTCAGTTCACGTCTAATGATTGGATCAATACCTTGAAGGCCCACAAAATCTCTATCAGTATGGATGGGCGCGGCCGATACCTCGATAATATTTTCATAGAACGTTTATGGCGCAGTGTTAAGCAAGAAAAACTCTATCGGTATGATTTCGAAACAATCGAAGAGATAGAGCTGGAATTAGCTGAGTATTTTGAATATTATAACAACCGAAGACTCCATCAGTCTTTTGGATATTTAACACCAGCTCAAGTGTATTTCGGACACCCTAGTACGGTTTCTAAAACATAGTTCGGTGTGTCATGGCTTACCCACAGGGTCCACAGGCCTATCCGAGACGATGAAGGCTCTACTGGCCTATGGACTTGTGGATAAGCCATTCTGTGAGAGCAGGAGTTAATAAACCAATTCGGAATAGCTCTTATTTTTCCTGAATTTTGTTCCAGATTACCAGACCTAGATTATTCTTATATCCACAAAAGCCAAAGCATAGTGTATGCCTTGTTTTAAATCCTCCTGAATTTTGTTAATTGCTTCTTGGCCTTGGCACGCTGATGTAAAAATAAATTTAGGTAAAAAGCATTCAATTTCAGGATTACCACGACCAGGTAAAGAGGGCTCATCATCAAATAATTGTTTGTCTAAATGATTCAATTCCGACTTCGTATTTGATGCAGTTAAAACTTTAATAAAATCCTGATGTATCGATGGGTTATCATCAATAATCATAATGTGTAATGGGATATCACTCATCAGGGCCTCCCTGTCTATAGGAGCTGTGGAAAATAGGTAAGTTCAATGTAAATCGAGCTCCATATCCTTCTCCTTTGCTTTCGGCTAAAAGCGAACCACCCATTTCTCGAGCTGATAACGCAGAGCTGTGTAAGCCAAAGCCATGACCATTTATTTTTGTTGTAAAACCAAAAGCAAAGATGCGTTGCAAATTTTCCGGATTAATGCCAACCCCATTATCTTCGACAATGAGTTGCATTAATTTTTTTTCTGTTTTTTGAATCGTTAATTTGATTTCTTTAATCGGAGAAGAAGTATTTTCTAAAAGGGAGTCTTTGGCATTTTGAATAAGGTTGACCAATATTTGCAGTAGCTTCGACTTATCAACAGTAATTAAAGGCGCAGGTTTAAATTCTTTAATAATCTGGATGTTAGCATTTTTTGAGGAGCTCATCGTAATGTTGACTGCAGTTTCGAGTAATTCAGGAAGGTAGACTTGTTCATTTATACTCGATAAGCCGCTGATTGATTTTTGAGTATCTACTATTTGACTAATATGTCGTAAATCATTCTGTAAATTATCTACTTCAATATTATTTTTCTCATTTTCTTCTATGATAATTTTGGAAAGAGCTAGCAAGTATTGCGGAATGATCTTTCCTTTGGGATCATGGGATAAAAAATCTTTCAGATCGAGTTGATGTTGCTCCATCATCTCCATAATTTTCAATAATTTTTGATAATAATCCAGATTCAAGCTGTTTTTTAAAAGAGCAATTGAAACATTGGAACTATTCAAAATATTGCCAATATTATGCAAAATAGTGGTTGCTACTTCCGCCATCCCAGCCCGACGGGCAGTGGATGATATTTGCAGATTTAATTCTTTAATTTTCTCTTCAGAAATTTTACTTTTATGAATATCGATAACGATTCCAGCAAGTTGTTTTTCGCCTTTCTGACATTGACAAATTATCCGATACCAATGGTAATTTCCATCAGGGTTTCTTACACGTAACTCACATTCATAATCTACTCTATCTTTAAGAGCACGCTTTACTTTTTGTTCTAATTCAAATCGATCTTGCTCATGAATTAAATTGATAAACTCACTTAGTGAAGGAGCCTTACGGCTAGGATTTAAATGGAATAGATTGAATAATTCATTGGACCAGATTGTTCGGTCGAGGATGCCATCATAAGACCAATAGCCTAAACCAGCAATATGTTGGGCATATTCGAGTTTCTCATTCAAACTCATCATTTCTCTGGACGATATTTTTATAGAGCGTTCGTGCAAATAGCGTTCCTGCTCTGCTTCCAGATAAGTATTATTGACGCGTTGAATAAAAGTCTGCCACTGCTCATCAGTTTCTGGTCTTTTATCCTGAGCGATTTTTGAGTGTTCTAGTTGTCTCTTTAATAATTTATGAATTTCCATATCATTCTTATTTTAATAATTATGTTTCGTAAATCGTTGTAATCGTCATCGTTTGGTTATGTAATTCGCAATTTCCAACAGAAAAAGGTGATAATTCCCCATATGAATAAAAGCCAATCTGAGTCGAACCTTGAGGTAAAGCGGACATCGTTGATTCGATCTCTTCTTCTGTTCGTTCCCCTAAAAGCAGTCGTCTACCTACACAGCTGATGTCAATCGCTAAAACAGGACCTAATTCTTTTAAGTTGTCGTTGAGCATTAGTTTATTTGCTAGAAGACCTGCTTCATTAGCGCTATCGATTAATCGGTCAAAATTGGCCCTCATTAATTGCGCATGCCATCCTGTCGGAATATCTCCTGCAAATACTAAGGATTGTTCTTGCTCATCAATGGCTAGGATTGTACGAACCAATTGGGTGTCATTATGGGCCTCAGGATTATTGATTGCTAAAGGATAAAGCAACCCTGAAGAGGGCAGTCCAGAAGCCTTTTCACCTAAATATTCCTTATAAAGTTGCAAAGCAGGTTGATAATCTAACTCATATAAGACATTAGCTTCTGAACGCGTAACTCGGCGAACAGGACCAAAAATATCCCATCCTCCCTTAGAGGCGTGTCCAACATGAACATCGGAACCATAAAAACCTACGGCTACAACATAATGATCAAGAATTTTATCATTTAAAATGGTCCATGTTTTTTTGAAATCACTGCCATCACCTGCTAATCCACCGGTAATAATGAGTTTGTGAGTCCCATTTGCTGTATTCAATCCTTCTACTAATTCAGAACCATTTACATTAAGTCCATCAGACAAGATAAAGATGCTGTGTAGATCATCAGCTTTTAATTGTTCAGCTATTAATTTACCTGTATGTTCTGAGTCTTTACTGTGATTTACCTCTGCTTTTGCAATTTTTAACTCATGTTACGCACGATCTATTTTAAGCAGCCATATTTTTAAGCTCCCGCCATGCAAGCTGATTTGCTCTAAGGATCAATCTGTACTTAATGGCAAAATGATTTAATTGAGTTTTTATCTTCAACAATTCCAGCTTGCAGTATGCAATAATAGAAGCATAAATATGATTACACTGAGTTTTAACGGTTCGAGTGGGCGACTTGGTTAAGCTTGCATTTTGCTTAATTGATTTGTGATACTCTTCAATCCGCCACCGTTTCTGGTACACTTCATAAAGACGTTCGGCACTACTTGGCATGTCATTAGAAACAAGATAGAGAATTCCTGTTGAACCGTTTTCGTTTTTGAACACTTTTTTCAGGAGCCTCACGGGGAAGTCTAGGCCTTTAAGCCAGACTGTGTGGGCTACATCCTCTTCTAATTCTAAAGCTCTTACTTGTTGGTACCGTCCGTTTTTGGCCTCGTTTTCAGATAAAGCTAACGTGCGGTTAGATTTAATCCCAATGATAAACGATTTTTGAAGGTCTTTATGGATGTGAACCATATTGGCCTTCGAGCCAAACCAGTTGTCTGCAAGCACATAATCAAACATCACTTTATTGGTAATGGCCTGAGTAATCAGGTTTTGAAATAATTGATTTTTGGTAACCGATGATTTTCTTCTGGCTTGTTTGGTTTTAATATCACAATAGGCAACATCTTTTTTAATCACCTCATACCCTATGGGTACACTGAAGTCAGCATAGCGAACCATGCATGACAAGATGTTGATTCCTTTGAGCACGCTCCCTTTAGCATGAGAGTAATGCCAACAATTAATTTCATTCTCATCCGTGTAGGGTTTCTCTTCGATGGAGTCATCCAGTATTAAGACACCACCAACCGTTTCTTGCGACCTCACTGGCTTTTTTACATAGCGCCAAAGGGATTTTGAATCAAAAGACTCAAAACGAAGAAATCGAGTCACCTTGTCATGCGCAAATGCTCCATCAACCAAATCAGATAATCCGGTGGCTGTCGCATATTTGTTCTGACAAATTAAATAATCACTATAAAGATCAAGCATATCCATTTAACTTCCTCCCTAAAATAAGGACGAAATTCTAATGCTTTTTATTCAAACTACAAGGTCATGTGCGTAACATGAGTTTTTAATGCTGTTTTGGTAAATTTGACCACAGCAACGGTAATGCTGTGGTCAAAAAGATCATCACCATAAATTTCGCCTGCTGTGGAGCAACCTATGACTTTTGATTTGCAATAAAAATTCGATAATTGAATAATCGGTTCTTGAAAATCAATGAACTCTGGTGCTGCAAAAATAAGCACTAAGGTGTTCTCTGAGTCTAGATCGGGAAACTCTTCCAAGTTCCATCCTTTATTCCTGAGGAATTGAAAGGTTTTTATTTCCATATTCTCTCCTGAGCGAAATAACCATGGGCAATAAAAAGTCTTTTTTATTAGTATAGTGTCAATTTTAGTTTTTTTCTTAAACAACAGGACGTATCTTAAGACACAAATGGGCGTGACCTGTCTTTCATTAGATTTTTTTGCTACCCTCATGAAAATTCGTTATGATGACTTTCTTCATTTTCGCTCAAGGAAACTGGTTTTTATGGAAGAAAAAAAATCACCTACGAAGCATAATCAAACGGTGATTTCTAGGCGTTGGCAAGAACGTGTTTCAGCAGATAATTTCTTAGGACTAGTCATCCTTTGCATTACTTTGGTTGCAGCATTATGGCTTTATATCGCCACTAAAAAATCAAAAAATACGGCTCCCAAACCTATTCCTGTTGTTGCTGGAATTTCTTCCACTCGTGATGTACCCATTTATGCTCCAGCACTGGGTACGGTAACGCCGGTTTATACAGTGACAGTGCAAACCCAAATCAATGGGTTATTAATGAAAGTCCTTTTTAAAGAAGGGCAGTTGGTTAAGAAAGGGGAGCTACTTGCCCAAATTGATCAACGTCCTTATGAGGCATTGCTTACTCAATATGAAGGGGATCTCAAGCGGGATTCGGCGCTATTAGCCAATGCCCGAATTGACTTAAAACGTTATCAAAAATTATGGAAAGAAGACTCTATTTCCCAACAAACCCTAGCGACCCAGCAATCACTTGTAGAGCAATATGAGGGTAATGTTAAAACTGATTTAGGCTTGATTCAGAGTACTAAAATCAATCTTATCTATTGTAATATCACTTCCCCAATCGATGGGCGAATCGGTTTGCGCTTGGTTGACCCCGGTAATTTTGTGCAAACGTCAAATACCCAAGGTATTGCAGTGATCACGACACATAATCCCATTACCGTAATTTTCCCTGTTGCGGAGGATTATGTGCCAAAAATTGCACCTCAGGCTTATGCTGGAAAAGAGATGCAAGTGAAAGTTTATGATCGACAACAGAAGACCTTGCTGGGAATAGGGAAATTGTTGGCTTTGGATAACCAAATCAGTACAACTACCGGAACAGTAAGGCTAAGAGGGATTTTTAACAATGAAAAAAATAAATTATTTCCAAATCAATTTGTTAATGTAAAAATTTTAATTGAAACCTTGAAACAAGTGACCGTTGTGCCCACGGCGGCAATACAACACGCAACCAAAAAAGATTTTATTTATGTGATTCATGCAAATAATACCGTGACTGCACAAACTGTGGTTATGGGTCCCACCAGTGGTGATTATACTGTAATCAAAAGCGGTGTGCTGCCAGGCCAAAAAGTAGTTGTAAATGGGGCCGATAAATTAATGGATGGCTCGGCGGTATTTGTCCAAAATGAGCATTCCAGCAAGCCACTTCAAAAAGCAGGTAATAAACCTCTATCTAAATTCGCTTTGGACAGACCAGTGTTAGGAGGAGCAAAACACATAACCGGAATGTATACCTCAGTACATGAGGATTCGAGTACTGTACCGAAGACGCAGTGGACCTCTGCAATAGAGATTCGAGAGAGGCCTAATGAATCCATAACCCGCAATATCACATGAGTATTTCAGGCCCCTTTATTGCAAGAGCTATAGCCACCTCATTGTTAATGTTCGCTATTTTCTTGAGCGGAGTCCTTTCTTATAAATTGTTGCCTGTTTCGGCCTTGCCTGATGTGGAATATCCCACCATTCAAGTATCTACTTTTTATCCAGGAGCGAGTCCATACGTGATGAGCACCACGGTTACTGCACCACTTGAGCGACAATTTGGACAAATGCCAGGCTTGGAGCAAATGACCTCAAATAGTTCATATGGTTCATCGATTATTACGTTACAGTTTAAACTCGATCTCTCATTAGATGTTGCCGAACAAGAAGTCCAACAATCAATCAATGCAGCGAGTAGTTATTTACCTGCTGATTTACCAAATCCCCCCGTTTATAGCAAAGTAAACCCAGCAGATACACCAATTCTTAGTTTAGCATTGACTTCAAAAACGATCCCTTTAACACAAGTTGAGGATTATGCTGAGACTCGTTTGGTTCCAAAAATTTCTCAATTAACCGGTGTGGGATTAGTCAGTTTGGGAGGAGGGCATCGGCCTGCAGTACGTATTCAAGCTAACCCCAATGCATTATCTGCTTATGGATTAACTCTAGAAGATCTGCGCGCTATTGTTATGGCTTCAAATGTGAATACAGCAAAAGGGAGTTTTTCTGGCCCTCGGTTGGCATATACAATTAATTCAAATGATCAATTGTTGTCAGCAGAAGCGTACCGTCCTCTTATTGTATCTTATCAAAATGGTGCTCCAGTTCGTTTATCTGATATAGCTCATGTCATAGATGGCGCGGAAAATACCATGCAGGAAGCATGGATGAACAATGAGCCTGCGATTATTGTAAACGTTCAAAGGCAACCTGGGGCTAATGTGATTGAAGTGGCTCAACGGGTTAAACATCTATTGAGTCGAATGCAATCCGCAATTCCTGCGGGAATGGAAATTAAGGTACTTACTGACCGTACTCTTAGCATTCAGGCATCGGTAAAAAATGTTCAATTCGAATTACTATTGTCTGTAGCGTTGGTGGTTATGGTCATTTTTCTTTTCTTACGAAAATTACCTGCAACGATTATTCCCAGTATTTCAGTACCTTTGGCGCTGGTAGGTACTCTGGGGCTAATGTACTTATTAGGATTCAGTCTTAACAATCTGACTTTAATGGGATTGACTATTGCAGCAGGGTTTGTGGTCGACGATGCGATTGTGATGATTGAAAATATTATGCGCTACATTGAGCATGGTGAAAAACCATTAGTCGCCGCGGTAAAAGGAGCAGAACAAATTGGTTTTACAATAATTTCATTGTCTATATCACTGATTGCGGTTCTCATTCCTTTGTTGTTTATGGGGGATGTTGTAGGTAGATTATTTCGAGAATTTGCTTTGACTTTAACGATAACGATTGCAATTTCTGCATTCGTTTCCTTAACCTTGACTCCAATGTTGTGTTCTCGCATTTTAAAACCAGAAAGCGAAAGCAAAAGTAATGACTTACAAAAATTTCTCGAAAGAAATTTAAACTATCTTATTGAACAATATAAATTGTCTTTGCGTTGGGTTTTATCACGCCAACCACTAATTCTAGTCATTTTCTTTGTTACCATAATTATCACTGGGATTTTGTTATTTCTTATTCCTAAAGGTTTTTTCCCTATTCAAGATACTGGGGTGATTCAAGGGATTTCTGTTGCGGCTGACTCCGTTTCATTTCAAGAAATGGCGAATCGTCAGAAAGCTTTAGCAAAAGCGGTACTTTCTGATCCTGCTGTAGAAAGTTTGTCTTCATTTATTGGAATTGATGGGACCAATATAACTTTAAATAGTGGGCGGATTCTTATTAATCTTAAACCTTTTGATGAACGTCCCGGTGTGGCTGAAGTCATAAGCCGATTGCAATCTAAGGTAAGAAATGTGGTTGGTGCAACATTGTACATGCAGCCAGTCCAGGATTTAACGATAGATACGTTAACAAGTCGCACTGAGTTTCAATACAGTGTGAATGGACCTGACCTTCAGGAAGTGACCCAATGGTCAAAATTAATGTTGCAACGCATGCAAAAGTTACCGGCGTTAAAAGATGTCAACTCGGATCAACAAAATCTAGGTTTGGTCACCGAATTGAATGTTGACCGTGATACGGCATATCGCCTCGGAATCAGCATGCAAATGGTTGATGATACCCTTTATGATTCATTTGGCCAGCGGCAAATATCGACTATGTTTACCCAACGAAACCAATATCGAGTTGTTTTGGAGGTTTTGCCTGAGTTACAAAAGGAACCCATTGCCTTTGATAATATCTATATCAATTCCACAGTCTATAATTCTTCTCCTCGTACTTCCTCAGTAACGAACGCCTCAAGTCCAGGGATAAATTATCCAACGGTTAATTCATTAGGAGCGCTTATTACCCCAGGCTCGGTATCCTCATCTATAACTACATCCAGTGGCTCAGTTCCTATTAAGACTATTGCCAGTGTGAAACAAACTGTAGGGCCATTAGTCATTGCCCATAAGGACCAATTTCCATCAGCTACACTTTCTTTCAATCTCTCTAAGAATGGTTCATTAGGAGAGGCAGTAAAACAAATCGATGAGATGAGGAAAAATCTTGATTTACCTCTGAGTATAACTGCTGATTTCCAAGGGACGGCAAAAAGCTTTCAAAATGCGCTTGCGAATGAAGGATGGTTGATTGTTGCTGCAGTTGTCGTCGTGTATATTGTTTTGGGAGTGCTTTATGAAAGCTATATCCATCCCTTAACTATTTTGTCTACATTACCCTCAGCTACAATGGGTGCTTTGTTAGCATTGTATCTCACCAATAATGAGTTCAGTATTATTGCTTTAATCGCCATTATTTTATTAATCGGTATTGTATTAAAAAATGCCATTATGATGATTGACTTTGCGCTTGAACAAGAGCGTGAATACAAAAGAAAACCTGTGGATGCAATTTATGAGGCTGCGCTATTACGTTTTAGACCGATTTTGATGACGACTATGGCTTCAATGCTAGGCGCAATCCCTTTAGCCCTTAGTAACGGTATCGGCGGCGAGTTACGACGCCCATTAGGAATTGCGATTATTGGTGGTCTAATGGTTAGTCAATTAGTTACTTTGTACACAACTCCAATTATCTATCTGACGTTTGATCGATTATCACGCAAAGTAATGAGTTATCGCAGTAACACGGATAAAGTGGGGGGAGAGGTATGAATTTATCCTCTTTATTTATTCATAAACCCATAGGAACAATATTACTTGCCTTTGGACTGAGTTTTGCGGGTATCCTCGCATTTAATTTTTTACCTGTGGCTCCTTTACCACAAATTGATTTTCCCACAATTACAGTTCAAGCTCAGTTACCGGGCGGAAGTCCGGAAGTAATGGCCACTTCAGTAGCCGCTCCCTTAGAACGTCAGATTGGGCTTATTGCGGGAATCACTCAACTGACTTCATCGAGTACCTTAGGACAATCGATGATAACGGTTCAATTTGACTTATCTCGCAATATTGATGGAGCTGCGCGGGACATACAGGCAGCTATTAACGCCTCTTTAAGTCAATTACCCACGAATTTGACGAATAACCCAACCTATCGCAAGGTAAATCCTGCTGATGCGCCGATTATGATTATTGCCTTGACCTCAGATAAAAAAAGCCCTGGCCAATTGTATGATGTAGCATCTACCTTTTTGCAACAAAAAATTTTGCGAAGTGAAGGAGTAGGGCAAGTAAACGTCGGTGGAAGCTCTTTGCCTGCTGTACGGGTTGAAATCAATCCGACTGCATTAAACAGTTATGGATTAGGATTGACGCAACTTGCCAATGCAATTGCTGCTGCTAATTTAAACCAAGCAAAAGGTCAATTGATTCGTGAGGATTTAGCCTCAACAATTAAAAGTAATGATCAAATACTCAAGGCTGCCGGATACGCTCCCCTTATTATTAGTTATTATAACAATCAACCAGTGCGGCTTTCTGATGTAGCTGATGTTATTGATTCAGTTGCTGATGTTCATAATGCGGGTATCTCTAATGGAAAACCTGCTGTTTTGCTGGTTTTGTTTAAAGAGCCAGGCGCCAATATAATCAAAACAGTTGACAGCATAAAAGCAATGTTGCCACAACTTGAAGCGTCAATTCCCAGTGACATTAAATTAAATATTTTAATGGATAGAACAACAACAATTCGAACATCATTGCACGATGTCGAAATTACCTTACTTATTGCAATGTGTTTGGTAATTTTTGTTACCTATTTCTTTCTTGGCAGCATACGTGCCATGATGATTCCTGGAATTGCTGTACCATTGTCTTTGCTTGGTACCTTCGCAGTTATGAAATTATTAAACTACAGTCTCGATAATTTATCGCTGATGGCATTAACCATTTCAACTGGCTTTGTAGTGGATGATGCGGTTGTTGTACTTGAAAATATTTCTCGCCATATTGGCATGGGTAAAAAACCATTCCAGGCAGCTTTAGATGGCTCTAAAGAAATTGGTTTTACTGTATTATCAATCAGTATTTCATTAGTTGCAGTTTTTATTCCCATCCTGCTGATGGGGGGAATAGTTGGACGTCTATTCCGTGAGTTTGTGGTTACGCTTTCACTGGCAATCATTATCTCTATGGCTGTTTCATTAACTTTGACGCCAATGATGTGCTCACGAATGCTTGATGCAGATGAGGGTGAAAAGGATCACTTTTTTATACGTTTTAATGAATATATCAGAATGCATTATGCACGGGGCCTGCGTTGGGCATTATACCACCCCATACTCATGATAGTGATAACTTTGGGTACTATTTTACTGACTACTTATTTATTTATTATCATTCCCAAAGGTTTTTTCCCCCAACAGAATACCGGCAGAATTGTGGGGTCATTACAGGCTGATCAAAATATTTCATTTGATGCAATGAAAAAAAAATTAATTCAATTTGTTTCTGAAATTCGTAAAGATCCTGCAGTAGAAAATGTAGCTGCTTTTATAGGGAGCGGTCCAGGGAATAATACGGCAAATACTGGGTCTGTATTTATTATGATGAAGTCATCTGTACTCAATAAAGAGACTACAGATGAGTTGAAGGACAGGTTACGAGCGAATTTATCTCATATTTCTGGGGCAACACTCTATATGCAAGCAGCGCAGGATTTGACTCTAGGTGGGAGACAGAGTGCGGCACAATTTCAATACACCGTGTCGGCTGATAATTTAAAGGATCTTGCGACTTGGACACCCCTAATTATGCAAAACTTGTCAAAACTACATGGGATTGTTGACCTGAATAATGATCAGCTAAATCATGGGTTGCAAGTCTTTGTAAATGTAGATCATGACACCGCTTCTCGTTTTGGGCTTACACCGGAGCAAATTGATAACGTGTTATATAATGCCTTTGGGCAAAGTCAAATTTCAGTGATGTATATGCCCATGAACCAATATTACGTAGTAATGAATGTGGCGGAAAAATATTGGCAATATCCCAAAGTGTTGGAGGAAATTTATGTTAATTCCCCTGATGGCAATAAAGTCCCTTTATCTACATTTGCGCGTTTCGAACAAGGGGCAACTTTGTTGTCTGTCAATCATCAAGGTCAGGCTCCAGCAGCAACATTCTCGTTTAATTTAGCTCCAGGTACCTCTTTAGGTGGGGCGGTACATAAAGTGACGCAAATCATTAATAAAATGAATTTACCCCCAACGATGCGTGGGGCATTTCAAGGAACAGCCCAAGCATTTCAGGAGTCTTTTGCGAACGAAAAATTTTTGATTATGAGTGCTATTCTCGCTGTTTATGTTGTGTTGGGAATGCTTTATGAAAGTTTGATTCATCCGATTACTATTTTATCTACTTTACCCTCAGCAGGGGTTGGTGCATTACTGGCTTTAATGTTGTTCCATTCAGACTTAAGTATTATTGCTCTTATTGGAATGATCCTTCTTATTGGTATAGTGAAAAAAAATGCCATTATGATGATAGATTTTGCTTTAGAGGCTGAGCGCAAGGAAAATAAATCACCGCGCGAAGCGATTTATGAAGCAGCATTATTACGTTTTCGTCCAATCATGATGACTACTATGGCGGCTATATTAGGCGCTATGCCTCTGGTCATCGGCTTTGGTGTGGGTTCTGAATTACGGCGACCGCTTGGAATCGCAATTGTTGGCGGCTTAATCGTAAGTCAGCTGTTAACACTGTACACTACCCCAGTCATTTATTTGGCAATGGATACTGCAGGATTACGTGTGCGTCATTTTATAAAACGATTTAAGTTACGAGGTGCCTATGGCCACTCATAAACGATTAAGATCGCTACAATCTTTTAAGAAATTCAAGTTTTTTTTATTTTTAGCACTGTCTTCTTGCATATTTTCTTCTTGTATGGTCGGTCCTAATTATGTACCTCCAAAACTTGTAGTACCGCCACATTTTAAAGAAGCCAAAGGCAAAACAGAAATTGGAACCAAGCGTAAAAATTGGAAACCTATCCAGCCCCAGGATGATAGGGACAGAGGTGAATGGTGGAAGGTTTTTAATGATCCAGTATTGAATGATCTGGAGAATCAGTTGTATCACTACAACCAAAGTATTGTGAATGCTGAGGCAAACTTCCGACAGTCGCTCGCAATTGTTGACCAGGCTCGGGCGAGTTTGTATCCCACGCTAGTTGGTGCCTTTAGTTTATTTGAACAACGTCAAGCTGGAGGGTCGACATCTATTATCACTACCTCTGGAACTACAGGAACGGCAACGACCAATATTGTACCTGCAGCAAAAACCACAACAATTTATACCGCTTTTTTGAATGCAACTTGGGAACCCGATCTTTGGGGACTTGTGCGTCGAACCATAGAGGCAGATCTTTCTTTAGCAGAATCTAATGAAGCATTGATCGGTGTGACGCGTTTATCCGCTCAAGGTGCTTTAGCACAATATTATTTTGAATTACGTACATTGGATAAGGTGCAAAAGTATTTAGATGATACGGTGATTGCTTATAGAAACATTTTACAATTTACAAAAAATCAATACAAATCGGGGGTTGTATCACGTGCCAATGTGGTTCAAGCTCAAATCCAGCTCGAAGCGGCTCAAGCATCAGCGATTAATAACGGTATTTTACGCGGTCAATACGAACATGCAATTGCTGTATTGATGGGACGTCCACCTGCTTATTTTACGCTAAAACCAGTGATTATTAAATTAAAACCACCACCAATTCCCTTGCAAGTCCCTAGCGTTTGGCTGGAACGAAGGCCTGATATTGCACAAGCCGAGCGTTTGGTGCAACAAGCCAGTGCGTTAATTGGAGTCGCCGTTGCTGCCTATTTTCCTAATTTAACTCTAACTGGAACCATTAGTGCTGCTGGGCACAGCTTTCATCAACTGATTCACAAACCTGCAATCAGTTGGTCTACTGGTTTTCAACTGGCAGAAACTATTTTAGATGGAGGCTATCGTTCTGCGGGAGTGAGGGCGGCAAAAGCACAATACATGGCTCAGGTCGCCAATTACCGTCAAGTAGTGCTCTCTGCTTTTCAAAACGTGGAGGATAATTTGATTTCTTTACGTCTTTTGGAACAACAAAGTCTAGTTCAAGATAAAGAAGCAGCCGATGCGCTTTTCGCACTCAAAATAGTTAAAAATCAATATGAGGCAGGAACTGTTACTTATGCTAATGTCCTTACTGCTCAGATCAGTGCACTTGCAGCAGAACAGGCAGCAACACAAGTAGATGGCCTACAAATGGCTTCTACTGTGGGTTTGGTTAAAGCTCTAGGAGGGGGCTGGGTAGCGAGTGTAGTATTACCCCCTAAAAGGTAAAAAACTAAGGGAACTCCATTTCTATGAATTGACTTTTTGAGTGTCATCTTGAGGCGGGTTGTCTCTTGGATTTGTTCAAATATTTTTCTTGTGGACGTTTTAAAAATCGTGAATCTTCGATGCGTATCAATGATCGTTACATTTGCGCCTTGGGAGTTTAGAAACCTCAAGGTTGGCTTAATGATCGCTCATTAACTATGTAATGAATTTCAATTCAGTATCTGGTTTAAATTTTTTATATTAATAAATTGACATCAACAAATCATCTCTTTAGCATGGGCAAAAACTAAACGCAATGAGGGATGTATGTTAGGATTAATCAGTTTAGATGAGATTAGCTATGTACTTAATGATCGGGATGATCCCAATCATTTATTGTCAGGTGAAGCAAAAAGATTTATTGAGATTTATAAAAAGCGGCCATGCTTTTTTAAGCCCTATGACGATGGTAAAGAATTTGTTGGCGGTTTAATCGCGTCGGTTATTTATCCATTAGGATTTGCGGCTTTAGGTTTAGTTGGAATTATAGCGGGCGTGGTTTTGCCTTTTGCTGCCCTGGGAAGTTGGTTTGTTGGTATAGGGGCTGGAGTATTGGGTTACACTCCATTACACAATGATGCGCTTACTGCTGCCAGCCAATTCTTATCTTTTACCGGTTATGCGCTTGCAAACGCAGCAGCAAGCCTTTTATTGGCGGTTTTGAGTATTCCATGCTCTTTAATTACGTTGGCTACTCGTAGTCTCGCTACCGTCGGTGCTGATGTGCTTGAATGTATGAATGAGGCATCTACTACTACTGAAATCCAGACTAGTATGCTTATTTAAGAGAAACAAATAACTCCCTTTTTATTGTGGGCTTTGTGAATGGTTTGGAAAAATATGATCACTGCAAAAAAAATTATTTGTCATTCCTGGGAAGGCACCAATCAAATGGGACATATGTCCAACTGATGAATGAATTCCCCTTGTGGGATTGAACTTAAATTCAACAAAGCTCGCTTTGGGAGAAAGGCGGGGAGGAGGATATTGATGCTTTATTTACTCGGTGAAAAAGAACTCTATTACATTTTTGATGGACAAACCATTAAAGAGATCAAAAATAGATCGGTTGAAACCTACAGAAATCGCCCTGGTTTTTTTACTCCCTATGAAAATGTTTGTGAGTTCGGGGGCGAATTAATTGCCCCTGGTTTTTATCCATTTTGTGGTCTTGTTCTCTCTGGGTTTTCTGCATTTGCTTTTATGGCTTCGGCTGTTGCTTGCATGGGGACATACCTTATTGCTGCTGGCGCTGACTTATTTGGTGCTACAGAGTTCCGAAACAATGTACTTGAATTAGCTGGATTCGCACTCTATTTTACCGGAGTAGCTCTTTCAACATCTGCTGTGGGTGCTTTACTGGCCATCATAAGTTTTCCTCACAGTTTACTCTCTATAGCTACTCGATCAATGAGTACATTAATTGCTGCAAGTTCAGGAACTTCTGGTGCAGCAGAAACGGCGCAAGTGGTGATTGACGCTGAGAGGAATACAGCTGAGGATTGTGCGAGAGGGTATTGTCTTTCTTAGCTAAGCCCTTTTTTTCTGAGGGTTCTCTTCTCGTTGCAAATAATGCTCTATCATTTTTAATTCCATTTTAACGCGAGTAATTTTTTCATGTAACTTACTTTGGAGTTCCTGACAGTTTTTAAGATCTAGAGTCATCGCTTCTTTTTTTTCTTGCTGCTGCATAAGGAAATTAAGCCAATTGATTTCAATTTCGGGATTCATACTGAGCGAGTTAGGGACAATTTGATTGATTTGCTCTTCAATGTGTTGAATTTGATGTTCGAGCTCTTGCTTTTGGTGTTGCACTGCATGTAAATGCAAATCAAGATCATTGAATTGTTTGTTTAATTTGTTAATTAGGCTAACGAGTGACTTATTCATTGTAAGGTTGGCGTTCATTTTCAATTCATGTATCCGTTCTAAGGTTCGATTTTAGAGCTTAAAATTTCCACAAAGTAAATATTTAAAATGCTGATTAAATCAAACTGATACAATGAAAACAACCCCACATAAGAAAATTGAAGAAAAATCTTCTCTAAGTGATTGATATTGAATATTTTGAGTTAAATGATTTGGAATTCAAAATGTGATTAATATGATTGTTAATTGTTCATTGAAGTTGTTAGAATACACACAAAATTGCCTGCTAAAAGAGATACCTAATGAAAGAAATCACCTTAACCGCCATCTTTGAAGGAACTATCTACGAAATTGAAAAACCTCATACCCATTTGCATCGGGTTTTGATGGAGGATTGTAAGGGACAACGTATCCGCTCAGCCAAAGAGCTTAATCAAGATAAAGATACTACTCATTATAAAATGGGTTTTAATGGTTGTGGTATTGATTATGGTTACAAAGGGGTTTTATTTGGTGTCGGATTGGAGGAGCAAAGTGATCAAGTTGTTGAAGTGGTCAAAAAGCTGATTCAAGACGGATATAAAGTAAAGTTAAACTGCATTGGCTTAAGTCGAGGTGGAATTGCGGCGATTTTGGCAACCCTCAAATTATCCCAAGTTGATCGCTTTCATCTGGAAACGAATCTACTTCTTTTAGATCCTGTACCAGGTAATTTATTTTACACGGCTTTTTTAGATTTTTTTAAATATTCATTGGCGAATCGTACGGTTGATTTATCTGGCTCTAAAAACTTAAATTATGTTGAAACACTGTATCCCTATCTTGAGGTAGGTGATGATACTGGCGAATTTGTGGATCACGTTCTTGCTAAATTCCATATACCCATAAGGCCTACTTATCCCAAACATTGCGAAGTGAGAGAAGAGGTTATTTTAGGAGCTCATTTAAAGGCTTTCCAGGATCTTAACAAAGAGAATGATGCGAAACATTTGATTTATGGGGTTGATGTCATTCCTGTAATTAGGAAACTCAGTAAAGCGATTATGTACCAATTCTTGGGTCGAGTGGGCAGCTTGGCAAAGTTGGGAGAAAATGTTGAACAATCTGAGATCATTAACGAGTTTGAACGAGAGCGAAATAAATGGACACAAACTCTGACAAATATTATTAAGAATATTATTCCTAAAAGTAGAAAGTTACATTCGCAGGATGGTTCTAAAATAACAGTTTCGAATACCGCCAAATATCTAAATAAAACGCACCGTGAACTTATTGATACAAGGTCTAATGATCCCGATGAATTATGTTTAAAAGTAGAACCGGAACGAATCCATTTAGAAAAGAAAAAAAATCAATTAACCAAAGCAGACTTATCTGATTTAATAGAAGTTATCCAAAATAATATGACCGTTGAAAGCAAACAAGGTAGAAAGGGACAACTATTAAGAAAAATTAAAACAGAGCTGGAAAATGGAGCATTTTATAGTGAAGAGCAGTTGAGTTTTATACTTAGAGATATTCTCGCAATTGGATTACAAAGAGACCGTTACCGCTATAGCTTTTATAAGACAACTGCCTCTGGTTTAGCATTGGTTAACGCATTGAATCAATCGAGATTTAATGCAATCAAAGAGTTGATGCAATCTGATGATAAGCCAATTGAATACGCTGATCTCAGTGCTTATGTGTTGGGTAGAGCTGATCCAGTCCATTTCAATAGTCAAGATAGGGATATAAATCTTTCTCAAGTTGAACGGCATGGGTTAGGAGAAGACGGATACAGTCTGCTGATTTAGAATCTTGTTGAGCGGTGCAGCTCAAGATATCAGTCAAATAGCGAAGACAATCAGGGAAGAAAGCAATGCAACTAAAGAAAAAAATGAGAATATTATTTTATGTTATTAAAAGACTGCGTCGTGTTTTTTCAAGAGAACTATTCCGTTTTTTTGTTGCAGTAGGGTTGGCGGAATGTTCCGCAGGTTGAAGGAATGGTGGTGTGAACGAATCATACGTCATTCATTGATAACGAATGATGAGTGGAATGAGGCATTTCATAATTTATTTTTATTGAGACGCTTGAGTGAACAAGAAAAGATAAAATTAAAGCGATTAGCCATTTTATTTCTTTATTACAAATCATTGGAAGGGGTGGGCGATCTGCAGATAACCACTCCTCTGCAGTTAAGTATTGCGTTACAGGCGTGTCTTCCTATTTTGAACCTTGGCCTTGATTGGTACGAAGGTTGGGTTTCAGTCATAATTTATCCCGGGGCGTATTCACGAGAAAACAAGGTAATCGATGAGTTTGGAATAGAACATTTAGGGAGAGCTCATTTAAGCGGTGAATCATGGCAACGTGGTCCTGTGATTATTTCTTGGGACGATGCACAACATCATGGTGGACATAATGGCCGTAATGTGGTGATACATGAGTTTGCGCACAAGTTGGATATGCAAAATGGTCGAGCGAATGGATTTCCTCCGCTTCATAAAGGAATGTCTGCGGCACATTGGGCTGAGGTTTTTAATTCAGGTTATAATGATTTGGTCAATCGACTTCAACAAAACGAGCCTATTCCGATTGATCCTTATGCTGCTACATCACCATCTGAATTTTTTGCAGTATTTTCTGAATTATTTTTCGAAAAACCCGAAATAATAGAACACTATTATCCTGAGATTTATATTTTACTGGCCCAGTTTTATCGTCAAGATCCGCTGAGAGGGGATTTTAGCCTGGCTACACATAACTAAGAGTGATGTTCTGTGGCGAATAATTAAGATGCAGGGTTGGGCCAGTGCCCAACCTAGTCAAAATTACCAACTAAATGTATAACGTGTTTCCTTGGAGCTCCATCCATCAGTCACGTAGACTTCAAGCATTCGTTCCGAGATGAGATTAAATTCGATTATTGAGCCCCAATAGGGATTATGAAACTCAAAACCTTGTTTTGTCTGCCCAGTTGTTAGTTTGCAAGACAGCTGCCTCGGTTCGGGAGCACCAAGACCATCGCCATAGCTTAAATCCAATTGCGTCGAACCCTGTGAGTTACCTACAGAAGCCACTGCATTCAACCAATTGCATTCAATTTTTGCAGATTGAGCATTTTGGTTTTTAAGTTTAAGACAGCTTCTATGTGTACTAACACACGGTTTGGCGAAACTTGTACCAGCGAGTAAACCCATCAAAAGAAAAGCGTAAAATTTAGTCATTTTTATACCTAATCAGTTAGGGTGTGTGATGTTTTTATCATTGTTATTAAATTGTTGTCAATGATTTCAAGTAATGACTATTTAAAGAAAACCAAAAAATAAGCGTAATAACGAGACTAATAAGGATGCAGGTAGTAATAGGAAAATAAAAAGTGAAGTTGTTTTTCTGAATTATGACATCACCTGGTAATTTCCCAAGCCCCATTTTTTTATAAATGACCAAAAAATCCCTGTTATCAGTAAAATAACGCCAGTAATGATTAAGATTTTTGAGGTCATAAAATGAAATCTGAATTCAATAAATAATAGATTTTATAATAGACGATCTTCGGATAATATTCTTTATTGCAATTCGCAGCAGAATTTTAATAGGAAGGAAAAAGGATGAAACAAAATATTTCAATGTACTCCGCTTCGGTACCGGTTTTCAAACAAATGCTTACTGCATTAAATGCAATTTTGGAAAAAACACAAGCCCATATTGATAATAACAAAATAGATCCCAATGTGTTTTTACAAGCAAGCCTTTTCCCAGATATGTTCAATTTCACCCGTCAAGTACAGATTGCGACTGATTTTGCTAAAGGTGTTGCAGCTCGTTTGGCAGATATCGAAGTGCCTGCTTTTGAAGATAACGAGAAAACATTTTTTGAATTACGTGGCCGTATCGAAAAAACATTGTTCTTTCTTTCCAGCATTCTTCCAGAACATATTAATGGCAGTGAGACGAAAGAGATTATTATTCGTCCGGGAACACCAAAAGAACGAAAATTTGTTGGCCAAACCTATCTCTTACATTATGGAATACCGCAATTTTTCTTTCACATTACGACAGCCTATGACATCTTAAGAAGTTTGGGTGTTACTATTGGAAAAATGGATTATATGGGAACATTTTAGAATTGCAGGTTGAGGAAGAGTGCTAAAAAAATTCCCGCGAAGCGAGAAATCCTGCTAGGAACACCTCGCGACGCTTTGGATGGCAGGAGGAGTGAGCTCCTCCTGGATTACGCTGTATCAATCCGAGCTACAAAGCGAATTAGAAGGCTGATACTGGAGCATTTGAGAGTGTTCATCCAACTGTGTCACCTCAGTCATTATCTAAGTCCCAGGGTTAGTCTGTCTTCGAAATAGATTTGTAACTGGGACACGATAAGCGCCCAATTGTGCATGGGCTGATTCCATTTTTCCAGTACTTTCTGGCAAGCACAATAAATAAGCTTAATAAGGGCGTTTTCACTGGTGAAAGCGCCTTTATTTTTAGTGTACTTGCGAATTTGCCGATGAAAGCCTTCAACAATATTGGTAGTGTAAATGATGCGTCTTAGCTCTTCTGGGTATTTGAAGTATTGTGATAGAGCTTCCCAGTTGTTATTCCAGGATTTCATCACCGCCGGGTATTTTTTGCCCCATTTCTCTTCCAACTCAAGTAGATGATGCAAAGCCATATCTTTGCTTGAAGCCTTATAAACCAGCTTTAAATCGGCCATAAAGGCTTTCTGGTCCTTACTAACCACATACTTTAATGAGTTGCGAATTTGATGAACGACACAAAGCTGGATCTCGGTGTTAGGAAAAACTTCAGCAATGGCATCAGGAAATCCCTTAAGTCCATCGATGCTTGCTATAAGGATATCCTCTACACCACGAGCTTTAAGGTCATTTAATACACTAAGCCAAAAACGAGCTCCCTCTGCCTCAGATAAATAGAGCCCTAGAATATCTTTTTTACCTTCTGAATTTACAGCAAGGACGGTGTAAAATGCTCTACTTATGACCTTACCTTCAACACGTACTTTAAAGTGCATGGCATCAAGAAAAACGATTGGGTATACAGATTCTAGGGAGCGATTACGCCACTCGGTAATCAGGGGTAATAGTTTGTCAGTAATCAGGCTGATTTTAGCACTCGAGACTTCTAGTCCATACATCTCAGATAAATGCTCGCTTATCGCCTCGTAACTCATGCCTATCGCATAGAGGGCTAGGACTTTATTATCCAGTGACTCGTTGAGTACCGTTTGACGTTTTTTTACAAGCTCGGGTTCAAAGCTGCCATCCCTATCTCGAGGTGTTTCTAAATCAAAAACTCCAGTTGTTGATTTAATTGTTTTAGTCGTTTTGCCGTTGCGACGGTTTGAAATACCTGTCTCATGACAATCAGTCATATGAGAATCCATTTCACCTTCTAATGCCGCCTCTAATAGCTCTTTTATTAAGGGGGTCAGTATGCCGTCTTTTCCAGTGAGAGATTGGCCAGACTTTAACTGGGTCAAAGCCTCTAATTTGAACTCATTGAAATCAAAATTCGATAAATCTATTTTCTTTTTATTCATATCTACCTCTTTTAAGTGTTAAATTATAAACAAATTAAAAGAGATGACACAGTTATTTAAACACTACCGAGCATTTTTAAAATTCTCTAATTCGAATTCTCCAATGGGCCCTTCTTTTCCACATATCATTTCTTCTTCATGAGTTAAAAGCGCTTCATAGCGTAATAATTCACTTGTTTTGAAGAATCGACGCGTCTGATAACGTGTTTTTTTGATTTCTTCATCTGCAATTTTATTGACAGCTGGCTCTGCTTCTTGAAGTTCTTTATCTATCATTGCAACATGTTGTTTCGCTTCTTCAACAAGATGATCTGCCAGATGGTGTTTAATCTGCTCAAAGAGTCCTGATATAAACCCGATTCTTTTTCTATCCAATAAATCATCATTATCGCTTATTGCATCCATACATTCGGTTTCTTCGCCTTGAAATTCACTTAAGGTCATACTGAGCGTTCCCAAATGCTTTTCAAAGGATTGGACGTTTTTTTCTAGAAAATGGTTTTTAGTCTTTAACATATACCATTCCCATGAGGGGCAATTAGACTCTTGCATACGGTCTTGAGCTGTTTTAATCAGGTGTTGCGTATCTGATTTTTCTTTTTCCTGTATACGGATTTTTTCTTGAATATCCCTGATCTTACTTCGAATTCCCTCAAGATCACTTTTGAGCTTAGATTGTTCATCAAGAAGGGCAGTAAAACCATCATCAGGTTCTTTACCCAAAAGCCCCCTGAGTTGATTCAGATTCACAGGGCTTACTTTCCAATTTAAATGTTTCAATTCATCGACATGTTCCAGTTTTTGACGAATTAATGCAGGGAAATCATTGCGTTCGATGTTGAGATGATTCCAATCAAGATTTAAAAGTTCTTTTAGTTTGAATAATCTTTCAAATTCGAGACGCTTTCGTGCAGGAAGAGTTTCAATCGCTTTTGCATCAGATAAATTAAGAAGATTATTTTTACTCTCTTCAAAAACTGTTTTAACTCTTCGTAGTTCATTTCGTTCCGCTTCAACTCGCTCAAGGAAAGAGGATTCATATCCAGTAAATCCTTGTTGCAATCGCTCATCTTCAATTTGTAATTCTATATAGGATTGGATACCATCAGTGCCACTTTGAATACGAACATGCTCTGGATTTACCTTCAATAAGTTGGCAAACCGTTCTTGTTTTTGTGCAAATAAACTTTCTTGTACATCTTGATTTAGTCCATCCGTTTTACCCAACTCTACGATTGAGTATGCCAGTTGTTTTTTCAATGCATTAAGTTGCTTTAAATAGGGCTGATAGGCTTTATAAGAACTAAAACGCTCAATCGCTTCATATAACTCATGCACCACATGACTGGGATTATCTTTACTCTGACGACTCATTTTGAGGAGTGTTTCTTTCAAATGCATCCAAGTAGGGTCGACAGTCTTAAAGAAATAAGGGGATGTATTGCCCAAATAGTTCCGAAAGGCATTAATTTGATGCTCTGCAACGATTTTATCATGGCAGTTTTTTCTAAAATCCAAATCGCAGTGTGGGATGCTATTTAATGAATCAATTGCATCAAGCGCATCGTTAATCACATTTCGAGGCGATGAGTGACTTATTGAAAACAGATACTTATCTTTTAAAACGGCTTTGTGACGTTCAAGTGCTGAATAGAGCTCCTGTATTTTATCTTTATCCTGAGGAAAATTATCTAACTCCTTAGCCAGAGCATAAATTTCTAGGGCAGCATTTTTGGCTACAGTTCGTTCGAAGTAAGCATGGAAGGGTTCTGGCTTTTGTTGTACCCAATCAAACTCATCGATTAGGTATTTTGCCAGCTTTTTCATTATTTCTTCGTCGTAGGTCTTCTTCAATGTGTTTAAACTCTCATCTTCTGGCAAGCCTAAGTTTCGATAAAGAGTAGAAAAGGAAAGTACCAGACCCTGTACTTTAAACTGTTCAACAAGTGAAAAATTGTTTAATTGACTGCAGTGGCCTAAGATTAAAAGTTTAACTTTGGATAATAATTTAACGGTCTCATCATCTGCCTCCATTAATTTTTTTTGATAAAATTGGATGATGCTTTCAGTAATCTCTTGTTTTTCCTCACTGCGCCATACTCTGTTTTTTTGTTCGATGAGCTTATTTATTGCTTTTCGAATAATTTCAGGTACAAATGAGCCATTTTGTGATGTATTTTTAGGGAAAAGTGTTTTTATAGCCTCTGGACAAACAGTACAAAATGCTCCAACCAAAAAAGGTAAAACTTGTTTACCTTGCGCTAACTCTAAACTTTTTTTGGTTTGCTCTGAAGGCTGGGTATATTCGAGCACGGCTCCTGCTTTATCCGCAATAACCGTTTCGAGATTTTGGTTCATTAAAGCTTTGGCACCAGCCGAAAACGGTTTTCCTTTTTGTTGCAGCTTTGTTTGAATATTTAATTCCTGAGAGAAATCTAACTGTTTTAAAAACTTAAGTCTTAGGTTTTGCTCATAACTCATATGAGGCGCCTTCTCGGCTTTAGCTGCCCATTTTTCTTCTAGAGCCGTTCCCCAAAGTCTGCATGCTGACTTTTTAAATTGTTCAATACTTTCAGTCAGGGAATTTTCGGTTACATTGGTATCTTGAGAACGAGTCAATTCACTCAAAAGCGTTTCGCGCCATTGGTAGAGCTCAAATTTTATTTGAAGGTTATCTGGGTAAAGTTCATGAAGTAAGCTTTCCCAAGCTTCAATTTGTTGCATCAGTATCTGTTGCGCTTCATCTATTGCCTGGGTATATATCCTATCTACAGTTGCTTGTAATTTGATTTTATTTCTTACTGCTTCAACCGATTGTTCGTTTATATGTTGACGAGTCCAGGGGAACACATAATAAAGAAACTGATCGAGTAAATTCTGAGGCGGCTTTACTTGATAAATTGGCAACCATTCACCTGGTTTACCATTACGTGCAGCGCGACCACCGATTTGGGTGGTCATTCTTTCGGTATCAGGATAAGTTTGAATGACAAATAAACCTTTAGGGTGATTCCCAGGATTGATATCTATTCCTTTTGCAAGCATTGCTGTCCCTACAGTAATGGTATTCACTTTACCTGCCTGTTCTATGAGTTTCTCTAGTTGTTCCGGAGATTCCTTACCGGTAATCACTTGGATTATGAATCCTTGCTTTTCGTATTCTTTTAAACTGTTACCAATTGCTTGAGCTTCATCAAAATCTTCACTCACAATAAGAATGGGTTGAGTTTGAGTGTGACTCCATTCTTCAATAGCTTCTCTTCTTTCTTCAAAAATTTGTTCCTTTTGCTCATAGGTTTGAATCTGTTCATTAGGATTCTTAATCTTCACGCTTACTTCTGTAACAGGACACTTTATTTTATTGAGGGTCTCATGTATGGCTTTGATTGTTCCTTCCCGATCTAAGGTAAAAATCGGATCGTGGTTGATACGCTTGTCTCCAGCATGCGGTGCTACGCTGACTGCCTGTATTCCCAGCGATGTCGCTAAGCTTTCAAGCTCACGTTTATCTCCCGGAGTTGCTGAAATTCCCAGTAATCGCCCTAAGGTCTTCTGGAAGAATTTAATTAAACCTTGCGCTGATTGACTCGCCAGCACAGAGGAAACTGGATCAATAAAAATATACTGGGATTGATCTTTGCGTTCGGCTTTAAGTCGAGCCTGTAACGCTTGTTGAACTTCCTCGGTGAAAATTGAACCAAGCTTAGGTGTACTGCGTATTAAAGGAACACAGGCAATTTTTTTTATAGTCTCATGGCCTGACTCATCCTTTTCTTTGACAGGTTGCATTATGAAATGTTTGTTTTCCACTAAAGTTGCAGCGATGCAACTGGCATGGATCCATTGTTTGAGTTGAGTATTACTTGATCCCATCAAATAATTTTGTTTATCGACATCGCCATTAAATTGTTCGTTGATTTGTTTGCTGAGAAATATACGAAATTGATCGAGATCTTCATCTTCGTCCCAGGCAGGATTCGTTTTGCGGAACGCTGGGAGTTTTACAAATTGATAGGCAAGGGGGTATATCCATTGGGCTGGGTTGTCACCGTGCGCTGCCTCGGCTTCAGCAACGAGTTTATAAAGTGTTAGCTGATCTAAAAGTGCATCGTCACATTCGTCTAAAACAATATGTACAGGTCCCTTCGGTTTCAGTAATTTTTCTTTTCCATCTATTTTTGCAGCTAAATGAAAACTAGCCATATCCTCAACTGTGGAGCAGTTAATTCCATCATGGATAAAATTTTTCGTTGGTGTATTACTTTGAATGAGTGCTGAGCCAATTCCCAAAAAATTGAAAAATGGCTCACAGTTGTTCTCATAATCCCGAATCAGAAGAGTTGGATTAGCAGTCCATTGCACCACAGTACCACCTTGTGCCCACTGAAGCACAGAGAGCATTGGTGTATTGATGCTTTTTCCTTCCCCAGTTTTGATACGCATTAATAAATTGGAGGTGGGATCCTTTAGGGCAAGTAACAATACAAGCATCTGTGTGGTATTTGGGAATAAACCTGTCGTTCGAAAGTAGATTTCTCTTAAATAAGCTAAGAGTTCAAGGTAGGTTTCTTCAACTTGCTCTTGATTAATTGCTTTTGAGCGTAATTGTTGAAGTAGAGTGCAGGCTCGTTCTTTTAAATCATGGCGTGAACAGGCGGTTAATTTTTTTAGCCCAGTGAAATTATTGGGATTTAAGGGGTCGGTATATCCTAATGTTTCAATATAAGTTAATTGTCTTGCAAGTTGCATTTGTAATGCATGAGGGAACTCGGTTTCATGAAGCAAGTCTTGTAAACTGAGTAGCGCATCTTTTATTCGATCCGTTGCAAATTGTTTCGCCAAATCTCTTTGTACACCCGCTTTAGCAAAAGGATTTGTGTCGAAGCTCAAACAATAAGCACGAATTTTTTCAGAGTCATGAGCAGCCAGGGCTAAGTTGAGACTTTGAGTATTAGGGTAGGGCTTTGTTGCAAATAATTTAAGAACTCGATCAACCTCCAAAGAAGGACGCCTTCCCAAACCTTGAGTGAGCTCTAACAAGGCGGGAAGATTCACTGTGGCGTCTTTTTTATTGTTTGCTAAACCAGACAAAATGGTGGCAATTTTCACTCGCTTCTCTGGATCAATTTGGGCTAGTTGTTGGAGAATAAGAGGATAGGTGGTTAAATCTTGATCGGGTTTCTTGTGGGATACTCTATTGAGTAACGCAATGCATAGCTCGGCTTGGTCTTGATTGTTGGTTAAGAATAATTGGGTCTGTTCGATTAGGCTATGAATCAGCTCGGAATTCGTACCTGATAATCCCACTAAAAATTGAATAATTTTCTTGATAATAGATGATTTGATTTCTTCAGGGAGATTGGACTTCTTGAATTCGTTTAATGCAGCAAGAGGGAACGGGCTCGCATTTCTCAAATTGTGGGCCAGACTCATTTTGAAGAACATGGTTTGTGCTTCTGGCTCAAGATCAGCAATCTTAAACAGTTCCACCAAGCCATTGATGGCTCGTTCAATCGCGGTATCATCTGCAGCAGAATTATCCTCTAAAGCTTGAGTTGTGAGCTTTAGATAAAGGTCCAGTTTTTCTGAGCTGTCTTCGATTAATTTACCTGCTAAAATATGTTTTTGTGCATAATTTAAGCGTTTTAGAGCTCCAGTGCTCAGTTGCTTGTAAATCTTATTGAATTGTTGTGGATGTCGAGAGTTTATATCAATAAGCAAGTTGAGATAATTGGCAATTGACTCAATTTTATTTTTATAATTTTGTAGCGCTATGTGTGAGGGAGCATTTTCATCGATTAAAGCTGCTTCATCAAGGATACTTCGTTCAAAATCCGGATCTTGGGTATTGAGCTGATGTAATGTCTTTTTCAAAGCAGGCAATACTTTTTTCTGGATCAATTCTTCTTTGAAAAAGAAAGTTAAAGAGAGTGTCTCATTAAACTTTGCCATCCAACCAAGACAAGTGTCCAAATCCAAGTCTTTTACGCTCTGCTTATGCTTGGGATTTTCAAAGAAGGCTTTCATTTGAGACACAAGTAAGTGATGAACTGGCCCTAAAACAGCAGCAAAACCGGACCCAGTAATCTTATCAGTCTCTTTTCTTTCCCCAGTGAGCAGGAAACTTAAAATATATTCGCCTTGAGTTTTTACCTCGATACCCAAAATGCTAAGACCATATGTTTCCTGAAGCAACTTAGGTTTTTCTTCTTCAAATGTTTTAAATTTTTCAAGAGCCTCTGAGAATTGAGGATTCGGTTTTTGTAATTCAGTAAACAAATCATTTACCGTATCAAAAAGTGGCATCAGTGTTGTATCTAATTTATCGCGTAATTGTTGAGGCACCATGCGGCTTTGCAAATTCTTTTGTAGCTCGCTCTTCAACTTTTCCACTTTAAATACGGCACTTCGCTTTTTAATTGCATCAGCTAAAGCATCAACAATTAAATCATCGAGTTTAGATATATCTCCATTACCAAGCACACAACCTTGTAAAAGATTTTTATCAACGATGAGTGCTTTTAACCATTCTTCTTGTTTTTCTGGAGTGTTACATTCAGCAGGGATGACCATTTCTTCTGAATTGACAAATGTTTCCAGAAGAGACTGAATCTTTTCGATTTTAGGTAATTCTTGTGACTTTGAGATATTGATTTGACTTAATGTACTGAGTACCACTCTATGAAATTCTGGACCTTTTGTATTCTGTATCGCCTTTATTGCTAATAATAAACGATCAATTTGTTCATCAGCAAAATTGGGTTCATTGAGCTTTGCCAATAATTTAATGAGTTCTGGCGATAAGGCCTGACGTTTTTTTTGCAGCATTGCTGTAAACGATGCAGTAGCTGATAGAGAAAATTGGTTGGTTTCAGGCGCTGGATCTGTTTTTTGAATACGATCTTGCAATGTATTAAATAGTTCCATCCCTTCATTTTCCAAGCATGAAACCAGTGGGGTAATGAAATCATCTTTGATTTTTTTATCAGGGAATGCAGTTTTGAATTCAATACATTGGCTCATTAAGGTATTGATTTGAGCGAATGACAAGTTAGGCTTAAATTTAAAAGCTCGAGAAAATGCCTGCAATAAATCATTACGATCATTTTCTTCCAATGTTTGTAATGCATGAATAGAAAGACTTAAAGTGTCTCTCCATTGTGCAACATTTAGGGGGTCTTTATTTGAAAAAGCACAAGTTAAAATAAAAGTTAATTGATTTTTTTGAGCGGAGGTCCAAGAGGCGAGTTTTTCAATTTCTAAAAGTTGGGCCTGGATATCAGATAATCTAATTTCTGTTTTCCAATGCTGTCCCATATATCGAAATAGCCAGGGCTTAAGTTCGAGATGTTCATTATTGAGTTGTAAATAAATAGGTTCCGGATCTGTAACACAATCCTCAGGATTCTCAATTTGCATGCACGCAGCAACTTGTTTCAATTGCTCTGAATCTGTTTTTTGCAGCATGGCATGATGTACGCCTGTTGAGCTCCAATTGAGATTCGACAAAGAAAGGCATTGTTCCTGTGGATTTTTAGCGAGCTCTATAACCTCCAACACTCTATTTAAGGTAACGAGCATATGACCATCATGTTTGATGGGACAGGGGTTAGGTAGTGTTAAATTTTTTTCTGCAATCCGAGGAAGGAATATTTGTGTATAGGCCTCAAAAAAGACATTAAAATCAAAACTATTTTTATCATAGTTTAAATGTGCAGCAACCAGGGTATTCCACCATACTTTTTGTTCTGCAGGCAGTTGAGCTAATTTTTGAAGATTTTTAATTCCTCGAGCGCTCAAAAGAGCATTTTGCACCTCAGGAGTTTCGAGAAACTCAAGATTGATTTTTTTATTCAAACAGGCAGTGATTAGTCTTACTAAAACAATGGAATGTGCTTCTCCTCCCAGTACATATTGTTTGCAAAGCAACGGAATGACGAACTCATCATGCTGTCGCAATTGAAGTAATGCTTTGATTTCATTTTCATATGCAGGAAGCAATGTTAAAAAGGTATTCTTTTGATTGGGTGAGTATGGGGTGTCTAAAAGAACTGAAATGGTTTGTTGAGAAAGCTGAGGTAAAAGCACCGTTGCTTCATCAAGTGAAGGCAAAACTAAAGAGACTTGTTTTTTAAGTACCGGTGCTAAAGGAGAAGGAAGTTTTCTAGGGGTATCAGTATAACAAAATGCTTTTTTGCTTTTGTCTATATAAAACCCCCTGGGAGGATTGTTTGGGATAATACCGTCCCTAAAAGCATAGTGATGTTCTTTTATTATAGGAATAGCTGATTCTTGTAGATTCTCGATGCCTAAGGCTCTAAGTTGTTTGACCAACTCGGGAAGCTCGAGGAGATCAATTGATACTAGCTGCAAATCGGGGCTTACTACATGTTCGCTCTGTTCTAAGTGAACATCCTTTTGTGAACTAGGAGGTTTAGGTAAAAGAATGCTTTTTTGAATTTGGATGCGTGGCCGAACCGCAGGCGACTTAGAATTCAATGCATATTTTAAAGGGTTGATCTTTGGAACGTTGGATGTATTTTTAAGAATCGTTTCTGCTGTTTTATTTAATACTGCGCGACGTGCATGAAGGGCGAGTTGTTTTGATACGGGTTCATTTTCTTTAATTTTAAAAATAAAGAGACGCTTGCGATCATCGCTAACAAATGTTTTTAAAGCATCGACGTCCTTTACAGTGAGTTGTTGTGCTTCAAGCTCAATTTCTAAGGGATTATAATTAACTTCTGTTTCATATGAAGTAATTAAATTTTCTAGTAAAGATTGCAGGTTTTTATTTTCTGAATATTGACGCACAAAAATAGCTCCTTCTAGAATCAAAAAAATAGATAATACATCGTTATTCTTAACAGGAGATTAAGTGTCAAAAATGAAATGAATGTATTTTTAACTCGCTCATAACAAATTGTATTACAATGAGAAATAAAGAATAAATTTAGCTCGATATGAAAATAAATATTTCAGCGGCTGGGCGATTCCTGTTAAAAAGTAGCAACATTGAAAAGAAGTATCCTCCCAAAAATTTATCTAAACAACAGCCGAATGCAGTTCAACTATACTATTTACAAACACATGCTATACTTAAGCTTGATTCGGTTAAGATTTGTTCTTTTTGGTGTGTAAATGTTCTTTCCTAGTGTGTTCGTTAGGAAATATATTCATTGTAATGGAATGGAAATCCATTTAAAACCCAAAGAAAATCCCTCATTGATTGAGCGTTTTATTAGTGAAATACGCCATGCACTCGACTCAATTGTTGTAGAGTATCTTCATCTTACTTTGGAGCATTTTTTTTACCTCCTGCGGTGTTTTTCTAGCAGTCAATGGTCTCATTCACCTCGCAGCTTTAATTGCCCCCAGACACTCTTTCTTCTTGAGATTTACCCTAAAGCCAATTTTTATTTTGCATCATTGCGGGTAAAGAGGATGATGTCCGCTATAGAGTCTGGACGATTTAAGTCTCTTTCTAAATGGCCGTTAGGGCGTCTGACTCAATTTAATCGTGTAAAAAATGATGCATAAATTGGAGTTTTACAATAGTGAGATAGAAATGAAAGAATTACATTTGTACCGTCCTTTAACGCGTTCCGAAAAATGGTACAGTTTAGCCATAGTCTGGATTCCAGTACTGGTGACAATCTATAGCATTACTTCAGGAATATTATTTCACATACATTTAGGTACTTTAGTACTGCTTTTGATTTGCTACAGCTGTACTGTGTTAGGGGTGATTCACTATTTATTCCGTTGATATGACGGGCTACCACCGCACCGTATCATTTTTTTGTGCTTGGTCTGTTAAATCGTTATTTCATCTTTTTATCGATTGAAAAAGAAACTTCTTCATGAAAAATGTAAAATATACTTGACAGATCATGGGGAGCTCATTAAACTGCGAACCTAATTTTAGGGGTTATAGCTCAGCTGGGAGAGCGCTTGCATGGCATGCAAGAGGTCGGCGGTTCGATCCCGCCTAGCTCCACCATCAACATCTTTGATGTTGATGGAAAAAACGTTCAAGGTCCCCATCGTCTAGCGGCCTAGGACACTGCCCTTTCACGGCGGTAACAGGGGTTCGAACCCCCTTGGGGACGCCATTATTGGTGTTTGAAGTTTTTAAATTGTAAAAAGATCCAGGTCCCCATCGTCTAGCGGCCTAGGACACTGCCCTTTCACGGCGGTAACAGGGGTTCGAACCCCCTTGGGGACGCCATGCTTACTTAATAGTTCATGGATTTTCAATTCTGTAGTTTCATTTTAAGTCTTTAAATGCTTCCCTAAATGTCTCGTTTTATTAATCTGAGAATGTTTCTCATTAAACGCTTTATAAATGGACTCCTGGTTTGACTGAAACGCATCGCATGTAATACTTCGATTTGAACAAAATGATTGCAAGTTAATATTCCCTTAATCAATTTGAAATACAATTTGCCTCCAATTATTTTTGGAGTAATATAAATGAAATTAAAATTTGATGGCTTTTTTGGCAAGAAAAATGATTTCTGCGTCAACATGCCTAAAATAAATACAGGAAGCATTAATATAAATCATGGTGAATGTTTTGATAAACCCAGTATAAGCGTTACCGTGCCGCATATTACTACTGATAATGAAGCGGTGTCTAAGCTCATCGCTAAAGAGCACACCTATACTTTTAAGTTATAAGATGTGTAGCCCGGATTCGACGAAGTCGTAATCCGGGATTCAGTTTATAACCCGTATGAGACTTTTGCTAATACGGGCTATGTATGACGCCTTTGCAAAAAGGCTTAGTCTTAACCCGTATACGATCTTTTATATACTTTGATAGCAAGAGAAGTCAAGTAAAAGTAGCCCTTAAAGTCGCTCGAAAATAGTTCTTGTATTAAACCCAAACAAGCGTTCATGCATTCTGTAAGCATACTCATCCGTCATATTGGCCAAATAATCACAAACAATTCGATAGGCAATTGTTTCATCTTCAGCTTGTTTAAACAAAACTCGATTTTTGTTATCCAATAAACTTCCAGGATTTGAACTGATGGCATCAAAGAGTCTAAGTACGACCGTTTGACCTCCATATTCAAAAGTACGGGCTTCTTGGGAATCAATTACATTGTTGTAGATACACTGTTTTAAATAATTCAGAAGGGCGTTTGCTTCGGGAGTAAGTGCCAAATTATATTTGAGTAAATTATTATCAAATTGTTCGTTGACTATTATGATTTGGGTTGATGTTATAAAATAATTAACCATTTCCCCTATAGTTTGTTTTCTTAAATAAAGATCTTGAGAAAAAAGTGAGTCGATTAACTCATTTTTACGTTTGCTTAATAGAGTATTGTTTAATAACTGTCTAAATTCCGGCGTATCCAGATGAGAAGAATTGATAAGACGCAAATGAATAGCGTCTTCAAGATCATGAACTCCATAAGCGATATCATCGGCTATATCCATTATGGAGCAATCAAAACTATGGTAGGCAGATTTCCCTGTTTTCGTACCATGTGGTTTTTGTGATAAAGATTGGAATAATTCTTTGTCATTATCCGAAAAAGGGGATAATAACCAATCAATCTCAGGCTGTTCACAATCAAAATAAGCTTTAGGTGGTAACCAGTCATTAATTTTGATGGTTTTATGAATGGATTCATGAACAGGAGGTTGTCTTGGGGCGACGACAGTAGAACGTTTCACTGGGTACTTTAAAATACCCAATAATGCACGGCGGGTTAAATCAAGACCATACGTTCCATAACTGCTTTCAACCTTAGTGAGCAGTCGCAGCGTTTGTCCATTTGCTTCAAACCCTCCATAATTGCGCATCATATAATTAAGGGCCACTTCACCACCGTGTCCAAATGGTGGATGTCCAATATCATGAAGTAAACAAATAACTGAGATCAGATCGTCATTAGGTAATAAGCCAGCTAAAACTAGATGTTTCTCTTGGTTCATTAAGAGATTATGTACAATACTGCGTCCAATTGAATCGACTTCAAGAGAGTGGGTTAGGCGAGTACGGTGGAAATCACCTTCATCAGTCCCTAAAATTTGTGTTTTTCTTTGCAATCGTCTGAAGGCTGGACAGTGAATTACACGTGTACGGTCTCGTTCATAAGGATCTCGATGATCCAGATTACCTCGTTGATTTGTTTGTCCAGAACGTCGATGTGTCCACATAAGTTTTTGCCATCTAAATAAAAAAATAATTACTGTAAGACATAATTTGTTCTTTAACAACACAAATTCCTAAAGTTTTTTCTAGTTATGTAGATATAGTAATCAGGAAGTAAATAATAAGAACTAAAAATTAGGGGAATGACTATGGATAAGAAAATAAACTTAGCGCTCATAGTAATTTGTGCTTTAGCTATGTCTTCCTGTACTAAAGATGAATACATCTCATATCCAGCATATTCATATGTAGATATTACTCAACGGCCTTATAATATAAATAGCTACAATATGACGAACTATGATTATGGATATCAACAAAAGCAGGAAGTAAATGTTCCTAACTCATATCATGTGGGAGAGTTACATTCTCCAGTTTCTTTTAAAGACAGAGATGAGACTTGGGTTAATAGTCAAAATCCTAAAGGATATACAATTGAATTGACTGAAGGGGACAAGGCATCTCAAGTGGCACAAGTCTTGTATAAAGCACCTAAAAAAGATCGGATGGCTCAAGTAAAATATGAGCGAGATGGTAAAACGCGATATAGAGGAGTATATGGAACCTTCAGTACTCCTGAAGAAGCACAAAAAGCCTTAAACTCTTTACCTCAAGAACTGAAAAGTAGTGCTTCAGTGATTAATTGGGGCAGTGTGCAACAACAATGAAGGTAAGTACTCAATCGCTAACAGGGGAAGGTTGGTTTGAGCACCTCTTGTGCTCAAACCTAATTCTTCGAGAGTAAACATTCAATGGTACACAGATCGATTCCTGCGATTAGGCAGTTACTATAATTTTACCTATTTGTTCATTGGACTCCATGTATCTGTGTGCGTCGACTATATGCTCCAAAGAGAAAGTCTGAGCAATTTGGGGCTGAAATGATCCATCTTGAATATGATCAAAAATATATTTTTCAGCTTTTTGGCGAGCTTCGGGTTGAGTACTAATTTCAAAAAGTGTATAACCCCGCACGGAAATTCCCTTATTTAACGCGATGAAAAGAGGGAATGGAGTAATCTGCTCTAGAGACAAGTTACCATAAACAAAAAGGATTCCGCCTGGGGAGAGTGCTTCTGTTAAAATTTCAATGCCCTTTCCTGCGATTGGATCAAAGACAATTTTTACTCCTCTACCTTTGGTGATTTCATCTACACGGGCAGGAAGATTTTCTTCATGAGTTACAATGACATGATCTGCACCTAAAGAGAGCAATTCAGCTTTTTTCTTAGAGGTTCGTGTGGTAACAATACTAATGGCTCCCTGAGCTCGTGCAATTTGGATGGCAGCGATTCCCACACTACTGCTTGCTGCAGTAATTAAAACAAAATCATTTTTAGCGAGCTTTCCATAATGGATCAGAGCTCCATAAGCCGTCATGTATTGCATCCAAATGGAAGTTCCTTCCGCATAGGAAAGTTTCTCAGGATAAGCTGCAAGCGCATAAGCAGGGACTATTGCCACTTCGCCATATACCCCATACTTGCCTAGATCAAAACAAGGAACGGTACTGTATGTCTTGCCAATCATTTTTTTATCTACATCCGGTCCAACGGCTTCAACCACACCCGAGGCTTCATAGCCAATTTTTGATGGGAAATGGGGTTGTACTAAATAGCGCCCCGTACGAAACATAATTTCAGCTCGATTTAAACCAATTGCATGAACACGCAAGCGAACTTCACCTTTCCCAGGTTCTGGCAATGATACCTCTTCAAGCCTTAATACCTCGGGCCCTCCAGTTTCGTGAAAACGAACAATTTTAGCTGATGAATTTGACATGGAATATCCTTATTTTTATGAGATACTTGAATAACTCTTAACCGGAAACCTTTTTCCTCATTCCTCGTTGCACTTGGGCTGACGAAGTTTCCTCAGCGTTTCATCCCGACTATAGTAGGCTAAGTTTTTGAAGCTGAACTAAGCAGGATCATTAAACGAGTGACGCCTGGCGTTTTCGAGCGGTCTGCTTCAAACTGTTTTACAGTAATTGCGTAGCGTTGATTTATTTTTTCCAACCAGGTAATAAATAAATTAAAAGCAACTGAGTCAAAAGTAATTTGTATATCTCCTGAGCCAGTTTGTTGTAGTTGATAAGGAAACTTTAAGGTGGAATCGTTTTTTAGTTGCGTGGCCAAAGTGGTCAATAATTGGCTGTTATCGACTATTTGCTTTTTCGTTTGTTTTGTATGACTTTGCTGTTTTATTTTTCTCATCCACTCTAGGGTAGTTGATTTTTCAATGAGTTGTTTTGATTTTTGGTCTACTCGTTGGCTCAATGGGCTGTATAAAAACAAATAATACACATAAAGAATAAGGCACACTGCTGTTCCAATTAACATCCATTTTTCTCGTTCATTAAGTGTACTTAAATAGGCTTTCACATTAACTCCAAAGTTGCGACAACTTGTTGTTCACGAGTTGATGCTTGGGTTTGTTTTACTTTAAGTTGCAGTTTTTTTAATTCATTTTCCAATTCTTCTAAACTGGCGAAGTCCGTGCTGACCAAGGTCACTGATAAAGTCTTATTTTGATATCGTAATTGTTCCAGGGTATTGTGATCATTTTTCATGACTTTCGAAAATTGATTGAGTAAGAACCAAAAGCGATTTTGTTCTTCCGTATTATTGCTTTTTAATAGCTGTGTGATGCGAAATTTAGGACTAATAACTTGTTTTGCATCAGGAAAAAATTCATGATAAATCACTGCAATTTGTGTATCAATTTTTTGGGTTTCTTTATTGAGTAAATGCAATTTGATCCCATTCGTTACAAGTAGGGAGATTAGCCAAACACAAAAAAGAGCACCGGCGACCAGATATCCCTTTTTTAGTAGATCTGCTTTATTTCCGTGCTGCATTTCCCCTTGGCAGAGATTCATTAACTTTGATCTGAGTATTCTTTGTGCAATCCAGGTATAGGATGTTTCCTGTTTTTTAGCTAATGATGAATCACTTTGAATTGCGCTGTCTGCAAAAAGTAAGGGTTGATGCTGGGGATGCTTTTTTAGATAGATATGAGCTAGCTCTCCAGAAAGAGCCCCTTTAAAATCATCGGTATTAATCAATAAAGTGGTTCCACAAACACATAATTCATCTGGTTCCAGGGCAAACCAATCTACAGTGATCCCAGAAAATCCTATTCCTTGTTCATTGAGGAATTGCATCAGATATCGAATTCGTTGTTTACTAATCACAGTAATCAAGTACTGATTATTTTGATATCGTGCTTTATCAAAGGCAAAATGAAGCTCATCTACAGGTTGTGCTAGTTTTTCTTCTAAAGCATAAGGGATTGCTGTTCTTGCTTTTCTATCTGGAAGCCATGAAAACTCAAGGTTAAGGAGACTGACCTGCTCACATGTTTCAATAACTAAAGTGTTACATTCCGTTTGTAGTGGCTTAATTTCGGCAAAGCTACGTTGAGCAGGGGGAGCAATTAATGCTCCGTCTGCATTTATTTTGAGGCATAAACAACCTGCTTCATCAAGATGTTTTGCAAAGAGAAAAAGTGTATCCATTCCTAAGCATAAGCCCTATGTTTTTTTATATTCATGGCAGTCCATTGTTGTTTTAATTGTTGTGACAGAAGATAAACGACAAGTGCATACTGGGGACTTGAGTTGTATCGGGTTATCACAAAGAAATTGGGATAAGCGATCCAATATTCATTGCCTTGAGCAGTTACCAACTCAATCAAGGCGGCACGGGAAGGATGATTATGTGCTGCAGTGACCGGTCTAACCCCATTTGCAATCAATTGTGAATAGTAATAGTTGGCTTTTTTAGGATTTACTTGAATTCGTTTATAACGAGTACCTACCACTGTGGCATGTTGGGCAACCCCATCATTGGGCCGCCAACCATGATGGTAGAAATAATTCGCAATACTCCCAATCGAATCGGCGTTATTCGTTACAATATCTCGTTTTCCCGTATTATTAAAATCAACAGCAAAGTTACGATAACTACTGGGCATGAATTGCGGTTGGCCAATAGCACCAGCATAGGAGCCTTTGAATTGGGTTGCAGGAACTCCATGTTCGCGACAAAGAAGCAAGTATTCTTTTAATTCTTTAGTGAAATAAGGCGCGCGTTTTGGATAATTAAAAGCCAGTGTGGCTAAGGCATCGAGAACTCGATGTTCTCCTTGTTTCTCTCCATATAAGGTTTCCACTCCCAAAATTGCAATAATAATTTCTGGAGGAACGCCGTATTTTTTCTGGGCTTTGTCTAATGCCTGTTTATTCGCCGCCCAATAGTCTAATCCGCCTTTTAGACGCGCAGGGGTGAGAAACAAATCTCTATACACGTCCCAATTCTTCTTTTCATAGGGCTTTTCCATGGATTCAATGATATCGGGCCGGATTACTACCTGATTCATAGTTGCTGTAAGCTCTTTAGCATTAAAGTGATATTCCTTAACCATGCTTTTGATAAAGAGTTGCACATCTTTTCTTTGTGTAAATGCGGTATCTGAATAAGTTGAGAACGAAAAAAGTAGCAATATTATTGCTATAAACCCCAAACTTGATACTCGTCGCATAGCACACCCTGATAATAGAAAAACGAAATGATAAATCTTATTAAAAATGCAGTGCATTAGCAAATACTTTAAGGCTGCGCTTATTTAAGCTAGAATGCGCTATTTGCAAAAAAGGGTATTTCAGTTGAGTGATTTAAAGCGAATTCGTAATTTTTCGATTATTGCCCATATTGATCATGGTAAATCAACCTTGGCGGATCGGTTTATCCAAATTTGTGGTGGTTTAACAGAGCGTGAAATGAGTGCTCAAGTTCTTGACTCGATGGATATAGAGCGAGAAAGGGGGATTACGATTAAAGCTCAATGTGTATCTTTGAACTACACTGCGAAAGATGGCAATAGTTATCTGTTGAACTTCATTGATACGCCAGGACATGTGGACTTCAGCTATGAAGTATCTCGTTCTTTGGCCGCTTGTGAAGGGGCAATTCTTGTTGTAGATGCCGCCCAGGGTGTGGAAGCTCAAACTGTTGCTGTTTGTTATACTGCCATTGATCAATCATTATCGGTTTTGCCGGTACTGAATAAAATTGATTTACCCCAAGCAGAACCAGAGCGTGTTATCTCAGAAATTGAAGATATCATTGGTGTGGATGCACACGATGCGATAAGAGCTAGTGCAAAAAGCGGGCTGGGTGTGGAAGATGTGCTGGAAGCATTAGTCACTCGTATTCCACCACCAGTGGGCGATATCGACGCCCCTTTACAAGCTTTAATTATTGATTCATGGTTTGATAGCTATCTCGGAGTTGTTTCTTTAGTGCGTATCGTCAATGGATCAATACGAAAGGGAGACAAGATGAGAGTTATGTCTACAGGTCGATCTTATGAGGTTGATCAAGTAGGTATCTTTACTCCTAAACGGACTAAGCTGGACATGCTGAATGCCGGTGAAGTAGGTTATGTCGTTGCCGGAATCAAAGAAATTCAAGGAGCTCCAGTAGGCGATACACTCACTCTGGAAAAAAATTCTGCGGACAAACCACTTCCTGGTTTTCAACGTGTGAAACCACAAGTTTATGCGGGGTTGTTTCCTATCAGCGCTGATGATTTTGAAGCATTCCGGGAAGCTTTGGCTAAATTAAGTCTTAATGATGCGTCTCTATTTTATGAACCTGAATCTTCTGAAGCATTAGGTTTTGGGTTCCGATGTGGCTTCTTAGGCATGCTGCATATGGAAATTGTACAGGAGCGTCTCGAACGAGAATATAATCTTGATCTTATCTCTACTGCACCCACAGTCGTTTATCAAATTGTGACGCAAAAAGGTGAGACGATGCTTATTGATAATCCATCTCATCTTCCACCGCTTCCTCAAATTAAAGAAATGTATGAGCCTATTGTGAGAGCCAATATACTTGTTCCTCAAGATTATCTCGGCTCCATTATTAATTTGTGTATTGAGCGACGTGGTGTTCAGGTCAATATGACCTACAGTGGCCGCCAAGTTTCTGTAACTTATGATATTCCTATGAGTGAAGTAGTTTCTGACTTTTTCGATCGATTAAAATCAGTGAGCCGTGGGTATGCTTCATTGGATTATAATTTCTTGCGTTTTCAGGAAGCTGATTTAGTTAAAATGGATATTTTGATTAATAGTGAGCGCGTGGATGCACTTTCAGTGATTGTCCATCGTTCCTCATCACATAGTCGTGGAAAATTAATTGCTGAAAAAATGCGTGATTTAATTCCAAGACAAATGTTTGATGTGGCGATACAAGCGGCATTAGGCAGCCATATTATTGCCAGGCAAACCGTAAAAGCGTTACGGAAGAACGTTACTGCAAAATGTTATGGTGGTGATGTGACACGAAAACGAAAATTATTGGAAAAACAAAAAGCCGGTAAAAAACGTATGAAGCAAGTGGGACATGTTGAAATACCGCAAGAGGCGTTTATGGCTGTGTTTCAAACAGATAAAAAGAAATAGTAACTATTTACCAGGGGCCACTGAAAAGCCGCATTTGGTGAATTTGACTTTTCACCAAGATTTAAAATTAGTGTATGGTTATTGGAATATATAAATTAAGTTTGATTAGGATATAAATTTATGAATTTTGCTTTAATACTCGTTGTCCTATCTTTTATCAGTGGGTTGATTTACCTATTGGATGTACTTTTTTGGGCAAAAAAGCGTACTCAGGATCAAAAGCCCAATCGTATCATCGAATATTCGCGATCTTTTTTTCCTGTTTTTTTCATCGTCTTAATTTTACGTTCATTCATCATTGAACCCTTTCGTATTCCTTCAGGTTCATTAGAACCTACATTGCTTGTTGGTGATTTTGTAGCCGTCAATAAGTTTATTTATGGATTAAGGCTTCCAGTTTGGGAAAAGAAAATTATTCCAATTTCTGACCCTAAAACAGGGCAGGTTGCTGTATTTCGTTGGCCACCAGACCCTTCTTATGATTATATTAAAAGGGTAATAGGAGTTCCCGGGGATAAAGTGAGTTACCATAATAAGGTATTAACCATTAACGGAAAGGAAGCAAAACAAACTTTTGTTGAGTACACCATTGATGAGAGTTCTGGGAAAGCGGTAGCTAAATATAAAGAAGATTTGAACGGAACCATACATGATATTTTCATTAGAGCTGATGTTCCGGCTGTAGATTTTGATATTGTAGTGCCCGAGGGAAGTTATTTCATGATGGGCGATAATCGCGATGACAGTGCAGATAGCCGATTCTGGGGATTTGTACCCGAATCCTATTTGCGAGGCAAAGCATTTTTAGTTTGGATGAGTTGGAATAGCAAGACGGATAATGTTCGATGGTCTAAAATAGGAAAATTGATACCCTAAGTAATAGTTTGCATGGTTCTTAGATCGAGATATTGTTTTTAATTAGAGCAGAGAAAAGGAATAATAAATGCGAAAACAACATGGAATGACTTTTATAGGGACGTTGTTAACTGTGGTTGTGCTTGTCATGGCTGCTGTGGTAATAATGCGTATTATTCCAGTTTACTTGCAGTATTACTCTGTTCTCAAATCGGTCAAAGGATTAAATACGATACCTCCATCTACACTAACAGGAGATCCTATTGCGGATGTCAATGTTCTGAAAAGTACTTTGGATAAACGCCTGGATATTAATGGGGTAGAAAGTCTAAAGGAAAATCAATTATCTATTGAACCCTTGGGGGCTAATAAATTCAGAGTGAAATTAAAATATCAGGTGATTAAGCCTTTAGTATACAATATGAGCTTATTATTTGATTTTGATCACACAGAAGAGGTTGTAACAGGCAGTGAAAGTTGATTTAGAAAGGCTATGCCGACGATTAAATTATCAATTTAAAAAAGTTGCTTATCTTAAGCAAGCTTTGACGCACTGTAGTGTTGGTAGTGAAAACTATGAGCGTTTTGAATTTCTAGGCGATTCAATTTTAAGTTTTGTAATTGCTAATGAACTATTCCATCGATTTCCTATGCAGAGTGAAGGACAATTAAGTCGTTTACGTTCATTTTTAGTTCGAGGCGAAATGTTGGTCGAACTGGCTAAAGAAATTGATCTTGGCGAATTTCTTTTTTTAGGTCAAGGCGAGCTTAAAAGCGGCGGTTTTCGCCGTGCCTCAATTCTATCCGATGCTATGGAAGCCGTTTTCGCAGCAATTTTTCTTGATGGCGGCATTGAGTTCGCAAAAGAGGTCATTTTAAGGTTATATCATTCTCGACTCGAAGATCCTAATTTAAACGATTGTTTAAAAGACGCAAAAACGCAATTGCAGGAATATCTACAAGCTGAAAAAATTGCTCTTCCAGAATATACCTTAACTAAGGTAGAGGGTGATGAGCACAATCAAATATTCTATATCACTTGTACGGTTAATGGTGCAAAACAAAAAACTTTTGGCCAAGGTTCTAATCGACGAAAGGCAGAACAGGTCGCTGCGAAGTCGATGTTAGAGTTGTTGCGCTCAGGTAAATAGCTAGAAAATAAATTGTATCAAACCTAAGATATAAGATAATTGAAAACTTGGAACAGAATGAAGCTACACTGTTTATAAGAATTTCCGAGGTTTGGTATAAAAAAGAAATCATAGTTTTGCTGCAGCGAAGGCAATGGCTCAGCTATGAACTTCCCGTAGTGTTCTTATTGGCAATCGGATGTTATTGCTTCTGAATTAGTACATGATGTGCTGCTTGAGATGTTATCAATAAAATTTATGAAACAATTGGTTCATGGCTCGTACCACTCATACCACTGCTAAAAGCGGGGGCATTGCAATCACACCTAATAGAATGCATGGTATTTTTCCAAATTATTCAAAAGTCGATCTTTTATTTGTGGCACAAATATAAAAATATTACCTAAAGATGAAGAGTACCTGGAGAAATATGCATAGGAGGTGGAAGCCATCGCCGATGAAGTGATTTTCAAGGTGGAAAGCGATGCCTGGAAGGTGACCTGTTGACCCAAAGTTCGGCAGAGATCAGCTCAAGAGACAGTATCTTGCATCCAGGTTTCTGTGAGTTAGCTTAAACTATATCTTCTAGGCTGGTACTAATTTCTAGCCATTCTTCTTCAGCTTGATTTAAAGAAAAGTGGGAGCTGGCACGTTTTTGTAGCAATTGATTTAGTTTATCTTGTTGGGTACTGTCCTCATAAAGACTGGCATCACCAAGTTGAGTATCCAACTTGGTAATTTCACTTTGATATTGCTCAATCAATTGTTCCAGTTTTTTTAGACGGTTTTGTAACGTTTTCTTTTCTTTATAATCAATGGCAGTTGAAGTAACGCTATTTACTTTAACTGAATCTTTAGTTTGTAACCAGGAATAATAATCATCTAAGTCTCCATCAAAAGCTTGAACTTTTTGTTGGTAAACCAGATAGAAATTGTCGACGCTGGTTTTGAGCATATGACGATCATGGGAAATAAGAATTAATGCACCTTCATAGCTTTGCAACGCCAGCTCAATGGCTGAGCGCATTCCTAGATCCAGATGGTTTGTAGGCTCATCAAGCAAAAGCAGATTGGGCTTAAGCCAAACAAGTTTTGCTAAAGCTAAACGTGCTTTTTCGCCACCGGAAAAATGATTTATAGGTTGAACTGCCATATCACCAGTAAAGTTAAATCCACCTAAAAAATCGCGAATGGTTTGTTCACGTGCTTCTGGTGATAGAACTTGAATCGTTTCCACAGGACTTAAATTAAAATCCAGCTGTTCTAATTGGTGTTGTGCGTAATAACCAATCTTTAAATGGGCAGAGCGGTGGATTGTACCATTCAAAGGTGTTAAAGACCCCGTTAATGTCTTGATTAGCGTCGATTTTCCCTCTCCATTGGGTCCTAACAGAGCTATTCTGTCACCTGGATTGAGTGAGAAATTGATTCGTTTTAATATCGGTTTTTCAGATTGATATCCGGCATCAACCATATTGCATTGAAGTAATGGATTTCCTGCTCGCGGACATGGAAAAAAATCAAAAGAAAAGGGGGAGTCAGCCTGTGCTGCAGCAATAATTTCCATTCTTTCTATGGCTTTGAGACGTCCTTGTGCTTGTTTTGCTTTAGTCGCTTTCGCTCTAAATCGATTGACAAATGACATCATATGATTAATTTTGGTTTGTTGTTTTTCATACATGGCTTGTTGTAATGCCAATTGTTGTGCATGTGTTTTTTCAAAACAACTGTAATCACCACTATATAGAGTTAGATTTTGTTTCTCGATATGCAGAATATGAGTAACAAAGGCATCAAGAAATTCACGATCATGGGAAATAAGGATGATGGTGCTCGGGCTTTGTTTTAAAAAGCGCTCCAGCCAAAAAATTGCTTCCATGTCTAAATGGTTAGTCGGTTCATCCAGTAAAAGTAAATCAGCCGGGTTCATTAAGCAGCGTGCGAGGCTTAAACGCATGCGCCAACCCCCGGAAAAACTATTTACTGAAGCCTGTTGTTGCTCCCCTCTAAAACCCAGGCCAGACATAATCGTCGCGGCTTGAGCCGGTTTACTGTAGCCTCCGCTATGACTTAATTCCTCATGGCATGCTAACACTTCGGCATCATTGCCCGTCGCTTCTGCATCGCTTAAACGTTGGAGCAGCTTCATATAATGCGCATCACCACCGAGTACAAAATCAAGTGCTTTTTCATCACTATCGGGTAATTGTTGTGATAAATGGCTGATGTTGAGTTGAGGATTAATTAAAAAATCGCCGGTATCAGGTTGCAATTTCCTTAATAAAAAATCAAATAATGTTGATTTGCCACAGCCATTATGGCCAATAAGACCAATTTTTTGCTTTTCATATAAAGTGACATTGACTTTATCTAATAAAACTTTATTGCCACGACTTAGAGTAATTTGACGAAGAGTAAGCATGATAAATCTTTAGCCATAAATAGAGTGGGTTATACAAAAATTATGAGTTCTCATCATCGCGATTAGAGCGAGAGAGCTCCTATCATAAGCCTGCGCTACAACCCGCAGATCCTTCGCTATGCTCGGGATGACGGCAAAGTATGCGGATTACACTGCGATAATCCGGGCTACAAAGCTACGAATTTACCTCAATTCTACCATAAATCCGCTTAACTGGGTTCTGGTTCAATAGTTTTTTTCCTAGCAGATTGATAGCGAGCTTGTTTTTCAATATCAATATAACGATCTGTGGTTGCACTGGAACTGTGGCCAGCATCATCCCGTACATGCTCACGAGGACGAATTTTTACATCTTCAGAAATACCAGTATGCCTTAGCCAGTGAACTGTTGCTGCAGCCAAATTATCTGCCTCTTCTCTGTAACCCTTCACCCGAAGTTGTTCTCCGGCTAAGTCAAAACAACGTTGAATAATTCTTCGTATTGGCGCCGTATCACTCATAGGGCCATTTCCACGAATTTTGGGGATGAGAGGGCTATTATCAGCAGGGGAAGGGAGGGGAGATAATCCTAAGAAGCTTCGCCATCGCATCAAACTTTCGAGCATCGCTTCGCTGACTGCGATTTGCCGCTCCTTATTTCCTTTACCAACAGTTGTGAACCACCAATGACCGTTACTGTCCTTGGCAAAGTCATTCATACTAGGGATCCAACGGTCACTTGCTGCCAATTCGGAGATACGTAGATACATACCAAATAATAAACTCAACATAAAACGAGTGCGTTCATGTTTCAGGGGAGATTCTTCCGCGAGAGATTCCGCAGCGTCTAACACGGCACTCCATTGTACTAAACTCAATCTGCGGATAGGGGCATTCTGTTGACGTTTACGAATAAACTTACTTTTTTGGCGAATCAGGGCGACTGGATTAGAAACCAGATATTCTTCAGCAATTAAGAAATTAAATAATGTACTTAAAATGGCAAATATTTCTTGGATGGCTCCTTGAGACAAATTGAATTGATCAATTTGGGGTTTATGTCCATTTTTTATTGCTGACTTACTTAACGTAACTACAAAAGGTCTCCATTCTTCATTGGGGATACGTGTTCCGTCTTTTTCAATAAATCGCGGTACTTTCTTTAAACTAATCCATGATTTAGGAGGATTCTGGCAAAAATGAATGTAGTCTTCTATGTCATCACGTTTTAATTCATTGAGGGTTTTGCTTTTTATTAACCAGGACCATTGCAATAATCGTTCAGTTTCCCTGCGGTAACTATTGAATGTACCTTGACTGCCCGTATAGCTTTTCAAAAAGTTTAAAGCGTAATTAAAATCATTTTGAAATCGAATATCAGGCAACACAACATGCTCATGATTTTTATGAAGGTAATTCATGTTGTCAAAGATAGGAAGTAGTTTAAATTTCATAGATTCAAAGTGAAATAATAAGTATCTCCAATGCTAGCTGAAAAGTAATGAAGATTCGAGTAGTTGAGTTTAGTGATTGGATGGTTAATCGGCTATGTGGTTGAAAAAACAACGATTTGTTCAAGGTAAATAAATATCTACAGCAATAAATTAAAATTAATTAAAATTAAATGATTTAAGATATTGACCTTGATGAAAGCACCTAGTATTATCTGCGCTCTGTCCTTGGGACGGGTTTTACGGGGTATAGCGCAGTCTGGTAGCGCGCCTGCTTTGGGAGCAGGATGTCGGGGGTTCGAATCCCTCTACCCCGACCAAGATGCGCCCGTAGCTCATCTGGATAGAGCATCGGCCTTCTAAGCCGAGGGTAGCAGGTTCGAATCCTGCCGGGCGTGCCAGCCCAGATCTTGTTCATAAGAATTTCTGGTATAAAATTTATGGTGAGCGTAGCTCAGTTGGTAGAGCCCCGGGTTGTGATCCCGGTTGTCGTGGGTTCGAGTCCCATCGTTCACCCCATTTGAGAGAAACAAAAGGTTTATCGCTAAAGATTTTATCTGAGTCTTTACAAGACCGAATTACTGATTGATAATCCAACCTGATTTGCGAAAGTGGCGGAATTGGTAGACGCACTGGATTTAGGTTCCAGCGGGGCGACCCGTGAGAGTTCGAGTCTCTCCTTTCGCACCATTTATCATTATAAATTCCAAGAGGTGATATTAATGCAAGTTTCTGTTGAGACCCTAAAAGGTTTGGAACGTAAGGTAACAGTTTCTGTACCTTCAGAGAAAGTTGAGGAAGAAGTGAGCTTACGTCTCAAGAATCTTGCTCGCAAAGTTAAGATTGATGGTTTTCGTCCTGGTAAAGTACCCTTCCAAGTTGTTGTAAGTCGCTATTCACAAAGTGTTCGTGAAGAAGTAGCTCGAGATATGGTGCAATCTACTTTGTTTGAAGCATTACAAAAAAATGAATTAGTTCCTGCGGGCTATCCCTCTGTTGAACCTGAGCAACTAGAGAAAGGAAAAGACTTTAAATATTCTGCAATATTTGAAGTAATGCCTGTATTTGAAATTATAGAATTAAATCAAGCGGCAGTTGAGCTGGCTCGTTCAGAAGTTACAGATAAAGACGTAGAAGACATGCTGGATAAACTTCGTGAGCAAAATAAAGAATGGCATGACGTATCCCGCGCTGTCAAAAAAGGCGACAAAGTCGTTATCGATTTTGAAGGATATCTTGATGATAAACTGTTTGAAGGCGGTAGCGCTAAAGGACATGAGTTAGTAATAGGTTCTGGATCAATGATCCCTGGCTTTGAGGAAGGAATTATTGGTAATAAGAAGGATAAATCTTTTGATATTAAAGTAACCTTCCCTGAAGATTATGGACATAAAGAATTAGCAGGAAAAGAAGCTGTTTTCAAAATTACACTTCACAATGTGATGGAAGGAAAATTGCCTGAACTCAACGAAGCCTTTGCTGAAAAATTTAACATAAAGGAAGGCGGCATTGACGCATTGAAAAAAGACATTAAAGAGAATATGGCTCGAGAGTTAGAGCGTCGTGTCAGCATGATGAACAGAGAAAAGTTGTTTGATAAATTAATGGAAGTTAATGTTATTGAATTGCCATTAGCTTTAATTGACAAAGAAATCGAAAATTTGAAACATGATATGTATCATCGTCTATTTGGACATGAACACCATGAGAATGAAAAGATACCTGATTTTCCTCGGGAGCTGTTTGAAGAACAAGCAAAACGTCGTGTTCATCTTGGTTTGCTCTTTTCTGAATATGTTAAAAAACACCAAATTGTTGCAGATAAAGATAAAGTGAACGCGGTAATTGAACGATTCGCCAGTGCTTATGAGAATCCTGATGAGTTGCGTTCTTGGTATCAAAGCAGCAAAGAGCATATGGCTGAAATTGAAGCGATTGTTATGGAAGAGATGGTTGCAGATAAAATTGCTGAAGATGCAAAAATTAAATATAAGAACAAAGATTATGATTCAATTATGAATCCTAAGCCTGCAACTGAAGCAACTGAGAAAAAAGGAGAGTAATTGTATGACGGGATATTCAGATAACATAATTCGCAATGCCAGTGGATTAGTCCCAATGGTTATTGAACAAACCTCACGTGGTGAGCGTTCGTATGATATTTATTCAAGATTATTAAAAGAACGTATTATCTTTCTTTTAGGTGAAGTTGAAGACCATATGGCTAATTTGGTAGTTGCTCAATTGTTGTTTCTTGAGTCTGAGAACCCTGAAAAAGATATTTCTCTTTATATTAATTCTCCTGGAGGTGTAGTAACCGCTGGCTTAGCAATTTACGATACCATCCAGTTTATTAAACCTGATGTAAGTACTTTGTGTATAGGGCAAGCAGCAAGTGCTGCTGCCTTGTTACTTTGTGCAGGAGCTGAAGGTAAGAGATTCTGTTTGCCAAACTCACGAGTGATGATTCATCAACCCTTAGGTGGTTATCGAGGCCAAGCTACTGATATTGAAATTCATGCTCGCGAGACCTTAGCCGTAAGAGAACGTTTAAATACTATTATGGCAAATCATACTAAAAAGACACCTGATCAGATTATGCGTGATACCGAACGTGATAATTTTATGAGTGCCACACAAGCTGTTGAGTACGGCTTAGTTGATAGAGTGCTTTATGATCGAGAGTCAGTGAATAAAACAGAGTAACTATAACTTTAAATTCAAAGAACTGAACTATAATGTATCATAACCCGGGTGCAGTGAAGCGGAACCTGGGTTTTAGGTTCAGATTTACCGGGTTCCGCTTCGCTGCACCCAGGCTAGGAATGCGATTAGGGTTCTTTTATATTGATTCATTATTACTTTTTTTCGTATTTCTTTTTTGTTTTTAAAAAAGTAGTTACATGAAAAACAGTGGCATATCTTTTTCTGATTGACTAATATTTTACATATATTATCTTTTTTCCGATAATCGTTGTAAGAAGGGGTTTGGTTATGAGTAAATCCGGTAACGGAAGTGGCGATAAAGTTCTGTATTGTTCTTTTTGTGGAAAGAGCCAACATGAAGTAAAAAAATTGATTGCTGGCCCTTCTGTATTTGTCTGTGATGAATGTGTAGAGCTCTGTAATGATATTATTCGTGAAGAAACACACGAAGCTCATGAAGAAGCTGAAGTACGTTTACCATCACCCAAAGAAATTTCAAACTTTTTGGATGAGTATGTCATAGGACAATCGCATGCAAAAAAAGTCTTGTCCGTAGCTGTTTACAATCACTACAAGCGATTACAACATAAAAGTGAAGACGGAGTGGAACTTGGTAAAAGCAATATCTTACTTATAGGTCCAACTGGAAGCGGAAAAACACTTTTAGCCCAAACATTAGCTCGAATTCTCAATGTTCCATTTGCTATGGCAGATGCAACTACATTGACTGAAGCGGGTTATGTCGGTGAAGACGTTGAAAATATTATCCAGAAGCTTTTACAAAAATGTGATTATGACGTGGATAAAGCACAGCATGGTATCGTGTATATCGATGAAATTGATAAGATATCACGTAAGTCTGATAATCCTTCGATTACACGCGATGTTTCTGGTGAGGGAGTGCAACAGGCACTTTTAAAACTCATTGAAGGGACCATTGCTTCTGTTCCACCCCAAGGCGGACGCAAACATCCACAACAAGAATTTTTACAAGTTGATACTTCAAATATTTTATTTATTTGTGGTGGTGCTTTTGCTGGATTGGAAAAGGTAATCAGAGAGCGAAGTGATAAGTCAGGTATTGGATTTTCTGCTCAATTAAAAAATAAAAAAGAAAACAGTGATGAAATATCTAAAGTATTGAACCAGTTAGAGTCAGATGATTTGATTAAATATGGCTTAATACCTGAGTTTGTTGGTCGATTGCCTGTTGTTGCTACGTTGCAAGAACTGGATGAATCAGCTCTTATTGATATTTTAACTAATCCTAAAAACGCTTTGACGAAACAATTCCAGTCTCTATTTAAAATGGAAGGAGTAGAGCTTGAATTTAGAGAAGAAGCACTGATTGCTATTTCCAAAAAAGCTCTGGAACGTAAAATGGGTGCACGAGGTTTACGTGCTATACTTGAAAATATTCTATTAGACACCATGTATGAATTACCTTCTCTTGAAGGAGTAATTAAGGTTGTAGTCGATGAGAGTGCTGTAAATAGCTCATCAAAACCAATTCTTATTTATGAGCAAGAAGGGATGAAGAGTGCAGCAGGTGGTCAAGAGTAGTTTTTCTACTCCTCTCCTGCACCTAGTGTGGGAGAGATGTTCTTTAGATAACTTTAGATAACTTTAGACAACTTTCTTAATTATAACGCTTTGTTTTCTTGCAATAACTCTCCCTTCCTTTTAAATTATAACTAGTAGTCGCGTAAATTTTAAATAAAGTTTTTCGTTTGAATAAGGGTTCATTATGTCCACTGAAATTATAGAGACTTCGAATGAGGCAGAAAAACTGTCAAATATACCTGTATTACCATTAAGAGACGTAGTGGTCTACCCTCATATGGTTATTCCTCTGTTTGTTGGAAGAGGAAAATCAATTAAAGCCCTGGAAGCGGCTATGGTTGATAGTAAACAAATCTTTTTAGTAGCACAGAAAAAATCGTCGAATGACGATCCGACTGAAGAAGATATTTTCCAAGTTGGTACGTTATCCAGTGTTTTGCAGTTATTAAAATTACCAGATGGCACCGTAAAAGTTTTAGTCGAAGGGGAAAAACGTGCCAAAGCAAAAGAATACAATCAGGCTAAAGGCTATCTAGAGGCTGATCTGGAGTTATTGGAAGATGCCAATGCAGCTGTTCAAGAACCAGATGTCAGTATTTTAATGCGCTCTTTAATGTCGCAGTTTGAGCAATATATTAAACTCAATAAAAAAATTCCACCAGAGGTTTTATCACCGCTCGCGGGAATAGAAGAACCAGGACGATTAGCTGATACGATAGCTGCTCACTTAACACTGAAGGTAGATGATAAACAGGAATTACTGGAAACTTTAGATGTAGGTACTCGTCTTGAGCGTTTAATGTCTGCGATAGAAAACGAAATTGACTTGTTACATGTTGAAAAGCGTGTAAGAGGGCGAGTTAAACGACAAATGGAGAAAAGCCAGCGCGAGTATTATCTCAACGAACAAATGAAGGCGATCCAAAAAGAGCTGGGTGAGTTAGGCGAAGAAGGTAATGAAATTGAACAATTGGAAAATTCAATTAACAAAGCCGGAATGCCTAAAGAAGCAAAAGAAAAATCACTCGCTGAACTTCATAAATTGAAAATGATGTCGCCTATGTCTGCTGAGGCTACTGTCATACGCAACTATCTTGATTGGATGCTGGCAGTGCCCTGGAAGAAGAGAACTAAAATTCAATTTGATTTACTCAAAGCAGAGAAATTATTAGATAAAGAACATTATGGCCTAGAGCGGGTTAAAGAACGCATCATTGAATATCTGGCCGTTCAACAAAGAGTTAAACGCTTAAAAGGCCCAATACTTTGCCTAGTTGGACCTCCAGGCGTGGGTAAAACCTCATTAGGACAATCCATTGCAAATGCTACAGGTCGTACATTTATTCGTATTGCTTTGGGTGGCGTCAGGGATGAAGCTGAAATTCGCGGTCACAGAAGAACCTATATTGGATCCATGCCAGGAAAAATTATTCAGAAATTATGTAAGGCTGGAGTAAAAAATCCTCTCATTATGCTGGATGAAGTCGATAAAATGGCTATGGATTTCCGTGGAGATCCTGCTGCAGCATTGCTTGAAGTACTTGATCCAGAGCAAAACCATACGTTCAACGATCATTATCTTGAAGTAGATTATGATTTGAGTGATGTTATGTTCATTGCGACAGCAAATTCTTTGGAAATTCCTGCTCCGTTATTAGATAGAATGGAAGTGATTCGACTCGCGGGTTATACAGAAGATGAGAAAGTCAGCATTGCTGATAAATATCTGGTTCCAAAGCAAGTCGTCCTGAATGGTTTAAGTAATCAAGAAATTCATATTAGTGAAGGGGCAATTCGAGAAGTTATCCGCCACTATACTCGTGAGGCAGGCGTACGTAATTTGGAACGAGATATTGCGAGTATTTGTAGGAAAGTCGTAAAAGAAATCCTCTCGAATAAAAAAGTTAAAAAAATGACGGTTACTACAAGTAATATCGAAAAATATTTGGGTGTGAAAAAGTATCGATATGGCTTAGCAGAAGAGTTTGATCAAGTGGGGCAGGTTACAGGTTTAGCTTGGACAAGTGTGGGCGGAGAGCTGTTAACAATAGAAGCATCGATGATGCCGGGTAAAGGTAAGGTCACGCATACAGGTCAATTGGGTGAGGTCATGCAGGAGTCTATCCATGCTGCGATGACTGTTGTACGAAGTCGAGCTAAAAATTTTGGCTTGCCCGATGATTTTTATGATAAGAATGACTTCCATGTCCACGTTCCTGAGGGAGCTACTCCCAAGGATGGTCCAAGTGCTGGTATTGGAATGTGTACTGTTTTGGTTTCTGTAGTGACTCATATTCCTGTTAAAGCAGATGTTGCAATGACAGGGGAAATAACGTTGCGAGGGCAGGTATTGCCAATTGGTGGTCTTAAAGAGAAATTATTGGCAGCTCATCGAGGCGGAATTAAGCATGTCATTATTCCTGATGAAAATGTAAAAGACCTGGAAGAGATACCAGATAATGTTTTGCGTAAGCTCACAATACATCCAGTTAAGACCATAGAACAGGTTCTAGAACTGGCTTTACAACGCAGTCCATGGATAAATCAGCCAACAAATGTACAATCTGAGGCTTTAGTGGGTAAAAGATCAAAAAAAATTAAAAATAATGATTTACATACCCATTAATTAGAGGTATATTTCGTTTCGTAGCCCGCCACTAGCGGGCACTGCAAGGAAGTAACTACTTGACCGGTTAATTTGATGAGTTTAATTAAATTAGCTTGAAGTATGGAAGATTAACTGTATAGGGGAAGCAATGAATAAGAGCGAATTAGTTGATGCTATAGCAAGTGGTTCGGGTTTAACAAAAGCTGACGCCAGCAGAGTTCTCGAGACTTTTACTAGTACTATTACTGATGCTTTGAGAAGCGGCGATCAAGTGGTAATACCTGGTTTCGGATCTTTTTCAACAGGCAATCGTTCAGCACGTACAGGTAGAAATCCACAAACTGGCAAAGTTATTCAGATTAAAGCGTCACGAGTAGCCAAGTTTAAAGCGGGTAAAAACCTGAAAGAAGCGGTGCAAGAAGCATAAGTTTTCAGGGTGCTTAGCTCAGCTGGGAGAGCATCGCCCTTACAAGGCGAGGGTCGTAGGTTCGATCCCTACAGCACCCACCAAGAAATGGAGTGGTAGTTCAGTTGGTCAGAATACCGGCCTGTCACGCCGGGGGTCGCGGGTTCGAGCCCCGTCCACTCCGCCAGATTAACGCGCCGAAAGGCGCGTTTTTTTTATCTGGAAAGAAATATTTGCTTTAGAACTCTTATTTTTTCCTAATATCTGCTTTTTATCTTAGAGAGGCGGGTGAAATTTTAAGGTAATCTATTCAATGCAATCAATTTTCTAGTAATTCCAGAAAGAAAATTTTTATTGAATAGGTGAGTTTTTTGTTTTTATGTTGATTTTTTTCAGCCTGGGCTATAATCGGTTCGCGCTAAATTGAATAAAGCTTTAATTAAATAATTATGGATCTCGGGACATGTTACAAAAGTTAAATGAACGTATACAGGGTGTTGTAGCTTGGCTAGTAGTTATCTTAATCGGTATTACGTTTACACTTTTTGGTGTGGATTATTATCTGCAATCACGTCAAACGACCAATTCTAAGGTAACCGTCAATGGTCAGCCTTTAACACTTCAATCATTTGAAAATAATTATAGACCCGCCCGTTCCATGCAGGATGTTGAGCAAATGACTGCTGCTGATGAGAAAAAATTGCAAAATCAAGTGCTCGATCAAATGATTACAAATGAAGTATTGGTGCAAGCTGCACGTAAAAATGGCTTCGATGTTAGCTTAAATCAAGCCAATGCAGCAATTTTGAGTATTCCTCAATTCCAAGAAGACGGCCATTTTTCAGCTCAAAAATATCAACAAGCACTAAACGCTGCTTTGTTCACGCAATCAAGTTTTCAGAATGAAGTAAAACAAGGTATGTTATTAAATCAGCAACGATTTGCTTTTATGGGAAGTTCTTTTGCGTTACCTGATGAAATTGATCGCTTTGTGAGCTTGTATATGCAAAGCAGAGACTATGACTATTTAACAATTCCGGCTTCTAGTTATGAGAAGGACGCTCACGTATCTTCAGAAGAGGTTGAGAATTATTATAACAAACATAAAAAAGAATTCATGACTCCTGAAAAAGTGAGTTTGGATTATGTAACTCTATCTATGCATGATATTAAGGATAAAATTAAACTGTCTGATGACGATGCAAAACGTTATTATGAAGAAAATCAAAGCAGTTATTTGATCCCTGCAAGCTGGCAAGTAGCTCATATTTTATTTGCTGTTCCTGATGATGCAAGTCAATCTGATTCTGAAAAAATTCAGAAAAGAGCAAATGATGCTTATCAGTTATTACAAAAAAATCCAGAACAATTTGAGCATCTCGTAACAACCATGTCAGATGATAAACTTTCCATTGCTGACAAAGGCATTCTTCCCTGGATTACAGCGAGTGGACAAAATAATTACAATCAAATTTTATCTAATTTAACTAAGCCAGGACAGATTTCTCCTCCTGAAAAAACAAAACACGGATATGAGATTTTTAAACTCATTGCTTATAAACCGGTTTCAACAAAAGCTTTTTCTGAAGTAGAATCATCTATTAAAGAGCAGCTCATTGCTGAAGCTGCTCAAACTAAATATACCCAGGCTTTGGAGCAATTATCGGATTTAAGTTACCAGTCCCCCGATTCACTCCAACCGGTAGCTGAAGCATTGAATCTGAAAATTGAAAAAACACAACCTTTCTCAAGAACTGGTGGTGTAGATAGTATTGCCAAAAACAAACAAGTAATTAACACCGCATTTAGTCATGATGTGCTTGATTTAGGAAACAACAGTGAGCCAATACAAATTGATAATGATTCAGTCGTAGTAATAAGGGTTGACCAGCATTGGGCTGAAAAGGAACAACCTTTAGAAGCGGTTCAGGATCAAATCAGCAAAATTTTAACTAAAAAAATTGCTGAATCAAAGGCAAAGGAAATGGGGGTTAGTTTATTAAACCCAGTCGAGGATAAGAAACAACAAGAACTGATTCGTAGCAACAAGCTATCATGGAAGTCGGTAGTTAAGTCTACTCGTGATAATGATAAGGTTGATACAGATATAAATGATATGGCATTTAATTTATTACGACCAGAAAGTCGTAATGGTCTTGTTATGCCAAATGGTGATTATGTCGTAGTACGATTGAAACAGATTCATGATGGCAAATTAAGTACCTTAGACAGGGAGCAACAAGATAGCCTGGTTCAACAAATTGAAGCAAGCTACGGCATGATGGATTATGACTTGTATGTAAAAAGTTTAATTAATCGAGCACAAATTGTAAGACACTAGGTTTATAGACAAACGTGTTAGCTTGAGCTTCATGGTTATTTGATTTTTTATTTTAAAATTAATGTCTTAGGATCAGGATAGAGCGTTTGCCTATAAACCCAATTAATAGGAGTGAATGCTATGCCTGATTTAAGTAGGAAGTTTACTGACCAAAAATTAAAGATATTATATGGTCATTTACTAAATCATTATCAGAGTTGTAAGGAGCGAGGCTTAGATATCAATACAATGTACGCCGAGATGTATTATGCGGTACAATTTGCTATTGAATCAGACCTAAGTACAAGCCCGTTACATCTTCTAGAGAATTCTGAAAAAGTTAAAGCATACCATGCATTTAGTACAATCTTTCGTGCCCTGCCTTTAGGAATTTCTCATCACGAGCTACGTTTTTTTAATCCGCCAATGCCTCCGTATAATCCGAAGATTGAATATAAAATTACCACCTATAACAATTACAATTCTAACGACTCTGCACTTTTAAATTATTTACTTATTAGATCCCTAATACATGATTCGCATCATCATCACGGAGGGAGTTCTTGTTTTGGCTCTTCAAATCATCATGGCCATGATTCAAAATCAAATGATGATTTTACTAAATTGATCTTCGTTTTGCTTGTGATCGCTTTAGCTGCAATTGCTGCTGGTTTAGCTTTTATTGCCTTGACTTATATGTTTTATGAATTTGCAGACAGCATCGATCGCTTTTGGTATGGTGAAGGATGGCTGAAGGGCGCATTAATGTTCGCTACTTCTATAGGATTTGGTGCTGGTTCAGCGTTCTTAACCCTTAGTGTTGGCGCTTTACCATTGATTGCGCTCGCGGTAGTTACGGGTTTTAATCCAGTTGGTGTAGTCATTATGGCTACAGTACTTCTTAGCATCATGGGAGCGGGTCTTGGATGTTTTGCAATGAGTCTTCTCTATGATTCTGTCAATAAATCAGCTAACAAAGAGGCTATGGATCCCAAGGATCCCGATAGATTTAGATTAACGGCTTCAGAGGAAGAATTTTTACGCGATAAAAAGCACCTGGATCCCATTGCCGTAAAATGCGCTATGATTGCACTACGTGCCGAAATGGAAATTTTAGTCGGTAAGGAAAAGGCTATACCTTCTTTTTTCAGTCGTGATAATGAAACGCAGCAGTTGCTGACTCAATTAAGAAAATTACGCAAAGGGGAGCTGAGTGAACTGGACATTGGTGGGCTACATTTTGATTGTCGTTTTCCTATTGTGAATTTTGTTCCAACTGTATATCAACCAGTCCAGCAAACTTCTTCTTCCTATGATGCGGGGATACCCGAATTTCCGGGATATAGCCCATCTGCCCCCGCTTTTAATCCACAATTTATGTAACTGAATTAGGTGCTTTTTGACTGAGTAAGATATTTTTACTCAGTCAAATTCTGATTTAAGAATTTCTATAATTTATTCTTCGATGCAAAAGGAAGCATGCGCTTTAATACCTCATCTTTGTGAATGAAATGATGGTAAAGGGCCGCAAGAAAATGAAGCCCGACAAGAGCCAGAATTATAAAGGCAAGTATTTGATGGGTTGAGAACATCACATTACCCAGTTGCTCATTCGCGGCAATAAGGCAGGGTATAGTGAACCAACCAAAAAAGTTGATGGGTTTACCATCAGAGCACGTTAACAGGTAGCCTACGATGGGTATAAGTATTATCAGAATAAAAAGACAATGGTGAACTATTTTAGAAGTTATATATTGCCAACGAGGTTGATTTTCTGGCGGTAGGGGTTTGATATTTAGAATATGCCAAATAATAAATAAGATTCCGAGTATTAAAATAGTTACTCCTATTGATTTATGAAGCATCATATAGCGGGGCATAAGTGGTGAGTTGTCACTAAGAGACCAAACTAAATAAAATTGAGCAGTAATAAGAATAAAGATTAACCAATGCAGCAGCTTTGTAATACTGCCAAAACCTTTCATTGTATTCCTTAGCATGCAGATCTCCATTAACGTTAGATAGTGCTACTATACCGACGGCCTAAATAATTTCAATAGCAAGAGATTTAGTCTAGTTTAGACGATGTTGTACGACGGGTATTAAGACTGCATCCAAGTATTCTGGATCTCAAATTAATTAATCCACTCATCAATTGTATTTTTTGAAATGAATCGCCATGTAAATAGAGGCCGATGGATTTTTAAATGGTCAACTCATGTTGAAAAATGTTTTTTTAATAGACTGTTAGCAGGGAAATTTAAGATATTTAGAGAAATGATAAATTAAGGTGTTGTACTTGGCGGAGAGACAGGGATTCGAACCCTGGGAAGGTTGCCCTTCAACGGTTTTCAAGACCGCCGCATTCGACCGCTCTGCCATCTCTCCAGGCGAGAATACTATCCTAACGACTTTGGATTTGCAAATATTTTTTTAAAATTCTTAGCGATTATTGAGCTCTTTTTTTATAAGGTCGAATTTAGTGTGATTACGCTTCAAAAAAAGTGTAAGAATGTTCGCAAATTATATAGTCCTAGGTATAATGTTCCAAAATTTTGTGACTGTTGTGGATGCAACAGATATATATTTATAAATAGGTTAGGTGTAGTTTATGAAACGAATTCAAATGTTGTTCCTAATAGGTCTTATTGTATCTTTATCTGCATGCAAGACATGGTGGGGAAAAGATGATGAAGATAATAATCCATATAAAGGGATGACAGCAGATCAACTTTATACGGAGGCCCAGAAGGACTTACGTAAAAAAGAATATGCGACAGCAATAAAACATCTTGAAGCAATCGAAACAATGTATCCATTTAGTGATTATACAGAGCACTCACAAATGGAACTGATTTATGCTTATTATAAAAATGAAGATTATCCTTCAGCTGCAGCTACTGCAGAGCGATTTATTCATCTTTACCCACGTGCCAAAAATGTAGATTACGCTTATTACATGCGTGGAATGGCTAATTTTCAACAAACTCGTGGGGTTTTTGCAAAATTCCTGCCGCTGGATGAGTCATGGAGAGATCCTGGAACACAAACCCAAGCTTATTCGGATTTCGGAATTTTGATTCAAAAATTCCCTGACAGTAAATATAAAGCAAATGCTTTGCAGCGCATGATTTATTTACGAAATATGTTTGCACAGCATGAGTTAAATGTTGCAACATTTTATTTTAAACGTAAGATGTATGTCGCAGCAATAAACAGAGCAAGCTATGTCGTTAAAAATTATCCTCAAGCCCCGAGCGTAAAACAAGCTTTAGTAGTTATGTATCATGCGAATATGGCTTTAGGCTTCAAAAAGGCTGCGGACGAAGCGCTTACTGTTTACAATGCAACTTATCACACAACTAAAATGGACAGAATTGTTTAATCTCATAATCAGAGGCTTGGAGGCTTTATAGCTCGGATAATTGCGTTATCCGGGCTTTTTTTACAATGCGTTTAAGGTTTGAGATTTTTTTATTTATTGCTACTGAAATAACTCAAGCTTAAAGTATCTTAATAAGAGTTGCTTCAAAAGGGAGCTTTATCAAATGCTCCCTTATAGACATTCCTATGCGATCACGTCTAATTCAGGTTCTTTTTCTTTTACTGCAAGTGCGGCTAAAAGATCATGAGTCAGTTCACGTAGCTCACCGGATAATAAAGCAAGCGCTGCATCGCGTTGTTGATAGTCTTCATCAAGTTGTTTCACTTCATTAAAATCATCGAGAAGAAAATCAAGGCACTTGAGCTTTTTAAAGCTAAAGTCATGAGTTAGAGTCAATTGAATTCGTTCTTTCCAAATTAACGAAATTTCAGCAGTTCCCATACCTTGCGATAATAATGTTAAGACTTCTTCTGCTGGTAGCTCATAACCCTTGCAATGTACCCTTTTTTTCTCATCATCTAGAGAAAAGAGTATGCAGTCAGACGCTAATTGAAAATCGCTAGGAAGAGTGCCAGGGGAGTGAATCCATTCCGCAAAACGCACTGCAAGATTCTCTGTGTGGGTAATTGGTTCAATCGAGATACCGGCTACTGATTTACGTAAAAGAGAGGTAAGTTGTGCAGCCTGGTTATTACTGGAAGCATTAACTATGATTCTTTTGCTGACACTGTCAAGGATGGCAAACATTTTTTTCTGAATGCAAAACGATTTAGGCAATAATTCAAACTCGATGTCTTCAGCCATTTGTGCTTTTTCAGCGCGTTTTACTGGACGACCTTGTTGCGTTTCGAGCATTTGCACTTTCTCCGCCAACATTTTATTGATCACGCCACGTGGGAGCAATCGCTCTTCTTTGCCCATGCAAATCAGTGAACTTCCAGCAACTTCTTGAACCATCTCATCTGCAAAAGCCGGAAGCCATCCGTATACAAAGCGAGCGTGAGGGGGGCAAGGTTTTAGAATGTTTTCAGCCAAGGACGCTGCTAAATCACACGCTTCGTCCAATTCATATTGATAAATTAGTGCATTGTTAAACCACATAAAAAACTCCTGAGATTACATAATATAATAGGTACCGATGGCCATTGTTCTGTTGTATGGTAGTTTATAAAAGTCGATATTTAAATTGGCTGAATAATTACGTATTAAAAAAGCAAATAATTTTTCTTGCCAATAGAAGGTTAATGATTTTTTTGATTTTGATGCAGTAATATTTGGAATTTCCACCATATAAGTAGCGCGATCAACATTGAGCTTGAATGGGAAGAGATTCTTGTTAGAAGCTCGTTCTAGGGCCCTGGGTATTGAAATCGTTTCCATGAATCCATAATGTAAGGTGAGATTAAAGATCTTCTCATGCAAGCAGGTAATTTCATAACGTTGGCTGTAATGGACATAAGGAATGTTGTCCACAATATAGTTAACAATAAGGACTCGTTCTGGAACTGCGCGGCTTAACTTGAGGAAGTGAAGGAAGCTTCCTCCACTTTTATCATAAACATCCGTAATAAAAATGGCGGTCAAATCAGTAAGCTGATTCAAGCTTTTGTATTCCAATTGCCGAATAATCTTGGAAATATCATCTTTATTCATGTAATAATTTTCACGCAAATATTCCAAGCCAAATTTCCAGGTGTACATAATGGTTGCTATCAGTAAAGCAAAGGTAACCGGGACCCAGCCTCCGGTCAAAAACTTATGTAAATTGGATCCGAGAAATGCAAAGTCTATGGTGAGAAATAATCCGAATATCAGTGTGACTTTAAATTTTGACCATTTCCAAATCGATATTGCAGCATAAGCAACCATTGCATCAATCAACAGCATGTATGCATTTACGGCAATTCCATATGCATGAGCTAAATTATCTGATGTTTTAAAGGCAACACAAAAAGTGATTGTCCCAATGAACAGAATAAAATTAATTTGAGGGACATAAATTTGTCCAGAAAATTCCTTGGATGTTTGTACTATGGGGATACGAGGACATAGACCAAGCAAAACGGCTTGTTTTGTTAAAGAAAATGTAGCTGAAATAACAGCTTGCGAAGCAATTACTGTTGCAATAGTCGCAAGAATGATTAATGGAATATAAAACCATTGGGGTGCAATCATATAAAAAGGATTGCCAATCGCTTGGGGGTGTAAGAGTAAGTTGGCTCCTTGGCCAAAGTAATTTAAGATTAAGCAGGGAAGAACAACTGCAAACCAACTGGCACGAATAGGATTTTTTCCAAAGTGCCCGATATCGGCATAAAGTGCTTCCCCGCCTGTAACTACTAGAAAAATTCCTCCTAATAATAAATATCCTTTAAATCCTGTATCGTGTATCAATGCAAAAGCATGGTAAGGATTGATGGCTGTCAGCACTATTGGTGCTTTTACTATTTGTATTATTCCGAGCACAGCGATTGTTATAAACCAGAGCAGTATAAATGGACCAAATAGATTTCCTATACTTCCTGTTCCTCTTGCTTGCAACAAGAAAAGTAAGATCAGAATTACTCCGGCAATGGGCAAAATATAGGGTGTAAATGAGTCTGAAAGAGTACTAAGACCTTCTACGGCACTGACTACAGATATGGCAGGCGTCAGCATGCCATCACCTAAGAGTAATCCTGCACCAAAAATTGCAATAATATAAAATAAGGGGACATACCGAGTGCTTTTATGCTTCATTAGTGCCAAAAGGGCAAGAATTCCTCCTTCTCCATCATTATCTGCTCGAAAAATCATAATTAAGTATTTGAATGAGATGATAATAATCAAACACCAGAAAATAAGTGAAAGTACTCCCATAATATTGGATTGAGTGATAGGGAGATTATCCAGCGTGACTTTTAAGGCATATAATGGACTGGTACCTATGTCACCAAACACAACTCCTAATGCTCCTAGAGTGAGTCCATAAGAGAATTTTTGCGTATTTTCCATATCGATTACCAAAATGTGTTAATTGTTAGAACATAGGTCGTAAAAAGGGGGATAAAACGTTTTTTTATAGTCTGTGGCATCACTGTCCCTAATTCTTATTTTTAGTTAAGTTGAGCGGGTACTGCTTTTAAGCTTTACAGGAGGCTGTTTACAATTTTACTACCCACTCGTTTCCCGGCACAGCGAGGGATCTCCACGATGTAGCACGATATTACGATAGGAGATCCCTGGCGGCGCTCGGGATGGCGTAGGAGCAGGCTACGGTGCTCTAAAATAACGCCATTTAGACTCAATCTAGCGAATTATAAACAGACCCTAAAATTTATGAACTATTGCAGGTCTATCGTTCTTTGTGTAGATTAGCCGATTTTTGTTCTTTGGGAAATAGAAAAATGAATGCAAAAGTTATTTTGCTTAAGGCAAAACAAAATACAGTGTTACGCGGTCATCCATGGATATTCCCCAAGGCCATTGCTAAAACTCATGGAAAATTAGTAACAGGACATTTGGTTGATATTTACAATGCAGATGACGAGCTTATTGGTTTCGGTGTTTATAATGAGCATTCTCTCTATAGAGTCAGAGTATTAGCCCTTGCAAATGAATCCATAGATAAAAGCAATTTACATTCCTTGATTGCACATCGTCTAATGCAGGCAAAACAGGTCAGAGAATGTTTAAATCTGCCTAATGAAGAAACTACTGCTTATCGTTTGTTTAATAGTGAAGCAGATGGTCTTTCCGGATTAACAATTGATCGTTTTAATCAGATTTGTGTCGTTGCGAGCTCTGCGTATTGGGTTGAACTCAATCGGGAAGTAATCATGCACGCTTTGCAAAATTTATTTCCAGCAGATCAGATTGTTTGGATGCCACAAAGTAAGCCATTAGGACAAGATGGATGGAAACAAATTACTGTGCAAGAGAACCATTATGATACAAAAGTTCTTGAGGCTGGGGTTGTTTATGAGGTTGAATTTGCTCAAGCACAAAAAACAGGCTTGTTTCTTGATCAAAGGGAGAATCATCAGCGTATTGCTCAATTATCAAAAGGAAAGAACGTATTAGATCTTTACTGTTACAGTGGCGGTTTTGCCTTACATGCTGCTCGCTCTGGAGCCTCAAAAGTCACCGCGGTGGATAGTTCTGCTCAGGCAATCGCGCAAGCAAAGAAAAATGCTGCGTTAAATGGAGTGACTCAGATTGAGTTTATTGAGGCAGATGCGCGTGACTACTTAACAAAAGCAGGAGATTATGATCTCGTTATTCTCGATCCTCCTAAATTGGTTCCATCAAAACAACATGTGGAACGGGCTAAAAATTATTATCGATTTTTGCACCGTGAAGTATTTAAATATATGAAAGCAGGTTCATTATTAATGACATGTAATTGTTCTTCAGCACTTTCATCTCAGGAATTTTGTTCTTTGGTCGGTGCCCAAGCTGGAGCGGTTGGGAAACAAGCCCGTATTTTGGGTGTTTATGGTCCAGCAAGTTGTCATCCGACTTTAACTTCATTTCCAGAAGGGAATTATCTGACAGCCATCCTTTTGGCCGTAGTTTGATAGAATTTGTAGTTTGGATTATGGCTTAGTCGTAACCCGTGAATTGTGTCGTCATCCCTTAGTATGCTCGGGATGACGAGATAGGCTACTTAGGCTAAGTATGAACGCTTCGGTCTCTGTCACGCAAACACTGCAATACATCATAAAAACTTAATTCACATGCTTTTAATAAAACAAATAAATGAAAAATTAAGTCAGCGCATTCATTTACCAGTTCTTCCCGATTGTTATTTACAGCCGCAATCACGGTTTCTACTGCTTCTTCACCTACTTTTTGGGCGCATCGAGAGAGTCCGGAATCTAATAATTGTGCGGTATAACTGTTTTCATTTTTGGAGTCTGCACGTTCATTAATCAGTTCAATTAAATCATCTATAAATCCTAAATTGGTATTATGTGTCGGTTGAAAACAACTGGTGTAGCCTAAATGACAGGCTGGTCCTTTGGGTAACACCTGAATTAAGAGGCTGTCACTGTCACAATCAACACTGATATGTTGTATGGACATGCTATTACCGGAACTTTCTCCTTTACGCCATAAGCGTTTTCGACTTCGACTGTACAGATTTAATTGGCCGGTGGTGAGTGTAGCGATTAGAGCCTCTTGGTTCATATAACCTAACATTAGCACAGTACCGTTTTCTGCATTTTGGATAATCGCTGGTAATAAACCATTCATTTTTTTCCAATCTAAAGAATTAATTTCCATGTGAATCATAATCGTACCTCAATATTTTGTTTTATTAGTGCTAATTTTATTTCGTTTATTGTCAAAATTTTGTCATGAAAAATGCTGGCAGCTAAAGCACCATCTACTCGAGACTCGAGAAATACTTGAGTAAAATCATTCAGCGCCCCGGCTCCTCCTGATGCAATTAATGGTACCTGACACAAGGGGCGCATCATTTTTAATTGGTATAAATCATAGCCGTTGCGTACCCCATCTGATTGCATACAATTTAATACAATTTCTCCTGCTCCTCGATCTTGTACTTCCTTAATCCATTCTTTGGTTTTTCGTTTGGAGTTAAGGGTTTTTTTTTCATCACCTGTATATTGATAGACATAATAATCATCATCTATCCATTGACTATCAATTCCTATGACAACGCATTGGCTTCCAAAATTTCGACTTAATTCATTAATTAAGTCAGGCTTTTCCAATGCAGGGCTATTAATGGATATTTTATCGGCCCCAGAATTTAATACGGATTTTGCCTGATTAAGAGAACGAATTCCACCAGCTACGGTGAATGGAATATTAATTGTTCCAGCTACTTGGTTCACCCAATCGGGACAAACCGAGCGTTGCTCCGAGCTTGCAGTAATATCATAAAATACAAGCTCATCTGCACCGGCTGCAGAATACTCAGCTGCAAGCTCAAGGATATTCCCAACAATGCGATGATCGCGAAATTTAATTCCTTTGACCACTTGATTATCACGGACATCCAGGCATGGAATAATTCGTTTGGTTAACATAATTTCACCTACATAAATCATAAATAAAGCAGCATGAGTTTAGCGCAACGGGCCCCGAGCCTTCTTACCGTCATCCCTTGCTAGGCTCGAGATAATGTGGCGGCCAGGTCAAAGCCGCCTTGGTAAAGTGTCAGTCCAAGAATCGCAGCACTCACTCCTAATGCATCTAATTGATCGATATCCTCAGCATTCCTGATACCTCCCGAAGCTTGCCATTCAATTTGTGGAAAAAGTAAGACGGCCTCTTTATAAAGTTCAAAATTCGGTCCTTGCATCATTCCATCACAAGCGATATCCGTACAGAGTATTTGTTTAATACCTAATCGTTGGTAAAAGGAAACAACATCCCATAGATTATGGGCGGTGGTAGTTTGCCAACCATGAATAGCAGGTATAGGAATTCCATCATGCATGTGCACATCTAAGGCTAGTATAATGTGTTGGGGATTTATTACGTTAATAATTTGCACGGTCAGTTCAGGATTGCTTATGGCAATACTGCCTATAACTAGATTAGAAATTCCCGATGAAAAACATAATACGGCTTGTTCTAAAGAGCGTATTCCACCACCTGCTTGTACGGGGATTCCTGTGTTTTGCATGGCACGGATTAAAGCGAGTTGTTGCATCGTTCCGGTTTGTGCACCATCCAAATCAACTACATGCAAACGTTTGGCCCCTAATTGAGCGAAATAGGTGGCACGTTCAATAGGCAGTGTATCGAACTGAGTGACTTGATCAAATTGTCCTTGCCGTAAACGCACACATCGACCCGCTTGGATGTCAATTGCAGGGATAAGGATCATAAAGCCTCCATATGTTAATCACTTCCTCGGAAACTCTACTACAGAGGTGAATTGCTTGGTCGATACGATGCTCGAATCCTCATGTACTTATTGTACACTCCGGTTCAGTACCCCGTGTCTTCTCGAATTTCTCCTCTGTAGCGAGTACTCAAAAAAAGTCTAATGGTTACAAAAATTATTGAGTAGAGTCATGCCCGCTTCTGCAGATTTTTCTGGATGAAATTGCATACCCCAAATATTATTTTTTTGAATTATTGCCGTGAATGGTTGACCGTATTCACAATATGCCAAAGCATACTCACTCTCACCAAGGGCGTAGCTATGAACGAAATATACATAATCCTGTTCTTTTAGTCCTTGTTTTAAAAAGGACTCAGTGCACCATTGCAACTGATTCCAGCCCATGTGAGGCACGGGATACCCATCCTGTTGTTGCAAACGACGTACTTTTCCTGAAAGCATACCTAGACAGTGTATATCGTTTTCCTCACTGTATTCGAACAATAATTGCATACCCAGACAAATACCAAGCAGTGGTTGTTCCAGTGAGGTAACCACATCAATCAAATCATATTGGCGTAGGGCACTCATGCCAAAAGCTGCCGTACCTACTCCTGGTAAAATCACATGGCTTGCATTACAAATTTCCTTTGGATCATGGGTTAATTGATAATTAAATCCTAATCTCTTTAATGCATTACCTAAAGAGGTTAGATTGGTGCCACTGACATCAATAACAGCAATCATAACAGCCCCTTGGTTGATGGAAGGGCGTTATTTGTTTGCAGACAGGCTTGGCCTAGTGCTCTCCCTAAAGACTTGAAGCACGCTTCAATCATGTGGTGGTGATTTTGACCTTTAACTTCGACATGGATGGTTGCACCGAGGGCAGCGGCTAAGGAATTAAAGAAATGAGGAACCATTTCAGTTGCCATGCCGCCAACAAATTCACGAGTAAATTGGCCCTTAAAGTCGCAAAAACTTCTACCACTTATATCTATAGCTATAGTGGCTAAAGCTTCATCCATCGGTAAAGTAAAGCCATAACGGTTAATGCCCCATTTATCACCAAGCGCTTTTTTTAGTCCTTCACCTAAAGCAATTGCTGTATCTTCGATTAAATGGTGATCATCCACTTCGATGTCGCCATTGGCATACAATTCAAGATTAAATCCACCATGTTTGGCTACCTGCTCCAGCATGTGGTTAAAAAAAGGCAATGGTGTATTGATTGGACTACTTTGATCGACATCCAATGTTAGGTTCAATTTAATCTCGGTTTCTTTTGTCTTTCTTTGAATCACGGCGCTTCGTTTGTGATTAAGAATTGTTTGTGTAATTTGATCCCATCCATGTTCTTTAGACACTGGCAAGAATTTGATACCTAAATTGTCAGCTAATTGTCGATCAGTCTCTCTGTCACCAATAACCCATGAACAGGAATGATCAATTGTTTTTTCTTTAAAAAATTGATCCACCAATCCTGTTTTAGGTTTCCGGCAGAAACAATTGTCTTCGGGCATGTGGGGACAAATAAAAATTTCATCAAAAAATATGCCCTGTGAAGAGAAAAGATCCAGAGTAAATTCATGACAAATCATAAAATCATCTTCCGGAAAAGCAGGGGTACCTAGACCATTTTGATTGCTCACTATCACCAAGCGGAAACCTTCATTTTGTAGTCGCAGTAATGCGGGAATAACATAGGGAGTGAGCTTAATTTTATCCAATGAGTCCACTTGAAAATCAAAAGGTTCTTCGATTAAGGTCCCATCACGATCAATAAATAAGATTTTTTGCATTTTAATATCCTAAGCCATTATTTTGAAAAGAAGATAGAGCATTCAGCAACAGCTGATTCTGTGGCTCATCACCTACAGTGATTCGTAAATGATCGTGCAAAGATGATTGAGGTGAAAAACTTTTGATCACCATGCCTTCTTTGATAAGCCAAGAGACTAATTGGGTTGTATGTTTTGTTTTAATAAGAATAAAATTCGTTTCTGTTGGATATACTTTCTCAATGACTGGGCAAAATTGTAATTTCTGGATTAATTTTGTTCGCGAATTTCTAATCCTCTTAATTGCTTCTAAAAACCAATCAGAATTTTCCAATGCGCGTAGTGCTAAATCAATTACAACACTTGAAAGTGGAAAGGGAGGCATAATTTTATTAAAGGTTTGGATTAGCTGTTCTTGTGCCAATATAATGCCCAAACGAAGGTTGGCAAGACCATAGGCTTTCGACAAGGTACGCAAAACAATTAAGTTATCGTATTCAGGAATTAAACGAGTGGCACTTTGTGCCTCAGTAAATTCGATATATGCCTCATCAACCACGATGACGCAGCGATTTTTGTACTCGGCACAAAGCTGTGCGATAAAATCCAGATCGACTCGATGAGCAGTTGGATTATTTGGATTACATAAAAAGATAATTTTACAATTTTTTTGCCAACTCTTGCCAATGTCTTCTAGCGTGATTTTAAACTGACACAGAGGGTCTAACGGACACTCGATCAGCTGGGCATCTTGTAATGATGCATAAAAGGAATACATGGAAAAGGTAGGTGGAAATTGCATGCAGGCGTCTTGGCCTGCACTTAAAAATAAACGACTGATTAAATCAATGCCATCATCTGAGCCTCGAGTCAGTACCATTTGATTTACATCAACTTGATAGCGTTTTGCTAATTGCTCTTGCAGCTGGTCTTGTAACCCTTTTTCTGGATAAAAATTTAAGTCGATATCCGTACTTAATGCAGACCAAGGAAGCTCGTTTGCGTGTAATCGGTATTTTATTGGAGCATCGCCAAGAACATAGGGTTCTTTGTTTAACAATTCAGAGCGTATTAAGTTAAGTACGGACATTTATTTCTCCAACGAAGCAAGTCTGATTTCCACCGCTTTGGCATGGGCATCCAAACCTTCAATCTGTGCTAGTGCAATTGCCGAGGACCCTAACTCCCTAATTCCCTCGGTGCTAATCGATTGCACGTTAAAACAAGTTAAAAAATCGAGGGTACTCAGGCCATTATGATTTCTGGCAAAACCATAGGTTGGTAGAACATGGTTTGATCCGGTCACGTAATCACCAAGTGTTTCGGCAGCCCAGGGACCTAGAAATATAGTTCCTACCGAATTGATTTCCTCTATCCACGATTCGGCATCTTTTCGATTGAGAATCAAATGCTCTGGAGCATAGGAGTTAATAATGTTTAATTGTTCTGCTTTTTCTGCGCAGACAATAATCATGCTGTTTGTCATGGATTGCTTAATTATTTGTGTTCTTGACAAAGCACTGAATTGAACTTGCAGTTGTTGGTTCACTTGTTCTGCACATTGAAGCGTGTCACAAACCAAAATGACTTGGGAATCGATACCATGCTCTGCTTGCGCAAGCAAATCAGCAGCAATAAATGCTGGATTTGCTTGATTGTCAGCACTAATCATGACTTCGGATGGTCCGGCGGGCATATCTATAGCGGCACCATATGGATCTGCGGCAACTAGTGTTTTGGCTTCTGTAACATAACGATTACCTGGCCCAAAAATTTTGTCTACTTTTGCAACTGTTTCTGTGCCATAAGCCATAGCTGCGATGGCTTGTGCCCCCCCAAGGGTATAAATAGTATCTATGCCACATAAACGTGCTGCTACAAGAAGGTGCTCATTAATTGAACCTGATGCATCGGGTGGAGTGCATAATATTTTTATAGGACATCCTGCTACGAGTGCAGGTACAGCTTGCATTAATAATGAAGAAACTAACGGCGTATTATTACCACCAGGTATATACAGACCAACATGCTGAATTGGTCTATAGGTGGTGTAAATTGTCACACCATTAGCAGTACAAATTTTTTTGTTTTCTGGTAAAAGAGCTTGGTGATAGAGAGTAATTGTCTTTATGGCTTCAGTGATGGCAGCCAGTGATTTCTTACTGATGCACGAATTCTCAATTTTCTGTTTGGGAATTTGCAGGCTTTCCAAACGAGCGCCATCAAACTGTTCTGTGAATGCAAATAATGCATCATCTCCAAAGGTTCGGACCTGTTTAATAATCTCTTGCACTTTGTCTTTTGCGGAAGATGCTTGCAAGGGACGAGTAAGATAGTGTTTTTTTTCAGCCTGCGAGAGGGATTGCCAATTTTTAATCGATAACATCATATTACTCCAACATTTTTTCTATAGGTAACACCAATATAGAACTGGCACCGAGGGTTTGAATGGTTTCTAAAGTGTTCCAAAATACACGTTCACTAGAAACAACATGAACGGCCACTTTATTCATATTTCCGGGTAAAGGCAGAATGGTGGGAGACTCAGCGCCAGGTAGTTTTTCTGCAATTGCTTCGAGGGCTGATTTTGGGGCATGAAAAACAATGTATTTTCTTTCTTGTGCTTGTTGTACGGATTGAATTCTTCGCGAGAGCATGTCAAACAAGTCTTGAAAGATGCAGGAAGGCTTCTCATCACTTTGGATCAATACCGCTTGGCTTGAAAGCACGGTATCAACTTCATAGAGCTTGTTATCTTCCAATGTTTGACCGCTTGAAACCAGGTCACAAATCGCATCGGCCATACCCATGCGTGGAGCAACTTCAATAGAGCCTGATAATACAAGGCTTTCTGCACATATCTTTTTATTCCGTAAATATTGGTTCAGCAAATTTGGATATCTGGTAGCAATTCGCTTACCATCTAAACTCCCAGGACCTTGATAATCAGTGGATTCAGGGACAGCTATAGATAAACGGCAAGTACATGTGCCTAATGCGGCTGAAATTTTGTATGATTTGGTTGGATTCGCAAGAGCTGCTTCAAATAAGACATTTTCACCCACGATGCCGCCATCACATAGGCCATCGAATACTAAGGTGGGTATGTCATCATCACGTACAAAAAGTAAATCAATAGGAAAATTATCAACATGGGTGAGCAAGCTATTCGGTTTGATACGAAATTTTAAACCACATCTCTGTAAAAGACTTAAAGATTCTTCAGATAACCGCCCCTTTTTCTGCAAGGCTAAACGTAAACGATTTTTCACGATGACTCCAATCTCTTCGCGATTAATTCATAACCGCCTGTACCAAAACTTAAACAGCGCGCCACACGGGTTATTGTGGTTACACTGACCCCCGTTTGTTCATGAATGGTGCGATAGGGGATACCTTGTCGCAATAAAGGAACGACCTGCCAACGATCGGCCATTGCTTCCAATTCTGCTGGGGTGCAGAGGTCAGTAAAAAACTGCAACGCTTCTTCTTTATTCTCGAGCAAGCTGAGGGCATGCATTAAATCAGGGAGAGCAGAATGATTTATCGTAGTATGTGTTTTCATGTTAATGTATTAATGTAGTAGAACATTAACTCGATGATAATGCCTATTTTTAATACTGTCAATAAAAAATGATGACAAGAATTATATCTTTGAGGAACTTAGCCTGTAAGCAGCGCAACGGAGAGGGGTTTTGGCCATCATCATCACCCCCAAGCGATGACGGGGGGCTGCACTGAATCCAGGCTACCCAAATTAATGTAATGTTGGTGAACTAAATTTATAGACTAACAGATGTTGGTTGGGTCTTGACCCTATATTTGAGCGCCCTGGGGGCGGGTAATCAGAAATGAATACCCATATCCGCCTAATGGACACCTTCTTACCTAATGAGGAGAAGGGCAAACCAATCTTGCTGTGCGCCACTCAGGTTATCGCAAAGAGGTGTCATATTTTGGTAGATGCGCAAAATTTTATAGGCTAACACCATAAAGCGCTTGATAATCCTCAAGCTTTTTAACCTGCTCGTTTTGATTGACACTTTTTAAGTAGTCGATTAAATCAAATAAGGTGATTATGGAATAAACGTCAATACCTTGAGCTTTAATTTCAGCCAATGCTGAGTTTTCAGATACTCCTCGTTCGCAGCGATCGAGTGCTATGATAACTCCAGTTAATTGCCCTCCATTTTCTTTAATTAAAATTTGAGACTCTCTAAACGCAGTACCAGCAGTAATGACATCATCAACAATAATCGTTCTTCCAGTTAATGGAGCACCAATTAATTGACCTCCTTCACCATGATCTTTTACCTCTTTACGGTTAAAAGTAACGGTAGTTTCTTTGCCTAATTCTGCTAAGGCTATCGCGGTAGCAGTAGCAAGAGGTAACCCTTTATAGGCAGGTCCAAATAAATGGTCAAATCGAGCCTTTTGCTCGGTTAGCGTCTTTGCATAAAATTGTCCTAATTGCCGTAAAGCGTTCCCTTGATAAAATAATCCTGCATTAAAAAAGTAAGGACTGATCCGACCTGACTTTAAAATAAATTCCCCAAATTTTAATACTTGGCAATCAAGTGCTAATTTTATAAAAGCTGATTTCATCTGATTCATTATGTAGTTCCAGTAGAGAAAAAAAATTTAAAGATCGCGATTTTTTTTAAAAAATCCTTAACAATCAATAAAAAACTGCTATGCTAATCTATATGTAGTGAATTATTTCCTACATGAGTAAATGTTTATTATAACTCAGTGTTTTAATCATGAATATTTTTTACACTGAAAATAAACATCTGTAATAGTTGGATAGTAAAGCTTAAGACAAAGGGGATAGCTAATGTCGCAAAGAGAAACGGGCCATGTAAAATGGTTCAATGAGAAAAAAGGATTTGGATTTATTATTAATGAAAATGGCGATGACATTTTTGTTCATTATAAAGATATCCAAGGTGTTGGATTTAAAACTCTTCATGAAAATGATCCAGTTTCCTTTGTGCTTGATAAAGGACCCAAAGGGTTGAAGGCACAAGACGTTACCATTATTACTGAATAAGTAAAGTAACGAATAAAATATTCTCAGCTATCGCTGCGTGTTAAGTTTAACCTGGGCTAAAGGTTTCCTGCGACCTGGGTTTGCTTTTCATGCAATTAAATTTTGGTTATAGCTGCAGTCTAAGAATTATTGTTCTGGCGAAGTCTTTTACTGAGCCTGAACGTATAATCTAAGGATGTAGTAAACTAATCATGAATTGTTATTGTCTAAAAATTCACTCTAAAAAATAATCTAAAAGAAACTCTATCAATACTCTTGAATTTCCTACAAAGATCTTCATATATACCGTTCTTGTTTTTGAATCATCGTTATAGAGGTATGTATGAAAAATTTACCTATGTATCAAGTGGATGCATTTGCATCTACTCTTTTTGAAGGTAATCCAGCAGCAGTTTGTCCTTTAGATAATTGGCTCACAGAAAATGAAATGCAAAAAATTGCTACAGAAAATAATTTATCAGAAACTGCTTTTTTTGTTCCTGAAGAAGATGGATTTTATATAAGATGGTTCACGCCCAATGAAGAAGTTGCATTATGTGGCCATGCTACGCTTGCTACGGCGCATGTTATTTTTAATCAATTAGGATTTAAGGGTGAAGAAATAAAATTTAATTGCAAGAGTGGGAGGCTGATTGTAGGCAAACATGGTGATGGATTAATGATGGATTTTCCAGCATTACCCTATCATCCAATTGAACTTTCTCCTGCGCTGCAACTGTTAAATTTAAAAAAGCCTCAGAAAGTCCTTAAAAGTCAGTTTGATTTAATGTTTGTTTATGAAAATGAAAGCGACGTGAGAGATGCTGATCCTGATTTGGATGCTGTAGCCCGTTTGGATTATAGAGGTTTAATTTTAACTGCCCCAGGTAAAAATACTGATGTCTATTCACGCTGTTTTTATCCTGGATGCAATGTTCCAGAAGATCCTGTGACGGGTTCTGCGCATTGCGTTATTGCACCATATTGGTGCGAGCAACTGGGTAAATCACATATCAAAGCGATGCAAGGAAGTAATCGTCAGGGCAAACTGCAATGCGAGGTTAGAGAAGGGCGTGTTTTTCTTTATGGAACGAGTCATCTTTATCTACAAGGTACAATTTATTTGCCATGAACACTATTGAGACACCCAGGCTATTATTAAGAGCGTGGAGCGATGAGGATATCGCTCCATTTTTTTCTATGAATCAAGATCCTAAAGTGATGGAGTTCATGCCCAATCTATGGACTATGGATATGGTGACATCGTTTATACAACGAATGGATACTCAACTGGCTGAAGCTCATTATACTTTATGGGCTGTAGAAGAAAAAAGTACACACCAATTCATGGGGTTTATTGGTTTAAACAGTCCAGTTTGGGAAGCACATTTTACACCTTGTGTAGAAATCGGATGGCGTTTGGCATTTTCTTTTTGGGGTAGGGGTTATGCAACTGAAGGAGCCAAAGTTGTTTTGAATTACGCTTTTAATGTTTTAAATTTAAAAGAAATTGTTGCCTTTACAGTACCAGATAATTTACGTTCCCAACGCGTTATGGAAAAGCTTGGAATGATTCGAGATGAACAGGGGGATTTTCTTCACCCTAAAATTGACCCTGTCAATTCTTTGGCGAAACATTATTTATTTAGGATAACTAATAAGAGGGATTAGTCATTTTTATCATTAATCTCATTGATTTTATTCTGTTACCAAGTCATCTCTGCGTTACGCTTGGGTTGACGGTGTAGAGCAATTATTTAATGACTTTATATATAGTTCTAATTATTATGATTTGTATTTGGAATGTTCATGTGAGAAAAGGAGAGCTATGACTATTTATATGTTTCCTGGGCAAGGTTCCCAGGCAAAAGGAATGGGAATTGAATTATTTTCATATTTCCCTGAACAAATAAAACAAGCTGATGAGGTTCTAGGATATTCCATTAAAGAATTATGTTTAGAAGATCCAAAGCAGCAATTAAGTCATACCGCATACACTCAACCTGCGTTATATGTGATTGAAGCACTCTCTTTTTTAGCCAGAGCAGCGGAAGAACCAATGCCAGAATATCTCATTGGACATAGTCTAGGAGAATATGCTGCATTATTTGCTGCGGGTGCCTTTGATTTTGTTACTGGCTTAAAGCTGGTGCAAAAACGAGGTGAGTTGATGGCTCAGGCTAGTGGTGGAGGAATGCTTGCTGTAATTAATTTAACTGAAGATCGAATAAGGTTTTTACTTAGAGTTAATGGATTGGATTCTGTGGATTTTGCTAATTTTAACTCGCCGAAACAAATTGTCCTTTCAGGACCTGCAGTCGATATTGCCAAAGCGAACGACCTACTTGCCAGTGAAGCGTTGATGTGTGTACCCCTAAAAGTTAGTGGCGCATTCCATTCACGTTATATGCAATCAGCAGCTGATGAGTTTGCAAAATTTATTGCTCCTTTTCAGTTTTCGCCACTTCAATCACAAGTGATTGCTAATGTCTCATCGGAACTTTATAGCGACAATATGGTGAAAGATAATCTGGTGAAGCAAATTACTCATCCTGTACGCTGGACTGAAACAATTCGCTATTTAAAAAATCAAGGCGAAACAGTTTTTATAGAGGTGGGCCCCGGAAATGTGTTGACACGCTTGGCCTCGCAAATTTGATTGTCTTAAAAGAATACCCTCATTCGCCCGGAAAGGGCGCCTTTTGTTTATTTTTTGTCGTCCCGAGCATAGCGGGGGATCTCCATACTGTAGCGCTATGTGACGATTGAGAGATCCCTCGAGGCAGTCGGGATGACGGGAATAGGAGTGAATGATAAATTCTCCAATTCATGATATCCAAATGAAAAAAATCATCTACACTTAATCATGGTTCAATTTACAGAGGAAGTAATATGACAATTAGACTGAAACATGATGGCGGTACTCTAGAAGCAATAGAACTTGCTCATTTACAACATCATTTAGCGATTCCTCACCTTATGAAGTATCTGCAGTCAAAAGGTTCAAAACAATGTAAATCAATCAAAAAAATTAGTGTGGATCACTCTTGCTTGAATGATAATGATTATTTTGCATTACATGATATTTTGAAATTATCCTCAAAAGTTAATGAGATTTCATTTGAAGCGAATCATATTGATACTGATCGCATTGCTTATCTATTTGAGTCTTTGCCCAGTAAGGAACTCAATAAAATCAAATTCACAGACAATTGGATGGGCGATAAAATTTCTAGTGATTTTTTCTCTTTTTTAAACAATAAAAAACTGACATTTTTGGATTTATCCTTAAATTGGTTGCGAGATATTGGTGTGCAGCGCTTACTCAATGCAATAGATGCAAATACTGAATTGAATGAGTTGGTACTCAGCTGTAATGATTTTGGTTTGGATGGAATGAAAGCATTGCGTTATTTTGTATTGAGGCATCCTTCATTAAAAATTTTGGATATATCCTATAACAACATGAATGAACGATGTGCTGAAGAAATTTCCGCTATGATAACCGAATCACAATCTCTGACTCATTTGAACGTCAGAAGTAATAAAATTGGTGATGCTGGTGCTATGCTTATTGCACAATCATTAAAATCTAATAATAATCTAAAATATGTAGATTTATCAGATAATAAAATCTCAGAGACAGGTCTGTCTCAGCTCGTACGTGAGGCAGAAGCTCATAGTCATCTTGAAGACTTAATATTAAAGCATAACCATCTTCTTCCCTCAGCATTAAAAACGAGTCGTTCAGACTTGCAAATTGTTTATTGATAACATAGATGCAGAATTAAATAACCGTTCAGTGTAGTATGCATCCCTAATGATGAATATTAATGAACGGTTATCGTTTAAACTTTGGAGTTATGTTGATGGGCTTTGGTGTTTTTTACCTCTTGAAAAAGCGTATTTTCTTGCCTTTTTTTCTCACCCAGTTTTTTGGCGCTTTTAACGATAATGCATTCAAATTAGCGATGCTCACGTTGATTAGCTACCACTTAACCCATGACCAAGCTCAATCTGAATTTTATCAAGCAATAGCAGGTGCTTTATTCATAACGCCTTTTTTTCTTTTCTCAGCCACTGCCGGACAATTAGCAGATAAATACGATAAAACTTTAGTGACCAGGGTCATTAAACTATTAGAATTATTTTTAATGATTGTTGGTAGCTTCTCTCTATATTTTGGCAATATTTTTTTGATGATGATAACCCTGACTGGTTTAGGTATTCACTCAACATTTTTTGGACCCATAAAATATGCCATTTTGCCCGAGCATTTACCCAAAAATGATTTATTAGGTGCAACAGGTCTAATTGATGCGAGTACCTTTATTGCTATACTAGTTGGAACTACTATGGGTAGCTTATCCATTGGCGCAAATAATCCTAGACCTTACATGGCAGTTTTTTTAACGGTGATTGTTGCTCTTGCTGGGTTAACTTCAAGTATGCTGATACCTAGGGCTCCTTCGACATCCGAATCGATTAAGGTTGATTTTCAGATTTGGCGTGCCACTTATCAAATGTTAAAGCAGGCTACAGCGCATTTTGGTATTTTATTATGTATTTTAATTTTATCTTGGTTTTGGTTGTTAGGGACAGTAATCCTTACAAAACTACCTGACTACACGAATTATGTTTTAGGAGCAAATAATACTGTTTTTGCGCTGTTTCTGGCATTGTTTTCATTAGGCATTGCATTCGGTTCTCTATCGGTTAATTATATTTTTCAAGGCCGGATTAATCTTAACATGGTTCCTTGGGCTATGTTTGCCTTTACTTGTTTTTCAATGGATCTGTATTGGGCCTCACCTAATGCAACTGAACAAAATACTTTACTTAGTCTACATACCTTCTTCACACACTTTAATCATTGGCGCATTGCTGTTGACTTATTTATGTTAGCCTTTAGTTCAGGTTTATTTCTTGTTCCCCTGTATACTTATTTACAGGTTATGAGTCCACCCCACTCTAGAGCACGAATTATTGCTACCAATAATATTTATAACTCGTTATTTATGGTTGTGGGGACATTTATGGTCATTGGTCTCTTGCATTTTAGCGCGGCAATTCCACAAATTTTTTTAATTTTAAGTCTATTCAACGCCATAGCTGCAGCTCTTGCTCGGATTTATTTAAAAAGGGTGGCTTTGCCCTAAATGTGATAGGAAAAAAAGAATGAAACAAACAAGCAAGGGTGAATAAATAAAATGTATATTGGGCCTTGGCCCAACATAATTCAATTTAGCATTGTAGCCCGATTAGCCCATCGTAATCCAATTACACTCTTTGTTTCTCTGCTAACCAATCACGTGCTGGCAGAAAATCGGTATAAAGTTTCGCTTCCGCACTCTGTGCAACAGGCTGCCAGTTGTATGCCCACGTGACCTCGGGTGGCAAAGACATTAAAATGGATTCGGTTCTGCCGTTTGACTGTAATCCAAATAAAGTACCGCGGTCATAGACTAAATTGAATTCTACATAGCGTCCTCTTCGATAATTTTGAAATGCTTTTTCTCTTTCACCAAAGGGATGGGATTTGCGACGTTCTACTATGGGGGCGTAGGCTTCAATGTAGTGATTGCCTATACTTTGCATCAGGGAAAAACTATGATCAAAACTTATTTCATTATAATCGTCAAAAAATAAACCACCAATACCACGCGCTTCATTTCGATGTTTGATGAAAAAATAATCATCACACCATTGTTTGAATTTTGGATAAATCGATTGGCCAAAAGGTTGGCAGGCACGTAATGCAGTTTGATGCCAATGCATGCAATCTTCTTCAAATCCATAATAAGGTGTTAAATCAAATCCACCACCAAACCACCAAACGGGATCAGCCCCTTCTTTTTCTGCAAGAAAAAAACGAACATTCGCATGTGAAGTAGGCACGTAAGGATTATCAGGGTGAATGACTAAGGAGACACCAAGTGCATTAAAGTTTCTTCCTGCTAATTCGGGACGGTGTGCGCTGGCTGACGCAGGAAGTTTTTCTCCAGAGACGTGGGAAAAATTGACACCTGCTTTTGCAAAGACGGAACCTTGAGTCAAAACACGTGTAATTCCACCACCTCCAGCAGGACGCTCCCAAGCATCTTCAATAAATTGAGCTTGACCATCTAAATTTTCAAGTCTGGAACAAATTGTATTTTGTAATTGCAGCAGATAGGTTTTTACTTGTTGTATCGCATGTTCAGGAAGGGTGTTGTCTTTTGACATGGTTGAGCTCCCCAGGGTTATAACCTCTTTATTTTCTCACTTATTTGAAATTGGCACAATGTTTGCTTTTCAAGTTGTACTTACTTTAAGAGGGGGAACTATGGCGTTAGATCTTGATACCTATTTCGGAATACACGCTAAAGCCTTAGTAGCACGTGAGCATAGAGCTTCGCAGTTGGCAAACAATTTGGCTAATGCCAATACGCCCAATTATAAAGCTCAAGATATCGATTTCAATGAGTTTTTAGCTGCTAGTATGGCTGGTGGAGCACAAAAAATGCAGGTTACCTCCCCAGACCATATTAATGCGAATGCCGATTTTTCAGCGAATTTGAAATATCGAGTTACTTCGCAAATGTCATTAGATGGAAATACAGTAGATAAAGATTTAGAAACCACAGAGTTTGCACATAACTCGCTTAACTATCAGGCGAGCTTGAGTTTTCTTGATAATAAAATTAAATCCATGATGCTGGCGTTGAAAGGAGAATAATAATGTCATTAAGCGCGATTTTTAATATTGCAGGTTCCGCATTAACTGCTGAGACAGCACGTTTGACGACTAGCGCTGAGAACATGAGTAATGCTAACGTAGAGTCAGGTAATGCTAGTGAAGTATATAAAGCAAAATATCCTATTTTCAAGGCAGTTCAGGAACATGCGAATCAATGGATGGGAGAACAAACATCCGGGGGCGTTCAGCTTAAAGGGACTTATGAGAGTACTACGGACCCTATAAAGCGTTATGCGCCTGATAATCCCTTAGCGGATAAACAAGGTTTTGTTTATACACCGAATGTAAATTATGTTGAAGAAATGGCAAACGTAATTTCAGCTTCAAGGTCATATCAAATGGATGTTGAATTGCTTAATACCACAAAACAGCTTATGCAGCGTACCTTAAAGCTGGGTGAATAAAGGGAGAGAAAGGAATGACAACAAATTCGGTTAATGGGACGAATGCATCGAATCTACCGTATAATCAAATTGATTCTTCAGCAAAGAAAAGTCTGGGGCAACAGGATTTTCTTCGCTTAATGGTGGCTCAAATTCAAAATCAGGATCCCATGCAACCTCAAGTAAACGGTGAGTTTTTATCCCAGTTGGCTCAGTTTAGTACCAATGATGGGGTTACTAAAATGCAGGAGTCATTACAGCAGATGGCTACTTCACTCCAATCAAATCAGGCTTTACAAGCTTCAGCTTTGGTTGGTCGCAAGGTTTTAGTGAATAGTAATACTCTTCAATTGGGTGCAGAGGGTGATTCAAAGGCAGCAGTGGATATCCCACCAGGACTCAGTAATTTGAGTGCTTCTATTTATTCAGAGACCGGAGAGCTTATAAAGACAATTCCCTTAGGTCAACCTACACCTGGATTTTTTCAATTCAGTTGGGATGGCACTGGCGGGGACAATAATCGCGTGAAAGAAGGTAAATATAAGGTTGATGTCCATGCAGTTTATGGAGGGAAAGAGGTATCTTTAAAAACAATGACCTCTGCAAATGTTGATAGTGTAAGCCTTGGTCAAAGTGGTGAAGGCTTAAAATTAAATGTTGCAGGAGTTGGACCAATATCATTGGATCAGGTAAGACAAATATCAGTTTAAAGCAGGAGGCTAAAATGATTTTTGACGCAGCGCTAAGTGGACTTCAGGCAGCAACAAGTAATTTGGACGTTATAGGTAATAATATCGCAAACTCTTCTACCGTAGGATTTAAAGGATCGCGCGCAGATTTTGGTGATATTTACTCATTTGGTGGTTACGGTAGCTTTGGTGCAGGCAGTACATCCATCGGTGGTGGAGTAATGTTGACTTCGGTTCAACAACAGTTTGCATCAGGAAATTTGACCAATAGTACGAACAGTCTGGATTTGGCAGTGAACGGTTCTGGATTTTTTATTTTGGATAATCCAGGGGGCGGGGCAGTCTATACACGTGCAGGTCAGTTTAGTTTGAACAACCAAAATTATATTACCAATGCCAATGGACAATATCTTACTGGACTACTTTCGGATGGAAAAGGAAATATTACTGGAACATCAGGGAAATTACAGATAGATACAGCAAATATAAGTCCTCAGGCAAGCACTAAAGTAACCACTGGGGTTAATTTGAACTCACAAAGTACAGCTCCAGCAGTTGACTGGACTGGTGGTGCAACACCACTTAGTAGCTCGTATAATAATCCTACTTCCTTGACTATTTACGACAGCTTAGGAAATTCTCACGTATTGAGTATGTATTTTATCAAAGCTGACTCTGCGGCGACATCAGGACAACCTAATGCTGCAACTCCTCCAGGCACAGAAAATCAATGGTATGTTGCATTCCAAATCGACAATCAAGATGTTCCTCCTATCACAGGGACTGGCAACACCGCGAACCTGTTTGAGATGAATTTTAATACGGATGGAACTTTTGTGGGAGTTGCTAGTCCTGGCGGCGCTCCTATAGCCAATAATCTCATTCCATTGGCATTTAACCTAAATAATGGTGCTGACCCTTTAAATTTAAATATTGATTTAACAAACAGTACGCAGTTTGGTAGCCCATTTGCTGTTCAATCTACCTCATCAAATGGTTATACAACTGGAAGTTTGGCGAGCTTGAATATAGATGATAGCGGACTAATTCTAGGAATTTATACCAATGGCCAGTCTTTGGCTATGGGGCAAATTCAATTAGCTAATTTTGCTGATCCTACAGGCTTACAAAACGTAGGAAATGTTTGTTGGGCTCAAACTTCGGCTTCAGGTCAGCCTTTGATTGGAGTCGGCACAACAGGTGGATTAGGTGCCATTAAATCGGGTATGTTGGAGCAATCTAATGTGGATTTGACCAGTGAATTAGTCGATTTAATTAGTGCACAACGTGATTTCCAAGCGAATGCACAGTCCATTCGTGCAGGGGATGCGATTACACAAACAATTATTAATATGCGTTAGGAGGTAACTCATGGATCCTATCTTATATAATGCTGCAGGTGGCGGACGAATTGGTTTTAAGCGTCAGGAAATAATCGCCAATAATTTGGCGAATGTAAACACTCCTGGATTTAAAGCGGATATGTATCAAGCTCAAACCATGTATGCAAATATGGGGGGATCGGACAGCGGCGCAGCCTTTGCGATACAAAAGCAGAATGCACTTGATCTGAGCCCTGGCGGTATTACGACAACTGGACGAAACCTTGATATTGCAATTGAGGGTAATGGTTGGTTTGCAGTGAGTAATGGACAGGGCAAAGAAGGGTATACAAAGGCCGGAAATTTACGCTTAGATGTCAATGGGTTATTAACAACAGCCTCTGGGCATCCTGTTTTGGGTAATGGCGGACCTATTTCAATTCCCCCAGCTCAGGAAATAAACATTGGTGCTGATGGTACAATTACCATTGTGCCACTCGGTGGCGATCCCAATAGCGCCGCGGTATTAGATAGAATTAAGCTCGTTACTCTGGATAAAAATAATATTGTTAAAAGTTCAGAGGGACTTTACCAATTAAAAAACGGTGGAACTCCCGCTGCTGCTGATGCAAGTGTCCAGGTACGAAGTGGTGCTATTGAAGGATCGAATGTTAATGCGATTGATCAGATGGTAGAAATGATTACCTCTGGGCGTGAGTACGATGCTCACATGAAAGTAATGTCTACGGTAGAAGACAATTTTTTAAAATTGGCACAAGTATTGCACGAATAACGCTATTTTAGTATACAAGTAAGAATAATTGCGGAGGGATCTCCATGGAACCAGCATTATGGGTAAGTAAATCAGGCTTGGAAGCCCAAGAAAAAAATATTTCTACGATTGCTAATAACTTGGCAAACGTCAATACAACTGGCTTTAAAAAAGATAGAGCAATATTCCAGGATTTACTTTATCAAAATACAAGCCAGGCGGGTGCTCAATCTTCCGAGAACTCTTTAATTCCAACAGGGATTAATGCAGGTTCAGGTGTTCATTTAGCTGCTACGGAAAAAATATTTGAACAAGGAAGTGCGCAAAATACACGTAATCCATATGACCTTATGATACAAGGTCAAGGTTTCTTTACGATTTTGATGCCTGACGGTACTCAAGCATATACTCGTGATGGTACTTTTACAGTCGATAGGACAGGACAGCTCGTTGATATGAATGGCTATCCCTTGCAACCTGCAATAAATATTCCTGCACAGACTCTAGGTGTAACGATTAGTACCGAAGGGGTGGTGAGTGCTACAGTTGTTGGAAGTAATACTCCAACAGTACTTGGAACCATTCAATTAGCGAATTTTACTAACCCAGCAGGACTTCAACCTATAGGACAAAACCTGTTTACAGAGACAGCTTCAAGCGGTGCTGCAACATTGAATAATCCAGGAAATTCAGGTGTTGGTACCTTGTTACAAGGTTCTCTAGAAGCATCGAATGTGAATGTGGTTGAAGAGCTGGTCAATATGATTCAAGCACAAAGAAGCTATGAGATTACGGCAAAGGGTATCCAGACTGTGGATAACATGCTGCAATACTTAAATCAAACCGTTTAAGAAGATTTCATTGATGAAATTATTTAATTTGCTTGTTGCAGGCTTCATTGCGATTCTTTTGAGTGGGTGTGAACTTTTAAATCCTCCTCAGCGTGGGAAGGATCCTGAGTTTGCACCTACATATCCTACGACACCTGACCCCAAGGAATTAAGGAAAGAGTCGGGTGCAATTTATAGTGCGGAAACTGCCTTACCTCTTTTTGAAACACCAAGAGCGCGACACGCAGGGGATATAATTACAGTATTTTTGGTTGAAAGTACTAAGGCATCAAAAAACGCAACATTGCAGCAGATGAAAACAGATACCAACGTCGTCAAGAACAAACTGTTTTTAGGACGGCCTATTTCTTTTGGCAGTGGTTACAGCATGGATTTTGACTTGAACAATCAACGACAATTCAATGGTTCTGCACAAGCTGTACAAAATAATAAATTGGCGGGAAGTATTTCAGTTACAGTATCTCAAGTTTTGGCAAATGGTAATATGGTCGTACAGGGTGAAAAGTGGGTTAAAATCGATCAAGGGGAAGAGTATGTTCGATTATCAGGGATTATTCGACCTCAGGATATCAGAGCGGATAACTCCATCACCTCGGATCGTTTAGCAAATGCGCGTATTGCATATGGTGGCACAGGCCAAGTGAATAATACAAATGCACAGGGCTGGCTGGCGCGATTTATGTGGGGCCCATTGTTCCCAACTTAATCTGAGATAAAAAAGTTGTGTAGAAAAAAACATTCCATTCCTGCCTAAGCGGGAATGGTCAAGAGATAAATCCGGGGTAAAGCAGCACGATTGATTATGGATGCTTTTAACCGTTATCAATGAACAAGGAAAATTGTAATGCGGCGATTGCTGATAATTACATGGATGTTAGCGATAAACTTGATTGCAAATCAGGCTTATAGTGAACGAATAAAAGACATTGCTACATTGGCTGGTGTCCGCACCAACCAATTAGTTGGTTATGGTTTGGTGGTCGGTTTAAATGGTACCGGAGATAAAAACGGAACACGATATACTGAAGATACTTTTGCAAACCTGCTTACTCAATTAGGTGTAAACATCCAACCGGGAACTAAGCTTAATTCAAAAAATATGGCCGCAGTCATGGTGACTGCGAGTTTGTCTTCTTTTATGAAAAAGGGACAAGCTATGGATGTTAATGTGTCATCTATTGGTGATTCAAAAAGCTTATTAGGTGGCACCTTATTGATGACCCCAATGAAAGGAGCCGATGGGCGAGTTTATGCAGTGGCCCAAGGAAATGTGATTGTATCCGGGGTAAGTGCAGCTGGAAGCGATGGTACAAGTGTTACCGTAAATGTTCCCAGTGGGGCACGAATTCCTAATGGTGCGACCATTGAGGTCGATATACCTAATCCCTTTTATTTTACAAAAGAATTAACATTCAATTTACACATGCCTGATTTTACAACAGCAAAACGCATGTGCGATGCCATTAATGAAATGATGGGGCCAGGAACTGCTAGAGCTTTAGATGCGACATCGGTGGTTGTAACTGCCCCCAAAAAAATGTCTCAACGTGTAGACTATGTTTCAGTGTTAGAAAATATTGAATTTAAACCCGCTGAGGCAATAGCAAAAATTATTATTAATGCGCGTACAGGGACGGTGGTTATTTCTTCTAATGTCATTGTCAAATCAGCGGCGGTCTCCCATGGTAATTTAGTGGTGAGCGTGACTGAAACCCCAGTGATAAGCCAACCTAATGCTTTTGCACGTGGACGTACCGTTTCAACCCAACAGTCACAAGTTTCCATTGAACAAAGAAACAATCATGCATTTGTTTTACCACGAGGTGTTACATTAAAGGATATTGTTCGAGGTATTAATGCTGTAGGAGCAACACCTGCTGATGTGATCGCGATACTTGAAGCACTACAACAAGCAGGTGCTTTAAATGCTACTTTAATCGTGATATAGCTTGGATTTGATTGGTGAACAGGATCCATAAAGATAGAGGATTAAAATGACGGTACAAGGAATTGCAACCAGTGATTTTAGTGCATTAAATGAACTAAAAGTTCAAGCACAAAATAATGCAAAAGAGGCCTTACCTGAGGCAGCGAAACAATTTGAAGGTATATTCTTGCAATCCATGTTGAAAAGCATGCGTATGGGACAGCATTTTCTTGAAGAATCGAGTCCATTTAGAGGCAAGGATAGGGAAACCTTTCAGGATATGTTGGATGCTCAATATGCAAGTACTATTGCCAATTCTAAAGGTGTTGGTTTAGCCGAGATGCTTGCAAAACAAATGGAGCATAATTTGCCTAATGTAGAACCAACGGAAAAAAGAACAACAGAGACGGTTAATTCTGACTCAATATCCCCCAAGCCTGTAAAACAAGAGCAGGATAAATCAACGAGCACCATTGATGAGTTTGTCAAATCCATCTGGCCCAAAGCCAAACAAGCCGCATCAATTATTGGTTTGGATCCTAAAATCTTAATGGCTCAAGCCGCATTAGAAACAGGGTGGGGGAAATTTGTTACAAAGGATGTTGATGGCACCAGCAGTAACAATTTATTCAATATCAAATCGGGTAACAGCAAAGAGTTTGATTCAGTCAATGTAAAAACAACCGAGTATATTGCAGACACACCAATTAAAATCAATGCATCATTTAGAAAATATCCCTCGGTTGAACAAAGCTTTAATGACTATATATCTTTAATTAAAGGAAATGATCGATATCAAAATGCTTTAGCTAGTGCCGCAAACCCTGAACTGTTTGTTAATGAGCTGCATAAGGCGGGATATGCTACCGATCCTAATTACAGTACAAAAATTTTATCCATTTATCATGGAGACGAATTAAATCAGGCAATACAACGTTGCGAGTTAGCAGAACAAGTTTAAAGTGGTTTTTGCTGTGATGTATTGTGCTAAATAAAAATGGTGTAATTAGAAAATAAGATACTTTTGCAGGATGTTTGAAGAATAGGTCAGGGAGCAAATAATTATGTCAATACTAAGTATTGCTTATTCAGGAATGAATGCTTTTCAGAACGCATTGAGTGTTACTGGAAATAATATTGCAAATTGCAAAACACGAGGATATTCAAGACAAAGCATTCAATTTGCTCCAAACCCATCTAGAAGTTTTGCAGGATCTTTTATTGGTTCAGGCGTGGCGGTTAACAATGTATATCGTAACGTGGATCAATTTGCGAACGCTCAAGTGAGAAGTACGTTAAGTGTTAAATCCCAATATGATACTTTTTACCAACAAGCCTTGGAAATTAATAAATTACTTTCTCAAGATGGCAGCAGTCTTTCTGTATCCTTGCAGTCCTTTTTTGATTCATTAGGTCAATTAAATAATGCACCAGACAACGTAGCCTCACGCAATGTGGTGATGAGTCAAACTCAATTATTAGCAAGTCAATTTTTATTTTTGCAACAAAATCTGGATCAATATCAGGCAAACTCAACGGCGCAGATTAAAGAAATAACAAATAAAATTAATCAATTAACTTCTAGTCTTGCAGCAGTAAATGAGCAAATAACGAACTCACCGAACTCTCCTGATTTACTGGACCAACGCGATGAATTACTCAAAGAATTATCTCAGTATTCTGATTTAACTGTAGTTGAACAGGATAATGGGATGGTGGATGTAGGGATTGGTAGTGGTCAAATGTTAGTGATCGGAACAACACAAAGAGCTTTATCAGTTAGTTTTGATCCAATAACAGCACAGGGGACTCATGTTTTATTGGATAATGGTGCGGGACAAACAGAAATAACCAATCAATTGTCCAGTGGTACTTTGGGTGGCCTATTGAGTTATGAACGAAATATTTTATCTAAAGCCAGTCAAACCATAGGACAAATGGCAATTGGTTTGGCGCAGACGTTCAATGCTCAGAATAGTTTAGGCATGGATTTAAATAACCAACTAGGGCAAAATATTTTTACTGATTACAATACCCTGGCGATGCAACTGGATCGCGCAGTTGCAGCAGCGACAAATACAGGATCTGGAGTATTGTCAGTGAACATTTCTGACATTACGCAAACTAAAATAACTGATTATCAATTAGTTGTCACTAATGCAGGGTTGAATCAGGTAACGCTCATTCGTGATTCTGACGGCTCCGCAGAGACCTTAAATTGGACGAGCAACCCACCAGCTCCACCCGCGGGGCAAATTGTAGTTGATGGTATGACCATCGCAGTAGATAACATCGGCAATTTAGCAAATAATGATTCTTTTACAATTATGCCGACACGTGGCGCAGCGGACAAATTTGCTTTGCTAATGAGTGATCCTCGTCAGTTAGCCCTCGCATCCCCCGTGCAAACCAGTGCATCCCTCAGTAATACTGGACAAGGACAAATTGCGTTAGGGCCTATTTTAAATACTACTGGGGTCACGAAACAATATACTATTGATTTTATCTCCCCCACTCAATTCAATCTGATCAATGTTACTGATGGTATTACAACGGGGCCGCTTCCTTTTGTTCCCAACACAGATAATGTGATTCAGATTCCAAATGCTACCAATCCGTCTTATTCCATTACTTTATCCGGGGCACCGAATGCAGGAGATCAGTTTACTGCACAGTACAATCAGGGAGGGTATGGTGATAACCGCAATGGATTACTTCTCGCGGGAATTCAACAACAAGATATTTTTTCTAATGGCACTGAAACAATTTTTGATGTTTATTCTGATTTGCTCTCTGAGACAGGAAGCCAAACCAATGAGGCTAAAAATCGTTCTGATGCGTTTCAGGTTTTATATAAGCAATCTGTGGATTATCAGGATAGTATCAGTGGTGTAAATCTTGATGAGGAAGCAGAAAACTTATTACAGTTCAAGCAAGCATATGAAGCTGCGGCAAAGTTAATGGAAATCGCCAATCAAATGATGGACTTACTCTTTCAAATAATGAGGTGATAAATGCGTATTTCAACAAATCAAATTTATCGGAATAGTATTGATAGTTTATTACTCAAGCAAGCACAGGTAGCTAAACTTCAGGAACAGCTCGATGAAAATTTTTTAAAAGTGCGTTATTCATCTGATGATCCCATTGCTTTTGCACAAATTGAGCTTATGAACCAGCGCATCAGTTTTACAGAACTCCTGCAAAAAAACCGTGAAAGTGCTGATAGTGCACTTAGTATGGAAGAATCGGTCTTAAATGATTGCACGACGAGCTTACAACGATTGCGTGATATTCAGGTTCAAGCAGGTAATGCGACTTTATCTGAAGAGGATCGCAAAGCATTAGCAATTGAGGCGACTATTATCTTGAATGAACTGGTCGATTATGCCAATACAAAAGATATTAATGGTGATTATATGTTCAGTGGAGGCCAAACCTCTACATTACCTTTTTCACTGAATGCCTCAGGACAATATGTTTATAATGGTGATAGTACACAGCGTTTCCAGCTCGTTGGGGGTAGTTTTCAAATGGCCATCAATGATCCTGGAGATGGTCTTTTTATGCGCATACCTAATGGGAATGGAAGTTTTACTATTAAACAAACAGGAACTCTTAATACAGGGACTGCATCAGTAAACGCAGGTTCTGTGTCTACTCCCTCAGCTTATGTGCCTGACAATTATACTATGAGTTTTGCATTGAACTCACAAGGTAATCTTGTCGTTATGGTTAGCGGTGCAGCAAGTGGTAATGTCATTCCTCCATCAGGACTACCTGATGATGCACCTTTATATCAGGAGGGAATGACGGTGAGTTTTAACGGCATGGAAATGGTTGTTTCAGGTACACCTGCACCTGGAGATGCTTTTTTAATTACTCCCTCTCAAAATGAATCTGTTTTCGCCACAATACAGGATATGATTAATAACTTGAATCAACCTTATTCAACCGCGACGCAAAAGGCAGCAGCCACAACGGTTAATAATCAACTACTGGCGCAATTTGATAGTGCATTAAGCACCATCTTGGATGCTCGAGCCAATTTGGGTGCTCGTTTAAATCAGTTAGAACATGCGGATGTAGCCAATACTGATTTAATTGAACAAAGTAAAATTACATTGAAACGATTACAAGAAGTCGATCCTATAGTTGCCGCCTCTGAATTTAAACAGGAGTTATATAATTTGGAAGTCGCACAACAAAGTTTTGTGATGATACAAGGTTTATCCGTTTTCAATTTTATTTAGGTCCATTAATTAGTGTAGCAACTGTCTTGAAAGTATTTTCAAGACAGTTGCTACTTCTATTCATGAGTTGAGGTTTGCAGCCAAAATTGGGCTATATCGATTCGTCTTGTTATCCAAATATCCTGATACTGGGTTAAATGATCTAAAAATTGTTTTAAGATAAGGCAACGATCGGGTTTTCCGCTCAGGCGTGGATGTAAGCCTATGGTCATGATGGCAAGACGTTTTTCCTGATAAAGATAATGAAATGTATTCATTAAAGAGTCATAAAATTCTTTGGCGCATGAAAAGCCAGGTGTTGTACTGAATCGAAAATCATTGCAATCTAGAGAGTAGGGGATTACAAGATGCTTATTAATATAATAAGGCAATTCGTCAGCATAACTGTCCGAGTCATAAGTAAAACCGCCAAGCTCAAGCAATAATTCCCGCGTATTTTGACTGCGCCGACCTGTATACCAGCCTTTGGGTTTATGTCCAGTAAGTTTTTCCAATGTTTCAACACATAAAAGTATGTGTCTCTTTTCAACTCGTCTAGGAATATCGGTGTAATTTATCCAGCGCCATCCATGTCCCGCTACCTCATGATCTCGATTGGCAAGATAATCAGCGAATAAAGGATTCAATATCAATGCTTGCCCCGAAACAAAAAAAGTAAGTGGTATTTTATAGTGATCGAATAAGCGTAGAAGACGCCATATTCCTACTCGACTACCGTATTCATAAAAGGATTCTACACTGAAGTTTCTTTGTCCTTTGGCTTTGGGAGCAAATGGAAAATCTGCACCACTCGTTTCAGCGTGCGCATCGCCATTGATAGGGCTTAACTCAGCTCCCTCTTCGTAGTTAATAACAAAATTGATGGCAATCTTTGCTTTATTTGGCCAGGAGAAATTTTTGTCTTTAGGTCCATAGCCCACTAAATCCCTCATGTTTATCCTAATTCAAATGTGGTGATCCCATAAATGCCCACGATAGACTGTTTTGGTGCTCCTTTTAAATACATTCTTGCAGTGGCAAATACTTTAGTCATCCCATATTTATTGACTAAATCAACCGCCAAGGGATTATTTTCTGGAATATCCAGATAGACAGTCTCACCATGAGCATATTCAACCAATTGTTCAAACAGTTTTTCGGCAATAAAAGGGCTTTCTGCAAACAATGGACCTATTTTGTAACCCTCAAAACATTTTCTAATGACACCATAACCTTTTAATTGATTTTCTTTAATATAACCAATCGCTAATGCCGTATTTTGTTTAATCCAAGCGGATAGGAATTTTGCTCTAGGGGCAGGAAAATAGTGGTGGTCATATTGGATTATCTGATCCCACGATACGCATTTTAGATCAACTAAATGCGAATCGGTTTTAGGGGTTAACTGTGAGTGCTCTAATGCATAACGGGCATTATTATGGGCAAATTGATAGCCTATTCGTGAATAATTTTCGACCATATCGAGCACACCATCAATCCCTGCATTCCTGTCTCCAATATAAGCTAAACGTGCGCGAGTTAACTCCATCCCATAACCTTGAGAACGGTATTTTTTATCGACTATATAAAAACCACAAAAAGCAAAATGTTCGTCATAAATTACAGCAGAGCCCACTGCAATAATTTGACCATTTAATTTTCCAGCGAAGAAACCCTGCGGATCTGTTTGATAAAAACACTCTGCATCATTTAAGCCTGGATTCCAACCTTCTTTTCGAGCCCATTCTACAGCGACTGAGACTTCGTCACGCGTCATCCGTTTGATGCGATATTTGGACATGGTTTTTATTTTTTTGAATGGGTAATACTTAAATTAAATATTAAATTACCCATTAAAGCAAATAAGTAAGCTTCTCTTTTTATTGTGTAAATTCGAATCAATCTTTCCCTAATTGATTTTCTTCGTGCCCATAAATTAAAAGATACTAAATGCCAAAATTTCATGTATTATGATCCTCCTTAGCCTTTTTTAAATGTAAGGAAACATTATGAATTTCAACATTAGGAATACCTTAGGCCCAATATTTCTTATTCTTACATGCCCCGTTTTCGTCATGTTGATGTGGTATACCAACACTCAGCTTCAAGGGTCTTTATCAGCTCTTTGGGGTTTACTGATCCAAAACGGATTCATTCAAACAGTTATGACTATTTGGGGACCCTATTTCTGGGGCTCGGCAGTAGCATGGAAAATTATTTTGGTTTTTACTGTTTTTGAGCTGGCTTTAATGCGGATATTGCCAGGAAAGACCTTTAATGGGCCCATTACTCCAAAAGGAAATGTGCCTGTTTATAAAGATAACGGTGTTTTGGCATTTATCGTCACTATGATGACTTTTTGTATTGCCTCTTTCGGACTCAATTTATTTTCAGCTTCCATTCTTTATGACAACCTTGGGGCTTTATTTGGCGCGCTTAATTTGTTTAGCCTTATTTTCTGTGTTTTTCTATATCTCAAGGGCCGTTTTTATCCCTCATCAACCGACTCAGGCATAACCAATAATGTTTTGTTTGACTACTATTGGGGAACTGAGCTTTATCCTCAAGTTTTAGGATGGAGCATTAAAAAATTTATTACCTGCCGTTTTGGTATGATGAGTTGGGGCTTATTTCTTATTTCCTATTGTGCAAAACAAGCCGAATTAGGGGATTTATCTAACTCCATGCTTATTTCCGTTGTATTACAATTTGTCTATCTCAGTAAATTTTACATGTGGGAAAAGGGTTATTTACGATCCTTAGATATCATGCACGATCGTGCGGGTTTTTATATTTGTTGGGGGTGTATGGTATGGGTACCTTGTGTCTATACGTCACCAAGTATGTATCTTGTGCTTCATCCCATTCATTTATCCTATGTATGGGCAACTCTTATTTTAGGTTTAGGTTTGGCAAGTATTATTATTAATTATCTTGCTGACAAACAAAGACTTATTGCCAGGGCCACTCAAGGTGATTGTAAGGTATGGGGTAAAAAACCGGTCACTGTATTAGCTCATTATGAGACTACCGAAGGCGATAAAAAACAAACGATATTACTTGCCTCCGGATGGTGGGGGATAGCCAGACATTTCCATTATATTCCAGAACTTGCTGGTACATTTTTTTGGTCAGTGCCTGCGTTGTTTACTCATTTTGCACCCTACTTCTATCTTTGCTTTTTAACGGTTTTATTAGTTGATAGGGCGTTCCGTGATGATAAACGCTGTTCAGCCAAGTATGGAGCTGATTGGAATAAATATTGTGAACTGGTTCCCTATAAAATTGTTCCGCTTGTAGTGTGATGAAACGGAATCTCCAATTTGCTTTTCAAATCGAAGTAACCTGGGAGTCGCAACTGCGAAACCCAGGTTTAATTAGAAAGTCGAAGTGATTAGTAAAGGAACTCCAAACAGAACAAATACAGGCTGATATAATAATTCACCATTAATTTCTATCTTTTTAAACTCACAACTATATAATGCCATTTTTTGAACTATAAGGCGGGAGTTTTCGTATGAGAAAGAAAATTAATTTAGAACAAGTTGAAATTGGAAAATCCAAGAATACTTATTCTACTGGCAAAGAAGTGGTAATTTTTACCTTTGGTCAATCCTTCATGGGGGTAATTGGACAAACTGGCTCCTATTTTTGGACCAATTCAATTCCAGCTTATAATGAGTTTGTCGATTCTGAGGAATTCAAATCATTACATCCAGAAGTGTTCATCATGTATGGCGATTCGAGTCGAACAGAATTGAGTTCAAACAAACTGAATCCGAGCGAAATTATCGCTTTGCTTCAGGAGAAATTCGATTCACCTGCTTTGGATGCAGCGTATTTAAAAGATAAAGATAAAACTTTGGATGGAACATTTTAATTTAAATTTAAAAATCTTAGCCTGAGTGAAACACGGCAAAAGCCAAGGTTCTGGTGCACAATTTGTCATCCGAAATTATTGTTTTGCTTCACTCGGGCTACAACAGATTTTCATCTGAATTCTTTGTTCCCAAAGAGGAATACCAGGGTTAAAAATTGCCAGACTAAAAATTAGGAATGGAGATATAACACGCAATTAAGATCCCCCACAGATGGATATAATCGCCCACTAATACATTCTTGAGATACCATCCAGGTAAGCCTGCATTTCTAATATCATCTTGTAAGTATTTGATTATAGGTATAAATGCTACCACAAAGAAGACCATTAAAACATGGTAAAGAAAGACCAGTTCTTGAGTGTTATGGTATAAGTATGTTTTATAGCGCATTTGCCATGGAGTGATATAGAGGATAACGAATGAAAAGAAAAAGACTTTAATGATGCTGGTAAAGTCAGTCATAAAAGGGAGTTTTTTTCGATTAAATACAATTTCTTGTTCTTCTCGATTGAGTGCATTAAATGACAGGGATTCAACAGCCGCACTTATTAAAAAAAATACGCAATAAATATAAATGCTGGTTAGCGTTAGTGAAGGCATAAGGAATACAGCTTCCTAAGATCAATGAAAAATTGTATATAATTTTATCATAATGTAGTCCATCTGTCGATTTGAAATCCCTTATATAATTCGTGAAAATAGTTCGCCAACTATTGAGGTGTGTTACCTAATAGTTTAGGCGATTTGATCTATAAATCTTCAAAATTTGCTGGGAAGAGGCAAGAAAGAACAACAAAATTGGGATCGCTTCCTGTACAAGTAAACAAAACACCTGTAGGTTTATTCGAATCTTCGGATAATAATATCTGATGGGTTAACTTCATACCACCAGCATCATGACATGCGCTGGATAAGCTACTAAAAACGTTATTTATGGTTTTAATTTCCCCGGCGCTCTCATAAGCTTGTCCGCATTGAGGGGATTGTCCACTAGGCTGGGATAACGCCGTTTCCGCATAAATATTTTGATAAATAAGTATCGAGAATAGAAGTAATCCTTGAAAAAATTTCATAAAAGACCTCCATGTTCCACCTATTTCTTTCAATTATAGAAGTGAATGAAACAATTGAGAAATGTAGCTTTCGAAAAATCATTTTAAACTGTTCAGGCTGAGGAGGCATTTATGCTTCTCAAAGGCTTACATGAAGGCCAACACGGCTTTGGAGACAGCGCTAAAACGTTTCCCCAGCCCGAAAGGATCGCGTCGGGACAAGGTAAAGCTCGCTTGGACTCGCGGATAGGCGCTGCACTCAGGAACTTTTTAAGTGCCTATATTAGTGCAGCGATAATACGGTAAGACTTTTAAAATTATGGAGAAACAAACTGTGAGAATTCTTCTTTTTCTTCTACAATTTCTTCAATACCGCCGATATTTAAACGTCTCAGGTTATGAAATAATAATAAGTCTGTTGATTTTTTTATTGATAAGGAAAACTTTGCCAACGGTCGCTTTTCTTCATCAGTTAAGGATATTTTTATAACATCCTGTTCGCGCTCAATACTTGATTTTTCTATCTCTTCCAAATCTACATTTCTAGCTTTTAAAAGATCGCCTAGGGAGCGATAACTATCCAAAGGCGATTTTTCTTCAGCAAAATACTTTTTTAAATCATCGCGGTTAACAAATAAAGAATAGTATCCTATACCAATTCTTATGGCTGTTCTATGTCGATTTACCCCCATCTCTTGGCGGAAACCCTCTATGTCATTAATCTTTAGTTCATGAGGTTTACTTGAAAAATTAATGTAATACAGGCAGTTACTCCCTTCAATGAAAAAGAAGCAGTCTTTATAATGTTCAAGATCAGAGGGGAGCGCAGAGGGGGCAAAATATAATCGTGACTGATTTGTTTGAACCTCGTAGGAAAGAATATCGTCTTTTATCTTGTTCCCTTTTTCTTTTGTGGCAGCCCACGCTATTGCCACAAAAGGCGAACAGATGAGCGTCATCGCCGCAGCGAAGAGAAGGCGAGGTAAGTTAAATAGAAACGTGAATATGCCTACAGGGATTAACACAGGTTTTTCGGCGCCCTTGAGAGAGCGGATGAGTAAAGAAGAAATGAGGAGGTGAATGCCTGCGGTTAAATAATCGAAAATCCCTAAATGAATTTTTTTAAAAGGATCTTGTTCCTTATTTTTATAATTAGGTAATAAGTGACCGGAAAACACGAGAAAGGTATCCGCCATTTTTCCCCAAAATGTTGTTCTGTAGGCTCTGGCATGGGGGTATTGTTTCGTTTCAATAAGATTTTTAAGTGGATTGAAAATACTCATAATTATCCTTGGGTTTTTAATGGCGCGGAGTATAACCAATAATAATAACTTTAAGAAGAAGATGGGCAGATATGATGTAAATAGTTCTAAAATCGGACTTTTATGATAAATATTTGGTATGACACCATAAAAATTTGAATAATAATTTGAGAATAGGTTCAAATAATAATCTATTATTTAATTATACTAACCATAATAATAGAGTTAAATTGAACGATGCATTAATGAACACTCTTCTAGCACGTCAAAGTATCTATGATAGGGATCGGCTAGTTAAAGCATATGAATTACTTTACAGAGATGGTCACTCCACCGTTGCTCATGTAGACAATCTGGACCTGAAAGCAGGGGATGGAGCTACCTCCTCAGTGATTACCCAATTATTTACTAATTTAAATATGGAAGATGTGATTGGTAATAAACTTGCATTTATAAATTTCACTTATAATCATTTAGTCAATCAAGTTCCTAAACTGCTCCCTAAAAATCAAATTATTATTGAAGTAATTGAAAACATCCAAATCGATGATCAATTAATCCGTAGTCTGATTGATTTGAGCAAGGCAGGGTATAAAATCGCTTTGGATGACTTTATTTATACAGAACAAATTGTCCCTCTAATTCAAGTTGCAGATATTATTAAAATCGAGGTATTGCATCAAAATAAACATCAAATCCAAAAACAACTCAGCCTTTTGCAAAATTTCAAAGGAAGACTTCTTGCTGAAAAAATAGAGAATAGAAATCAATTTAATGATTGTATGGAACTCGGATTTGATTATTTTCAAGGTTTTTTCCTGAGTAAACCTGATCCATTAAGAGGGCAAGCCATTACTGAAAATAGAGCACATTTAATAAGATTATTTGGAGAATTGAACGATCCTGCAGTTGCTATTGAACATATTGAAAACCTTATCTTGCAAATTCCAAAACTCAGTTATCGTATTTTACGGTTAGTCAATTCCGTTGCTTTGTATCATGGAAAAAAGATTGAATCCATATTAGATGCAATTAAACTACTGGGGATTGTTTGTATCCGAAACTGGATGGGACTTTTGATGCTATCAAGTATTAATGATGTGGAACTGGATTTACTTGAGCGCACTTTAATCCGAGCTAAAATGTGTGAAAATCTTGCTAACATTCAATGCAAATCAGATTCGCATTTAGCGTATACTGTTGGTATTTTGTCCACTTTGGATGCAATTCTTCATGAACCCATGGAATCTTTATTAGCAAAGATCCAACTCAGCACCCAACTCAATAATGCAATCCTTTATTTCGAGGGTGAGTTAGGGAGTATTTTAAGAATTGTAATGGATTATGAAATTGCCCATTTTAAACAACTAGAGTCTGCTTCGGTTGATAATACTCTATTGATGCGTGCTTATCTTGATAGTGTTAAATATGCAATCAAAACGATTCACTTAATTAAATAGTTTATTTACTTATAATTAGCTTACCTAGGTCAGGGAATGCTCTATAATCCCATTCTTGTTTTTAAATCAGTTGATTGAATCCTGGATGCATCGGACAAGCTGAGGCACGCAGGTGGTGAGGGATCTCAAGGGAGCTTGAGTGTAAGGTAGCAAGTTATTTTAGCTTATTTTCAATTCGTCTATCTGGAATGAACCAAAGCATTGCAACGATTACATAAAGCATTTGGGCAATCCACGCATATACATAAGCAAGAGGAATTGCTAGTAAATAGAGTACGATGGAAATATTTCCTTTTAAGTCATTCCCAATTGCTCGAGCCACCAGCGATTCTTTACCTTCATGCGAGATCAGTGTATGAACCAGGATGGAGTAAGAAATAGCAGCCATTAACAGGACAATGCCATAAAACGATGTTGGTGTGGCGGTAAAATGGTTTTCTCCCATCCATCCTGTGGCAAAAGGAAATAAGGAAATCCAAAATAAAAGATTCAAGTTTGCCCAAAGAACTTTTCCTGAAATACTTTTGGTAGCAGTAAATAAATGGTGGTGGTTATTCCAGTAAATACCAATATAAATAAAACTCAGTATGTAACTGGAGAAAATAGGAATGAGCGGTCGAAGGCTAGTAAAATTATCACCATGTGGGATTTTAATTTCTAATACCATAATGGTGATAAAGATCGCCAGCATACCATCACTAAATGCTTCTAATCGTGTTGTTCTCATCCGTTCTTCCTAATTGATTAGGTCGACCAATCGTATTTCCCATAAAAAATGAATTAATTCTTATCGCCCTAAGATATCTATAAATTAAATTGTAGAACAGTACTCTTTACTAGGCTAACTCATGGAAAGATTTTCGATTTCAGAACTGCTTTAGAATGCTATTTTCTATATCTAATAAAAACAATAAGTTGTTTAGGAGTTCAATTTTTCCCACCATCTTTTTCGATACATTTTGTATTAGATCTATTGACGCTGACCTAAAAATATGCAAAATAGATATTTTATCTGCACTTATTCTGATGTAGCATCTAAGGTAATTTATTATGAGTTCAAGTTGTAAGCATGCCAAAATTTCATTGTTTAGTGCAACAGCGCTTTCTGCTACGGCCATGGTTGGATCAGGATGGCTTTTTAGCGCTCAATTAAACGCTAAGATTGCGGGAAATTATTCATTTCTTGCATGGATTTTAGCGGCATTATTGGTAATGGCAGTGGGACTATGCCTGGCACAAGTTGCCTCAATTTTCCCGGTCCGTGGTGCAACAGCACGGTCGAGTGCCTTATCACATAATAGTATTTTTGGTATGCCTTTTGCATTTGCCAACTGGTTTGGACTCATGGTAACGATTGGTACAGAAGCTCAGGCAACCACACAATATTTGGCTGCCACTATTAAAAGCGATACCTTGATGGTGGCAAATAGCCTGACGATTTATGGCAAATTATTTGCGCTCGGGATCTTAGTTATTTATTTATTCATTAATTACTTTGGTATTAAATTATTAACCAAGATTAATAATACAATTACGGTAGTAAAAATTCTCAGCCCGATTTTTACAATTATGATCTTTTTGATCATGCGTTTTGACACGAGCAACTTTAGCTTAGATACCAACACACAATATGGGCTTGGTTCAGCAATTACTGCAATTATTTCAGCTGGACTCATCTATTCGTATAACGGATTCCAATTGGCCGTAGCTTTTGCGAGTGAGATGGAGAACCCCAAGAGAAACATTCCTTTATCAATCGTTCTCTCAATTGTCATCGTTATGTTTGTTTATATGTTGCTTCAACTATCCTTTATGGGGGCAGTTCCTCATGACATGTTAGCCGGAGGTTGGAGTAGTCTGAATTTTCATTCACCTTTAATTAATTTAGCCATGTTGATGGGCGTGCACTTTTTAGCGATGCTCCTCATTGCTGATAGTATTGTGAGTCCTTCTGGCACAGGATACTCTTATTTAGGTGGTGCGTCCCGAATGTTTTATGCCATGGCTAAAGAGGGACAAATGCCTAGCCGTTCGATTACTAAATTACATCCTAAATACAATTTGTGTCGTCGTTCCTTGCTCATTAATTTTACCTTAACTGCAATATTTCTCTGGAACTCAGATAGTTGGGCTTCACTCATGGTGATTGTTACTGGTTATCATTTAATTGGATATATGGCTGCACCGATTAGTATGGGAGCGATTAAACCCAATACCAGGATATTTGGTTTAATCGTTTTTTGCATTCTTGGCGTCATGATGAGTACTTTGCCAGCGAACGATTTTCTAAAGATGAATTTGTCTATTTTAATTTTAATGGTAATTTATGGAGGAATTCAGCTTACACGGCGCATGAAGGCAAGCACATTACTTGTATTAACAACACCTTTTCTGACCTATTTGTGGTTAATTTATTTTTATCAAAATCCTTATTACATTCTTCTGATCTCTGCTCTATTTTATTTATTAATTACCCACAAAGAGTACGTCAGATTATGTAAGGAAACTCAATTTACTTCTACAGATGCTGAGATGGTTACGCCTGTTGGTGTCAGTCAAGGCCAACAAGCTTAGCGTCCGAACATCGATTGATACTTTGAGGCTGATTGTAAAAAAATGTTAAAGTCTAAAACGTAGAACATTAGGAGTAACTTCATTGACTGTACCCGTATATCAAGGGAATACTCATCCCAACGAAATTTCATTTGATGAGCTAATCGACAAACTATTTAGCTCATTAAGTGCTAATTTAAGCGATTATGCAGTTCAAAAAATATTTTATCTTATACAACAGCATATTAGGAATATTGGCACAGCAACTTCACCAGAAAAACAGTTGCAAGAAGAGGATATTTTTTATAGAAAAATAAATATCATCATCGCACGTGAGCATCATCCATATAAAGCCCTCCTGTTAGATTGTATAATATTTGCTACAATCATTCTTTCTTCCTTAACTATTGGTTTTATGTGCGGAGCATTTTTAGCTCCTTCTGTGGGTGTTTTACCTTTTATGATTGTAGCTGGGGTTTTGGGATGCTTAGCGAACGGAAAAACAAATGAGAAGGTGAGTTCATTCTTCTTTACTGAGTCCTATTTTAAAAGCAAAGTTTTTCTAAAAAATGAAAAGGAACCAATAACAGATGATATCTGTGATTACCAGTAATTTTTAGTACATATTATCCCGGCGTCTAAAAGTTATTGACTCTACGCAATTATGAAGAATAACCTGTCTAATCCAGACTTTTATCTTTAACTTCCATTCGTTCATTTCATTCTTTCTTCACTTAAAAATTCATATATTGATGTATTAAGATGTTATGCTAGTGTCTTGATTAGTTATATTTAATGAGAAGGGCGATTGAAAATTAACACTACAGTACTCACTTCGAAACGTTTTATAACCTTCGGAGCTTTATTAGCAATGATTGCTACCATTCTCGGCGCATTTGCTGCACATGGTTTGAAGACACAGCTTAGTGATGCGCAGATGGATGTTTTTAAAACAGGAGTTTTCTATCAGATGATACATAGTTTGGCTTTATTATTTGATGGAATGCTTCTTATGCAATTTAATAACCGATTGATACAAATTTCAGGATGGCTATTTCTCGCAGGCATTTTCTTCTTTTCAGGAAGCTTATATGTAATGAGTTTGTTGACAGTAAAAGCCTTAGGCCTTGTCACTCCGATTGGTGGTCTGTTCTTTATTTTTGGTTGGTTTTTATTAGCTATTGGAATACATAAAGCTTAGGCATTGAAAGAATTAGCGGCTAATTCGATGATAAAATCAAACCCATACATCATGGTTTACAAGGAGAGTATATGAATAATCGGGGTTTTTTTATAATTTTGGTTGCGACCCTATTCATGCCAAATTTGGCTTATTCAAAATTGATTTGGAAAAAAACATATCTTCCAATGAATACTGCGAATGGCCCAGTAAAACTTGAAGCCTTGCTGGTCTTTTCAGATGATAAGCTCAAACATCCATTAGCCCTTATTAGCCATGGCTCACCCCGAAATCCGCAGGATCGCCCCAATATGACGGCACTCTCTTATTTACCCATAGCTTACGAGTTTGCACGTCGTGGTTATTCTGTTGCCGTAGTTTTACGAAGGGGTTACGGTAGCTCGGGAGGCGGGTGGGCTGAAGGTTTAGGTTCATGTAAAAATCCTAATTATATGAAAGCAGCCCAATCAGCAGTAGAGGACTTGCATGCATCGGTGGATTATTTAGGCACACTAAAACAATTTGATACCAACAAATTCATTGCTGTAGGCGTTTCAGCTGGAGGTTTTGCTTCCATTGCACTCAGTGCATTGAACCCTCCACCAGGATTAAAAGCAGTCATCAATTTTGCAGGTGGACGAGGTTCATCGTCTGATAATAAGGTATGCAATGAGAATGCCCTTATTTCAACATTTGTCCAATTTGGCAAAACATCTAAAGTTCCTACATTATGGATCTATGCGAAAAACGATCATTTTTTTAATCCGCCGCTGGCGAAAAAGCTATTTACTGCATTTACTGGGGCTGGTAGAAATGCGGTCTTTATTCAAGCAAATTCATTTGGCAAGGAAGGGCACTTTTTATTTTCAAAAGCTGGAATCCCGCAATGGGCACCTATGGTAGATCACTTTTTAAAACGTAATCAATTAATCCTAGTTAATACACCCCTTGTCGTACCGGTTTCTTCTTTAAAAACACCAAATTTATTATCAAATAGTGCAAAAAAAGCTTTTTTAACCTATAAAATTGCTCCACCTCATAAAGCGTTTGCTGTTTCGGAAAACAGGTCTTACGGCTGGCGATCAGGTCAGCCCACCAAAGAGATAGCGGAACAAAAAGCTTTAAATATATGTAACCAATTCAGTGCAAGCGACTGCAAATTAATTGCAGTCGATGAGGAACTCCTCCATTAATATGAGGGTAACTGGTGCACATTAAAATCGGTACCGCAAAATATAAAAAATTGCAACCCGTATTACCCTTGCATAAGACGGGTCTGTTCTAACAAGTCAATTCAATTACCGCGCAGTGAGTGTAGCTAAAGCAATCTAAAGTCAAAATCATAGCCATGCTGTCGATACTCTTCAATTTAGAATAAATGCTCGGTTACGCTATATATTAACAATGAGCTCATTTTGTATTGATTGATAAACATCTACCCAAGCCAATAACGGGGCGTGGGATTTACTTTGAGTTGCCACAAACACTCCATATCCATAACCCGTTTAGGAAACTGCTTATCAACGATTAGTACCCTTTGAGCAACACGAAGAGGAAAACGTAATACTCAAAAAATAGAGCGTAAGCTTTTAACTCTCCGTACTCGTATCGAAAGATTAGCTAGAAAAAAATCCGCTTCTTTAATGCATGAATTCAGATATAACCCCGGTCGCTAACGAAGGTTTCCCACAATAGAATACACGCGGTTTCGACCTGAATTTTTCGCTTGATACAATGCCTTATCCGCTTCATATAAGCATTCTTCAACCGTAGCATCCATAACATTCGAAAGATAGACGCCTATTGTGATGGTGTAGTTTATTTTTTGTCCTGATGGCTCGTCAAAAGGACTCTTTTCAATGAGAGCCCGAAGCTTTTCCGCAACTTCAACAGCATTTTTCTCCAAAATATTAGGTAGGATAATGGCAAATTCGTCGCCACCCATGCGACCTACCAAATCAGTACTCCGTAAATCCTGCTTCAAAAACGTGCTAAAATGCTGTAAAACTAGGTCACCCACTTTATGTCCGTTCATGTCATTTACTTTCTTAAAATAATCAATATCTACCATTAAAATAGCTATGTTATATTTCATACGTCTCGCGCGTTGAAATTCTAACTCAGCTTGCTCAATGAAATATCTTCTATTATTTAATCCTGTAAGAAAATCTTGATTAGCATGCTGTTCTAATTTGGCTATCAGGGATTTTTGCTGGGTTATGTCCATAATTTGCGCAATGAAATATTTGACTTTTTTATTTGTATCATGGACTACGGAGCCGGTTAATAAAATCCAAATGATGCGGCCGTCTTTATGAGAGTATCTTTTTTCTAATTGATAACTACTGAGTGTTCCGTCTAATAATTGTTTCACATAGCCAAGATCGGTCTCGAGATCATCAGGATGTGTAATGTCTATGAATGTTTTTTTCAACAGCTCATCCGATGTATATCCTACAAGCTGAGACAATGCCTTATTAACCTGAACAAAACGTCCATTAATGTCAACAATTGCCATCCCTATAGCAGCAGCTTCAAACACAGAATGAAAGCGTTCTTCAGATTCCCGAAGTACATCTTCATTAATTTTCCGTTGGGTGATATCGGTAGATACACCGCACAAACCATATATCTTTTGGTTATCGTCTTCTTCATATAGCGGTGTTTTTACCTCCCAATACACACGAGAATGACCATCACGTCCTATGCTGTGAATTTCTTCTTGCGTGGTTATCTGCTGGTAAAATACCCTATTATCAATCTCATGCAACCGTTTCACGGTGGCCTCAGGAAAGAAATGATTATCATCCAAATTTGCTAGTTCTGATTCAGAGCATTGAAACAACTTAAGCGTTGGTTTATTAGCATAGATATAGTGGTGATTAAGGTCTTTCATATACACATATAGCGGGATATTATCTAGCGCATCGGACAAACGTTTTGCCTTAGATATGGCCGATTTCATCTTTTTTAGTGTAAATCTGAAATATTCCCCCACTAACGATAAAATAGTCCCATTAACACAAAAGTAAATAAGCATTAGTATGGAACTATGTTCGTCAATGTAAACAGGCTGAATAAAGCTAGAATAATAAACAAAAAAACAACTAAAAAATGTTGCGAATATACCTGCATAAAACCCACCCCATAAAGCAGGGAGCATCACTGTGAGATAAAAAGGTCCAAACCCTAAAAAAATAGAATAATGACTCCATGCCAAGATACGGATTAATTCGAAAATAATAACTATTATGCCCGTTAAAACAAGCTTGATAATTATATTCACATGGGAAAATGGTTTCAAATTGTTCCCTAGCGCAAAGGTGATAGCCATATTATAAATGTAACACAAAATTACAGGTATAATTTGCATTGACTGCAAGTACGCAACAGCAACAGGATTGTCTGAGGGTTGATGGAGCCTTTGCTCATGACAAGGTGACCCGATTTCTTCGATAGTTCTTAATAAAACCTTAAGGTTGTTTGTATAAAATATGAACTCAATATTCAGTAGTTAATCAGCTTGGGCGTTAACGTCATTAAGGATGCAATGTGAATAAAATTATGACCCTCTCTCTTTTCATTATCATAGGATTGTTTTGTTCGCAATCGAATGCGTCGCAAAAAACATTTAAATTGAGTCCCAATGAAACGAAGCTACTTGCTAATAATACGCTTTGGACACTCAATGCGACTTGTGTTGTTCAATGTAGCCATCCAAATAACAGTAAAATTAAAATTAACGTGATCAAAAATAGCGGCACTATTAATGGAAAAAAATTGTCCACAGGACAGGGAACATTAGTTAGGGTAAAGAATCACAGCAGTGTCTCGGTGAGTGCGGAATCGGGCACTCAAATCAATCTTATCAATTTAGGTACAGAGGAATTGCAAGCCGTTTGTTCCATATAAGCGAATACACCGTAGCCCGTATTAACGCAGCGTAATACGGGGATAAAAATCAAATTTCCAATAGGACGTGTTGACAATTCATCCCCACCGCCTACGTGCCGCGACGTGTTCGCGGCAACCAGCCGATCTTAATCAGTGGCAAATTTCTTCATAAAGATGATGCCATTCTGTATTTAGGTTCTCAATCAAATGTAACTTCCACTGCCTGGGCCAATTTTTGAATCGCTTCTCACGTCGAGCAGCTTCTATACAGGTTTCATGAACCTCATAATAAACTAATATATGTACATTGAACTTAGCTGTAAATCCCGGAATCAGGCTGTTTTTATGTTCCCAGACTCGTTTAATTAAATCTGATGTCGAACCAGCGTATAGTGTACCATTTCGCTTGCTTGCCATAATGTAGACATAAAATGACTT
>NZ_JAPHOQ010000013.1 GCF_026191355.1 Legionella sheltonii
GCAGATCTCAAAAATAAAAGTGATGAGGCAATTAATGCGGCTATAGAAGCTTATTTTTTAAAAGAATTAAATAAGTTATTTAATTTAAGCTTTAAAGAACTTTATGATGCTCATGCAAAGGAAATTGACCTTGAAACCTCCTCACCCTTCAGAAAATGGTTTCATCAACATTTTGACTCTACGGCTGTAAGACAAAATTCAAGCCAACAAATCCAGCTAAAATTCATGGAGCTTTGCCGGGATTATTTATTGAGGGAAATGAATGAGCCTGGTTTTTTTGCCAAATATCCAAAGACTACTGCTACCGTAGGTGGAATACTTGTGGGTGCATTGGTATTGGGCACCTTAGCATTGGCATTGGGTGGGCCTGTTACGTGGGGTATAGTGGCGATTGCATTAGTTGCATTTGCTGTTGCAGCAGTTTCTACTTACTTGATAGTAACGCATATTGATAGGATTCATTATAAACGCTCTGCTGCAAACAGAGAGGAGATTCAACAAACTGTCGATCAAGTCGAAAATGAATTTCTTCGATTAAATAGAGAAATAATTGAGAGTCATGAAACCTCCGAACTCAATATAAAACAGAGCAAAGATTTTGATAAGGCCACTCATCGATTTTGGGGAATAGGCGAAAAGCAAATCGCTAGAGGTTCTATGGAGGGATGGCTAAGGGAGTATGCTACCCGATATCGTCATAGTAAAGCAATTGAGATTGACCTAGGTGATTCATTTATTGAATTAATTAATGAAAGCGAAAAACAAACTCAGGATTTAGTAAAGGAATTATCAACGGGTAAGTCGATACTTTTAGAGCAATTTATTAAAGATACAAAAGAGTATTTGTTAGTACCTGACAATAAAAAAACGATTGAGGAATTCGAGCTAATCCAGAAAATCAAAGAGCAAGTCATCCATATTGTCTCGTCAGTTAAAACCGTACCGGAGCAATTATTAGCATTCTATGAGTTACCTATAAATCAAGGGGGGCTTGGTGGGTTTAAGTCCGATCTTAGTGAAGCAGTTAAAATAGCCCCAATTCCTGTATCTGCTGAGCCTACAACATCTTATGAAGGGCTTTTAAAGTCTGCCAAAATAATCTATAAAAATAAAGAACCACTTTTTGAAGGGAGAAAATGGTTTAAAGGGGATGCTGCACTTCGCGAAATGCTTGGACTCCCTGGTCGTATTAATGATTTCCAATGTTCCAACGTAACCAGTTCTACCATCGATGAATATCTGAATAATTCCTATGAATTTCTATTTCGCCTTAATCCAAGAATTTATCCAGGAAATGCCCTTAATCCATTAGAACAACAAACTGTAGTCTCACCGGAGTTTTTACTATATAGGACCTTGTTATTAAGACAATTAGCTGATTTGTGTGATACAACAAACTATGAAATTGCTTTAGATGTAAAAACGAAGATTAGAAAGTTTGTAAAAGAACGCCTCCAAATAGACGATAAGTTGGTTTTTGATGATCTGCAAAATCAGAAACTAATGATGGAAAAACATGATGATTCGTCAAGATATTTCAATGGTAGTGGTCAAACATTTTTCTTTTGTGAATTGGACAATGTTGCTCATGCTATCCATGTCGATATTGCTTATAATTCAGTAAATATAAAACCTAGAACGACATTGGATTTTTATATCAATTTATTTTTGCAAAATGAGGGCCAAATTAAGTCAGGAGTTTTTGCATATGGTAAGGCTTCATCTGATTTAAATCCTCAAGGTACCAAAGAGTATGTAGATAGAGTCAATGAGTACATTAATAACACACTTGGATTTATTCAAGCTTATCCTAAAAATGAGGCATTAATTGCAACAGGTATTATGGAATGTTACAAACATTCTGTATCGGTTCAGGTTTATCAGATAATGTATAGAATCATTAAGGATATCAAAGAAATTGAACAACAAGGTCTTCAGAACGACCCAAAAATTGACTTTTTACGACAAGCGTTAACGGCTCTTACCAACTACAGTAGTAACAATTGTTTTCCTTTAAAAGAGGAGTCGTCACTTAAGAAGCTATTAAATTCAATACAAAATCCTGCAGACCTACCTCCTTCAGAAGATATCGGAAGTTTAATTTCGGAAGTCTCCTCCGATTTGAAATTAAACTAATCAATAAATAAAGTGCTTGATTTTCAAGAACTCTATGTTTAAAGTTCGAACAGACTATCAGCATTAAGGAGGATAAAATGATCGGTTTTTTTAATACGGAAAATAAATGGCGTGCAACCATGCAAGTAGCAAATGGGCTTGCTCTTATGATGGCTGCTTATAATTTATTCTCTAACCCGGATACTGCTTGGGAAAATGGTTTTGACATAGCAATGTGTGCGCTTAACGTAGTTACTTTTAGCAGCAATGATAACGCGTTGTCCAGCATAGGAAATTCTGCACTTAACTTTACAAGTTTGGGTACTGTTTATGCTGGCATTACTTCGGGTTGTACTGCGAATCCGACGTTAGTTAACGTGGGTAAGGCAGTATTAAATTTGACCAATGCCGTAACCAGTATTTGTTATAAATATCATCCAAATCAAGACGCTGCTTCCGCAACTCCCACAAAAACCATGTAATCGAAATAGGTGGGGCAGAAATGCCCCAAGCTGTCGGTAAGGAAGATATGGGGACTTGATTTCCTCTCACCCTCTCTTGACAGAGGAGAGGGTATAGCCTGAACAATTACTCTTAAACTCTTATGACTGTTGACCGAAAATCAAGAAAAATCAACCAGCTTAAAAATAAATCATATTCTCTATAAAAAAATCAGTTGCAATGAAAATTTTGAGCTATATTAAAAATACAGGATTTGAACAAAAACAAATAAGGAAAAATCATGGGCTCTATTCTGCTATTATGTGTAGCAGTAACTTTTACCTATTTTCCGCAACTGCCATTGGCGTTTCCACAGGCTCAAGCCATAGTAAAGAATGATGTTCGTTTAATTAGCGAAGCAGCACAGTTTTCGGTGCAAATTAATGATCAATCGTTAAATGACATTCGGTTGATGTTAGCTCATGAAGCTCCTCACTTAAATCCACTCGTGATCAATAAAGTACTTACTTCTTTAAAGTGTGCTATTGAATATAATGTGGATCATAATAATATCTTAACGATTATTGATTATTCATTACCCTCCAACGAAAAACGGCTGTGGGTATTTGACTTAAACGCAAAAAAATTATTGTTTCATACCTATGTATCCCATGGCATTAAATCCGGTACCTTACTTACCAATTATTTTTCAAACAAATTCAATAGCAAAGCAAGTAGCATCGGAGTTTATCAAACACAACAAGCTTATTATGGTCGCGATGGTCTTTCATTGCGTTTAGACGGCTTAGACCGTAATTTTAATGATAACGCATCAGGTCGCTCGGTTGTAATGCATTCTGGGTGGTATGTAGAAGAACGCTTTATCAAAAAATATGGAAGACCGGGGCGAAGTTGGGGTTGTCCCGCACTTCCTTTAGAAAATTCTCAAGCAATCATTAATACCATAAAGGATAAGTCTTTACTGGTCATATATTATCCTAGTGATGCCTGGTTCGCTAAATCAAAATTTCTAAATTGCGATAAAAGTTCCGCCCCGCAGTATACGAGTAATCCGACAATACAAGTACCTACATCGGCTCCTGATGAACATCGTGATGCAATCTTTTTTGTAGGGAGTGGTTATAAAGGCAAACGTACCGAAACGAATCCTGTTGCAGTTATTTCCGCAGATACTTATCAACGTGTATTTCATACTACAGCGCCGTTATCACGCATGCTGCGTCGGCAAATCAATAATGCAGAATATGTGGCATTAAATGCTGGAGAGTTTAATTACCTGGCGAATCACAATAATCCAAACGATGCTGCTCAAGATGACGGTATTCATGCTATCCGTTTTGTAATACCCACTCTTAAGGTCGTCCGAGGGGGATATTATGAAACGCAAATGCAAATTGTTGATTTAGGTAAAATCAAACAAGTTAAAGTAAATGGTGATTCTGCTAGGGAAAATATAACGGTTTATTTTGAGGGGAAACCTTCGGTAAATCTAAATGCGTCTAATGCATTTATTCGCTGGGTAGGACTATAGAACCTGTTTCCATTTCTACTATCTTGAGCCAAAATGGAAACAGGTATTAATTTAAGCCGACTTCCTGTTCTTTTTTTCACTTTGAATGGGCGTATTATCCGAATCGTCCAACTCAAGCCACATTGCATTTAAAATTGCAAAACAACACGCTAGACCAGTACCCAAAATCCAGGAAAAATACCACATAATAACCTCCTAATAGGCTGTATCTCGATTTTTATTAACGGTATCTTCTGTTATTTTTCCACGCAACACCCGATAGACCCAGGTCGTATAAAGCAGTACCACAGGTAAAAAGATAACCGTTGCTACCAACATAATAAATAAAGTTAAATGGCTTGAAGAGCTATCCCACACCAGCAAACTTTGTTCTGGATTTGATGAAGAGGGCAGTATGAAGGGAAACATACTCACACCCACAGTGGCAATAATTCCAGCAACAGAAAGTGCACTACATATAAAAGCAGTTTTAACATGTTTTGCTGCAAGAAAGGCTAACAAAGCTCCAATAATTCCAACTGCCGGCACCAATAAAGTGATGGGCAGGATTTGGTAATTGGAAAACCAAGCCGTTGCTTGACGAATAACCGTTTTGTAAAGCGGATTGGATGGACCATCATGAACTAAGGTTCCAGTCACACTGTAACCATCAATACCATAATGAAGCCAGAAACCAGCCCCAACAAAGACCAATAACGTCAATAGTGCAGATATTTTTCCTGCGCTCACGGCGCGTTGTTGTAATTGTCCTTCCGTCTTCAAGTTAAGGAAAAAAGCACCGTGCATAGAAAGCATCAATACCGACAAGATACCACATAACAGGGCAAAGGGGTTCAACAACCCAAAAAAGCTGCCCGTATAAAAAGGTCGTAAATATTCATCATAATGAAAAGGTACGCCTTGTAATACATTTCCTAGAGCAACACCAAATATTAATGATGGAACGAAACCGCCGATAAATAACGCATAATCCCAAAAAGTACGCCATCGATAATTGGTTAATTTTGAACGGTATTTAAATCCAACCGGGCGTAAAATGAGTGCCAACAAAACCAGGAGCATTGCAAAATAAAAACCCGAGAAAGAGAGGGCATATAAAGCTGGCCAGGCAGCAAAAATTGCACCACCACCTAGAATAAACCAGACTTGATTCCCCTCCCAGGTTGGACCAATGCTATTAATTAAGACACGCCTCTCGATATCTGTTTTAGCAAGCCATGGCAGCCATATGGCAACACCTAGATCAAAACCATCCATGATTGCAAAACCAATGAGTAATACACCGAGCAGAATCCACCATATAATTCGTAATGTTTCATAATCCAATGGCATTTTGAATCTCCTAATGAGCCATATTATCTGGGCCAAGACGGATGTACTTCACCATCAAGAAAATTTCAACTACAGCGAGAATTGTGTAGAAGAGAATAAAACCGGTTATTGAGGTTAATACTTGAGTCGCACTCAAACTAGAGGTACCCATTGCCGTGGGTAAGATATCCTGAACTACCCAAGGTTGCCGTCCGTATTCTGCGACCACCCATCCCAACTCTGCAGCAATCCAAGGTAATGGAAGTGAAAAGAATGCGGCACGCAAGTACCAGCGGGTAGTATGTAATTTACGTTTCATGGACAAGTAAAAACCTGTAGCGAATAAGAGGATGAAGAAGAAGCCACAAGCAACCATAATTCGGAAAGAGAAAAATAAAGGCGTTACTCGAGGTTTCAAATCCTGTGCTGCTTGATTAATTTGCGCCTCAGTTGCGTCAACTACTTTTTCAGTATATTTCTTTAAGAGCAGACCGTAACCTAAATATTTACTGTGTGCAGTAAAATCTGTTTTTGCTTGCACATCGTTAGGATTTTTTTGTAATCGTGTCAACGCTTCATAGGCGAGCATACCTTCTTTGATTCGTTGTTTCCCCTGTTCGATCAATTCAGAAATTCCTTCTAGGGGTTCTGTGAAAGAACGCGTTGCGATAACTCCCAATACGAAGGGAATATCCAATGCATAATTGGTTTTCATAGATTGTTCATCGGGAATACCAAAGACAGTGAGAGGGGCAGGAGCTGCTCCTGTATGCCACATCGCTTCTATTGCTGCGAATTTCATTTTTTGATTTTCATTATCTAGACGGCCACTTTCATCACCTAATACGACCACCGCTAAAGCTGATGCAAGTCCAAAGCTTGCAGCAACTGTCATTGAACGTTTGGCGAAATTGATATTTCTACCTCGTAATAAAAAGTAAGCGCTAATGGATAAAACAAAAATTGAGCCAGTAACATAACCAGCACTTATGGTATGAACAAATTTGGCTTGTGCCACTGGATTAAACATTACTGCAGCAAAATCAGTTACTTCCATACGCATTGTTTGGAAATTAAATTCAGCGCCAACGGGGTTTTGCATCCAGCCATTGGCAATCAAAATCCACAGCGCAGAAAGATTTGTACCTAAAGCCAATAACCAGGTACAAAACATGTGCTGCACGCGACTTAATCTATCCCAGCCAAAGAAAAACAAACCCACAAAAGTAGCTTCTAGGAAGAACGCCATAAGTCCTTCAATTGCTAATGGGGCACCAAAAACATCGCCAACATAATGAGAGTAATAAGCCCAATTGGTACCAAATTGAAACTCCATGGTTAACCCGGTAGCTACGCCTAAAACAAAATTAATGCCAAAGAGAATCCCCCAATATTTGACCATCTGTCGCCAAATATCGCGACCAGTCATTACATAAATGGTTTCCATGATCGCTAAAATTAACGACAAGCCCAACGTGAGTGGGACAAAAAGAAAATGATAAAGCGCAGTTAGAGCAAACTGTAAACGGGAAAGATCGACCAGGTCACTGCCAGGAATCATTGCTCACCTCACATTGATTATTAATAAAAATCTTTAAATCCCCAGTTTGTTTTAGAAAATACTGGGGATTTTCCTAATTTATTCGTTTTTAGAAGAAAGATATTCTTTTGTTTGTGCCGAACCTAAAAGCCACTGTTCATTGCTTTGATGTGGTTTTTCCACACCCTTAAAGCAAATAATCCATAATAAAATCAATAAGCTAAATTTAATAATTAAGGTGATTAGAATATCACGAGTGAGTGGCTTAATCATGTGCTTTAACCCTCTTTTCTTGACTCAGCATTCCAAATTTTAAAGATTCTGCAATTAATGTAGCTTTTTCAACTATTTCCTCAGCACTCTCTGTAGGCAATTGATTTACCGCCTCTTCCTGAAATAAATTTAGCCAACGGATAAAGTGTGTTTCTCCAATATTGGTAAGTTGTTTTAAGAGGATATGCTTTTGATAGGCATTACCGTGATACTCATTGGTTTTCAACATAATGCTATTCCAAAATTGACACAACAGAGGGATATGTTTATCCCAATCAACTTGTGCCACATCATTAAAAACAGGAGCGAGGATCTCGTCTCTTTGTACTTTTTGGTAAAAATGAGTTACGAGTTTTTCGATATGAGTTTTATTCAGCTCAGTCATACTACTATCCGCTGATATAAATAGGATAATCATACTTAAGTTCTATTTTAAATACAACTTTAAAATAGTACCAAATTGGATTATTTTTTTCTTGCCTTCATGAACTCAAGCAAGGCCAGTGCATTATTGTGTTTTTCATCTTTAGCAGCGTATAACAAAGTGATGGTTTGACTTTTGGCTTTATCAATAATTGTTTGTAGTGATTCTTCTTTATCTTCGAGTTCCTTTGCATAACGTTTTTGAAATTCTTCCCATTTTTCAGGTTTATGATTAAACCATCGCCTTAATTCGTTACTTGGAGCCGTATCTTTTAACCATAAGTCCACCTCTGCGTCGTCTTTTTTAACTCCACGAGGCCATAATCTATCAACCAATATCCTACATCCATCGGAAGGCTCAGCTTGTTCATAAATACGTTTGATTTTTATTTTATTCATCAAATTCTCTTTTAGTTATTTTGAGTAATGGATAAAGTTCGACTTTGTTTTGAATGATATCTTCTAAACTGAATTGCTCTAAAACGGTAAAGAATGCATTTTGTGCATCAAGGAGTAGCTTTCGTAATTTACATTGGGGGGCGATGCAACAATTTGCTTTATCTTTGTTGAAACACGGTACGAGATCAAAGTGCGGTTCAAGTTGCAAAATCAGAGCTTTCAAATTAATCTCGGCAGGATTTTTAGCCATCATAAGGCCACCATTTTTTCCTCTAATTGTTTTAATAATTCCAAGTTTAGACAAATTATGGATTATTTTTAGTAAATGATTGCGGGAAATATCATACACACAGGCGATATCATGAATAGTGCACGTATTTTGTTTTACTGCGATATAAATCAAAGCACGTAATGAATAGTCAGTAAATTGAGTCAGTTGCATGATTCACCCTAACACTAAAAAAGCCTATTATTTCCTTTAATTAGATGTATTTCAAATGCATATTTCAGGTAACAAAAAATTGACACCCCTATTATTTTTGAAGCATATATAAGCTATAATTTATTATGGTCATTAGAAAATAGGGAATTATCATGAGCAGAAATATTATGAATAAAATCATATGCGCTACGGTTTTTGCTCTCGGCCTATTTACTGCTGGGGCAAGTTTTGCTCACGGTGGTTGGCATGGTGGCGGTGGCTGGCATGGTGGTGGTTGGAATGGGGGCTATTACCATGGAGGTTATTACCATGGTGGCGGTTGGCATGGTGGTTATTACGGCGGCTGGGGAGGCGGCTGGTGGGGACCTGGTGTTGTTATTGGGGTTCCTTACTATAATGATGATTACTACTATAACGATTATTGCCAAACTGTTCGGGTATGCAATAGATACGGACATTGTTGGTTACAAGAATCCTGTTATTAAATTAAGAGAGTGATTTTTAACCAACAGATAGGACGGTACGCGAGAAAATGATCTTGCGATCTCGTGTACCGCCTGAAGACTCTGGTATGAAATTTTTTTTAATTTATTCGCAAAGAGCCAACCGACCTTATGTGAGCACCTACGATTTGCCCACCCTATGCTCCTCGAATACATTTAATATAAATCCCACTATAAAAATTCTGCATCGATAAAAAAGTTTATAGTATCTATTGGTGAAAATTGATACTATTTTGTCTTTTGTGCAGCTTGGTTTTGAGTCAATTATGGATTACACATTAGAATATTTGAAACACGTGGACTGGGAGCGTATTGCTTTTGCTGTATTTTTGATCTTTTTTGGCTATTTTCTTGCAAAGAAAATGAGCCATTTGATTGAAAAAATAATCGAAAGTAGATTTTCAAAACATCATGCCATGTTATCAAGTCGTGTGGTTTATTACGGCCTGTTTTTGCTTTTTTCAGTTTCAGCATTGCATGAACTTGGATTTAAACTGACTATATTGTTAAGCACCGCGGGTTTGTTTACTGTAGCCTTAAGTTTTGCTTCGCAAACTGCTGCATCCAACCTCATTAGTGGAGTTTTTCTTTTATTTGAACGTCCTTTTCAAGTAGGTGATGTCATTTCTATTAAAGACATTAAAGGGACAGTAGAAACAATCGACTGGTTATCAACTAAAATCAAAACCAGTGATAACCGATTGATCCGCATACCTAATGAAGGTTTGATTAAATCAGAAATCACCAATTTAAGTATTTACCCCCAAAAACGAGATGAGATAGTACTTCGAATTGATGCAGTACATGATGTCACCACGATTAAATCACTACTCTATAAAATTTGTGAGGAATGCAGCTACATTCTACCTAAACCCAGTACTCAAATTTTATTATCGCAGATGATTGATAGGGGCGGTGTTGAACTGAAAATCTTGTATTGGTCAAAAAACGATTTGGCTATGGTACGCGACGAAGTCCTTTCTGCGGTTAAAACCACATTTGAACGAGAAGCAATAACTTTTGTGAATGAACGAGTGTTTATGACGCCTGTTCCCTCCTCATCCACACCACTGCCTTTATAGGATCTATTTACTCCATTAAATTAAAAATGCTTTGATTATATGTGCTCCGAAACGCTTCATATATGCCGGGTTTTGGTGTTCTCAAATCAGAGCACTTTGACTTAAACCTGAGAACTGTAAAACGGACTCTTGGCTGAGTGAAACGAACTGGAATCATGATCACTTATGCTTTGATCTTTTTTGGGGCATGGCTTGTTTTATTTTGCCTAAATTACAAATCCGAAGCCACTTGCGAGTCACGCATACTAGGTGTATGTTGAATATGAAGGGATTGTAAGTTGGGAGTTGAAATGGAATCAACGATCGAAATTATTGGCTATATTGCCTGCTGTTTGGTTTTGGCGACTTTTTATGTCAAAAAGATTTTGACATTGCGTCTTGTTGCAATCTGCTCTAACGTAGCATTTATTCTTTATGCTCTTGGTAGCACACTTTATCCGATTTTTGTTCTGCATTCTTTGTTATTACCTTTGAACTTATATCGGATTTTTGAAATCAAGAGAGGCTCATCGCGTTAATTCTTTTGTCAGTGGATGCGTTAGTTCCTCTTAAAAAAGTAGAATTTATTCAAATAAATGGTTAAGAAAATGTAAATAATAGTTGCAGGAATCAAAAGAGAGATGAGCCATTTGTTATTATGAAGACTTGGATCATTATGACAATGATCGCTGGAGAAATATGCCTTATTTAAAATACTCAGATAGTAGCAAATTCATAATTGAAGCCCTATCTCTTGAACCAAACCGTATAGGAATGAAAAAACAGGATGCTGCCCAAAGCAGGCCATTGGATCTCATATCAAATGAGGAATTAACTGCACCAGATAAAACAGCAATTGACTTATTTGATTTGGAAGAAATGATGGAGTTTTTGTTATTTAGCGAGGACTTGGGACAAAATGCTATCACCATCCGTCCTAAGCCTAGTCTTTTATTATATCAAGAAAAAGATGTCCAGGATATTGTGCGGCTTCTAAAACTGCTTTTCGAGCAATTTAAAATTACTTTGGAAAAAAAGGGCGTACCAGTAGACAATTTCACGGTAACTCTTAATAAAAATGAACTTGTTGTGTGCAATAATTTTATTAAGGCACTGATCAGTAATCACTTATTTCCTAAAACAAATATCCCAAATCAACAACTCGAAAATCAGCCCCCTCGTTTAACTCCTTTTACTACAAAGCCGTCACCATCGGTCCGTAAAGATAAGGAAGAAAAAGAAGTTGAAGAGACTGGGGTGGAATATGTATCAGACGAAGTAAGTCGATTTAATCCATCTCCTTTTTCGTTGACTAAATTTTTTGGTTGGGATTCCTAGTCTAAGTGTAGATAAGTAGTTCTCTCATCCGCCCTTAAGGGCACCTTCTCCCCTTGAGGAGAAGGGAAATAATGGGGATAGTCTACTTCGATGCAGCGAACTTCTCTGTGATTGAATTATTTATTTCTCTTTTCATGCTCAAGTAACCATTTTTTACGTGCGATCCCACCACCATAGCCTCCTAGATCACCGCTGGAATTAATGATTCGATGGCAAGGAACAATAATTGCAAGTGAGTTTGCACCATTTGCATTGGCTACAGCCCTGTATGCGGTGGGTTTATCTAATGCTTGTGCTTGTTCCGCATAACTTCGCGTTTCTCCATAGGGAATAAGCGTCAAAGCATGCCAGGCCATTTTTTGAAAAGAACTACCTAGCAGATGGGTTGGGGTATTGAATACTTTTAAATTTCCAGAAAAATAAGCTTTGAGCTCTTCTTCAATAGAATGGAGTGGGGGCGCCTCTCCCGGGATAATAGCGGCGTTCATTTTTTTTCTCAGACGTTCCACTTCGCGTTCTAGTCCTCTTCTATCGACGAATTCCAAAAGATATAAAGCCTCTTCATCCGATACTGCAAGCATTGGTCCTAAAGGTGAGTCAAACCAAGAAGCTTTTAAAACAATATGATGCTTGTCTAATTGTGAAGGGGCTGCACCCATAATTTTAGAAAAGGCATCACGAAAACCACTACTGGATTCATATCCCATATTAACTTGCGCTTCAATCACTATTTTACCCTCTCGAATTTGTTTCATGGCAATACCCATTCTTCTTGCACGTGCATAAGCAACAAAGGTTATTCCAAAGCGTTTTTTAAATTGTCTACGTACAGTTGATGTATCAACTCCTAACTCTATAAAGTCTTTGTCTTTCCATCTCTTTTCAGGATTGGCCTCTACCGCCGCAACTAACTTTTGAATTAAATGCGAAGCCTGATTAGGATAGGACAACGGTTGGCAGCGCGCACAGGGTCTATATGAAGCAAGAAGTGCCTCTTGCACCGTATGAAAAAATTCACAATTTTCAAATTTAGGTTTTTTTGCGGGACAAGTTGGTCGACAAAATATGCCAGTCGATTTAACTCCTACAAAAAATATGCCTTCATATTTAGAATTTTTAGCAAGTAATGCTTGGTAATATTCATTCTTTACCGAATTAGATAACATGGATCGCTCAAATCAGTTGTTTCATTTCTTACTATAGCTTTTTTTAAAAAAAGTGCGGCCGAAATTCAGGCATTGAATTAGATGGAAATGACATGATACCACGATATGATATTGACTGATTATTCGCAAGTTCAGGGTTTTCTGTCATGGAGGTGTTTGGCTCAAATTCACTGTAGGTTGGGCCTTGGCGCAACAAAAGCCTAACTTAGCGGGTTGCTACACCTTTTTAAGACCGCTAAAACAAATCGGGCTTTTAATTTCTCCTTGAACAGGCAAGGTGATTTGTGTCATGCCACAATGGTCCGTTCTATAAAAGGGAATATTCAAGGATTTCATCCGTGCTAATGTTTTAGCATGTGGAAAATGAAAGCGATTGTCAAAACCTAAAGAAGCTATTGCATAACGGGGAGCAACCTCGAGTAAAAATCGATAAGAAGAGGAGGTTTTACTCCCATGATGAGGAACAATTAAAACATCAGATGCGAGTTCGCCTCCATAAGTTCTTATTAAATAATCTTCGGCTATCTTTTCGATGTCTCCGGTTAAGAGTACTTTTCCAGCTGCTGTACTTATTTGTAAAATACAAGAATTGTTATTTTTATTTTTAAAATGAGTGGTGATGGGCAAAAAACGAAAATATACGTTATCCCATCTCCATGGCGGGTAATCATGACATCGCACCCCATGATTATTATAATAAAAAGGCTCATTTACTAATCGTTGCGCTACGAGGACCCCTTTCTCCAGCGAGTTAAGGCCGCCCCGGTGATCTTTATCTGGATGGCTAATAACTACAGCATCAATTTTATTGACTCTTAAAGTTTTAAGATAAGGCAAGATCACCATTTTTCCTAAATCATTTCCTTGGAAAAATCGATCTCCGGTATCGTAGATCAGAATATGATTTTGAGTCCTTACGACGACTGCCAGTCCTTGACCAACATCTAAAACATCAATCACTGCTTCTCCTGGGGAGCGTAGCGTTTGATGTGGAAAAAGGGCGAGTAGAACCCACAGTGGTGCAATCCATTGAAAGGGCTTAATTGGTAATAAAACCCACATCAACAGTACTCCCATCAGAATAATAGCCCATTCCATACCTTGAATGGATCCATTGATATTAATGCTTGCTAAATGCTCAATTAAATTTAATCCTTTAAATAATAAGGCAATCAGTAAGGCCAAAAATTTCATCAATAAACCAGCAAAACTCCAGGAACAGAATGTCATGGTGATTAATGCTAAGGGGACAATCAGTAGACCAACTAAAGGAATAGCAAATAAGTTCGCAATAAATCCATTTATGGAGCCATAAGCATACCAGTATAGGGTTAAAGGCATGAGGCCAATCAAACAACTTAATTGTATGGCTAAACTTGCTTTATAACCTTTTAATCTCCAGCGTTGTTGCGTTAAAAGCAAACAAGCAACTGCAATGAAGGAAAAATAAAATCCTTGCATGAATACTGCATGAGGCTCAATACATAAAACCCCAAACAAAGCATAACGCCAGACTTGCCAGCTAGAAAAGCGCAATTTTCCTAAGCGATAGAGCGTATAAAAGAAACAACCGATTAATGCCCTTTGTACCGGTGGGGCAAATCCCGCTAAAAACGCATAACATACAGCAGCTAAGAGACCCATAATGCAGGCTACGTAGGGGGCAGGAATCAATAAGCAGCATCGCGCACTTTTACGCCATAACCAGCGAACCAGCCAATAAATCATCCCCGATATCAATGCAATATGCTCTCCAGAGATTCCAAAAAGATGAGTTGTCCCTGTGCGCCTAAATAAATCCCAATTTTCTTGGCTAATATGGCTTGTTAAATTTAAAGTTAAGGCTTCAACAACACCTGCTGTGGATTGATCTGGGGCTAATTGGGTGATTTGAGTGCTTAAATATTCACGTAATCGAAGCCAACTAAAATTAGAAGGTGATTCAGTAAGCAGTTTATTTTCTTGGGGAAGAATATAACCGGTCCAAAAGATATGCCGTGCTGCAAGTGAGCTCACGTAATCCATGCTTCCAGGATTAAGATAATTGCGTGGCCTTTTCAATTTGACTGTGAACCGCCATCGTTGTCCTGAATGTAACTTGGGGGCATTTTTATACCAGGATAATTGAATTAAACCTTGTGCAGGAAGATGATCGTATTGTTCAAGAGCTAATAAAAATTGAGTTTTGGTAAAATCTTGGGTAGGAATAGATGCAATGGTCCCTTCTATTGTAACCTTGGGTATTACTTCAATAGATCTATTTTGAAAGGCAGAGAACCACTGCGTTATTGGTAGGATGCTCAAATCTTCATGTACTGATGCGTACACTACGGTCCCGTGCTTCGAAAGAGGATTAATAGTTGCTATTCCTTTGGGTAAAGCCAAAGATTGGTGCAGCAAAGCGAACACGATCCCTAAAATAAAAAAAACAATTATTGGATATTTGGGACTGAGGCAAAAAATCAGTAAGTTGATTAGGGGTAAGAAGTAATTTGAGGTGTATAGATAGAGAATGCCTAGAAAAAAGCAAAAAATTTCCATTTCATTTTAAGTTGGACTTTCCGTTGAGATGGATAGTAGAGAATTGGTTTTTATTTGTAAAGTAAATTTTTTGGAACTTTTTTTCCGCCGGGGATAATGTAGCTGTTACTTTTTATTAGGATAACCACCTCTATACCTATCATAAGAATTTAAGTGGGATTCCAACAAATAGTTTGCGCTGTTCCTGATGAATCTACAGCAGTTTTTGTGTTGGCCTGATCTACAGTCATACTGGCACAGGTCGTATCTTCAGTTTGACTGCCTATGGGGGTTGCGGTCAGTGTGTAGGATGTTGGACCTAAATTCGTTAGGGTAATACTGTAAAAGCCTTGTGCGGATCTTTGTGGAAAGGTGGGTAAGGAACCACAAGCCGCATTATAGGAAAAATTTTGAGAATAACAGCGTTCAAGTGTGATCTGATCTTGTGCTAAGGTAGCTATCGCATCAGAACGACGTGATTTCAGCAAGAAACTTACGTAATAAGGATAAGCGATTGTAGCCAGTATGGCCATAATAAGGATGGCCATCATTAATTCGATTAAGGTGAAGCCTTGTCTTCGTGTTTGATTCATTTTTGTATCCTTATTGCAGTTGCCACCACCCTGTTTTTCTTTGGGAAGTATTCGGGTTCAATATAGTCGATTGACTGCCATTAGCTTGGGTAATGAGCAGAACGACATAATTATTTTGATTCGCTACAACAGTTGGTGCATTTGCAAAGTTATTGGATAATTGAATGCCTACAACCCCAGAGTATAAATATTGATTATTGGGCGAGCCACTGGCACTAACACCAGTAATTTGCGGATTAGGGAATGATCCACCTGTCTTGAAATTCAGTTCAAGCAGCATGGAGGAAAAGCTGGTACCGCACGATTGTGGTGGGGTGTTTAACGTGCTGATAAAGGCCCCATTGAATAGGGTGGGATTGGTAACAATACGTTGTCCTGAGGTAATCATATCAGTATACCATCCAAATTGATTATTCCAGTTCACTGGAGTGGATGATGCTGTAACCACAGGGACTGATAAACCCGAAGTTGACGTCGAAACTAAATTCAGGGTTTGTTGTTGAAGATTAGTCCGTGTATAAGTAACACTTGATTGCGGTTTATCCAAGACACCATAAATTGTTTGTGTTTGGGTATTGAGCAGATCAGCGGTCTGGAGTAGTTGTCCAGTACCAAACATAACGAACAATCCGGGGATGCGTGGGTAATTGGGATTAAGGGTTACTACCGGTGCTGTAGTAATGGATTGGGCTGTACCGGAAGAGTTTTTTGCTTGAAACAACAAGCGCACAGTCCAATTGGCAGGATTCGGATCGCTTACATTGACAGACCACATATTCCCTTGTAAATCTCCTGCATAAACATTAGTAATGGGTACTCCTTGAAAGCCATTCAGGTTGGCCACTGCGACTGAGGATAACCCTTGCGGCGTTGCAGTGCTGCATGAACCCGGCACCGCATTACAAAGATTGATCTTTCTAATTAGTGCGCCTGTTTGTGGATTGATCGCATACAGTATTGCCGTATTATTTGGATTATTGTAACCATTGCCAAAAAAGACCGCAAAAGTAGCAGGGGTTGCACTGCTCGAACCAATTTGAGCGATTTGAGGTTGGCTATAGCCTAAACCCATATCCGTGTCAGTGAATTCCCAAAGTACCTTTTGTGCCAAATTGCTTTCACTCACAAAATTGATAGGATTAGTAATATCCAATCCAAAAATACTGTTGCCGCCTCCATTTTCACTGCTAACCAGCACAGTATGCCAGCTGCTATCGGAAAATTGCACATCTGCTGATTGAGGTGAGCCATCCACATAAAAACGATGACTTAAGTTGTAAAGAGGACTAGTAAGATAAACAAGATTATTAAATACTCCATTAGGAATAAAAGCAAATACCTCCTGACCATTCACGGCATTAAATGCATGTAACATCCCATCGTTTGCCCCAACATACACCATTGGCGTACGATTCGCTTGTGCTTGGGCAAAGGAAAGATAGCTTGAACTGGTATAAGGTGCTGATGGGGGGCCTACATATAAGACTTGGCTGTCTATGATATCACCAAGAATATGGGAGCGATTTCTAAAGCTTCCACCATTATGGAGCTCCAGGGCTGTATTGCCACGTAAATACTGCAACCTTTGCTGGCCTAATGAATCTGAAGGTTGAAGCGCGCTTTGTTGGCTGGTGCTTATATTAGCCCATTCAAAAGGAACACCGGTATTGGTTGTAGGGTTCCAGGTTGCAATAAATCGGTTGGATGACCATCCTGAACCAGTGACTAGAGTATCGAGTAGCGGCTGGGCATTCCAGTTGGTTGCTCCTGTCGGAATACCTGTTGCTGGATTAAGGGGTAAGGCAACTAAGCTTCCAGTCCAGTCGAGATAGGGGCTATCATTGGATACAAAACTGGCCTTATATTCCACACTGTTTTTACTCAGTTGGGTAGAACTTACTGATGCCGCAGTGGTTGTATAGGAACCATTTTGAATCGAAATCATAATGGAGTTCAGGTCATTAACCAAATCGGTTGAACTGGTAGCAGGGTAATAGTTGGTGGTGCCTCCAGCGACAGCCATTGCCGTCAGTGTAGACGCTGCCTGGGGATTTAATGAGGGGTTTACCCCAGCGCCAAGGCCTATTACATAGGTTGGAATTCCATTTTGTTTTAGTGTAGTAATCGTACTTATTGCATCGGTTAAGGCTTGGCAATTGGTACTTTTAAGCGAACCATCAGTATTAAAGGTTGCAGTAATACCATAGCCTGTCGCAGCGGCACTGCCTAGGGGTGGCCATAGTTTGCCACTAAGATCTTGAGTTGGAAGACCATCAGAAATCAAAATAACGTATTTTTTCTGTGGGCAACCATTGCCACTGGTAGTGCCTAATGTGGTGAGGTATGAGTTAGCTTTTGTGAGCAGACCTGCGATTGGTGATTGCACTGCTGCAGATTTAATTTCTTTGGTTGACGAGGAATTTGTCTCAGGCTGTAAATAGGGCGTAAATACACTAATGGCATTGTTGATACTCGTCTGGGTTGGCGTTGTTCCTGCACTAGTCATAGGAACCAAAACGTTTCCTGTTGTAGCAGATTGGCTGCCGTTATATCCAAAACCTCGTTGAACATAAAGCACCTGTGGGGAAAAGGGCACAAATCCCGCGTTGGTTGGGCTTGTACTAAAGCCACCAATATTAGGTAATGATTTGGAGTAAGAAATTAGCACATTGCCACTATTGTAATTGCTAATCGAAAAGTTAGGTGGATAGGGGGTCGCAGGTGAAGGCCCACTGTATGTAAGAAATACTCCTGGGAGTCCAGTGCTTGCATAAAGTACGTCATTAATGGAAGGGAAATCACTGGATGAACCAATTTGCATGTATAAGTTAGAAGATACTACTGAAGAACCATAAAAGCTGGCAATTGAGCTGCAGTTGCTTTGAACGGTTGAGGATGCAGTAGAATAGTTGTAACAGGGGTTTTGTACGTAAGTATTACCTGCAACCTGTGTGCTGGTGAATGAAAAATTACTGCTTTGAGGAGACATATAATAAACCCAGGTGTTATAAACTCCGACACCACTGACACTGTAGGTTTCCAAAGCAAAGTCTGTGGATTCCATGTAGGTGTTGATAATGGCTTGAATGCCTGCTTTTGCCACATTTAATCGGCTGGGGCTATTATCGACCAGCACACCACTTTGACTGACGGTGTAGGGTGCTTGCCCACTACTATTTGCTGCTTGTATTGGAGGGGTAAATCCTGTAGGTACGGTATAATTGATAGGGGAGCTGGAATTGCTCAATGAGGTTAAACCTCCAGTAAGAGAGCCGGAACCCGTCATGATGGCACCGGCCAAGTTCCCATCCATTGATTCGGAATTTCCAATGGCAATTAATATCTGTGGATGAATCGGACTGGCTAAGATCAGTGGTACTTGGGGGATATTCAAGGTAGGTTGGCTCGCTGCAATGGCAAAAGTTGACAGTAAGATTAATAAGAAAATCTTGAGTCCTTTACCAAAATATCTGCTTCGTGCACCGTTCATAATCAATCTTACCTATGGTTGAATTTGTACCGTCGTTTGTAACATTACCGATGTGTTTCCATTAGCCCCTAAAGAGCGTGCTGTAATTCGATATATGTAAGTCGGCATTTTCATATTTTGCCCCGGCTGAATAACCGAGGGCAGTTGTTCTATAATATAGCTTGCTTGGGAATTGGAATATCCTTGAAAACTGGGAATTACTGATGTAGAACTGGACCAATTAACTGTTGTCCATAATGGTGGATTATTGGGATTTAATAGGTACAGTCCGCTGTTGTTATTTAAAAAATTGTTTGCATTGTAAGTTCCATTCAGTAAATTATTAATTGCCTGATTTAATGCGCCTTCAGTTTTTTCCAAACAGATTTCGCTATCGGTAGCATTCGCTGCAATTCGTGTCTGTGTGGTATTGAGTGACACATCTGTAACTGCCAAAACAGTAAGCATAATAAGCAAGATCATAGTGATCAGAAGGATATATCCTTTTTCATTTGTCGCATTCTTCCAAGGCAGTTCGTTTATTGATGCATGTTTATCCATCGGACCTTTCAGATCACCGTATCTGTCACTTGATTTTTTATTTGGCGAAATAAGTTTCATGATCCCGCATTCCTTAACGCAATATTGACTTCATATACATGACGAAGACGATTATCGTTTGGCACAGTAACTACAGTATCTAACACCTTATATTGAGTGGTATTTTGATTACCTGAAGCAGCCTGCCCTTCAATTAAAAAACCTAGCCGAATTGCATAAACTTGAGCCCAGTTTGGAACTGCGTCAGCAGTAACATATTGAGATATTGTCCCATTGCCACCTATGCCATACTGGACTTTCATGACGTCAACACCAGGAACCAGCGCTTGAATAGTCCAGCCTGTCTCAGTCAGGGTTCCCCGCATTAACGAGCTTTGTCCGCCTTGTCCTTGTCCTACAAAAAATGCAGTTTGTTGTAAGGGAATGAACTGAGATCCAACCTGATAATTAACAATAAACGTAGACGTAGAATTGTCATAGGGTCCTGAGCCTGCCGCATGGGAAATCGATGTTCCTGCTACTCCAGTAATGACAAATACAGAGGATTTAACACAATCAGAGACTGCAGCAAATTGACCTGCAGCGAGATTAAGACCTGTTGTAGTTTGTACCGTAAAGGAACTACTGCTTGAGTCAATAGCTGTTACTGAAACAGGAAAACTCCCGGGAGCTGCGCCCAGGACAACCAAAACATCACTGGTATTTTCTATGCTCCCTGCCAAAGAGGGATCCAGAGAAGGTGTCCAATCACCTGCATTACCGTCGTTGCTCGGATTATCCTGAGTAATGGAAATGGTTGCGCCATTCCGATTATACCCCGCGATTAGTGTTGGGTTCGCATTCAGTGTTCCAATGGGGCTAGAACCGCCCCCATTTAAATTAGACATTGCCGTACTGTCTGAACCACATCCTACAAATCCAGTTGAGCGAATAATCGGTATGACTAAGTTAGCAATCGCATTTTCTGTACTTTGAATAAGCGCTTGTGAATTTGTTGTTCTATAGACTTGAGTTTGAGTAACATAGACTTGCATCACTGCATAACTGAGTAGGAGGCCTATAGCAGTGGCAATCATTAACTCGACTAACGAAAAACCTTGTTGATATTTAGTATAAGTATTCATAATTGACTTTGTACGCTTAGTTGAACATAGTTAGGGTTAGTTGGCGAAGGAGTACTGCTTGCGCCAACTTGATTTTGTGCCAAGCTATCGTCCCATTGCACAGTTACCGTAATGATTGTATTTCCTCCCGTCCCTGGCGCAGGAGCTGAAGTAATCGAACCACTGCCATTAGGCAGCCTGCTCACATCAAAGCTTAACCAATACCAGGTATCATATGAAGCTAATTGAGCATTCGAACAAGGCGATTGATTGCACATCACCCCAGGAGCTGCTGGAAGAGTAGGTGAACCACTGCTGTTGATATTACTGATATTGTAGTTACCATTAATTGCTGCCTGAGTATTGGCGCGAATTTTATCAAATATGTCATAAATACATTGTACTGCCTGTTGTTTGGCGTAACTCGAATTATTGGCTTTGCTCGAAAGGATTAACATGCCTGCTATCCCTAACATGCCCACCGCCAAGATGACAAAAGCAATAAGGACTTCAATTAAGGACATTCCTCTTTGTTGGGTGTTGTCTCTTCCTGAACAATTCATAAGCAGTCTCCATTAAGGGCATGCAAGTGCGCTGTTGTCCCAGACAGCTTGTCCGGGTGTTGAACCAGATTGGACAAATCCAGTAGCCAACACCTCAATGGAGCGTGCAAATGTTCCACCTCGACTGTCACAAAATTTGAAATTACTCGGCGTGGAGGTTAATCCATGAGGATCAAAAGTTACGCTCGCCACAGTACCTGAAAGTGTAGGATCTGAGGGAAAAAATTGTTGGCTTTGCAATAAGATACCTGCACCTGCTGTAGGCTGGGTTACTACTATCCATCCAGCTCCCCAATTTCCGCCACACGTAGTAGATTGCGCAGCTCCGAACGGGCAAACGATCACATTCATTGATTCATTAAGGGCATTGTTGCGCGCATAATTCAATGCATTCACAAACATATCGGTGTAAGCGGTTAAACGATTATTCATGAGCATATTACTTAAGGCAGGAAGTGCGATAACTAACGCAACGCAGAGTACCAATAAGGTTACCAAAAGCTCAATTAAGGTAAAAGCTGCCTTTTTAACTAACATGGGTATCAGTCCCTTGTAACTAAAGCATGTCCACTATCTATTAGTTTAGGTGAAAGCTAAATTTTTTACCAAGAATAAGCACGTTTAAAATGAATAAAAGGTGCAATTATGTGGGGTAGTCTCCACAATACTTCCTAACTTATAGCTCATGTTATCCTGAGTATAGAGAGGGATCCCCATCGCTGTAGCACAGTATTAGAACAGGAGAGCCTTCGCCAATGCTCGGGTGACGTAAATTGTAGCGCAATCTAATTCGCAGCCTTTGTGCTCAATCGAGCGAATTATATGCAAACTCTAATAACCAGAAACGTAATTTGTTTGGTTCAAATATGCTTTATTCCTAATTCCATTCAACAAATGTCCCAATATCATGTTCAGTCTTTTGTGGTAGAGGTTTTTTTTTGTTTTGAGCAAAAATAGGCTGTTTACTGCATTGGATTGGCTTTTTAAAGGTTTTTAATGCATCTTCTAAAGTGACAAATTCATAGCCCTTTTGTTTATACAAATTGATAATATCAGGCAAAACATAAGCATTAAGTAAATTCGCATGAATCAGTAAAATTTGTGATCGCTCATTATCGCGATGAAATTGGCTGTGCTCTTCGGCACGGAGCGTTTGTTGCCAAATAAAATCAATATAAAAGGGTTTCAACTCTTCGAGATATGCGCGTCTATTAAGCTCAGGTACAGATAACAAACGTTGATTAAAGACGAAATCTTTGGAATCTATGGTAATGGGAGCAACTTGGTAATTTTTTTTGGCAAGATAACACAGGATGTCTTCCTTTTTTTGTCCAGAGCTCATAGCTAAATAGGGGTAACGAAAATATTTAGGTTCGGTCAAAACAGGATGCAAAATATGGTCTGCCCCTTTAATTTCTTGAATATACTCTTGAGTGCTCATCTTGTTTAGATTCGCATGTGAGAACGTGTGGTTGCCTAATCCAAAGCCAGCATCGCGAAATTTACGGAGTATTTCCCAGCTGTCTTTGCGCACTTCTCTCGCTATAATAAATCCGGTAGCAGGAACTTGTTCCTTGGCCATGGTCTCGATCATCATGTTCAAATGAAAATTTCGATATTCACCAACAAAAGGGAGATCATCAATTGTGATGGATACTGTTTTTTTGGATACTGCAGGTAATTTTTTCGAAAGCTCTTTTTTTTGCTCTCGCTCTTCCTGAGATTGCTTTACTGAATGAGTGAGGTAATTATTTTGATTATCAGCATCCTCGGAAAAACGATTTTCCAATGCAAAACTGATATTTTGACTCACCACTAAAAACATTAGGGAGAATAATAGTTCTTTAATAATAAATTTAATTTTCATTGGCGTACGGCACAAACAAATTCGAGAAAAATGGCATTGTAACAAAAAATTAACCTAAATGGCTTATCTGAAGTGAGGCAGCGATTAAAATATTTAAAATAAGGCGACTCAATAAGAATAATTCAGTCACCTTATTGTGATGATTAAAATAAAAAAGGCTCTAAGAGTACAACGAGTTAGCCGTTAGTCATGTTACTCTTATGTTCCAGTTCATCCTCTTCTTCTTCATCATCTTCTTTCTTATTTCTATTATAGAAGCTTAAAGAGCCTAAAGCGGAAGAGAGACCGCCTAAATATCCTTTGGCAGGTTTTTCAGGTCCTTTAGTTTCCTTTTTAAATTCTTCAACGACCACTTTTAATGCATCCGTACGACAAGTATGGATCATGTCTATAAGTAAATTAAAAATAGATTGTAAATTGAACTCAGGATTGAGTTCAGTGATTGCTGAAAAAATATGGGCAGCACGAATCGCTTTTTTACCATTAGTTTTCGGTGCTACTGTCATAAGTTGAATGAATTGAGTTGCCGATGTAACCAGTGCTTCAACATCCTGTGGGTTAACCTCATCAACAGCAAGAATTTGATTTAATCCTTTCTTTTTCTTCTTGCCTGTCAAAATCACCGAGTTCTCTTCATGTGACACGTATGAGGAGGCATATTCATTCTTAATTTGTTGACGCACCAGATGCATTGAACCAGCCAGAATAGCAGTTTTTTCAGCTTCATCGATAGGCGCAGTTTTTAATGATTCTCTAATTGCATTTAGAAAATGAAGTTGGGAGATACGCTCTTTTGACTTTAACTTTTCAATTTTTGCAACATTTTTATCAGCAAGTTCATCTTTGATTAATTCATCAAGATCCGCATTGAGTTTTTCCCAGCCGCCAAATCGATTGGTTGCAGAGATTGGTGATTTTTTAGCTGCTTTGAATTTAACGTCCAAAATGGTTTGTCCATCGGTAGTAAAAGAGGCAACAATTGCACGCTGAGCATCTTTTTCCAGCTTATATGAGGTTTGAATCAGTTTGCTTAAATTATCTGTTGGAACTGCAGTCAACATGTGATCTTTTGCAAAGCCTTTACGAGAATCATGTTCTATAAAAATCTGATTTAGAAATGAATTTAATGCAGTATGGAATTTAGCATTTTGATATAAATCAGGTCTGTTTTCTGCTTTGACTTCATCACCAATCCCCATAGCATCCTTTAATCGATCATTGAGTAAGCCAGATGACTCCATTACTCCCCGATTATTTTCGATATCTTGCATTACCGTCAGCATTGCCCCATAAAAAACGGTTGAGAGATATCCTAAATTAGGAGATTTTTCTTTTGCTTGCTCTTCGAGCTTAAGAAGTATTGAGGTGAGAAATTGAAGTTCATATTTTCTGTTGGGGTTAGTAAGATCTTCAATTTTTCCCTTACTTTCGCGTTTTAATATGATATCTACTGTATCATCAAAATGTTTTCTTAATTCACTTAGTTCCTTAAGTACAAACGTCATGTTAGTCTCCAAATGTCCAATGGATAAATAATGTAAGATCTTCTTACAAGGTCTCAGTGTAAACTAAACTAATCCGCTCGTCATGTATTTTCATTATACAATTTATCCTTTATATGAAAATATTTTAAAATTCAGTACGTTAACCCCTATATTTGACCCAAAAGTTGAACTATTTTTCATCGTAAAATATAAAAAATTTGTATTAATTTAAATAATGAGTAATATTTCTGTCATTTTTATTAAAGGCATTTATTAATGCCATCTTGATGAAAGACATCGAACCAGGGTTTGTATCTATTTAATACACATTGCTTGCCGGTGGCAGGAAGCTTTTTTAATGAGGTCCGTTTTGAATATCGAACACGATAAACAGTTGCAACATCAATTTTATAATAATGCAGTATTTGCATTAATCTTTCTGCTTGTCTGTCGAATCATTTCGATGTGCTTTATTCCTTTGAATGATGTTTCTGAATCGCGTTATGCAGAGATTGCCCGTAAGATGTTGGAAACGGGGAATTGGGTCACTCCATTACATGATTATGGAGTACCCTTTTGGGCAAAACCACCCTTGTCGACCTGGCTTTCTGCTTTTTCAATGAAGCTTTTTGGAATTAATGAGTTTGCTGTTCGTTTACCTGGATTACTCTTATCTTTGGCCACCTTATGGCTTGTGTGGGACTTGGCAAAAAGACATAGTGGGCCTTTTATTGCAATGATCACCACTTTAGTTCTAGCTGGAACATTAGATTTTTTCCTTGATGCCGGAACGGTGATGACTGATCCGTCTTTGCTCTTTTGCATTACTCTTGTCTTAGTTGCATTTTGGCGTGCTGTAGTTGATAGCAGTACATCTTGGTCTTATGTTTTTTTTATAGGCCTCGGTCTGGGATTGCTGGCAAAAGGTCCGGTTGCTGTGGTTTTATCAGGATTGCCCATCTTTTTTTGGGTATTATTAAGAAATGAATGGCGTAATTTGTGGCAAAGACTACCTTGGATAAAAGGTATCTTATTGATGTTTGTTATTGCACTTCCCTGGTACATTTGGGCGGAGATACGTACACCTGGGTTTTTAAATTATTTTATTGTGGGTGAGAATTTCAACCGATTTTTAAAACCGGGATGGAGTGGCGATAAATACGGTTATGCACATAAGCAACCTTGGGGTATGATTTGGATTTATGCCGCAAGTGGTATTTTTCCCTGGTGTCTTTTAGGTGCTGCTTGGTTTGTTAAATACCGACATAACCTACGTAAAGTATTCATAGATAAAGATGGATGGTTGAGTTATTTTTTTCTTTGCACTGTAGTCCCTTTATTCTTTTTTACATTTTCCAGTAATATCATTTACACCTATGTTTTTCCTAGCATTCCTGCTTTTTCATTGTTCTTTGTAGAATATTGGAATCGAGTTGGTGTTGTAGTAAAAGCCCAGCTGCTTATTATTAGACTTTCTGTTGTGATCGGGGTAATTTTTTTGGTGGCAACTCTTGCATTTAATGCAATGCCACAAGCCGTTTCCAAAACACAAAAATTTGTCGTTGCTGCCTGGTTAAAACAAAATCCAGTCGCTGGCAGCTATCTCATATATTGGGATTACAAAGCAGATTTCTCAGCACAATTTTACTCAGGAGGCAGAGCGAAATTTGCTTTGAGTGATAAAAGACTTTGCAACTTATTGAGCAATGGTCGAGAAAATTACCTGGCAGTAGAGCCCCTCGAGACCCACAGAATTTCCCCTGACTTATTTTCAAAGATGGTTCTAGTGCAACGTGTTTATGCAGGAAATAAACCTTTATTTTTGATGCGTATTCCGGCTTCAGCAAAAGAATCTTGTGCAGAGAAAGCAGAACATTGATAAACAGTAGATTACCTAAAGAGGGTACTGCCATATGTTAAAAAGAAATCCCCTCTCTCGCTCCTGGAAAGCGGGTAGAGCGGATGGTTTATTTGTCACAATTAAATCCCTTATTCGTCCCAACGGCCACGTTCTCCTACTCCCGTCATTCACGAGCTTAGCCAAGGATCTCCATGCTGTGCACACTGCTACGATAGGAGACTCTTCGTTGCACTCAAGAATAGGGGATAAAGGATATTTTCTCTAAAATTCATGACAGTGAGCCAAGCGTTTGGCCTTATTGCGCTTAGGTTAAGGCTAAGTTTGTTCAATAAAGATACCAATTCATTTAGAGTTTTGATATAATCGGGCGCAATTTTTAAGCCATAAGGAGTAACTGTGTCGCAATCTATTACAGTGAATTCAAGCACTTTTGTGCCTCGTGGTGACTTAATGGCCTGGGCTGTGTGCCTGTCAGCGGGCTTATTTTTTTTATATGAATTCTTTCAGCTCAATATTTTCGATGTAATCAATCAGCCTTTACGGGATGATTTTGGTATTGATGCAACTCAATTAAGCTGGATGTCCAGCGCTTATCTGTGGGCAGATATCCTATTTCTTCTCCCAGCAGGAGTTATCCTGGATCGTTTTTCTACGCGAACCGTTATTCTAAGTGCCATGTTTATTTGTGTTCTGGGTACTGTCGGATTCGCACTAACTCACTCATTTATTTTGGCCTCTTTTTGTCATTTTCTTTCTGGAATAGGCAATGCGTTTTGTTTTTTATCCTGTGTGGTATTGGTATCGCATTGGTTTCCACCAAGAAGGCAGGCGCTTGTCATAGGCTCTTTGGTTACGATGGCTTTTGTTGGTGGAATGATGGCTCATACACCTTTTGCTTATCTCTATGAATTATTTGGATGGCGTAAGGCTTTATTAATTGATGGTGCAGTTGGCGCTGTTTTGCTACTTTGGATTTATTGGATCGTCAGTGATAAACCTAAAGACTCACCAATGAAGATTAATACCAATCAAGGACAAGTTCTTGCTGGATTTATTCAAGCATTTTCTAACTCTCAAAACTGGCTAGCAGGATTTTATACTTCTTTTCTTAATCTGCCTATTATGGTTTTATGTGCTTTATGGGGTGCTAGCTATTTGCAAGTAGTGCATCAACTACCTGAAATGGCCGCCAGTAATGTGATTAGTCTGATTTTTATGGGGAGTGTCATTGGCTGTCCATTGGCGGGATGGTTGTCTGATTCCCAAGGAAGTCGTAAACCTCTAATGATCGTGGGAGCTATTGCTACGCTTATCACGGTTATTCCTTTGTTCTTGGACATCGCTTTATCACAAACAACTCTGAGTATTATCTTTTTTGCTCTAGGTTTTTTTACAAGCACACAAGTAATTTCCTATCCTTTGGTGGCTGAAAGTAATTCCACTGAAAATACGGGCGCTGCGACAGGCATCGCCTCAGTGATTATCATGGGCGGCGGGGGGGTAGGACAAGTGCTTTTTGGTTGGTTAATTGCGCATCATGCTGGTGCGGCAGTGACAACGTATTCTGTGGCTGATTTTCAATATGCTATGTGGATATTCCCAATAACTACGATTGCGGCTTTAATTGCTGTGTTATTGACCCGCGAAACATATTGCAAGCGATAAGTGAGGAGTAAAAATGCAAGTGGTGGATGAGTTTCAAGGATATAGTGATCTAAAGTCGTCATTACTGCCCTGGATGGTTTGTTTTGCTGCAACCTTATTCTTTTTTTATGAATTTATACAAGGGAATATGTTTGCGTCCATCGCTGCAAACATCATGCAGGATTTTAAGATCCAAGCGGATAAAATGGCTTGGTTATCAAGCATCTATTATCTTTCTAATGTATTGTTTCTTTTTGTTGCTGGAATGGTTCTTGACCGTTTTTCGATTAAAAATACCTTATTAGTCGCGATGTTTTTGTGTGTAGCCAGTACTTTTCTTTTGGCTTACTCCCATTCCTTTTATTTAGCTTTGTTTTGTCGATTCATCACCGGCATTGGAAGTGCATTCTGTTTCCTAGGCCCTGTACGTTTGGCATCTCATTGGTTTCCTCCAAAGCGGATGGCTCTAGTCACTGGAGCTATAGTCACTATGGCAATGGCCGGTGGTATGTTGGCTCAATATCCTTTGACCAAATTAGTTATTCTGGTTGGATGGCGCCAAGCAGTACAAAATGTGGGAATTCTTGGTTTTGCCATGTTGGTCTTAATGTTTTTTTGGATAAAGGAAAGACCCCAATACATTGTAAAACAAGTCGCTCAACCAATTAACGTCCTCTCAGCTGCCAAAAAGGCCTATTTAAATACTCAATATATACGGGCAGCGTTTTATGCCAGTTTAATGAATATGGCCATTGCTGTATTTGGCGCGATGATGGGTACTTTATATTTGGTACAACGATTGGATATTAGCTCTGCCCAAGCATCAATGGTGAACGGCATGTTATTTTTAGGAGCGATCGTTGGTTCGCCGCTGGTTGGTTGGATATCTGATAAGATGGGTTTACGTATTATGCCTATGAAAATAGGGGTGCTTGCTTCCTTATTGACTTTGCTGGCGGTACTTTATCTTCCCGTTTCTTATAACGTCATGGCAATTTTATTTTTCTTGCTTGGGTTTTTTACCTCAGCACAAGTGATTAGTTATGCGTTGGTCGCTGAGAGTAGCCCACCTGCAATGACCGCAACGGCAGTCAGTGTGATTTCGATTTTGACTCAGGGTGGTTACATTGTGTATCAAAATCTATTTAGTTATTTATTGACGAATCATAGCGGAATGCAATTGGTTAATGGAACACCTGTTTATCTACTGAGTGCCTATCAATATGCAGCAATTATTTTACCAGTAGGTTTATTAGTTGCCTTTTTCATGCTTTTTGGTTTAAAAGAAACACACTGCCAACATATTAAGGACTAAGATGACAGGGCGAGTTTGTATATTACTCATGGATTCTTTTGGGATCGGCGCCAGTTTGGATGCCTCTCGCTATGGTGATGCTGGTGCTAATACTTTTGTTCATATCCATCAAGTGTGTGAGCGCGGTGAGGGCGACAAAGCAGGGGTGCGTCAAGGACCATTGACTTTGCCTAATCTGGCCAAATTAGGGCTGTATCATGCTACCTTAGCCAGTAGTGGATTGCGCTTTGTTGAATTATCTGCTTTTCCGGAACCTGTAGGATATTATGGCTATGCAGTAGAGCAGAGTTTGGGTAAAGATACTCCGAGTGGGCATTGGGAGTTAGCTGGAGTTCCAGTGACGTTTGAATGGGGTTATTTTCCCGAACAACCTTTTTGTTTTCCCAAAGAATTAATTGATACCTTTATTGAACGAGCTGGTTTACCAGGAGTACTTGGTGAGAAGCATGCCTCTGGAACTACAATTCTTGAAGAATTAGGTGAGGAGCATATGCGAAGTGGTAAACCCATAGTTTATACTTCTGCTGACAGTGTTTTTCAAATTGCAGCTCATGAAGAAAGTTTTGGTTTGCAGCGCTTGTATGATATCTGTGAAATTGCCCGCACTTTAGTCGATGAATATCAGATTGGACGTGTGATTGCGCGCCCATTTAAAGGACAACCAGGAGCATTCAAACGAACTGCGAATCGCAAGGATTATGCTACTTTGCCTCCAGCTAAAACATTACTTGATTATTTAAAGGAAGCGGGCCGTGAAGTAATCGCTCTAGGAAAAATTGCTGATATTTATGCGCATCAGGGGATCACACAAACCATAAAGGCTGATGGTAATATGGCCTTATTTGACGCCACCTTGACTGCGATGAGCACTGCTCCCGAAGGAAGTTTGGTTTTTACTAATTTTGTAGATTTTGACTCTTCATTTGGGCATCGACGTGATGTAATAGGTTATGCGCATGCCCTTGAGGAGTTTGATGCGCGTCTTCCAGAGCTTGATGCTTTATTAAGGCCTGATGATCTTATTGTTATTGCGGCAGACCATGGGTGCGATCCTACTTTTCCTGGTTCAGATCATACCAGGGAGCATATTCCAGTTTTAGTCTATGGACCAAGCCTTAAGAGCCGTTTCATTGGACGTCGAGATACCTTTGCAGATGTAGGGCAAAGTATTGCACAACATCTTGGATTAGAGAATTTACCTAATGGCGTATCTTTTTTAATCTAATTTTCAGCATTCTCAAAATTGATTGAGACCAGGAATCCATATAAGCTGTAGGTTGGGCCAAGGCTCAACCTACAATTCAGCAAATCTTATCAATGAGAAAATATCAAATTATCGGGGTATTTAGGATAATTCCAATAACGAATGATGCATAAGATAGGGCGAACACTTACAGAAGAAAATCCTAAAGCATACAGGAATATCCACCTCTATTGGTATTGGCGCTACGAAGACCTTGGCTAAAGTGGCCAATCATTTATGTAAAAAAGTTTTTAAAACCCCGGTATTTAATATTGCCTCGAATCGTGAGCAATTATTAAAGCAAATTACAGTAGGGGACGTGTGGGGAGTAGGGCGGCAATGGGAAAATAAATTAATCGCCCGAGGTATTCATACAGCCTATGATTTGGCAACGACCAATCCTCACCTATTGAAGAAGAGTTTGAATGTGGTCTTGATGCGTACAGCAATGGAACTTCAAGGAATAGCCTGTGGTGGTTTGGAAGAAGTAGAGCCCAAACAAAGCATTATGTCGTCCAAAAGTTTTGGACAGATGCAAACACAATTTTCCTCCATTGCCGAATCGGTGAGTAGTCATTGCGCACGCGCGGTGGAGAAAATGCGCAACCAGCAATTGGTAGCGCAGCGCATGGTTGTTTTTGTACATACCAATCGGTTTCGCGAAGATTTGGCGCAGCACTTTCAATCCATAGAATTTAAGTTCATTAATCCCACGGATGATTTGCGTTTAATTACCAAAATCGCCAAGCGATGTTTACACCGTATTTTTAAACCAGGATATTACTATAAAAAAGCTGGAGTCTGTCTTGAGGACTTGATTCCCAAAGACCCCAGGCAACTGGATATGTTTCATCAGCCCAGTGATGAGCAACTCAACCACACCGAACAATTGATGAGTGTCTTTGAACAAATCAATCAAAAGTATGGAAGAAGCACGATTCGACTCGCGGCTGAAGGATATTCAAAACCCTGGGCCATGCGTGCTGAACTTAAATCACCTGCCTATACCACTCGGTGGTCTGAGGTTCCCCAAGTTCGTTTGTATTAAAAGGCTGATTATGAATGAACTCAAGGAGACAAGTGAATCTAGCTTTTGCTACAGGATATTAGAAACATATAATTATGTTTAAATTTCCTGTATTTCTATTATTTTGGTGTAGTCATGGTTGGCTGCACGGACTCTTGTTTTCCTTCACTTCCATGCAATTAATTCTTTTTACGTTCACTTTAATGGATATAGAACCTCGATTTTTCAGATAAGCTCTTAACTACCTCCTCTACGCACTCCCCTACACCTCTTCTGAAACTGACAAGATCTGCGGCTGTTTCTCCTCGCTTATTGACAATGCTGCTGTCAACACGTTTATCTTGGAGCAAACGTTTTACACAGCTCAAATGACCTCGCTCTACTGCATCATGTAGGGCTGTATATCCTATATTATCCTGTTGATTGGGATTGAGTTTAGGATCGGCAAGGAAGAGTTCAAGTACAGCGACATCACCAATCGATGTGGCCCAGAACAAGATGGGTTCAGATGTTGCTGTACAGGCATTAATATCAATTCCTGGGGTTTTTAGAAGCATTTTGACAATGTTGAACGCTTCATCATATTCTTCCCCTTTTTTTCCGGCCAGTTTTTGTATTGCTTCTGTCAAAGGCGTGGTGAAATAGTGGTTGCTGGTTTTGACTACTTTGACATCAGGGTATGTGAACAAAAATCCACGGATGGCCCGTACATCGTTGGTACGAATAGCTATAATTAAATAATCTATATTTTCCTTTACAATGCCAGGATTGCTATTTTTAAATGCCTTAAAATATTTACGATCCGCTTTTCTTTGGTGTTTTTCATGCATAAGGAGTTGTTGCATTTCGGTATCTTTAGCCATCTTGACCACAGAATCACCACGATATGGACGTTTGAATAATGTCCCTGGATATTGAAGCAATAACCTTACTGTATCTGTACGTTCATTTTGAAGAGCTAATTGTAACGGCGTAACACCATTCACATCTTTTGCTGCAGTATTAACATCAGCATAATACACCAGGCTTTGAATGTTTTCATTTTGTCCTGCCAGAGCTGCAGCATGAACAGGAGTTCTGTAGCTATGCGTAGTTTTTTTCATAGCCTCTGGATGAAACTCCATTAAAGAGTTTAAAATCTTTGGATCTTTCGAGGCTGCATAATAAGCACTATATTCGCTAGGTTTGGCACCATGATTTAGTAAGGCTCTTACTAAGTCAACTCTGTTTGCTCTAATGGCGCAGTCTAATGCATTGTCATTTTTTGTCTTTGCTGTATCTGCCCCAGTTTTAACCAATAGATCAATCATCTCAACAGATTGCACCAAGCATAATGGTTCTTGGTTGTGCCAGTTGGGTTGATCCACTGCATTGGGGAACATCTGGATAAGTGTAGAAGCAAGCTCAAGATTATTATTCATTACTGCTAAATGCAATAAATGATAACCTTGGAACTGTTGTTCTGTTAAAGACCATGATTTTAATTCATCTAAATCTTCATGAGTCACTTTATCATTAAGGAAATGGTCTAAGACCTGAAGCCGGGTGTTCATTTCAGGAAAAAGTTTTATTTCAAGAAACTGTAACTGTTTATCAAACTCCTTTCTAGACTGCCCTGTAATTTCCAGTAACCAACCTTTCAGCATGAGTTCAGTCTGTAAAATCTCCTGATTTGATTCTGAGCTGAAATGGTCGGTTAATAGCGTCCTTATTAAATCCAGTTTGCCTTCTGGTAGTAACTTTTGGGTGATTAAGCGCATTAATAAATGTGGTAATGCAGAATTATTAGCGTAAAGAGAAAGATATTCTTTCAGAAAGAATTGTTCAAAAAATTGAATCGTATCGATAAAAAGCTCATCAGCTATGCTTTCAGGTAAAAATAAGCGATATTTTATTTTTAAAGCGATTAACTTATTGTGAAGATCGCAATTGCCTACCGTTTGAAATTCTCCATCAATCCTATCGTGGTAGACAAGTCCAAGAGTTTCATGCAAATTTTGTTGAATATATGTTTTATTTGACTCATAGGTATCTACAAAAAGACTGGCAAATACTTGTTTAGTTACATTCTCAGGTTTAGTTATTTTGTAATGTTCTGTTGTGGTGTCGGTGCTGCATCCACCACCATTATTGCGATACAAGTCTTTTTGTTTGATGATGATATCGATACCATGCTCAGGCCAACCAGTGAATAGTTCCACTCCTGACTGTTTACTGTCTTCTTCCATAGATGACAAATAATCATCCGTGTATGGGAGTGTACCCGAATAATTTGCCATAAAATAATATCGCATGGCTTTTATTGTCATATTTCTTACTTGCCGAATAGCGTCCTGATGTTCTGTGTACTTATTATTTTGCTCACAATGAGACAAGTAAGTATTCATCAAATGCACTATAAATGGCGCGGTGTAAAAAGAATTACTCCCTGTTAGTCTGACAAGACTGTTATCGACTGGTATTGATCCGCTCAATGCAAATAAATGGCCGAACATTGCAGTGTCTTTGCTGATAGGGGAAATTATTTTAGTTTGGAGATGATGCGCTTCAAAAGCGAGGGTACTGTCACTGAAGTCATTGATGTTATTAAAAGTAAAATTAAACTTGCAGATATAACTTAATGCTTTGGAACGCTCATTACTCCCTTCTTGAGTTAAATTTTTTATATGGCCAATAACAACATTAAAATCCAAATCAGGCTTAAGTCTTTTAAAATAGCTGTTTATTTTTTCACTTTTATACTGAGGATTACAAATGGCGACAAGAGCGAGGCAATATTCAACATCTACGCTAATACCGGTTGTAACAAGTGCTTGAATTAAATCGAGCATTGTCTCCTCAGAAACTCCATTTTGATGAAAACTAGCGAACGCCTCTTCTATTATCTTTTTTAGAAGCCCAGCAGAACCCTCCTGTTTTTTACATAGTTCAATAATGTTGACGAATTTGGATCTGATGCTCCAGTCGTCCATAACAAATAGCGCAGCCAAAATAGTCCTTCCATCAGAGCATTTATCATAGAGTGATGAGGGATGAGCTTTCAGAATCGTTAACATCAGGTCGTTTCGAATTGAATTTGACCTACCTGCTTTGTTTTCGAAAAGCAAATCAAATACTGACTTACCTTCCTTATTTTTATGTGTGACATCAATACCTCTATTAATCAGCAGAAGTGCAATCTGTTCAGCTTTGAATTTTTGAGAGATAATTGCGAGTTGCAGATAATTATTTCCATCATTATCTAGGGCATTGATATCAAACAGTTCGTTATTAACTAATGCATTAACATACTCCATGTTACTAGATTGTGTCCCCTCCAAGATTAAAGCCAAAGCAGTTTTTCCAATATCATTTTTGACGTTAGGATCGGTCTTTTTGTGGTTGATTACATCGACTAGTTGCTCTCTATATTGGAACAGATCTTTAAATACCATATGAAGCAATACGGCGTTATGCTCTGATGTTTTCTGATTAGGATTAAACTTATCATGGGCTATTAAAGTTTTTAGGTGGTCACATGACTGATAACCTTTGGAGCAAAAAAAGAACTCGAAAAGAGAGAAGCCATTTGTCAATCTTTGATTGACGTCAAATTCGTCATTTCTCAGTAATAGTTTAAAGGTCTTATGTTTATAGTAATCAGCCATACCCGTTCGGGTGCGCTCTATAAAGTAACCAAGGAAACCATTACCTTGCCTGTCGACAGCATTTACATTTGCGCCTGCTGTTATCAACACGTTGAGATAATCAGAAAAATCAATTTTTTTTGCATGATCCGATTTAGCTAATACATGCAGTATTGAATCTCCATCATCAGTCACATCAGTAATTGCAAATTGCTTTTCTTTAAGTTTTGTTAAAATCTCATCGGGTTGCTTCACTTCATTGATAAGAGCAAGAAGACTTAATGTGTCCATTAATGATCCAGGCTGGTATTGGAAAGTGCTCGAAGTATGCCAGATTAATCTTAATAAAATATTAAGGAAAAGACTTGTTATTTGGCCTCCTAATTGCTCATTAAAAGCGACTTCATTACAACGCCAGGTCATTTTAAATTTGATGCTTTAGATGATAAGATTACTTCTGACTTTAAATGTTTTTTTGATTAACTCATCAATTAGTTGATTCTTCACAAGAGCTATCTAAATAATTAACCTGATTTAACTAAAGGCTAAAACTATACTATCTGGAAACGAAAATATGGGGCACATAAGGAAAATAAACCAGCTCTTTTAATACAGATCAAGTTATAACACTAAAGCTTCTCTTATGTAACAGCAGTTAAGCCTGGTTAACATAGGTAAATCTATATCTTAAAACAATAAATACAGGTCATGTTTGCCGTAACCCTAAAGTAGTTCAGGGGCATGACCTGGAGCGATATCGAAGGATTAAAATGGATCAAAGCAAGAGCTTCAACGTCATCATCGAGCTGTTCTGTTTGTCATAACTTTTAGATTTATCTGGTGATTTAGAGAACATGGTTAAGCCTTTGCTGTGATGGGGATTTTCTAAATCTTCGTCATTCATCGCCTGGTTTCTACCTAGCTGATTTAAGGGCTTTGGTTGGGGCTTAACGAAACTGACCATGGTGTTGCGGCTAGGATCGCCATGGCGGATCATAGCAACATCAGGTCCTGGATCTCCCAAACATAAACCATGTGCTTTCAATAAAGATCTCCAATGCTCCATGGGACGAAAATTTCGAGTTTCGGTCATTTCTGCTTCAAGAGAAATACCATTGACGGCATTGAAGACACTGTGTGCCATATGAGCCATTAATAAGGACTCCTTATCGTGGGCATCGTGGTCCACCAACACGAAACGACCATTGGGTCGCAAAATACGACGCACATTTATCAAGAACTGCTCCAATTGATCTTCTGGGAAATGATGTAAGCCCACATAACAAGTGATGACATCCGCGCTGTTATCGGGAATTGAAGATAAATCTGGCACATTATAATCAAGTTTTACAAAGTTATCATAAGGTCTGGGAAACCCGGTTTGAACATAATCAGTAATTGATTGTTGCTCATAAACCGCAGTAATTGCTCCCGTTACTTTGAATGCGGACTTAAATCCTCCTACAAATCGACCGGGATATCCTATTTCAACCAAACCATCAATGGTTTCTACATCCGGCATTAAAGCTTTAGCCTGAGCAGTTAAATCTTCTTTAATGCTAGAGAGCGACCCTAAAACTCGGCGTAAAGAGCTCAATTTTCCAGGCATTATATCCGGCAGACAACGCAATAACTCAGCGTAAATTTCTTCATGGGTGTCATTATATTTCATTATGTCCTCAAGAGGTAGTGTTTAAATAACTGTGTCATCTCTTTTAATTTGTTTATAATTTAACACTTAAAAGAGGTAGATATGAATAAAAAGAAAATAGATTTATCGAATTTTGATTTCAATGAGTTCAAATTAGAGGCTTTGACCCAGTTAAAGTCTGGCCAATCTCTCACTGGAAAAGACGGCATACTGACCCCCTTAATAAAAGAGCTATTAGAGGCGGCATTAGAAGGTGAAATGGATTCTCATATGACTGATTGTCATGAGACAGGTATTTCAAACCGTCGCAACGGCAAAACGACTAAAACAATTAAATCAACAACTGGAGTTTTTGATTTAGAAACACCTCGAGATAGGGATGGCAGCTTTGAACCCGAGCTTGTAAAAAAACGTCAAACGGTACTCAACGAGTCACTGGATAATAAAGTCCTAGCCCTCTATGCGATAGGCATGAGTTACGAGGCGATAAGCGAGCATTTATCTGAGATGTATGGACTAGAAGTCTCGAGTGCTAAAATCAGCCTGATTACTGACAAACTATTACCCCTGATTACCGAGTGGCGTAATCGCTCCCTAGAATCTGTATACCCAATCGTTTTTCTTGATGCCATGCACTTTAAAGTACGTGTTGAAGGTAAGGTCATAAGTAGAGCATTTTACACCGTCCTTGCTGTAAATTCAGAAGGTAAAAAAGATATTCTAGGGCTCTATTTATCTGAGGCAGAGGGAGCTCGTTTTTGGCTTAGTGTATTAAATGACCTTAAAGCTCGTGGTGTAGAGGATATCCTTATAGCAAGCATCGATGGACTTAAGGGATTTCCTGATGCCATTGCTGAAGTTTTTCCTAACACCGAGATCCAGCTTTGTGTCGTTCATCAAATTCGCAACTCATTAAAGTATGTGGTTAGTAAGGACCAGAAAGCCTTTATGGCCGATTTAAAGCTGGTTTATAAGGCTTCAAGCAAAGATATGGCTTTGCATCATCTACTTGAGTTGGAAGAGAAATGGGGCAAAAAATACCCGGCGGTGATGAAATCCTGGAATAACAACTGGGAAGCTCTATCACAATACTTCAAATACCCAGAAGAGCTAAGACGCATCATTTACACTACCAATATTGTTGAAGGCTTTCATCGGCAAATTCGCAAGTACACTAAAAATAAAGGCGCTTTCACCAGTGAAAACGCCCTTATTAAGCTTATTTATTGTGCTTGCCAGAAAGTACTGGAAAAATGGAATCAGCCCATGCACAATTGGGCGCTTATCGTGTCCCAGTTACAAATCTATTTCGAAGACAGACTAACCCTGGGACTTAGATAATGACTGAGGTGACACAGTTGGATGAACACTCTCCCTCAAGAAGAACATAAAACTTATCTGTATCGACACGCTGTAATACATTTTCCAAAAATCCAGCAAATTTCTTCTTAGTCTCTTCTGAAGCAATTAATTCCTTGAAATAATTCGGTTTATTTTCCTTTGGCGCGAGATAATGCTGGTACAAGCCACTATTAAATATACCATGCGGATCTTCATTTTCTTTTGCAGATTTGAACTCATCCACGTGCTCTTTTCCATAGGCCTTTTCAAATTGTTCTTGCGAAGAAAACTGTTGATAGGGAAGATAAAACGTTCCGCCGTGTTTAATCACTAAATCATTTGCTTCACGTATCCATCTTTTAGTTTTAACAACTTCACTTTTTTTGAGCGCTTGGTTAAAACAAAGCACTACAGCAAAACGATCCCCTTCTCTTGTATAACCCAAAGTGGAATGTTCGTCTTTTTTTACAAAGCGCACGCTGCTATTAATGAGGGCTACTTTGTTTTTGGTCAATAATGCCCCTAATTCCTTAATAAAATGAGCTAAATTTTCTCCGGGGACAAAAAACTCTTGCAACCATTCAGACTCACTCACGGAGTTATTAAACATGGCATTAATTGGCGGTTGCATTATTTCATTGGTGGTCATTGGGGTTTCATTATTTAAAAGACGATTTCGTTCCCTTTCCCAATATTTCTGCCGTACATAACCAGAACGACGCGCCACGTTGACCATGATACGTTCCATTCGTGTTCCATTTTCATCCTCTTTATTAATTTTTCCGCTTTCTACTGGTCCGGAATTATCAAGCTTGGTGTAGTTGACCGCAACACCATTCCCTAAAAGATTGTTAGGGTCCAAAGACAGGCGAAATAAATGCATGCGAATTGTATCATCCGGCTGTACGTTTTCTCTGAAATGTTTCAAATAGTCTTCAATAGAAACATCAACGCTTTGTTCTACTAAATTCTCATTATCCGTTAATTCAATCTCAGCACTGACAACAATACCAAAAAGGCCGAATCCGCCTAAGACTTTTCCAAATTTAGGAGAATATTTATCAATTGTTTCCAATTCACCTTCAGAATTAATTATTTTTAACGAGCGAATGACATTTGCCAAATTACCTGAACGATGATTCCATCCATGAATATTAGTTCCAATTGAACCCCCAACGGAAAAAATATTTGATGCTTGCATTACTTTAAGCGCCAATTTCTTCTTATTTGCTTCTATTTGCAAGTCAAACCAACGTACCCCAGCACCAACTTTGGCTGTTTTTGCATCTTTATCAATAACGATTTCATTAAATTCACTCATATCAATTAGAATGCCCTTCTTTCCTTCTTTGGAGAGAGGTATGAATTGCTTTCCTTGAGATTTTCCCGCACCAACAGCCATTATCGACTGACCATTTTTTCGCGCCTGACGGATAATCTCTTGTAAATCTTCTAATGTTCGAGGAGTTTCATTTTCTACATCCGCTTTATAAAGTGCTCCCCCCGACATCGCCTTGTCATATTTTCTTTCAGGTAGAAAAAAGAAAGAAATAAGCTTTGGACTGATAAAACCAATTAATGAAAACGTCAAACCCAACAAGCTTTTGCTAAATAATGTTGCATATTCTCTGGATATAGCGAAAAAAAACTCTTGATTGGTATCGGATGAAAATAAAGCACCAACAAAATTTGAGGTGGCACAAATAAAGGAGGTGATCACATCAATTGCAACTAATGCAGGAAAAAACAGAAAAATTATGCGCTTGCGGATAAAACACCATGCTTTATTCATAAAAGAAGACTCTTCTTCTAAATCCATGCGATCAATCCAACCCGCAGGGATTTCTGCATAGCGTCCCATTGGCGGAAAGCGATTATATATGTCTTGTAATTTTTTCCTTAACTCAATAGCCATAGTCGTTTATCCCTTAGTACAAATTAAAAGTCATGCATTAATTTAATGTGAACACCTTCTGTTTGACGAATATCTTCTACCGTTTCCTTAAGACGTTTTGTAGGTACATCTAAAGAGAAAAAGGTTATGCCTTGATCAACACCATTTTGATAGCTAAACAGTTTGGTACACCCTTTAAGTGCTTCGAGCTTTGACGTTCGCTCTTCCAATTGTTCCGAGTTATCTCCCTTCACCAGGCATTTAAATTGGATATTCTGTTGCCCGGCAATCTCACGAACTCTAATTCCAGCGGTAGTTAATTGCTCAATAGCTGCTTGAAAAGGTTCATAACGAGGGACACGTAAACGCGCATAAGTATACATACGGTGTTTCTCTGAATTGGTTCGAGCAAACAATTGTTCTTGATCATTTTCTGTAACCACCGAAACCCCTTCAATGGCTGCAACTTTCTTGCGAAGCTCCCCTCTTAGGGTCTCTTCATCTATATCATCCGCATCGATGAATGTTTTAACAAGAATATCTATGGTTTCTGGTGCTTTATTTTCCTCTTGGTTGTACCAAATCCCTACGGGTGCTGATACTATCCCATGAGCGAGAAAATCCACCGTCACCCCTATCAATGAAATCACATCGATGAAACTTTTATTGTTGCTGTGCCAAAAATTCGAAAATAATTTTCCTAATTGCGAGAAATAACTGTAATTATAAAAAGGCGTATGATGAATAAACTCTGCATAATCTTGAAATAAAGCGGCAATATGTCTCTGAAATTCCGTTTTATTTTCCGAAGATAAGAACGGCCATAAGAATAGAGAAATACTCCCTTTTGCCATAAACTCTACGGTGCAATTAATACCAATGAATAAATTCATGAGCATGTATTCAGAAAATAGGAGCTCTAGATGCCCATGTTTTTTTCGCGCAGCCCCGTATGATTGGAAGAAAACTTGCCAGAACACATAAATTTGTTTGAAGAAGGGATAACGATAAAATGGGTTGTCTTTTTGGAGAAAAGCAGCATATTCCTCAGACATTTCAACATTCCGCCACTCTGTAGCGGTTAGATAGGTCTGGTAAAGTTTACGTTTATATTTCTTATTCGTGGCCGCAATTTTTTTGCTAAATTGGTCTAAAAATTTTCCCATGAGAATTTCCTATAAGCGGGTCAGCCACGTTTTTGACGAAACGGGGCATTTATCGTTTAATTTCATTTAATATTTAAATACAAATAATAAAATTAAATTTTATCCTTATTTGCATTACGTGGCTTTATTAATATTGATGAATAATCAATGTAAGTATTTGATTATATTAAAATAGCAAGAAAAATAATTGTTGAAAATGTCACAATCATTCCAGACCGATGATAAAGGGTAACATCCAGTATTTACAAGGATTTTTGGAATAGATTTGACTGTGCCGAAGTATTACCAATTTGGGAAGAAACTATCAGACCAAGGATTTAAACAGTCTATAGATGAGTCTGTCATATGCCGGTGGCATTATGATGAGGTCATTTTAGACGTCATGCCAATAGATGAGAGCGTTTTAAAATTTGGTAATCGCTGGTACAAAGAAGCTATTGAGCACGTCATTACACACCAATTGAAAGATGACCTTATCATTAAATCAGTAACCGCACCCTACCTGCTGGCAACCAAGATTGAGGCATTTAAAACAAGAGGTAATAATGATTTCTTAGGAAGCCATGATTTTGAGGACATTATTACTGTCGTTGCTGGATGTACTGAAATTGCAGATGAGATCTGCCTTGCAGCAGAGAACCTAAAAACACACCTTAAACAGTTTTTTGCAGAAATTATTAATGATGATAATTTCCGAACAGCATTACCAGGACATCTTAATGACGGCCCTGTTACAATACAGCGTATTCAAACAGTTCAGGATCGCATAAAGCACATCATCAGTGGCTAAGTTCACTCAGTTTTTACGTATTCCAGGCGCACCCATTCATAATATTGACATGGAGCGAGGGTTAAAAATTCCCATTCGTGGACGTAACACCTGGTTATTCTACAAAACCGAATACGGTGCGATGGTAGGCGGTGTGCTGACCAGCATCATTTACACCTGTGAGCTTGCAGGCACCAACCCTTTTGACTATCTGGTGGCATTACAAGTTTACAAAGACCATATTTTTAAAGAACCAAGCCAAAAGCGCTTTTACTTGCTCCCATAGATAATCAGGGATTTTACCTTGACTGGCTCTGGTTTCACGCCAATGATCAAATGCCGCTTTCACAGATTCAAGCTTATCAACTGCTTTATTCATGAAGGTTACCCCTTGGATATTATCGAGGCTATAGCTTAGCTAACGCTGTTGTCTATGGTCACGCAGATTTGCCGAAACCTCAGGATAGGGCTGCTTGCTCCGCTGCAGCTGTGATGTGGTAATAGGACTAGTTAGAATTTATCATTTTGAGACCCTTGTTTTTTTGTTTATCATCCCCATTTATGCTATTCCGGTTTGATTTGAGGATTTAATTTTGGAACAATTTCGTGGGACAACCATACTTTCAGTACGACGCGGAAATCAGGTAGTTATCGGCGGAGATGGTCAGGTAACTTTAGGTAATACCGTGATGAAAGGTAATGCACGTAAGGTGCGGCGCCTCTATAAAGATCAAATTATTGCGGGTTTTGCTGGCGGTACTGCGGATGCGTTTACTCTTTTTGAACGTTTTGAGAGTAAGCTGGAAATGCATCAAGGCCATTTAATACGTGCTGCAGTCGAGCTTGCGAAAGATTGGAGAACGGACAGAATGCTGCGCCGCCTCGAAGCGGTTCTTGCCGTAGCAGATAAAAAATCCTCCTTAATTATTACAGGTAATGGCGATGTGATTGAACCTGAACATAGCTTAATTGCTATTGGTTCAGGCGGACCTTTTGCGCAAGCAGCTGCACGAGCATTGATGGAAAATACAAAACTATCCGCTGTGGAAATAGTGCGTAAAGCGTTAACTATTGCTGGGGATATCTGTATTTATACCAATAACAATTTAACTATAGAAGAATTAAATAATGGCAACGAAAAATAGTAAAGTGATGACTCTTGAGAGTATCCGAGAGGTAATGACTCCTCGTGAAATTGTCCAGGAATTAGATAAATATATTATTGGCCAGGATGATGCAAAAAGAGCTGTAGCAATTGCATTACGTAATCGTTGGCGACGCATGAACATTAAAGATTCTGCTTTGCGCAATGAAATTATGCCAAAAAATATACTGATGATTGGACCAACTGGTGTGGGTAAAACTGAGATTGCTCGACGTTTGGCTAAGTTAGCTCGCGCACCTTTTATCAAAGTAGAAGCAACAAAATTTACCGAAGTGGGCTATGTAGGGCGTGACGTAGATTCTATCCTTCGTGATTTAGCTGATATTGCAGTGAAACAAGAACGTGAATTTGCCATGAAGAAGGTGGAACATCTGGCCGAAGATGCCGCTGAAGAGCGCGTTCTCGATGTATTACTTCCGCCAGCACGTGGCAGTTTAACTCCAAGTGAAAAGGATAGCACGGCCAGACAAGTTTTCCGTAAACAATTGCGTGAGGGAATTCTTGACGAGAATGAAATTGAAATAGAAATTTCAGCAACACCTATAGGCATCGAAATTATGGCTCCTCCAGGTATGGAAGAAATGACAAGCCAATTGCAATCGATGTTCCAACAAGTAGGTACTCATAGAACAAAAACACGCAAAATGACTATTGCTAAGGCAATGCACATTTTACGTGAAGAGGAGGCTGCTAAATTAATTAATGAAGATGACATTAAGATTCGTGCTATCGAAAATGTAGAACAAAATGGTATTGTCTTTATTGATGAGTTGGACAAGGTTGCACGACGTGCTGAAAATGGAGGCGGCGGGGATGTGTCGCGTGAAGGAGTACAACGCGATTTATTACCTCTGGTTGAGGGAACAACAGTGACGACAAAATACGGTATGATTCGTTCCGACCATATTTTATTTATCGCATCTGGTGCATTTCATGTAGCCAAACCCTCTGATTTGATTGCTGAATTGCAAGGTCGATTACCTATACGTGTTGAGTTATCCGCTCTTTCTGTGGATGATTTTGTACGAATTCTTACTGAGCCTACAGCTTCATTGACATTGCAATACAGCGCTTTGATGGCGACTGAAGGATTAACGTTGACTTTTGATGAAACAGGAATTAGACGTATTGCTGAAGTGGCATGGCAAGTCAATGAGCGTACAGAAAATATTGGTGCGCGTAGACTTTATACCGTGATGGAGCGATTATTGGAGGTTGTTTCGTTTGAAGCGACTGATAAATCAGGTGAATCAGTTCATGTTGACAAAGCCTATGTGGAAAAAAATCTCGGACAGATTGTAGCGGATGAGGATTTGGCTCGTTATATTCTTTAATATTAAGGGGTAAGCCGTAACCCGAGAAATTTGTGGTTGAAGATCTCGGGTTACGCTGTGCTGTCCCTAGTCTAAAAAATCGCTTACCCCCACGATTCCATCTCATTAAAAATAAGTCAATAATTCAACTTGCTACCTCCATTCTAAAATTAAGTTATGCCTTTATTTGCTTTTTCTACTAAAAATTGTCAAAAATTAAGGAAATTGGACAGATGATTCGCCTTTGCTTATTTAATTTTTAAAGGACCAGGAGCCGTTGACAATTCGCTAGGCTGAACCAAAACGACGTGATTTTAGATACCGAAACGCCAATACAGGAAGTAGGTGAGTATCGAACGCATCAGATCATGTCATTTTTGAACAGGATAATAACATGGTCAGCAGTAACAAGATTCATCTGGAATTTTGAGAAGTGATTAAAAACAGCTGTTCTCACGGAGGAGAAAAAAATGTCCTATGATTCGCGTTCTATTGCTACAATAATAAGTGAAGATTCTGATTTTACAGAAAAAGGTTCTGATGCGTCTTTGTTACCTTCTAAACCTCATTCTTTTTTTTCGTGTGTTGGGCTAAGAGCACATCCTTTTTTTAATCGATCAAAAGTTACTATAGTTTTTCCTGATTCTTATACCAAGATTTGGAATAAAATAGGTGGAGATTCTAATTACCGAAGAATTAAAGCGTTGCTTATAGACTACACCAAAGGAAGTTGCTTCTTTGGTTCCTTTATTGGGCGTATTATTTTTGGCCATTGGAATAGACATCATGTTGAAGCAGTAAGTAAAATTATCGCGAATATGTCAGTTAAGGATTATTACGAGTCTGCTGATGAAATTGTCTCTGACTTGAAAATATTAAAACCTGAAAAGGGAGGATCTTTGTATTATCGAATCAAATTTATTGAAATGAAATTAGAAGAACAACTAAAGTATGATTTTAAATTCACACATTGAAGAAACAGTTGAGTTTATAGTGAGTAAGCTCATGGTATTGGCCTGAACAATAACTGTTTTTTCTAATTTTAAGGTAATGGAGCTGTTTTGATGTCTGATCCCTATATTTTGGTTTTATATTACTCGCGTACTGGTTCTGTAGCCCAATTAGCCCAATACATAGGGCGTGGTGTAGAGCGTGTTGTGGGTATTGAAGCACGATTACGAACGGTACCGCCTGTATCTACTACGTGTGAGGCGGTAGATAAAGCGATTCCAGATAGTGGCGCACCCTACGCCACTTTAGATGATTTACGTCATTGTCACGGACTTGCTTTAGGAAGCCCAACTCGTTTTGGAAATATGGCTTCTCCTATGAAATATTTTCTGGATAGTACATCATCCTTATGGTTGGCCGGTGATTTAGTGGATAAGCCTGCTTGTGTTTTTTCCTCTTCTGCCAGCATGCATGGTGGTCAGGAAACTACTCTGTTAAGCATGATGCTGCCTTTGTTGCATCATGGCATGGTCTTATTAGGCGTTCCTTATTCTCAACCGTCTTTAAATGATACAGTTACCGGTGGAACTCCCTATGGGGTGACCCATGTTTCTGGAGTGGCAAATGATCGACCTCTGAGCCAGGATGAAATTAATCTAGCAAAACATCTGGGCGAGCGTTTGGCTCGGGCAGCCCTTAAATTAAATGATGAAATGCGCTAAATTAGGTGATGTAGCTCAAAATTATTTGACCATGATATCCTGGGTTTCATTGTGTATCATCAGGATGCAATAAATATTAAGTGAAAAAAATGAAAGTAATTAGTTTTAATGCCAATGGAATCCGTTCAGCGGTACGTAATGGATTTAATGAGTGGCTTGCAATTCAAGACGCTGACTTTGTTTGTATTCAAGAAACGAAAGCTCAACCGGAGCAATTAATTCCAGAAGAGTTATATTATCCACGCGATTATTTTTGTGATTATTATTCAGCGCAAAAGAAAGGGTACAGCGGGGTGGCGATTTATGCCCGTCACAAACCTAATCGTGTTGTGAAAGGCATGGGCTTTGACTATTGTGATAATGAGGGACGATACATTCAATTTGATTATCCCAAATTCAGTATTATCTCACTTTATTTACCTTCAGGTACTAGTGGTGATGAACGTCAGGCGGTTAAATATGATTTTCTCAAACAATTTGCCGAACATTTAATAAAACTAAAAAATGAAGGACGCGAGCTGATTTTATGTGGTGATTATAATATTGCGCATAAAAAAATCGATTTGAAAAATTGGCGGGGGAATCAAAAAAACTCTGGATTTTTGCCTGAGGAACGCGCTTGGATGGATGAATTGTTTGGGACTATGGGGTTTGTTGATGCGTTTCGTGTGCACAATCAGGAAGAGGAGCAATATACCTGGTGGTCTTTTCGAGGGCGTGCATGGGAAAAAAATGTGGGGTGGAGGATTGATTATCAAGTAATTACTCCTGGCCTTATTGCGGATGTAGTTGACAGTTGTATTTTTCGGGAAGCCCGTTTTTCTGACCACGCTCCTTTGCTCATTGAATATAAAGGAGATTGGTGTGCTTAAATTAGCAAGTTGGAATGTCAATTCATTGAAGATAAGACTGGAGCAAGTATTACAGTGGCTTGAGTCTAGTGGCGTGGATGTTCTTGCCATACAAGAAACGAAGTTGCTTGATGAAAAATTTCCTGTTACAGCGTTTACTGAGAAAGGCTATCACGTAGTGTTTTCAGGGCAGAAAACGTACAACGGTGTTGCTGTCATCAGTCGATATCCTTTATCGGATGTTCTTACCGATATTCCTGATTTTGTGGATCCCCAACGCCGCATAATAGCTGTTACTGTCGCGGGTATTCGTCTAATCAATTTATATGTTCCTAATGGTTCGGAATTAACTTCCGATAAATATCAATATAAGCTGAATTGGTTGCAAAAAATTATCGCATTTATTCAACAGCAAATGAATGTTTTTACGAATATAGCTGTAGTTGGTGATTTTAATATTGCTCCTGAGGATCGCGATGTTCATGACCCTATTGAGTGGATAGGTTCTGTGTTGGTAAGTCCTGCTGAACGAGAAGCTTTTACGCAATTATTGCAACTTGGGTTTCATGACAGTTTTAGAAACTTTATTCAGGAGGAGCAATCATACAGCTGGTGGGATTATCGCGCGGCTTCTTTTAGACGTAATCGGGGTTTACGGATTGATCATATTTTGCTGAGTAAACCACTGAATGCACTATGCAGGCAATCAGTTATTGATAAGGAACCGCGCAAAGTAGAAAGACCATCTGATCATGCGCCCGTTTGGGTTGAGTTGGATTTGAATGTGGGTTAGACAAAGGTGAGGGTTAATTCATGGCAGTGAATCCCCCTCATCTGTCCTAAAGGGCACCTTCTCCCTTGTAGGGAGAAGGGAAAGATGATTCACTTCATGGTGTTGCTAATTCCATACCGGCTACACATTTATCATTTATTTTGCAACGTTTCAAATAAAAACCAAATTCGACGTTCTGTTTCATCAATATAAACTTCCAAAATGCTCGTGGTGGCAAAATCATTTTTTTTGCTGCACACTTCATGAACCTTTCTCATGTTTTTTAAAAAACTCTTATTATCTTCTAATAAATTTTGCAGCATATCCTCTGCAGACAAGGTCTCATTAGCATCTTTAAGAGTCTGTAATTGTTTGATCTGTCCGATAGAATGGATGGTTCTTTCTCCTAATTTGCGTACGCGCTCTGCTAAAACGTCCACCATTGCGAAAATTTGTTCGCTTTGTTCATCCAATAAAAGATGATAATCACGATAGTGGGGACCTGTCATATGCCAATGGAAATTTTTTGTTTTAACGAATAAAGCAAATGTGTCGGCTAGGAGTGGATTAACAGCTTCAGCAATTCTACGACGATCTCTGATATCGAGGTCATTTGGTGTTTCAAGCTTATATAATTCCAATTTTTTCATTTTAACTCCCATTAAATTAATTCGTTTTTATAAGAGTAGACCATCATTGCTAATTTGTGACGCAGATTGGTGAAAAATATTGCTAAAAAAGTGCACTTAACCTAAGAATTGGAATATAATTATCTTGATGAGGATTATAAGCTTCATCACATCGTACTGTTATTAATTATTGGTTTATATTTGCATTTTTTGCTTTTTTTGTTGTAAGTCAGGTGAGAGATAGTATCCGCGCTGTTTGATATAAAAAATTGCTTTACGCATATTTTTCTGCTATTGTTTTGCGTCATTTGTCGAGTATGGTGCTTGGCCTTGGGTTCAGGTGGCGATACTCATTATTATAGAGAGTAGTATTATGAAGGCATCAATTCATCCTGAATATAAAACTGTTAAGGTTACATGCAGTTGTGGCGAGCAATTTGAAACTCGTTCAACTTTATGTAAAGATTTGAATATTGAAGTATGTTCACAATGTCACCCTTTTTATACTGGTAAGCAAAAACTGGTAGATACTGGAGGACGTGTCCAGAAGTTCCGCGATCGTTACAGCCAGCGTTCTACGCAAGCGAAAGACGAAAAGAAATAAGGCGCGTGATTTTGCGCCTTATTTATGTATACTTCACTCGAAGTATAGCTTATTGACAGATTGTTCCTGCAATGATAATTTTCGTTGGTTGTAGGTTCTTGTCGTTCAATTCTTGTTTCAATCCTCATCATCTTATGGCTGTTTCTCTTGATTCCTTAAGAGTTTCATAGTCAGATGTTTGTGTGTGTCTATGACACTACGGTTGTAACGAATTGATTAAGGGTTTGGTAGGATTTTTAGACCTTACTAAGTTTTGTTTTATATGTAAGAGAGTGAGTATTTTGGATAATGAAGTTTTAAAGCAGTGCGCATTAGATTATCACGAGTTTCCAACCCCTGGAAAACTTGGTGTTCATATTACCAAATCAACTGACTCTCAGAGTGATTTGTCTCTGGCTTATACGCCTGGTGTTGCAGCTCCAGTGATTGCAATAGCAGAAAATCCCGAAGATGCTTATCGTTACACGAATAAAGGAAATTTAGTCGCGGTAATGACCAATGGCACTGCGGTGTTGGGTTTGGGAGATCTTGGGCCTCTCGCCAGCAAGCCAGTTATGGAAGGTAAAGCAGTATTATTCAAGCGTTTTGCTGGCATTGATGTATTTGATATAGAAATTGATGCCCATGATTCGCAAGCTTTTATTGCTACAGCAAAACGTATTGCTCCCACTTTTGGGGGGATTAATCTGGAAGATCTTAAAGCCCCTGAATGTTTTGAAATTGAGCAGGCTTTAATTGAGCAATTGAGTATTCCAGTGTTTCATGATGATCAGCATGGTACAGCCATTGTTGTTGCGGCGGCGTTGCTTAATGCTCTTGAGTTACAACAAAAAAAATTAGCTGATGCAAAAATTGTGTGTATTGGCGCAGGTGCGGCGGGAATTGCTTCTATGCGATTACTTGTTGCCTTAGGTGCTAATAAAGAAAACATGCTGCTTTTAGATACCAAAGGCGTGATCCATTCAGGTCGTGCTGATCTAAATGCTTATAAATTCGCTTTTGCACGTACAACTGAATGTCGAACTTTGGCTGATGCATTGGTTGATGCTGATGTATTTATTGGTGTTGCTAAGCCCGATTTATTAGATGCTGATTTATTGAAATTAATGGCACCTAATCCTGTTATTTTTGCATTGTCTAACCCTGATCCAGAAATTAGACCTGAATTAGCCTTTCAGGTACGTGATGATTTGGTCATTGCGACTGGGCGTAGTGATTATCCTAATCAGGTTAATAATGTGTTGTGTTTTCCTTATATTTTTCGTGGTGCGTTGGATGTACGCGCTAAGTGTATTAACCAATCAATGCAAATTGCGGCAGTTGAGGCTATTCGTCAACTGGTGCATGAGCCCGTTCCCCAGGTAGTAAAGGACAATTACCCAGGTGTTACGCATTGGGAGTTTGGCCCTAACTATATTATTCCCAAGCCCATAGATCCTCGTTTAAGAGAACGAGTTCCCGCTGCTGTAGCACAGGCTGCAATAGCAAGTGGCGCAAATCAAATGAGTTGTAATTTAGAATAAAAGTGGTCCTGTGTGTAAAGGTATCTCAAGGTGTAACCATATGCCGGATGAGCTATGCCTGATAACATTGAGGATAACAATAGGTTAATTATAAAGATAAGAGTTTTAACTGTTGAATTAAAAACAGTGAATGCTCTTGCTTTACAAATATTAAGGAGATTGCCTTGATTTCTGAAAACCGTAGAAATTACGCATTAATCGGATGGCTTATTTGTGGTCTTGGAGCCTTGTTTTACAGTTATGAATATTTGCTTCGCATAGCACCTAGTGCGATGGAAAACGCGCTGCGTGAACATTTTAATTTGTCAGCCACTGGGTTTGGACACATTTCATCGATATATTATTATGCCTATGTCCCTATGCAATTACCTGTAGGGATTATGATGGACCGATATGGCCCGCGAAGATTATTAACCTTTGCTTGTTTAATCTGTGTCATTGGAACTTTTTTATTCACCGGGACCACTTCTTTTTGGGTTGCCGCCTCTGGACGTTTTTTAGTTGGTTTAGGTTCTGCGTTTGCATTCGTAGGGGTATTGAAGTTGGCAACAATCTGGTTGCCTGAAAATAAACTCGCTATGGTTTCGGGTCTCACTTCGGCGTTAGGAACAGTAGGAGCCATGCTGGGCGATAATTTTTTAGAATTATTTGTAAATCAATTAGGATGGATTAAAACCTTAAATATGACCGCATTCTTCGGGATTGTCTTAACCTTTGTTTTATGGTTAGGAATTCACGATAAAAAAGGTCGATACAGACAAAGTGGTACTGTTTCTGATTTGAAAACAGGTTTAGTTGATTTAAATATAATAATCAGTAACAAGCAGATATGGATTAATGGATTATATGGTTGTATGGTGTATCTCCCTACAACAGTGTTTGCTGAATTATGGGGTATTCCTTATTTAAGGAATGCTCATGGGTTATCTGCGCATGGTGCTGGTTTAGCGAACTCATTGCTCTTCTTAGGTTTTACTGTAGGGGCTCCCCTAATGGGTTATTTTTCTGACCGAATTGCACGCAGAAAATTACCTATGTTTTTAGGTGCTAGTGTTGCTACGGTGCTTATGGTGGTTATCTTATATTTCCCTGGTTTGACCGAAACGAATGTCCAGATACTTATGTTTTTCCTGGGTCTATTTTATAGTGCACAAGCAATCGTATTTGCCGTCGGCAGAGAGTTGAGCCCTGGAGAAGCAGCGGGTACAGCGATGGCGTTTACGAATATGATTGTCATGCTCGGTGGTATGTTATTGCAGCCTTTAGTAGGACATTTATTGGATTTCAGCTATTCCTTACGAGGTGGCGCGTCAATCTCTTCAGCTTTGGTTGTTGAAAATGTTAATCGGTTATACAACATGACTGATTACCGCATAGCACTTGCTTTTATACCGATCAGTATGTTAATTGCCGCTTTATTAACCTTCTTTTTAAGGGAAACCCACGCTCATGCACCTAAATAATATCGTTTCAAGAAAACAATTGCTTTATGGCATGTTTATTTGCTTTGTTGGAGCTGTTTTTTATTGCTATGAGTTTATCTTACGCATTATTCCTGGTGTTTTACAGACTGAGTTAAGCATCGCTTTCGGGCATATTTCTGCGACTACTTTTGGTCAGATATCTGCCTTATATTATTTTGCATACTCTCCAATGCAAATGCCTGTAGGTATGCTTATGGACCGATTTGGTCCTAGACGACTTCTCACTTTTGCCTGCATCTGTTGTACTGTGGGTTCCTGGATGTTTTCCCTGACTTCGTCCATGTTTTTGGTAGGGGCAGGGCGTTTCTTAGTGGGCTTTGGTTCGTCTTTTGCGTTTGTGGGAGTATTGTCTCTTGCCCTACATTGGTTACCCAGACGTTATTTTTCTTTAGTTGCGGGACTGATGACTACTTTAGGCATGTTAGGCCTTGTTTATGGTGAAGTGAAGATTACCGAATGGTCTCAAAGCATGGGTTGGGAACAGGTATTATTACTGATCGCAATTGTAGGTGCCGGATTGAGTGTATTCATATTCATTGTAGTGCGTGATGGACCTGAAGGACATCATCCTAATAAGCATCCTTTGCCAGAGTTTTTTCAAAATGTGCTGAAAGTCTTAATGGCTCCTGAGGTTTGGGTCATCGGTTTTGTCGGCGCCTGTTTGTATACTTCTTTGTCTGTATTCGGGGAGCTGTGGGGAAAAACTTATTTAGAACAAGCGCATGGTTTGACGAAAGTTGAGGCCGCGAAAACTGTCTCCGCAGTTTTTTTAGGTTGGGCAGTTGGTGCTCCTATAGCAGGCTATCTCTCTGATCGTTCAGGAAGACGTTTGTTGCCTTTGGTTTTAGGTGCAATTTTAGCCTTGATTTGTATTAGCATTGTCTTGTACTGGCCGGGTCTATCCTATGTCAGTTTGAATGTTTTATTGTTTTTGTATGGCGTATTTAGTGCCACAGAAATTATTGTATTTATCATGGCTAAAGAATGCAGTGGTGCTTTATTATCCGGTACGGTATTTGCCGCAACAAATATGATAGTAACGCTTGGTGGGGTAATTTTCCAACCCTTGGTTGGTAAATTACTGGATACTTTTGGTGACAGTGGTATTGTGGAAGGAGAACATATTTATACGGTAGTGGATTATCAAGTTGCTTTATCTATATTGCCTCTATCATTATTGCTCGTTACTATTCTTGCTTTCTTTATCAAAGATCATAAAGATCATCCAATACAATAAATTGTACCATTGCATCTCCGTCATCCCTAGTCGCACTCGGGATGACGATAAAAGGTTCAGAGTTGCATTTCACGGCTACATATCAATTAAATATAGCGATTAATTCTTTTACCGGTCGGCGTAATGAACCCTGGCAATTAATAAAACGTGATACGGGAAAACTCTTGATTTCTGCTTTCCTATAGTGGTATCGAGTAAATTCGGTGTCGTGATTGGACAAAATAACCGGGATACCTTTTGCTGCTGTTTCTTTAGCCAACTCAGTTAGTTCTATTTGATCTTCTGTGGTAAAGAGTTTTTTAGTGTAGGGTAAATGGTGTGATTTCTCTGAAAGAAGTACGTAAGGCGGATCGCAATAAATGACATCACCTCGCTCTGCATATTCAAATGTTTTTCTAAAGTCATTATGGATGAATTCGGCGTGTTGGCTTTTATGGTGAAAAAGCTGCATTTCCTTATGTGGGAAATAAGGTTTAGTGTACAGCCCAAATGGTACATTATAAAACCCTTTGGAATTATATCGACATAATCCATTATAACCATGTCGGTTTAGGTAAAGAAAAAGTGCGGATTTTTTTGGTGAATGAGCAGAGTCATTAAAATCAGATCTGATTTGATAATATTTTTCTTTCTTATTGAATTCAGGTCTGAAATAGCTTTCGCAGAACTGAATAAAAGCATCTCCTTGTTGTTGCAAGGTGGTATAAAGATGAATTAAATCGGGATTACTTTCTGCCAACAGATAGGACGAATAATTCGCATTCATAAAAACAACGCCTGAACCAGCAAAGGGCTCAATCAAACGCTTACCCTGAGGAAGAAAGGGAATAATCTTTTCCAGGCAGTTGTATTTACTACCTGCCCATTTAAGAAAAGGTCTTATTTTCACCATAGGTTTTACCACGATTTATTCAGAAAGAAGTATTGCTTATTTTTAAGAAAAAAAACAGATTTTTTTTTGTTGTACGATTAGGAGCTGTTTCCATAATTGCTGATCTCTATTCCCAAATTATGGGAAATAAAGGGTGATCCATGGGGGCTCCTGCTGGAAGTTGTTCGACCAAATCTGGGAAATCAGGCGAGGTAACCCATTTTCTTGGGGCATGAGTTATATCATCACCGAGAAAACGTACTGAAAACACTCTTCGTCGTTGATTATAATTCACTCCATTTGCAGAATGAAGCGTCAGCATATGAAAGCAAACCACATCACCAGGGCTTATTGCCCAACCGATAATAGGGTAATCATCAGGTTTTGCATCAATATCAGGCAGCTCAGCGAGGCTTCCCTCAGGAAACCATTTTGCTTGATTATCCATAAAAGAACGAGGCATCAGCCAAGGTCCTACATGAGAACCCGCAACGAACTCTAAAGTGGAAGTCCGTGGCACGGGATCAACAGGTATCCATAAACTGCAATTTTGTCTTCCTTCAATGTTGTAATAAGGCTGATCTTGGTGCCAGGGAGTTCTTTGTCGAGTACCTGGTTCTTTGACTAAAAGATGGTCATGATAAAGTCGAGTTTTTTTACTCCCCATGAGTTTCTGTGCAATAAGACTAACCGGTGATGCAAAAATAAATTGTTGGTAATGAGGATTGGTTTGCCAGGTGCAAAAATCCTCAATAAATAGTCCTGGATCATCACTGTTACTTGCAATTTTAACCCTGGGACTAGGTGATTTTAGGTTGAGTTCAATGCCTTCGCGAAGTAATTCTATTTCTTCAGCGCTTAAAATTTGACGAATGCAAACGGCCCCGTCCTTTTTATAAGCATCAATCTGAGCCTGTGTAATCGCTGCCTCAACACGCTGGATAATTTGTTGAGAAATGGAATGATTTTTCATGGGTAATCAGAAAAAATGTGCTTCCATTGATAATACTAAACTTTAAGAAAAAGAACTATTTCTAGAGGAGTTTACTGGTGAGGGGGCAAACTTCCTAACCTACACAGTTTTTTTTTAACGAAGCTGCAAAAAATAAAATGGGGACAGTTACTTAATTTAAATAATTCATGAGCGTAATGCAAAGTTATGATATTTTACAGCTTTGCTAAAAAAAGGATTTGTAAGTGCATGAGTTGAGATTAAGTTCCAGTGAGCGAAAAATTATTTTCCTTGCTTCTTTGGGTGGTGCTTTGGAATTTTATGATTTTGTCATTTACGTTATTTTTGCACCGATAATCAGCCAAGTTTTTTTCCCAGAAACGGACCCATTGGCTTCTTTGATGAGTGTGTATGCCGTTTTTGCAATTGGTTATTTAATCCGTCCCCTAGGCGGAATTGCCTTTAGCCATTTTGGAGACAAATACGGCCGTAAGAAAACTTTTATTTTCTCAGTTATCCTGATGGCTGTTCCAACGGTCCTTATTGGCTTTTTACCCACTTATCAACACATAGGAATATTTTCGAGTATTCTTTTGATTTTTTTGCGTTTATTGCAAGGATTATCAATTGGAGGTGAAATTCCTGGGGCTTTAACTTTTGCTTGTGAACATGTGAATCCTCGTTCTCGAGCACTGGCTTGCGGGGTGATTTTTTCTTTTCTTAATTTAGGTATTTTTCTAGGGGCTCTGATTAGTTTAATCCTCACGAATCAACTTTCAAATGCTCAATTGCTAAACTTCGGTTGGCGCATCCCATTTGTATTGGGTGGACTGCTTGGCCTATTCAGTTTCTACATTCGCAAACGGTTGGCCGAAAGTCCCTTATTCCTCGCACTTAAGAATTCAACAGAGAATAGGCGAATTCCTTTTATTGAAGCAATTACCTTATACTGGCGAAAAATTTTACAAGGTATCGGTTTAACCTGCTTGGGTTCCGTGATGATTAATTTATTATTCTTATATATGCCCACATATCTTTCCACGATCCTTGCTTATCAGAAACAGCAAGCGACCTTATTCAATACGATTAATCTGGGTTTCTTTTCTTTATTACTGGTATTTTTTTGCTGGTATAGTGCTCGAGTGGGGCGTAAGTTAGTTCTTTTAGTTGGTGCGATTGGTTTTATTTTATTAAGTCATCTCTTATTTATTATTTTAGCCAGGCAAACTACAGTATCACTGACCATTGCTTTAGCCATTTTTGCTATTTTGAGTAGTTTTATTATGGTTTATCCCAGCTTGCTGGTTGAATTATTCCCGGTCTCTATTCGATATACCGGGATTGCTATTTCTTATAATCTTGCATTTGCTTTTTTCGGAGGTTTAACCCCTTTTATTGCTACTTATTTAATTGAAAAATTGAACACGAATCTTGCCCCCAGCTTTTATCTGATGCTGAGTGCAATTCTGTGTTGTATCGCCCTACTAACTATTAAAAAACTTGATGCAGAAACGGAGGTATCATTGTGAATTTGGCAGTAAAAGCTTTTCTTTTTTTCAGCTTATTTTGTTTGTTGTCTTTAGCAAATGCAATGAGGCCTTTTATTATTGATACGGATGTGGGGGTGGATGATGAATTGGCAATCCTTTATTTGTTAGCACAAAAAGACATCGATATTAAGGCGATAACCATAGTGGGTACTGGTGAGGCTCATTGTGCTTCAGGATTAAGCAATGTCGCTGGATTGCTGGCCTTAATGCACCATGAAAAAATTCCACTAGCCTGTGGGCGTAATAACCCAATGACTGGAACGCATCAATTTCCTGATTGGTTACGGAAACTTGCTGATAATTTAGTAGGTGCTGCAGATTTACTGCCGAAGGTTAAGGTGGTGCCTACCCAGAATGCATTACAATTGTTGGAATCTACTTTAAAAAGCGCAAAAGAGCCCGTTGAGATTTTAGCAATTGGTCCGTTAACCAATCTGGGTGAGCTTGTGGCCAAAATGCCAGAAATAAAAAATAAAATTAAAATGATTTATATTATGGGGGGAGCAGTGGATAGCCCAGGGAATTTGGTGGAAGTGGATCACTCAATTAAAAATACCACTGCAGAATGGAATATTTATATTGATCCTTATGCTGCAGATAAAGTATTTCGGTCAGGCATCCCTATTACCCTGGTTGGCCTGGATGTGACGAATCAGGTTCCTGTAACAACAGCTTTTTATGAAAAATTGAAACAAAACCAAACGAATCTGGCCAATCATTTTTTCTATGAACTTTTTCATCGTAATGAGGCGGAAATCTTTGAGCATAAGTGGTATTTTTGGGATGTACTTTCTGCAGTAGTAGCCTATGATAATTCAATTGTTAAATCCCATTATAAAAAATTGCGGGTGGTATTAAGTCCAGAGGAGCGCTCGGGGACTACAGTAGTGGATAAAAAGGGTAATACGGTGCGAGTCTGTACTTCAATCAATCAAGAACACTTTGAAGATATTTTAATGGATACATTAAAGAAGAAAATGTCCTAATGTGGTGTCTCAGGGTAACTCCGTCATTCAGGGCATAGCAAGGATCTCCATGCCCTGACACAGAGTCACGAGAGGGAGATCTCTCGTGACCTCGGAATCCAGGGCTTGCTACGCTTTACCCTGGTTACAAAACATTTCTTAATGAGGAACAGAACGTTCTTCTTCAAAAAACTCTACTTTACCTGTCTTGATATCATGTACTCCAGCTACAATTCCAATTTGTTTTTTACTAATTAAATCGTTAATTATTGGACTTCTATTTTGTATTTCCCTAACGATTCTTAGGGCATTGGCTTTAGCGATTGCATCGATTAATTTGGGATCAGCACAATTTTTTGTTTTTTGTTCTTCCATACTTTCGTTCACAACGGGCTTAATTTTGTCTAAAACATCAGTGAGATGTCCTAGTTGCACTCCACTACATGCGCCAGCCACCGCGCCACATGAAGTGTGCGCCAAGACTACAATGAGGCGAGAACCCGTTACTTTAGTTGCAAACTCCATACTGCCGAGAATATCGTCATTGAGTACGTTTCCAGCAACGCGTAAAGTAAATAAATCAGCCAATCCTTGATCAAAAAATAATTCAGGAACACTGCGTGAATCCATGCAATTGAGCACTACTGCAAATGGGTATTGACCATAAGAGGATTGATGTGCTTGCTTTAAATAATCTCTGGTTACTTGGGTGTTGGTTAAAAAGCGTTGGTTTCCCTCTTTTAAGCGTTGCAGGGCTTGTTTCGGTGTCATCTGTTGTTGTTTTGCTTGAGATATTGTTTTACCTAAAATAGGCGTTTCTGATGAATTGGCAAAGCTTGTGGAAACACAAATAAAACCCAATATTAAAATTCGTATCAGATACTGCATCGTCATTCTCCATTTTTAATTAGAAACCGTCCTTTTATGGATAATAAACTTAATCGCGCATCGAGTACACGTGTTTGTAAAAATAACTATTCAATACCCCTTGAAATTTAATGAAACGCCTCTATTTTTTGGATATGTCAAATAACAATTAGGAGAAAGTGATGAGTATCGTAAGACGTGATTATTTTCCTGTATACAATGAAATTGGATCCTTATTAGACAATTTTTTCAGAGGGCACCAATCAGACTCTTCAATTGTTGATACCAGTACATGGGCGCCTCCTGTAGATATTAAAGAAGAAAAAGATCGCTTCTTAGTACTTGCAGACATTCCTGGAGTGAATAAAGAGGACATACAAATATCTTTAGAGCATAATATCTTAACCCTTCGTGGAGAGCGTTACTTTGAGAAAACAGAAAACAAAGATGACTATACACGTATGGAGCGTTCTCAAGGTCATTTTTACCGTCGCTTTAGCTTACCGCAAACTGCTGATGACGCAAAAATAAGCGCTAAATACAAACAAGGCGTTTTGGAAATTTCAATTCCTAAAAAGGAAATGGCGGTTGAGAAAAAAATTGATATTACTGTAGAGGAGTAATCGGGCGTAATTTACCGTCATTCCGAGCTCCATGAGGGACCTCCAGGCTTGTGGCACGGTGGAACTAGGGCGATTCTGGTTGCACTCGGGGTGACGCTAGAATACATATTAAAAACTGGCAGGTTTGTTGGTCATTAGGTAAAAAACAATAATCAAACTAATAAAGGCTGGCCAACCTAAGCAAAACCAATATTTAAAATAACGAAAATAGATCGGAGGTAAAGGCATATTATTTTGTGCCGCCTCCGCAGCAAAATCGCGCATTTTAATCTGAAGATATACTACAGGAAACCAACAAAAAGCAGCAATTAAATAACCAATAATTGATCCCATCACCCATAAAGAGGTCCATGCATAACCTGCTAAATAGACCATCCAAAACCCGGTAAGCGGTTGAATAAAACCAGAGGTTCCAGTAAAAATCCAATCTGCAAGCACGACATAGCGTGTTGTAGCAGCAATCACTTCGGTTTTTCCTGTTTGATGTCCATACAACATAGTACAGGCAGTTCCTATACCCGTTCCAAAGAGAATAGTTGAGCTGATAACATGAATAAATTTGAGCCAAAAATAGAGCATTATCGATCGGACTCCAGGGCTAAATAAACTAAGATCGCAGCCAAAAGTGGAATATTTTTCGCTAAAGGCGCAAACGGTTCAAACCATAGATTAGGAAGTTTCCAGGTTAATAAAGCACTATAACCTAAAATAATTACCATTTGTACCAGAGTGATTTTTTTTAAGCGATTGCTACTCAATACAGCCAGGCCAATAACTGCATCCAGGATGCAGGCTCCATAAAATAAAATAGGTTGCCAGAACGGGTTCACTCCAATTTGGGCCAAAAGTCTATAGGAAGCCGCTTTGGGGTAGAAAAAAAGGCAACTAATTGCAGTAAATAACCAAATAAACGCAATACTCAACCTTAATAATGGTTTAAGAAAATAAAGTCGTGCATGCCAACGATCTTGAATAGAACTAGGATGACGATACATTCCCTCAGGGAATTCTTGAGGAGTAAAACCAATTTTATCTTGAAATGTTTGTGCCTCTTCAGGGCTTGTGATGCTGTTTTGCACAAGCAGCTTATAAGAGTTAGTATTTAAAATGGAATAGGGGATTAAATCGCCAATAAATGATACAAGCTGGATAAGTTTTTCAGGGACAAAAAGCAATTTTGATGTTGCAAAACCTAGCCATGCACGCAGGTGATACAGGATATTACTTAAGCTAATCCGTTTGGCGCTTACCGCGTGTAATAGCAAATTTGGACCTGCAGGGAGTTCTATGAGTTTTATGGTGGCTTTAGATAAGTCTTCAACATGAATGGGTTGAAATTCCTGCCTTCCTTGCCCGGGTACAGGGGTAATCCAAGGTAATCCGCAAAGACCACGAAATAAAGAGGAACCGCCATAAGAACCACGTCCATACACTAAGGATGGGCGTAGAATAATTGATGGAATAGGAAGGGAGAGTAAATAGTCATCAGCTGCTTTTTTACTTTGAGCATAGGCGACGTCAGATGTTTCAATGCCAAGAGCTGAGATTTGAATAATCTTTTTGACCCCGACCTGGACGCATGCATCAAATAAGATTTTCGGTGTCTCATAATGAATTGACCATATTATTTTGTTATTAGGATGGTAGAGAATTCCTACACAATTAATCACGAGATCAATTTGCTGCAAACGTTCGACCCAGAGACTGATGGATTGATCATGGATAAAATCACAAGCTATAACCCGTGCCGTGGGAAACAATTTTTGGGTGAACGCCACATCGCGTACACAACAAGTGACCGCATGCCCAGACGCAATGAGATCCGTTACAATGTGAGAGGCAATAAAACCCGATGCACCAGTAACCAATACATTCATTGTAGCCCCTTAATCATTTATTTAATGAGCTAATCATAATTTATTTGAGGTTTTATTGCAGCTGGAGCATGATTGGACGGGTAAGTAAATTTCCCTTCTGCCCATGGGGGAGAAGGTGCCCTAGGGCGGATGAGCGATGCCCTCACCCCTGCCTCTCCCATTTGTGGGAGAGGGGATTTTAGTAATTAAGCAGCTTTGAGCTCAGGATTCAGAGAGAAAATGCGAATTCTATGATTATCTGGATCAAGTGCCACGAAAGTATAACCAAAATCCATCATTGTTGGCGTTTGGGCAATCTGGATTCCTTGTTTTTTCCAGAGAGAATAAAGCGCATCAATTGCACAATCATCGTGCACTTGCAGTGAAAGCTCATTTCCACCTCCAAAAAGAGTGACATGGGGTTCAACAATGTGTTTCGACCATAAGCCAAGACGCATGCCTGCTTTCAATAAAAACATGACAAAAGTAGGGGATGATTGAATCGGTTGACTCTTAAGGATCCTCTCATAGAAAGGTGCACTGACTAAGGGATTATCGACGTAAAAAATTACTAAATTGGGATCAAGATGCATAATAAACTCCTTGTGATTTAACGGAGATATGAGTTTAAAAGATAGTGCTGACAGTTTTTGTCAGCAGTGATTGGTTGCGATAATGCAAGATATGGATAACCAAAGTGATTGGTGTTTTAATATCGCCAAAGTGCTTTGCCCAATCAGTAAGGCTTTATTGAAAAATCATAGGTTATCTCGAATCTGTGTGGGAATGAGAAAGAGGCTGCTTGTACTTATCGTATCGGTCCAAACAATTTTTCAATAATAAGTATAAAGATAGGAATATTTATAAGGAAGTTTGATCATGAATAAGTTTTACGTAGATCCTGATATTGCACAAGCCTCTACCTTACCTGCGCATTTTTATACATCGCTAGAATGTTTTGAACAAGCAAAAGAAAAAATATTTTCCAGGACTTGGCAGTTTTGTTGCAGCACTGAAAGTTTGCGCTTAGAGGGACAGCTGGTGCCTTTTACCTTATTGCCTGGATTGTTGGATGAGCCTTTGTTATTGGTACATGATGAACAAGACCGGTTCCGTTGTCTGAGTAATGTATGTACCCATAGAGGTAATATTTTGATTGAAGCGCCTTGTTCTGCCGAGAAAATTAAATGCTCCTATCATGGTCGCAGGTTTAACCTCAGTGGTGACCTTTTGCATATGCCTGAGTTTGAGAAAACCTGCAACTTTCCAACTCAAAAGGACAATTTGCCGCAAATCCCATTGGATTGTCTTGAGCCCTTTCTTTTTGCTTCATTGGCGCCGCAAATGTCGTTTAGGGAGGTTTTTGCAGAGATTAAAGAACGTCTTTTTTGGTTACCCATGGAAAAAATGCGTCTTGATAGCAATCGTTCCCGTGATTATTTGGTTAAAGCGCATTGGGCATTGTATTGCGAAAATTATCTTGAAGCTTTACATATCCCCTTTGTCCATCATTCATTAAGAAAAGTGATTGATTGTACTACTTATACCACAGAGCTTTATCGTTATTGCAATTTGCAATTGGCCCTAGCCAGTCAAGGTGAAGAACGTTTTGATTTGCCTAAAGATTCCCCTGATTACGGGAAACAAGTAGCGGCTTATTATTATTGGATTTTCCCAAATACAATGCTTAACTTCTATCCATGGGGATGCTCTGTAAATGTAGTAAAGCCCTTAGGACCTGAATTAACTAAAGTGTCATTCTTAACGTACGTTCTTGATGAGTCCAAGTTAGGTAAAGGAGCTGGGGGCGATTTGGATAAAGTGGAACGTGAAGATGAAGCAGTCGTCGAGTCGGTGCAACGCGGGATCCGTTCGCGTTTTTACGAGTCCGGTCGATTTTCACCCACAAAAGAACAAGGAACCCACCATTTTCAACGTCTACTTTGTGAGTTTCTTAATGATTAATCAATAAAACCATTAAGAATAATTGTTTCGCAGGACGTAAAGCGAATTAATGGTAGCGTGAGAACCGCCTCTTTTTCTAGATTCAAGGATTGAATGATGCATGATTTAACCTCCGAACCGTCGCTCCAGCGAAAGCTCAATGCGCGTGTATTGGGAATGATCACCTTGGGTGGTTCTATTGGAACGGGTATTTTCTTAGCGAGTGGCAATGCTTTATCCTTGGCTGGGCCTGGTGGTACCTTGCTTGCCTATTTGATTATGGGGGTTATGGTCTATTTTTTGATGACCAGCCTTGGTGAAATGGCAGCATTTATACCTACTAGTGGGTCGTTTTATGTGTATGCAGCCCGTTTTTTTGATCCTTCTTTAGGGTATGCACTGGGATGGAATTATTGGTATAGCTGCGCTATTTACATCGCATCAGAAATTTCTGCTTCTGCATTAATCATGCATTTTTGGTTTCCTGACAGTTCATCTTTGCTTTGGTGTTCTATTTTTCTCTTATTGATTATGGGATTTAATGCAATCTCAACTAAAGCATTCGGCGAGATGGAGTATTGGCTTTCATTGATTAAAATTTCTGTGGTTATTTTGTTCATTATAACTGGATTTTTCTTGGCTTTTGGTTTTACAGAGTATCAAGCAGGTGGTTTCCAAAATTGGCGCATTGGTGATGCCCCATTTCATAGCGGATGGATTGGTATTCTTGGTGCTTTTGTCGCAGCGGGCTTTTCTTTTCAAGGAACGGAACTTATCGGGGTCGCTGCAGGGGAGAGTGTACATCCTGATAAAACGATTCCCAAAGCTATAAAAATGGTCTTTTGGCGAATATTAATTTTCTTTGTTTTATCACTTTTTGTTATTAGTCTTTTAATTCCCTACACTTCATCACAGTTGAGCAGTTCTGATGTGGTAATGAGCCCTTTTACCCTAGTGTTCCAACAATACAATAAAGCGTTTGCAGCAATGATTATGAATGCAGTGATTCTTATTGCCATTATATCGACCGCTAATTCAAGTATGTATGTCGGTAGTCGAATGCTTTGGTATTTAGCTAAGGAGGGACATGTTCCCCGAATTTTTTCTGTGGTCAACCAAAGAGGGATACCGGTTTATGCTTTAGCCTTAACCAGTGCGGTTGCGATGTTGGCTTTTTTATCCTCTATTTTTGGTAACGGGACGGTTTATTTTTGGTTACTCAATGCAACAAGCCTTTCGGGGTTTATTGCCTGGATGGGAATAGCACTAAGTCATTATCGCTTTCGCAAAGCCTATTTGCATCAAGGAAAAGATCTCGCCAAGCTGCCTTATTTGGCCAAGGGGTATCCTTTTGGACCCTTGTTTGCTTTTGGCGTATGCCTCATCGTGATTGGCGGGCAGAATTATACCGCGTTGATGGCGACCCCCATTGATTGGTATGGCTTGTTTATTTCGTACATCGGGGTACCCCTTTTTCTTATGATCTGGATAGGCCATAAGTGGATGAAAAAAACGAAAATCATCCCTTTGCATGAGTGTCAGTTTCACAGTGAGTAAACAGGAAAAAAGGTCATTCTCGGCGCTAAAAGTGATTAACGTAGGTTGGCAACAGCTTTCTCAAGGAACACATAAGTTTACGGAAATTGAAAGAGGAGTTATTTAAAGCTTACTATAATAATAATTTATTTCATGGAAGAATTCTTATGGCAAATAAAGTACCAAACATTGTTATTGTAGGTGGCGGTGCAGGAGGTATGGAATTAGCTGCTTTATTGGGGAGTAAATTCGGAAAAGCAGGTAGAGCGTCCGTTACTTTAGTTGATTGCTCACCCACTCATATTTGGAAACCGTTATTGCATGAAGTTGCCGCAGGTAGCTTGTTTACCAATGAAAACGAAATTGATTATCTTGCTTATGCAGCGACTCATCATTTTCATTTTGTTTTAGGAGCTCTTGAAGGTCTAAATCGAAGCAAAAAAGAGATTTATTTGTCCCCTTTTTACAGTCACGAGCAAGAAGTTTTGCCTAAACGAGCCGTTTCATACGATATTTTATTTATTGCAGTGGGAAGTGTCGCGAACTGATCTATCCCCACGAATTATGAGTTGAAATAAAGAGCGTCTCATGATCAAATGAGCGTCATTAAGACTCATGGAAATTAAAATGTTAGCTGTAGAAACCTATCTTTATAATTCGCTTACAGAATCATGTCCTGAAATTCATATATCACGATTGAATGCAGTAATGGATGTAGCATCAGGCTTAAGACATAGCCAAAACCTTTCATTAAGTGAATTAGGGAGGAACTTGCCTGGAGATGCAAAATTAAAAAATAAGATAAAGAAAGTTGATAGGCTGGAAGGCAATAAGGCACTGCATAATGAACTTTTTTCCATTTATCAAGGGTTATCAAGCTTTGTTTTTACTTACATCTCGCAAGATACAACCTTACCTTTGATTGTAGATATTTGCTGCTTAAAAGACGACCGAGAAATTCAAATGCTCAGTGCAGAAATAGCGTTAAAAGGTAGAAGTCTTCCTCTTTATCGAGAAGTGTATAGAGATACCGAAACAAAAGGACGAGCTAAGGACTTTTTAAAAGAGTTGAGTCTTTGTTTGCCCAAAAATCGTCGAGTAATCGTAATCATGGATGCCGGTTTTTATGAAGAATGGTTTAAAGAAATAGAAGCGCTGGGCTGGTATTGGCTAAGTCGTGTAAGAGGAGTTAAATCGGTACAATTATCCGAAGAACTGGGATGGAAACTCATTAAAGAACTAATCCCTGATATTAAATCTAAAACGACACATTATGAGCATGCTCTATTAACCAAAGAGCATACAAGACCTTGTAGGGTGGTTACAACCTATCGTAAGCCTAAGGGAAGAAAGGTAAAGACATCACGAGGAAAAACCACCTCGACACTGTCTAATGGAAGTTATAGTCAAGCTAATAAAGAGCCATGGATTTTGGCTACTAATTTACCATTGGATGTAGGGCCTACTGATATTATCAATCTCTATTTTAAAAGAATGCAAATAGAAGAATCGTTTAGAGATGTTAAAAGTCATCAATTCGGACTAGCAGGACGTTATGTGCGTACTCATTCAGTAGATAGATGGGGAGTAAAAATGCTTCTTGCTGCTATTGTGCAAATTACTTATTGGGTTATTGGAGTAATTGCACATAGTCAAAATAAACAACAATACTTCCAAGCCAATACGGTCAAAGATAAGAAAATATTCTCTTATTTTACCCTGGGTAAGCTTATGATTGAGCATAATCAGCTCTGTTCCTTAGCCCCTGACCCTAGAACCTTACAAGAGATTATAGAACAGGAGCTTAACCGTGTTTGGTAATTTCGTGGGGATCTTTCAGGTCGCGAATGATTTCAATATTCCTGGGGTTCGCGAACATTGTTTGTTTTTAGATAACATAGACCAGGCAGCCTATTTTCATCGCGAATTATTAAACCGTTTCATGCGTCTTTCTCAGCAGCCACAGCAAGGTCCATTTCATCTCGTGGTGGTGGGAGGTGGTGCTACTGGAATTGAACTCATCGCAGAATTAAATAACACAATCCATGAAATTATAAATTATGGCATCGGTATTCAGCCTGACGTTGTTTCGTTTACCCTGATTGAAGCGGCAAGCAGATTATTGACCGCGCTTCCAGAAGAACTCTCAGAAAAAGTATCTGCGGAATTAACGCGCATGGGAGTAAAAATTTGTGTCAACGAGCAAGTTGATAAAGTGACCGAACGTGGTTTGCATACTAAGTCAACCCAATTTATTCCGGCCGATCTGGTGGTTTGGACTGCTGGTATTAAAGCCCCAGATTTTTTGCAGCACATGGATGGCTTGGAGGTGAATCATATGAATCAGCTTGTAGTGAAGCAAACCTTACAAACAACCCATGATGATTCTATTTTTGTTCTTGGTGATTGTGCGAGCTGCCCACAAACCCATTTAGACAAAACGGTTCCTCCTCGTGCGCAAGCAGCCCATCAACAAGCATTATTTTTATATAAAAATTTGGATAAATATTTAGAAGGGAAGCCTTTACCTGTTTATCATTATCGTGATCATGGTTCTTTAGTGACTTTAAGTCATCATGTCATTGGTAATTTAATGGGTAAAATTACCAATCGATTCATGATAGAAGGCAAGTTAGCCCGTTTATTTTATTTATCTTTATATAAGCAACATCAAATGGCATTATATGGTGGGTGGCGAGTTTTCTTGCTGACCTTGTCCAATATTTTAAGTCGCAGAGTGAAGCCGCGACTCAAGTTGCACTAATGAGACCCAAGGAACTTCTAAAACCCAACCTTTAGAAGTTCCTGAGGCATCAATTCAAAAAATAATAACGCAGGAAGCAACAATGTGGGACCAGAATAAAAAAGAATATTTAAAGCGTCTGTCCAAGATTAAATCTTATCTTAAAGACAACAAATTTGTTGAGGCGCACGATTTAGTCTCCGTGCTTTCTTTGCTCATACGCTCAGGAGACCGAGTATGCATTGAAGGCGATAACCAAAAACAAGCGAGTTTTTTGGCTACGGCAATGGCTCAGCTAAATCCTGCAGAAGTCAATCACTTGCATATGATCCAATCAGCAATTGCCCTGCCAGAACACCTTGATGTCTTTGAAAAAGGAATCGCCAATCGAATTGATTTTTCTTATTCTGGTCCGCAATCGGTGCGACTTGCTAAAATGGTGTACGATAAAAAAATTGAGATAGGTAATATTCATACCTACAATGAACTCTTTGGGCGATTAGTTGCAGATTTGACACCTAATGTGTGTTTATTAATGGCTGATAAGGCAGACAGACAGGGGAATTTATTTACAGGAGCGAATACAGAGGAAACACCAGCGCTTATTGAGACGACTAATTTTAAAAACGGTGTGGTTGTGGTGCAAGTCAATGAAGTTGTTGAGCACCTACCCCGCGTTGATATCCCTGGAGATTGGGTTGATGTGATTGTTAAAGGTCCGCAAATAGCTTATATCGAACCACTGTTTACCCGTGATCCTGCGCAAATTGATGAAGTCAAAATATTAATGGCGATGATGGTCATCAAAGGGATATATGCACCTTATCAAGTGAATATCTTAAATCATGGCGTAGGATTTAATACCTGTGCTATTGAGTTGCTTTTACCCACCTACGGTGAATCATTGGGCTTAAAGGGAAAAATATGCCAGCACTGGGTGGTTAATCCTTTACCTACTTTGATCCCTGCCATAGAAGCGGGATTTGTGAGAACAATATATCCGTTTGGAGGAGAAGTGGGCATGAACCGCTATGCTGCGGCTCGTCCCGATATTTTTTTCACCGGTAAAGAAGGAGAACTCCGTTCGAATCGCATGTTAGGCCAGTTAGCTGGGCATTATGCGTGTGATGTTTTTATCGGTGCAACCTTGCAGATGGATCTTGAGGGAAATAGTTCTACAGCAGTTGAGGGACGTATAGCAGGTTTTGGTGGCGCGCCTAATATGGGTTGTGATGCTCCTGGCCGACGCCATTCTTCTTATGCTTGGTTGAAGGCAGGCCAAGAACGCAGCCAAGCACTGGGAACTAAAATGCCTCGAGGAAGAAAATTGGTGATTCAAATGGTAGAAACGTTTCAGAGTGCAACACAACCCACCTTTGTTGAAAAATTGGATGCTTGGGCTTTACAAAAATCGATGAATGCTGATTTGCCTGCAGTAATGATTTATGGAGACGATGTAAGTCATGTAGTGACTGAAGAGGGAATTGCTAATCTCCTGATGTGCCAAACTCTTGAGGAGCGCGAACAAGCCATTCGCGGTATTGCCGGATATACTGAAGTGGGAGTAATGCGCGATCGGAGAAAAGTTGAAGAGTTACGACATCGAGGAGTAATAATACGCCCGGAAGATTTGGGAATTAAAGTTTCCGATGCAACTCGAGATTTATTGGCGGCTAAATCAATTCGTGATCTGGTTGTGTGCTCTAAGGGTTTATATGAACCGCCTGTAAAATTTAGAAATTGGTAGGGCAAAAATATGGAACAGATGGAATTTCGTTTTACACTTTCTGGTGCACGTCTCCAAGGTAAAAAAACAGTTTGTGGCGTCGTTGGCTCCGGTAATCTAGAAGTTATTATTGAAACCAATACGACTTCAGAAACAATTTTTACTATCCATACGGCAATTGAACATTATAAACCCGTTTGGAAAATGGTTATTGGGGATTTTGTGAATCAACACCAGCCTGTTGGTTTGCAATTTACCATCAATGATAATGGAGCAACTCCAGCGGTTGTTTTATTACGTTTAGGGCAAGCGTTGGAAGAGTTTCAAGGCAATTACAAAATAGGAACAAATTATGAAGAGCTTGATGCTCGAGAACGAATCCAGGTTCTATTTGATGAAGACTCGTTCACGGAGTGGCTTGCTGATGAAAAGCTATACAGTCCCTATTTGGCGGCTTTAAATTTACCTGGTGAATCAGATGATGGCCTTGTCATAGGTTCTGCTCTGCTACAAAAAAATAAAGTGCTTGTTGCTGCGCAACAAAAAGATTTTATGGGCGGTGCTGTGGGCGAAATTCATGGGGCGAAGCTTACTGGTTTATTCAAGGCTGCAATTGCAACTCAGACTAAGGCGGTGATTCTTCTTATTGATAGTGGTGGTGTACGTTTGCACGAAGCCAATGCTGGCGAAATTGCAATTTCGGAAACAATTCGCTCTATTTTTGAGGCAAGACTTCATGGAATAACCACTATAGGGGTTATTTGTGGTAGAAACGGTGCTTTTGGCGGCATGGGAATTATTTCTGCTTGTCTGGATTATCTCATCATTAATGAAATCGGGCGTATTGGCGTATCCGGCCCCGAGGTGATTCAAGCGGTAGCAGGTGCCAATGCCTTTAATTCACAGGATAGAGCTTTGGTTTGGCGTGTATATGGCGGAAAAACCCGCTATTTACAGGATATTGCTCAAAGCTATGTAGGTTCAAATGTTGCAGCGGTACGTGCTCAATTGCTTGCTGCTCTTGATAAGAATGTGCCGCTGGATCTTAACTCTGTGAAACAAAAACAGGCTTTTTTAAAAAAACGCTTTCAAGAAACGCAAGGATATCAAGAAGAGGGGGCTTATCTGAGCCACGTTGCGCCAAAGTATGCTGCAACGCTTTTTGATATGGACGAGCAAATCTTTTTACAGGCAGCAAAAGATATAAAATCGTAGTCGGATGACTTGTCGCCCGGGTGTTTGGTAGCCCCGATTAGCGACAAAGGTATTTAGTCGGCGATAATACACAAGGAATAAGAAATGATCGCATTAAAGGGCCTTCTCAAACAGATATTTTCTCAGGATATTAAGTTGACAGAAAACCAATCCGTTATTTATGGGCATGCGACGTTGAAGAATCAGCCGCTTCACATTCTTGGAGTCAAGGAATCAACCTTTTTGGGTGCAGAGCAAGCCTTGATTATGGCTCAGCATGTCATTGATATTCTTGAGAGTCAATCAAAAGATCCTGTTTTGCTTTTAGTTGATGTTGCTGGACAGCAGTTAACCATGCGCGATGAATGGCTGGGGATGCAACAATATTTTGGTCATTTACTTGAATGTTTGGAGTGTCTACGCCAACAAGGGAATGCGCTGATATCTCTGGTTTATAACCAAGCATTAGGAGGAGCTTTTATTGCTTATGGTTTGACTGCAGATACCATTTTAGCCTTGCCGGATGCAGCCTTAGCGGTGATGTGGTTGGAAGGCATTGCAAAAGTAACCAAAATAGAATTAGATACTCTCAAGGAACTTAGTAAAACATTCCCAGTTTTCGCCCCAGGAGTGCAAAATTTTTATGAATTGGGTGGGATACATGAGATAGTAAAACCATCTGAATTGGCTGAAAAAATTAATTTAGCGATCCAAAAAAATAATACAAAGGACGAGCGGGCACTCTTGGGTAGTGAGCGAGGGGGCAGAAAGCTTGCTTTCTCGATTATCAATAAAGTAGCCAATCACTTATGAATGCACAACGGCATCATTTAATTTATCTTAAGCCTCATGCTGATTTTGTGATTAGGTCATGTCATGAGGATCAGAAAATGATTGCCGAAAAGACTGCTCTTTGGCTTGCACAAGGACTGCCTTGTATTTATGCCAAACAATTTGCCGGTCAAGAAACCATTAATTTAGGATTAACTCTGTTGCATGATAATCAAAAGCATCGGATTGGTTTGCAAGTCGCTCCATCCTTTGTGCAAACACAAAAGCCGCTTCCTCAACTTATTGAGATGCATGAATTTTTCTCACGGTATTATCAGATTACCGATTTACAGCGTATTACTAATTTATATCCCGTTTCAGATATCGCTGTTTATGGCTCATTTTTATTTCATTATTTATCTGGATACTCTTTTGTTAACCAGACTTCAGATCTTGATTTACTTATCTATTATCAAGGATATTCTTGGAGTGATTTACATGAAACAATTCAGGCATTAACCAAAAAATTTAAACGAACGATAGATGGAGAGGTACGTTTTCCTCTTTTTGGTGATATTCCAATTAAAGAATTACTCGATTTATCGGCAAAAAAACTGTTGTGTAAGAGTAAAGACCAAGTTGCGTTATTATCAAGAACTGAACTTTATGAATACTACACCATGCTGTGAACGAGCACTCGCCAAAATGGCGGTTAGAGCACTTTATTTTGAAGTGAAAGCATACCCAAAACCGGGATTAGTCAGTTTTGTGGATGCCGGTGCCCATCACGATATGAACGGCGATACGTTTTATCGCAGTCTTTTTACCTTGCGTCATTATTTTTATCACATTACAAAAAAGGGATTAGTCACCCGTTCTTTTGAAGAATTAAAACACATTGCGATTGAGGCGGAAGAGCGCATGCTAAAAAAAACTTGGGGAGTAAATACACATCGTGGTGCTATTTTTGCTTTGGGTATTGCCTGTGTCTCAGTGATTCGTTTAGCTCAAGAAAAGAAATGTTTTACACCGGCTGATGTGCATTTACAGTTACTGAATGATTGGCCAAAGCATTTACAACATCATGAAGGAAATCCAGAAAGTCATGGGGCCATTGTACGTCGACAATACAACGTAATTGATGCCAGGCAAATGGCAATACGTGGTTATGATTTAATTTTTCATTTACTTCCCGATTTCATTGCACTTTTTATAGATACTCAATCCCTGGATACCGCTTGCTTATTTGCTTATGTGGCACTTTTACAGAATATGGATGATACAAATATTCTTTATAAAAAAGGAAAACCTGGCTTAGATTATGCAAAATCCAAAATCAGAGAGCTATCAGTTAAAGATAGTTTGCCAGCACAACGACAGAAGGCTTTGGAAATCCATCGACTTTTTTCCGAGTCGGGGATTAGTCCAGGTGGGGTAGCCGATTTGATTGGTCTTTTATTGTTTCTTGGTCAATTATTTTGCCGACCGCTTAGAAATTATTACCCGCGTCATCAATTAATTGAGTCTAACTTACCTAATTCTTTTAAAGTTTAATAATTTTAGACAAATCAATCTATACTCTAATTAGAGTCTTATAGAACATACAAAGGAGAAAGTACTATGGAACTGGGTCATAATCTACCTCAAGCAGATATAATTCCCATACTTTCTCGCGCGACTATTTTTACGGGTATTGGTCTTATTGAACAAAAAATGCTAGCTGACAAATGTGTTATTGCAAACTATAGGCCTGAAGAAATCGTTATAGAGCAGGGTGAAATAGGTGATATGCTTTATATTATTATTCGAGGCAGCGTGCAAGTTTCCATAAAAACACAATCTATGGGTTGGAAGCGTATTAATACTTTAGGTCCAGGCGATGTGTTCGGGGAAATTGCTATTTTACGCAATATTCGCAGAACAGCGCGCATTAGTACAATAACTGCTTGTCAATTTCTTACGATTAACGCTCGAGATTTTTTAGCGGTTTATCAATACTTTCCTGCGCGAGCCAGAGACAATATTCAATTAGTTGTTGCAAAACGGTTACAAGAAAGTGGGGCACATGTACGTTTATAAGTACATAGTTCATCAGGAAGACATGCGATAAATTTTCCCCTCACTCTAATCTTGTTCCAGCTCCACCATCCCGAGCACTAGCGAGGGATCTCCGCATTCTAGCTAAAGTATTATGATGGGAGATCCCTCACTAATGCCCAGGATGAGGAGGGAGAAGAGAAAATTTCTAAATTAATGACAGAGAGTATTGATGTCTGGAAATAAAAATGGAAGCAAATTTTCTTAATATTATTTTGGGATTTATCGAAGGGTTTGGCCTTATTATTTCTCCTTGTATTCTACCCATTTTACCTATTTTTTTAGCCAGCTCACTTAGTGGATCCAAAAAAAGACCTATTGGAATCATTGTTGGTTTTACCTTGTTTTTTTCTTTCTTTGTATTTTTTTCACATCAATTGGTCCATTACTTAGATATTGATTTTAATTTAGTACGTCATATTGGTTATGCCATTTTGCTTCTTTTAGGGATCACTATGATCTCCAATTATTTAACCGAGCAATTTGGCAAACTAACTCAAGGGTTCACCCGCATAGGCAATTTTTTTTCAGCAGCCAATAAATCGGAAGGAGGTTTTTGGAATGGCCTTTTATTGGGGGGAATTATTGCTATTATTTGGACTCCTTGCGCAGGACCGATTTTGGCTGCAATTATCGTACAAACCGCATTACAAAAAACAACCCTTTTCAGTTTCTTTACTTTAATGGCTTTTGCCCTAGGAGCTGCTATTCCTATGTTTATTATTTCCCTATATGGGAAAAAATTAATAAATACGTTCGACTTTTTGAAAAAACGCGCCACCTTTTTCCGTAAATTTTTAGGTGGGGTGATTATTGCCAGTGTTGTTTATATGATCTACTTTGAAGGAGAGGATGTTTCTACTTCCGTTACGCCTCAAACAGGAATTAAAACGTCGAACTCACTCATTAATGGTTTATGGTTTCCTTATCCGGCACCACCGATACAAGGTATTGATGCTTGGATTAATTCAGCTCCATTACGTTTAGTCGATTTGCATGGAAAAGTCGTTTTAATCGATTTCTGGACTTATTCGTGTATTAACTGTTTGCGCACGTTACCCTATATTAAAGACTGGTATACTCGCTATCATGATAAAGGATTAGTTATTATTGGAATTCACACCCCAGAATTTGATTTCGAAAAAAATCTGGATAACGTCAAAGCGGCAGTGAGTCGATATGGGATTTTATATCCTGTAGCACTTGATAGTCAGTTCGTTACCTGGCGCAACTATCAGAATCATTATTGGCCTGCACATTATTTAATTAATAAAAAAGGCGAAGTGGTTTACAGACGTTTCGGTGAAGGTGATTACGATGTTATGGAGAACAATATTCGCTTTTTATTGGGGATTAAGGACTTAAGCACCTTAAAATCTTTGCAAAACGCCTCTTTCATTCTCACCCAAACACCAGAAACCTATTTAGGATATGCGAAGGCTGACTCTAATTACAGTCCAGAACTTATTAAAGATAAGACGGCTCAATATCATTTTGCTGATAAATTATCGACTAATGCATGGGGCTTAGAGGGATTATGGCAAGTCAATGCAGAGTATCTTCTCGCAGAAGACGTCAATGCAGCGATTAAAATACAATTTAATGCACGCAAAGTCTATGCCGTTATGGGAAATAGTTCTGCAAAACCTATTAAGGTTAGAGTCATTTTAACTGATGGACAGTCCGGTAAAAAACTTCAAGAAAAAAGTATTATAATCGATAAATACGCCCTATATGAGCTAGTCTCCCAAAAGAAATTCACCAGCGGATATCTACAGATTATTGCGAATGAGCCTGGCCTCAAAGTATACACTTTTACCTTTGGAAGTTGATGTTTGATTTCCAGCCCATGAGTTTTCTATGAACACCTTCGTTTTTATCTCTGACAGGACACACGAGAGGCTTGGCCATCAATCAGGGAGGGTTCTTTTTTTTCTTCCTGGAAGAAGGAGGTTGTTTTGAACCTGCTGAGTTCAGGTGCTTTTGCAGGGGCCTCCTGAATTACTTCTACCGCTTTGAGCGTATTAGGTTTGAATTCCGGGTATTGATTTCGGAGCTCCAAAAAAGGTTCAATTTTGAATAGATTTTTAAATAATGCGATTACTTCTGGATCTTTTACTTTTTGTTCTAATAACATTCCTAAATCAGTAAAAATTTGACCATTGTGAAAAACAGCAACCTCAGGGTTAATTGCTTCTTCAATTTCTTTTTGTGTATATTCGGAATCGGTCCATCCGTCAATCGCTTTGAGCGAGGCCCCTTTTTTTAATGCGAATGAAAAGCTATGAGTCAATGGCATCGCGAAATTGGTTTGCATTTCCCTCCGGAAGCACAACATTTAAATTTTTACCGTAAAACCCTGAATTACTGGAAATTTTAATTCCCCATTTTTTGTGGTGAATGCTGTAGGATCTTAAAAATGAATGGATATTATCCGCTTTAACGAATTCTCTTTTGGGGTTTGGGGGAAAAGGGATACTTATTTCCATTCTTCCAGGGATTTTTGTTAAAAGGCTTGCAAAATTAAATGCACCAATATAAAAAAAATGACAATTTCCCCCTCCTAACACAGGGATATAGTTTATAGGGTCGGTCGTATCCTTAGTGACACTTAAGAGGCTTACTTGCAAAAGGGGCCAGCCAGAGTGGTAATTGCGTAATAACCCAGGAATTTTATTCTTCTCCGTTTGGGTCTCGTTATAAATTTTTAAGAGGGAGGTCTGTTCTTCTTCTGGAAAAGAATCAATTGACATGTTATTTCCTTTTAAACAATGACTATTTCATAAAATAACTATTTATTTTTTGATAATCGAGAGAATTTTTTTTACTTCAGCAACGACTTTACCTTCTTTGTCGGTTATAGGAACAATAAATTCTGACTCAACTTTTTTCCTTTCGTTCACTTCAATTCGAATTTTTTCGACCTGTTCTCGGGATAATTCAAATCGTGCATAAATAGTTCCCTTAGCAGGTATTTTATAGCGTATAGAGGCTGATTTATCCCAAACAATGTATCCTTTTCCTAATAAATGCATGAGCATCAACATATAAAATGGGTCGGTCATGGAGTAGATAGAACCACCATAATGCGTACCTACATAATTTTTATTCCAAAAGCGCATTTTTAACTGAACAACAATATGAGTACCATCAGGATGAAAGTTTTTTACACTGATCCCAGCGCCCCAAAAAGGTGGCCAAAAGCGCATCATTCTTAATAATGTTGAGAATTTCATTCGATTATCCCAGTAGCATGGTCGCTATTTGCAGATCTTATTTTTCATTTTAAGTCTATTTCAGTCAACAAATATTATATACACTTCGCTTTTCTTAACGGATTAATTAGGTTCCATGATGCATCATTTTATCGCAAGAAAAATTTTTGTTCTCGCTACGCTATTCCCCCTCGTTGCACACAGTGAAAACAACTCCTATCTTCCACCCGTTTTTACTCAGAATAATCGACTAGCAGCAATTCAGGCAACATTCCCAGTCATTGATAAGATGTATCAGAAGTATGCAGAAGAAAATCATGTCCCTGGTTATGCTTACGGGATTATTTTAGATGGTCGTTTGGTCCATACAGGAAGTGGTGGTTACACGAATATTGCAAAAAAAATTCCTGCTACCCCTCAATCGATGTTTCGTATTGCATCGATGACTAAAAGTTTCACCGCCATGGCAATTTTAAAACTTCGTGATGAGGGTAAATTAAAGTTAGATGATCCTGCGTCTCTTTATATTCCTGAATTAAAGGATCAAAAATTAACTCAAGACGCACCAGAGATTACAATTCGTGATTTATTAACTCATTCTGCAGGATTCCCGGAAGATAATCCCTGGGGGGACAGACATCTGAATAATACTGATGAAGAACTCATCGCTTTGGTGAAGCAAGGAATTTCACTATCCAATGTCCCTAGGACATCATTTGAATACAGTAATTTGGGATTTGCCCTCCTAGGGTTGATTGTTAAAAAGGCATCAGGAGTTCCTTATCAAGAATATATTGCGGCAAATATTTGGCAGCCTCTGAATATGAAACAGGTGGCTTGGGAATTTGCTCAGGTTCCACCCAATCAATTAGCACATGGTTATCAGTGGATGAATGGATATTGGCAGGAAGAGCCCGTCTTACATGATGGTAGTTATGCTTCCATGGGGGGAATGATTGCTTCCATCGAATCGTTTAGCCATTACGTTACGCTGCATCAGGCCGCTTGGCCTGCGCGAGACGATGCAGAAACAGGACCAATAAAGCGAAGTTCTATACGTGAAATGCATCAACCTTGGCGATTTTATGCAGTAGATTCAAAAGATGAAGTATATGGCAGAGCATGCCCAACAATAAGTGCTTACGGCTATGGATTAAGATGGTCAAGGGACTGTAATGCTAAGGTAGCAGTCGGACATAGCGGTGGATTACCAGGTTTTGGAAGTAATTGGCTCCTATTGCCCGAATATGGTATGGGCGTGGTTTTATTAACCAACGTGACCTACGCTTCTGCAGAGACCATTAATGTTCAAGTCGTTAATAAGCTTATTAATGAGGCACATCTTAAACCAAGAGAGTTACCGCCCTCACGAATATTGAATGAGCGACAAAAAGCATTGGTGAAATTACTGCCTACGTGGAAGGATGCAAAAGCCAGTGGCGTATTTGCAGCGAATTTCTTTTTGGATTCATCCATTGCCTCGTTGCAAAAGAAAACCCAAGAACTTTTTAAGAAGGCAGGAAAAATTCTAAGGATTGGAAGGGTAATTCCAGAAAATCAATTACGAGGATATTTTATTCTTAAAGGTGAAAAAGCAAATCTTAAAGTGAGTTTTACTTTATCACCAGAAAATCCTGCATTAATTCAGGATTATGAAATCGAAGAAAAAGTTTAGTCCAGCTTGAAGTTGGTAGTGTGTAGCCTGGGCATTGACACTCATTAACGCGAACGGATGTTTGCCTGTGAACGAGTCTGGAAAAGCAAGGTCGTGCCTAGGCTAAGTAAAGATTAATTTATTCTTTTAATTTGTTGCTTCTTTGCATTTTAGCCTGAACCGCTATGGATCTCGGCTGGGAGATAAAATTTTTCCCGGCAGCAGGGGTTTCGTAAAGGAGTGCCGTAGAAATAAACCTGGGTATGCTTCGCTTCACCCAGGCTAAATCGAATCATGTACTAATCTTAAATGATACTTTGTGCCGATACCGCTTTCTCACAAAGCATGCGCAAAGCGGTTGCGATTTGTTTTAATTCTTTATTGTGTAAATGATATTCCTTCCCCAATTGAATCGGATCGGTGAAACTTAACCATACCTGGCCACTGTTGTCTTCTGTGGCCATTATTCGCAATGGTAAATCAAGTGCGACTGCTGGATTTTCTTGCATTAATGGAGTTCCTTTAGCAGGATTGCCGATGATAAGAACCTCAGTTGGAAGTAGTTTTTGATTGACCTTTTGCGCTTCACTACTGTGATCAATATGAGCAAATATTTTTCCACCTTGTTGAGTAATTATATTAACTATACGTTCTATGGATTTTGAGACAGGATAAGGGCTTTGTAGTGTTTGTGATCCTGAGCCCTCAGGAGCGCCTAGCTTCATGTCAAATGCTGCAGCGATTTTGCGGGCGAGTATATCTAAATCAGTCAAATTTTCTTTGTTGGCCAACAGCGTGACACATAAGAGTTCGTTTGCTGCGGTAAAACGACTTAAGAATGCTGAAAATCCTGGAATATTTCCTTTGATTTCCATTAATCCCGGATGTCCAGGGAATAGCCATCCCGCATTCCCAGGAATGATTGTTTTATTATCCAAGGTAATGCATTGATAAAGAAAATCTCTGTTCTCCTTTTCTTTGACTAAAATAGTACCCGCCAGGCCGATATCCCATAGGCTAATATCCTCCGCAGAGGCAATAACACCGCTGTGTGAAAAAGTAGTTGTCCAAGAGATGTCCGGGACTGCTTCATGCTCGGCATTATAACCTTGAGCCACTTCTATGGGGTCTATATAGCAGGGATTATGCAAAAAATCGCTGTGTTTAAAGGGTAGGGTGTCTTTGTGCAATTCATTATCAATCGACGATTTATTTTTGACAAAAAAAGTTCGTTTTAAACCCACTCGATTAATTTGATTTTTTGTTACATAGTTCTCATAGCTCATGCCACTGATTGTTTCAATAAGAAGACCCAATAAGTAATAATTTGTGGCACTGACTTGCATTTGGGTACCTGAAGGAAAATCTAAGTTTGGATTCTTAAATAATCTAAAAATGTCCTCGGGTTTATAGTCTTTGTGGAACGAAAAATTATCACATTTTGTATAATCGGGTATTCCTGAACTGTGAGATAATAATTGTCGGATGGTAATTTTTTGCCATGTTTGCGGGAGTAGGGTTAAATAATCCGAAACAGAGTCATCTAACTGCAGTTTTCTTTCTTCGTGTAGCTGCATTATCGCTACTGCGGTATAGGCATGGGTTAATTGCCCTACGTGGAAGAGTGTGCGTGTCGAAACCAAAAGTTTTTTTTCTGTATCAGCAAATCCATAACCGACTACTCGAGTGATATAGGGCGCTTGAACAATTGCCAGCGACATTCCAGGAATATGATTTTCTTCCATGTACTCAATAATCAGGTCATCTACAGATTGTCCTCGATAAAGAGTATGGAAATCGCCACGACCGCTACCAGAATGAATGCTCATTATTATTCCTTATTTTGCTCACGAACAACTATTTTTAGTATAGATGAGGATGGATGGATTGCCTTTGGGGTGAAATGAAATGGAACCAGGGATCCTGTTGCCAATCCCTTGGTTCCTTTTGTTAATCCGTTTGCATTTCTTGCGTGCAGTGGAGTTCTATAAATGAATCTGCTCCATAGTGAATTGTGTTACGACAGAAATAAGGTGGGACAGCGGTATATGGAACAATAAAACCTTCTTTCATGCTGACATACAGTTGATCACTGCGACTGGCAATTTCTAAAACTAAACGTTCTCCTTTTTTATAGGATGCAGCCACGGGCGTCATACTAAAGCGCAATAACACAGGAATATTAGTTTCAAGAGGAGTTACTATAGAGGTATTGATTGCTAATTCACAGCGAGAGCCACTCGTTTGGTCTATGGTACGTGTAGCTGGTCGAAGGTGTCCCATAGATAAAGGATGATAGATTCCCTCACTGTCGATTTTCCCTAATCTGGCGATTACATAGGAGTCAATTTCATTACAACTGTATTGAAGCTGGAGGGTAATTGGGCCAGCAATTGTTGTTTCTTGCTGAAAAAGTAATTCATACGCCAGTTTTTGTTTTTCGAATTGCTCTATTCCAGGTAATACTTCAATTCCTGGAGGTATAGAGATCCATGTATCATGTTTTTCATCGGGTATTTGATGTTGTAATACCCTAGGCTCTGACTGCTTGGATTTCTTTTGAAGAAAAAGCTTATATACCCAGGTCTTTGGACTAGGGAAATTTGTAGCTGATTCAAACTGATTTTTCCCTTCAACCCAATATCGTACGGGAGGCAAACTGGCATAACCATTATCAACCCCTTTGACAATATGATCAAAAAAAGCAAGAGCCTCTAATTGCCAGGAATAAACGGGTAACTCATATTCAGCCGGACCAAGAATCATCCATTTTTTATTTGGCGAGGTACCGGCATGTTCAAACAGGTCGTAACAGCCAAATTGATGTAATGCGATATTGCCTAGATTTTGCACGACAACAAAAGGAACATGAATTTGGTTTAATTTTTGAAACGGTCCTTGGGCAATTTGAGTCGCTTCTCTTGAATTACTATCCACCATCAGATGAATATACCAGCGGAGTGCCTCAGGAATTACCTGATTTTTTTTAAATCCACTAATAATTTTATCTAACTTGGGCTTTATGAGCTTTTTCCATAACCAAGGATAACTTATAGCATAGCTGAGTAAAGCTCTTTTCCAGGGCGTCAGGTAACGACGGACTGTAGGCGGATTAAAATTAGCTCCCACCCATAAATTTAAAAAATCAGCATTAGAAACACCCCCATAATGGAAGACATGTCTGTAAAAATCAGTACAAATTTCATTAGCAAAAAAAGCACGTAAAGAAGGTGGGTTAAGTACTGCAACACTGGCCTGATTCATACCGTAGTATGAGGTACCAAACAAACAGACGTCGCCATTTGACCAGGGTTGTTGTGCTGCCCATTCGATACAATGATAATGATCTTGTGTTTCTTGCTCATTTTGCCAAGATTGAAATTCACCTTCAGAACGTCCAATAGCTCTCGCAGTGACAATTACCTGCACATAGCCCCTATCAGTAATTACAGCGGGGGAGCCAATTTCATTATTTCCAGTTGGAAGTCCTGTGGTATGCAAATCGCGATTGTAGGCAGAAAATTGGAGAATGACTGGATATCTCCCCAATTTTTTAGGTACATATACATCGGCAGAAAGATGCACACCATCGGGCATTGGAATCATGACATCGGCAAAAAGCTTACAACCAAGACCTGATTCAGCAACCCGATGAGGTGTCCTGATATAGGCGCGGTTTTTTGGACGAAAAAAGGTAATTTTTAAGAGCTATTCTTCTAAGTAACAGAGGAGAATAGAATGAGCAAAAAAAGAAACTATTACACGGCATCAAAAAAATCAAAGATAGCAGTTGCGGCAATTGAAGGAAAATTGACTCAGGCTCAACTGACCAGCGAATACGGTGTGCATCCTACCCAAATTAAAGCATGGAAGCAAACAGCATTGCAGGCTATTTCAGATGCTTTTTCCAATTCTCATGATAAGGATAAAAAAGAGCAAGCCGAGCTTGTTGGTGCTTTGTATGAGGAAATTGGTCGACTTCAAGCCCAATTATCATGGTTAAAAAAAAAGACTGCCACTGAGCTTGGATGAAAAGCGTAAGCTGATTGATAGCAACGCTGAAATATCAATCCGAGAACAATGCATGCTACTCGGATTGAGTATTTCCAGTTATTATTACAAAGCGTCTCCTATATCAGCAGAGGACGAGCGGCTCATGGCGCTGTTAGACGAGCATTATCTCCAGTATCCATGTGAAGGTAAAGTGAAGCGCGCACAATGGTTGTCCCTTGAAGTTGGCTATCCTGTTGGTAAACGACGCATCAAGAGACTCATGGAGGCTATGGGATTAGAAACCGTCTACCCAAAGCCAAATACAAGCGTTCCCAATAAAGAGCACACCGTGTACCCCTATCTATTACGTGACATCGATATCACTAAGCCTAATCAGGTCTGGGCTGCTGATATTACCTACGTGCGTATGAAGGGAGGCCATGTTTACTTGGTTGCCATCATGGACTGGTATAGTCGGTATGTGCTTCAATGGGCGGTGTCCCCAACATTAGAAGCAGAATTTTGTGTAGAGGCGCTAAAAAACGCGTTATTACAGGGGCGGTGTGATATTTTTAATACCGATCAGGGTGCTCAGTTCACGTCTAATGATTGGATCAATACCTTGAAGGCCCACAAAATCTCTATCAGTATGGATGGGCGCGGCCGATACCTCGATAATATTTTCATAGAACGTTTATGGCGCAGTGTTAAGCAAGAAAAACTCTATCGGTATGATTTCGAAACAATCGAAGAGATAGAGCTGGAATTAGCTGAGTATTTTGAATATTATAACAACCGAAGACTCCATCAGTCTTTTGGATATTTAACACCAGCTCAAGTGTATTTCGGACACCCTAGTACGGTTTCTAAAACATAGTTCGGTGTGTCATGGCTTACCCACAGGGTCCACAGGCCTATCCGAGACGATGAAGGCTCTACTGGCCTATGGACTTGTGGATAAGCCATTCTGTGAGAGCAGGAGTTAATAAACCAATTCGGAATAGCTCTTATTTTTCCTGAATTTTGTTCCAGATTACCAGACCTAGATTATCCATCCTGCTAATTGGTAGGAATTCAAACGTGCGCGAGGTATCAATAAACTGTTTAACCATTTTTTCATTAGGAACAACTCTATTTAATTACTTGTTTTTAAAAGAAATATTTTAGCAAAATAAATGATGATTTTTAGATAAATAGATAAAATAATGCAAATAAATTCTTATTTGAAGTGGTGTTGTTTACATTCTGCAGCAGATGAAATATAAAATGTGGTAAATCTTGTTCTAAAGGCTTGAATACGGCATGGATATTAAAATTGATCTATTGAAAAATAACCTTAATTCGATTCCTGAACTTGCCCGTATGTGGCAAGAAGGACTTGGAAAAATTTGGTTACCTGATGTGCCGCTTGAAGTTGTAGAACAACGTTTTCGTAACCATGCAAACCACGATACGATGCCTCTCACGTTTGTCGCTTTCGATAAAGAAAAACCGATCGGGATGTGTAGTTTACGTGAAAATGATGGAATTCGTCCTGATTTGATGCCCTGGCTAGGTTCTTTAACTGTAGCTCCCGAATATCAAAACCAAGGACTTGGCAAAAGACTTGTGGAAGTAACTAAAGAACAAGCCAAAAGAATGGGGTATGAAATACTTTATCTTTTTGCTTTTGATCGCACGATACCCAATTACTACCAATCCTTAGGATGGAAAATCATAGATACAGACCGTTTTAAAGGACATCCTGTTACCGTAATGGAAATTACAATATAAAGAAATCGGATCACTCCAAGGTAATTACCTCACATGCCCACTTGATTTTGCCAATGCTTTGGATATTCAGTTCAATTTTTTTGCATTTTTAAAAATTATTGTCTAGGATTTACTAGCCTATAAAAATTCTATATAGGTTTCTAATTTTAGGGAGAAAATAATGAATCGAAATATATTTCAAGGCAAATGGATGGAAATCAAAGGAGAAATGAAGCAATTTTGGGGAAAACTCACAGACGATGACCTCAAACAAATAGAAGGGAATCAACAAGAAATTTTTGGAAAACTCCAAAAGTATTATGGCTACACAGAAGAACAAGCTAAAAAAGCAGTGCATGATTTTCAAAGAAAAATACATCATTAATTAAAAGGTATTTGTGTTTAATAAAGGGAGTTTAATTATGGAAAACAGAGGAATTGTTAAATCTGGAGAGCTTACAGGTTCCAAGGTTATGAATCCAGCACATGAGAGTCTAGGTGAGATTGCGGAAGTTGTTATCGATAAACAATCCGGAAAAGTAAACTACCTAGTATTAGATTTTGGTGGTTTTCTGGGATTCGGAAATAAATATTTTGCAGTGCCCTGGAATCTTTTTTTGTATGATAATAAAGATGATTGCTTTATTCTCAATGTCGAAAAGCAACATTTGAAAGATGCTCCTGGCTTTGATAAAAATCATTGGCCAAATTTTTCAGCACCTGAATTTAAAACGACAATAACCGGATTTTATACAGGGGGTAAAAAATTATGAATATTTTATCAAGTATATTATTCAGCGGTTTCGTTTTGATTTCGGCAACCTCATTTGCTCATGATGATTCCATGAGTTCCAATCCAAGTGGTTCTTCTAATAGCAATATGAGCTCCAGTTCAAATGCTAGTAAGACATCAATGGGATCAAATTGGGTTTGTACAACTAATGCAAGTTCAAGTGAAAAAAGAGCAGATCAAGATGCGGATAAAATAATGTCAGAAAAGGCTGCTTCTGCTGCCAAATCATTTGCTTTTGCACAAAAGCATTGTCGAGACTGCACACAAATCACGTGCAATGTTAAAAAATAATCAAACTACCTGTGTTCTCTGACAAGGAATACAGGTAACTTTCCTAAAAAATCCATTTTTTTTAAATAATTAAGTATTTTCCATAGTTCACCATGACTCATGAGTGAGTTATTTTTTAATTTAAGTTTGAAGAATTTAATAATTCTTCCTATGCTAAAAGGAGTTTTTAGTAATTCATTTTATGCCAAGGAATGCGAATGAACATTTTAAAAACCCAAGTCTTGAATGGGCCTAATTATTGGTCAAATTTCAGAAAGGAACTCATTGTCATCAAGCTCGATATAGGAAAATATGAGGAGCTTCCTACAAGCCATTTAGCTGGATTCAAAGAGAGGTTGATTCAGGAGTTACCCAGTTTACAGAGTCATCGTTGTTCTTTAGGCATCGAAGGTGGATTTTTAAAACGAATAGAAGAAGGCACTTGGTTAGGTCATGTGATTGAACATGTGGCTTTGGAGTTGCAGTATCTCGCAGGGATGGATTGTGGTTTTGGTAGAACTTATGGAACTAAGGACTATGGAGTCTATCATGTTATCTTTGCCTATCAGATTGAAGAGGCTGGTTTGTATGCAGGAAAGACAGCTGTCGATTTTATACACTCCATAGCTGAAGGCAACAAATATCCTCTTGATGAAGCAATCAATCATTTAAAAGAGATTTTTAAGAAACAGGGTTTGGGCCCAAGCACTCAGGCTCTAGTGGATGAAGCAAAAAAGAGAAATATTCCTTGGAAACGCCATGAGCACAGTTCTTTAATTACCTTAGGATACGGTCGAAATCAAAAAAAAATATGGGCCTCCGTGTCTTCGAAAACAAGTTCAATTGGTGTTGATATCGCTTCTAATAAAGAGCTGACCAAGAGTATTCTTAATTCAAATTTTATTCCAACGCCAACAGGATTAATTATTACTTCTGAGGAAGAACTGAAAGCTGCGGTGGAACAGTTAGGATTCCCCTTAGTGATTAAGCCACTTAATGCCAATCATGGAAAAGGAGTAACGACGAATATCACCGATCTTAATAAAGCAAGATTTGGTTATGAGCTCGCAAAAAAAATTTCCAATGAACTGATCATAGAGCGTTCCATACCCGGGAATGACTATCGATTTTTAGTCGTTAACTATAAAGTGGTTGCGGTGGCTAAACGTACTCCAGCCCAAATTGTAGGGGATGGAGTACGTACAGTTAATCAATTAATTAAGCAGGCAAATGAGGATCCCAACCGAGGTGAATCCCATGAAAAGATACTGACTAAGATCAAAGTAGATGAATCTACTTTCTCTATTTTAAGACACAATAATCTGACCTTGGAGAGTATTTTACCCAAAGGCCATATCTTAAATTTAAAAGAAACGGCAAATTTAAGTTCTGGTGGGACAGCGAAAGACGTCACAGATGCAGTTCATCCTTTTAATACTATTCTTGCAGAACGTGTAGCAAGACTTGTGAATTTGGATATTTGTGGAATTGATGTGATTTCAAAAGACATTAGTTGCCCTCTGAATGAGAACCATGGAGCTATTATTGAGGTAAATGCAGGGCCAGGATTAAGAATGCATCTATCGCCCAATGAAGGTACGCGTCGTAATGTAGCTGAACCTATTTTAAAAATGCTTTATCCAGAAAATTTAACTTCAAGAATTCCAATAGTCGCTGTTACTGGTACAAATGGAAAAACAACTGTGGTTAGGTTGATTGCTCATCTTGCACGTTTTGCAAATCATCATACGGGTTATACAACTACAGAAGGTATTTATATCAATAATAAATTAATTTACAGCGGCGATTGCAGCGGCCCTGCCAGTGCACAAGCTGTTTTGTATGATCCTGAGGTCGATTATGCAGTATTAGAATGTGCTCGAGGTGGCGTTCTGCGTTCAGGCTTAGGATTTGATGCATGCGATATTAGTGTGATAACGAATATTACTGGGGATCATCTGGGGTTAAATGATATTCATACGCTTGATGACATGGCACAGGTCAAAGCAGTTGTTGCGCGCAGCACCAAAAAAACTGGATATAGCATTTTAAATGCAGATGACTCTCTAACTTATAATTTAAGAAATGATTTAGATTGCAATATTGCTTTGTTTAGTATGTTTGATGGTCCGCGGATAAGAAAACATTGCAGCTTAGGTGGATTAGCTGCTTTTCTTGATCAAGGGAATATTGTCGTTCAAAGAGGGTCTGAACGAATAGTTCTGGCCGATATAAAATCAATTCCGCTCAGTTTTCAAGGTACTGCAACCAGCATGATCCAAAATATCTTAGCGGCAACATTAGCAGGAGTGATTAGTCATTTCTCCTTAGAGAAAATAAAAGAAGCACTCCAAGTTTTCTATCCCACAGTTGAAAATCTTCCAGGCAGAATGAATCTTTTTCAATTTCCTCATTGCCAAATTATGGTCGATTATGCGCATAACGAAGGTGCATTTTGTGAGCTAAAAAATTATCTTGATTCGATTCATTGCGATAAAAAAATCGGAATTATAGGCGTAGTAGGCGATCGACGTGATGAGGACATAGAAAAGTTGGGCTATCTTGCTGCCTCTATGTTTGATGAAATTGTTATTCGTCATGATAAGGATGGGCGAGGGCGAACTCATCATGAAATGAACCGTCTTCTGGTTTCCGGAATTCTTCGTTCTGATTGTAAACCGTCTATCAATATTATCTCAGATGAGATTGAGGCGATTGAACATATGATGGGTATAGCAGAACCCAATACTTTTATCTTTTGTGCCGTTGAAGATGTATTTGAAACAACTAATTTTCTCAAGAAAAGGGAAAAACAATTGATGATGGTGAATGAGGTTTATAATGACACCCAAAGCTAAGTTATTGATTATCGGTGGTGCCGAGGATAAAGGTCACGATGAACCAATGGATATTTCGGAGCAAAAAAGAGAATTTACTCGCTATGAAATCCTGAGTGAATTATTGCCTCCATCGAATAAGAAAATAGAAATTATTACAACAGGTTCGGAAATTCAGAATGAAGTAAAAAAAATTTATCAAAAAGTTTTTCATAATATGGGCTACAACAACATAGGATTTCTTCCTATTAAAAAAAGAAGCGAAGCGCGCACTAACGAATATTTAAAAAGAGCAGCAGATGCTGGCGCTATTTTTTTTACAGGAGGAGATCAATTTCGTTTATCAACAATATTAGGGGGCACTCCTATTGTTGATATTATTAAAGAGCGCTATTTGAAAGATAGTGATTTTATCATTGCTGGAACCAGCGCTGGAGCTATGGTTATGGGTACAGTGATGATTACTGGCGGCGGTTTATCAGAAGCTTTAAGGTATCGAAACTTGTTAACTTCCTCCGGATTAGGAATTTTACTGTCTTGTATTATTGATACTCATTTCATCAAAAGAGGACGATTTAGTCGTCTTGCACACGCAATTATTATGAACCCAGAACAATTGGGTATTGGTTTAGGCGAGGATACTGCTCTGGTCATTCGAAATGGATCTGAGGCAGAGTGTTATGGCTCAGGTATGGTAGTTATTATTGACGGCAGGAATATTGATCAAACGAATATCACGGATGTTGAAGAGGGGGAGCCCGTATTCGTTGAAAATTTAATTGTTCACCTTTTGGTAAAGGGCTGTCAATTTTCAATTGCTGATAGAACTCTAGCGAACCCTGCAATCCCTGGCAATAGACAATCTAAATGATGGAATAACGTGATGAATAAAATTGCAATCGCAGTACATGGTGGTGCTAGTGAAAACTATTCCTTTTTACAAGAACATCAAAAGGAATTTAAACTGGGTTTGGCTAAAGCGGTCGAAATGGGTTATTTAGTACTTGATAAAGGTGGCTCGGCTTTAGATGCAGTGCAAGAGGCAGTTGGAATCCTTGAGGATAATCCATTATTTAATGCAGGAAAAGGTTCTGCATTAAATTCTCGAGGTGAAGTGGAAATGGATGCTTCGATTATGAGTGGCCAAGATTTACAAGCTGGTGCTGTGTCTATGGTTCGCACCGTAAAAAATCCAATTCGTTTGGCAAGGTTGGTGATGGAGAAAACAAGACATGTCTTTCTTTCAGGATATGGCGCTTTAGAAATTGCAAAAAAATATGGTCTAGAACTTGAGGATGAATCTTATTTTATAACCCCAAATCAGTATGAGACGTATCAAAATCTCAATAAAATAGAAACGATGGAAGAAATTCAGAACAAAAAAATGAAAGGAACCGTGGGTGCTGTGGCTTTAGATGTACAAGGAAACCTTGCAGCAGCGACTTCAACAGGTGGAATCAGCAATTGCCTTCCAGGGAGAATTGGTGACAGTTGCGTGATTGGCGCTGGATGTTATGCCAATAATGCAACCTGTGCGGTATCTGGAACAGGGGAAGGTGAATATTTAATACGGGGCGTGGTTGCTCATACGATTTCTATGATGATGGAGTTTGATATGCCTTTACAAGAGGCGTGCAATCATGTGATACATGAACGCAATAAGCAGTTAAATGGCGAAATGGGAGTCATTGCCCTGAATCGAAATGGTGATTTTGGAATTTCTTTTAATACAGAAGTCATGAAAAGAGCTTGGCAAAGTTCCTCTCAAGCAATACAAATTAAATTATTTGATTAATTTGGAAGCCGTGAAATAAGACTCTTTGTCATTCCGAGGTATCTTTTGGGTACCTGTTTACGTTCCATGTACCGAACAGCTATTGGGCATCTCTTGTGCGAAGAGGACGCTGGGAAGCCTTACATCCTGATGAAAGCCCCGTTTCATCAACATCATGTTCGCGCATTTTTTGCTCAAATCCATGTCAATACACATAGGTCCACTGAGTAGATAATCCTGCGATATTGCGATGAACGAGGGAAGCTCCCTCGTTGCAATCGGGATGATGGTAAATCTCATTACTTGTTTGTTATCTTATTTTATAATGGGGGTGGTGGGGGTCGTCGAGCAAGTAGCCCCATTACCAGAAATACGACAAAGATAACAAGAAATAAGAAGAATAAAATTTTTGCGATTCCTGCAGCTGCCACTGCAATTCCACCAAATCCAAATGCTGCAGCAATGATTGCAATAATAAAAAATATGAGGGCCCAATATAACATAATAACCTCCTTGTGTTAATATTGAACAGCTTATTCATTTAAATTATAGCCCGTATGAGATAACTTGAAAAAAAACTTCTTCCTCTCAAGAAAAGCGAAGGTAGGATTAGGAGGGTACATGAGCCACAATTAACGCCTTCTGCGGCTCAAAGGGATTTCTTAAGGACAGTGCTGCAGTATCCAGACATCACGATTTTTATTGGCTTAATACAGGATCGCAATGATGAGTAAACCAGTAGCAATACAACCAATTAATGCGAGACTGGAATTACCTCCAGGAACCAAATGACTTTCAGTTGTGACTAAGGTGCGGCGCCCTCGCCAAGCCATGATCGCAGGCAATAATAACAATAAAATAACACAACATATGCCAGCATAGCTTAATGCATGCAGATAAATCCCCGGATTGAGTAAAACTACTGCTAGTGGAGGAAGAAAAGTTAAGACTAAAATATATTTTCCTTGATTACCCGATTTCTTCAGTTTTAATCCATCTGCCAGAAAATCAAATAATCCTAATGAAACTCCTAAAAAAGCAGTGAGCATACATATGGAAGTGAAAAAGCCAAAGAATCCGCTAATCCATTGATTTTGAACGGCTTGGCTTAACGCCTCGGTTAATCCACTGGTAGCATGGTCTGAATTCATGAGTGCAAGCAGTCCATTTTCTCCTTCACGTGCGACAACACCCATAATTACCGCATCCCACACAATGTAGCAAGCAAGAGGGATAAGCGAACCTAATAGAATAACTCGTCTTAGGTTTCGTATATCATCCCCAAAATAGTCTCGTAAGCTGGGTATTATTGATGCATAACCGAATGAAGTGATTAAAATCATTAAAGTGCCTGTAAAAGCACGTGCAGAACCATCAGTTAAACCCAGTGTAGAAGCATGAGGGCTAATAATTGCGACTAATAAAATGTAAATGCCTAATTTCCCAAACATTAAACCACGATTAACATAATCTACAGAGCGTATCCCTTTATACACAATCAAGCTGAATAAAAGGGTAAACAGGATTGCAGTGATACTGTTAGGTAAATCAATATTCATTTTATGCAATAAGCTATTGAATACGTCGCTACCACCTGAAATATAAGCTGAGAGGAGGGTGTATAGTAAAAACAAATAAGTGATCCAGGCAATAATTTGTCCTGGTAAACCTAAGGTGGATTTTGCCATTGAAATCATATTACTGCCTGCTGGGAGACGTAAATTGACCTCTAGCATTAATAATGCTCCTGCAGTCATGATCAGCCAGCAAAAGAATAGGAAGAAAATTGAATTGCTAAAGCCCACTTCCGCTGTGGAGACAGGCAAGGCAAGCATTCCTCCACCTATAGAAGTTCCTACTATCAGTAATATCCCGCCTATTAGTTTTGAATTGATCATAAGATATAATCCAAAATAGTATAAAAATAATTCAATATGATACTTTGTTATTCACTTCAAGTCAATCGTATCATGCCTTTGATATTTAGAGGTGATGTACGAAATTTTCCCTCACCCCTAACCCCTCCCATAAGAGGAAGAGGCGATTCTCTACTGAGTTAAGAGAATATCCCTTCTCCCGCCTGCGAGAAGGTGTCCTTCAGGGCGGATGAGGGCGCTTCCTTAAGGGGTACCTACATCAAATTCCAAAATTCGTGTATTAATAGTCCGACCGAAACAGCAACGACAGCGACTTGAGTCCATTTGCCGCCGGGAACTATAAAGACAGAATGATGTTTTCTTCTGCCAAAATAACACATTAGAGCAGGTAAAAGTAGTAGCAGAATGATACAAAAGATACCTGCGTAGCCTAAAGCATGGATGTATGCGCCCGGATAATAAACTACTATCAGGAGAGGGGGGGCAAAAGTAAGTAAAAACAACCCAAGACCATGGCCTCCTCGCTCGCGTAATTTTAATCCATCAGCAAGAAAGCTGTATAAGCACAAGGAAACGCCCAGGAATGCAGTGAGCATACAAATGGACGTGAAGAAATTAAATAAAGCACTAATTGTTGTATTTTGTACTTTATTGGAGAGCATGCTTGCCAATGCGCTGGTGGTGTGCGGATTATGCATTAGGCTCTCAAGGTTTTGGCTTCCTTCAGAAGGAAGGGCACCCATAATCACAGCATCCCAAGCTAAATAACAGAATAAAGGAATTAACGAGCCAATAAAAATAACTTTTTTCAGCTTTTTTACATCATCATCAAAATAGTCCCTTAGATTGGGTACAATGATGGCAAATCCAAAAGAGGTAATTAAAATCATAATCGCGCTGCCGATATATTGCATATCGCCATGATGCAAATGTTGCATTTCAATATGCGGAGCGATAAGGAGTACTAACAAAAAATAAACAGCTAATTTTCCAAACATCAGTCCTCGATTTACATAATCCACATACCGAATCCCGCCATACACAACCATACCAAAAATAAGCGTAAAGACTAAACTTGCCTGCCAATCCGTCAAATGCAAACCTATTTTAAAAAGAAGACTATTTAAGACATCTGCTCCGCCAGAAATATAGGCAGACAGAAGGGTATAAAGCAAAAAAAGGTAGCTTACCCAGGCAGCAAGCAAACCATAATTACCTAAAGTGGCTTGAGCCATAGAAACCATATGCTTGCCTCTAGGTAAATAAAGATTTGCTTCAAGAATAAAAAATGCTCCTAAAGTCATAAATACCCAGCATAGAAATAAAACAATTGAAGATTGCCAAAACCCAGTAGCTGCATTGGCAACAGGCAGGGCAAGCATCCCCCCGCCGATTGAAGTACCAACGATTAAAAGAATTCCACCGATAAATCTTGAACGCATTAATTTTGCCTTACTTGGTTGCATAAACTACAGGTGATGGTACTGGAGCTGGGCAGTTTGCACAAGTCTTAGTACCATAACTATTAAACCATTGAATTTCAATGCGTCGATTAAATGCGCTGCCATGAATCAACTTATTATCACCTACATCATTTTTATCGCCATAACCTTCTGCTTTAAGCAGTTGAGCTGGAATATTATTAGCCCATAAAAAGGTCATCATCGTTTCAGCCTGTGCTTGGGACAATAATTTTTTATGGTGATCTGAACCTACATTATCTGTGAATCCCGCAACATAAACAGGACTCAATGGGTAAAACTTCAATAACCTGATAATATTTTCCAAACCGGGATAACAAATTTCATTAAGGCGGGGACTTTCAAACATAAAGTATTTATCAACAGGTACGATTAAGGTCATCGTATCGCCGTACTGTACGTATTGAATGTTTTCTTTGTTTAATTCTTTAATGATGCTGCGTCGACTGGCTTTATTAAGGCCTACAATGGCACCTACAGTACCACCGACAACAGTTCCAGCCAGTGCGCCAGCTACATGTCCAGTTGCCGCTGCACCTACGGCAGTTCCGACAACTGCCCCGGTAACCACTCTTTTGGGCATGGGATGTACGGGTTTAAAATTATTATAAGGTGGATGAAAACAACTACTCAGTAAACAGGTGATTAAGCCAAAGCAGAGAATTCGTGTTTTAGTTCGTTTGAGTGACATGTTCACTCCCTAGTCCAGTGATTTTGTCATTATTAAACATCTACTTAAATTTCGCAATTGTAATGACTTAATACTTAGAGCCTATGGATTCAGAATTGTAACAATGGAATGATATTTGAGGAGGTTTTGGAGCCCGGATTCTCCTAAGTTAATCCGGGGTACGTACTGTACGTAGGCTAGAACATGATTAGCAACAAGAAAATTCTAAATCATCATTCAATGCAACTGGATGAAGTTTTTCTGTTTGTTGTTCTGGTTTAAAGAAACGAATTAAACCTGACTCATTGGTATATTCAGCATCATGGCGGCTGAATGATCTAAATTCTGTAAAGCATGATAATGCTTTATATGCCGCTGCAAGCATACCTCCAACAATGGTTATTCCTACGGCAACCCCTAAAACAGGTTGGACAATCAGTACCGGAAGTGCGATCCCAAAAATTCCTGCATACAGGGAAAATGCGGTTGCTGCATAGAACATTAATTCACAAGCTTTGGCGAGATTATGAAATAAAATACCAATTTTTCTTGATTCACAACCACTTCCCACGGTTTCTAATGCTTTTTTGGGAGTCAGACTCCCTTTTTTTACCTGATCTAATTGTTTTATAAATGTTTCATAACTGCTTACAATCGCCTCAACTTTTTTTGGCGAAATTGCTTTGGTATAAGAAAGGTTATAATAATTTTTTACGGCGTCTATTTTTTGCTGCATTTTTTCGCCAATTTGAACATCATCAAATAGGGATTGTAATTCTTGGTCACAGGTGTTTAAACGTAGTTCAAATTTACTATGATTAACGGGCATGATTCGTCTCTTTATTATTATTGTCGGGAAACCATGGTTTAACCATTTCAATTGAGTTGAATGGTCTTAGTGTCTTATATCATAATTAATCTGAGTTCGACATCATTAAGTGCCCTTATTTTTTAAGGACTGTTTCCGTGTCGATTCTCGTGGCTAAACTATTATACGTCACCCGAGCGCAGCTAGGGATTGGGTGCATTTTTTCCTTAACGTGATGGCTATGGGATGACGTAAGGTTATTCTTCCACTTGAAATCGACATAAATTTTGAAAATCACAATGTTGGCAAATGGTTAGATGAGCTGGTTGAGGTGCACAATAGCCTTCTTGAAATTCCTTAACTAAGTCAATGAGTTGTCTTTGCCAAACTTCCCGATACCCCGCCCAAGTCTCTTCTTTTTTTAAAGGGGTAATTCCACTCATACTGAGTTTGTCTTCACTAAGTCCCATTGAGTTTATCCTCCCAGTTTTCACTTGTAAGAGTAATAAGGTATTAATCTGTTCATCCAATAGCGCATAAAGTAATAATTGCGATTCTTTAGGTCGTTCTTCATTCCATGGTTTGCTGGTGGGAAGGCTGCTTTTATAATCAATAACCCATTTTCTATCTTCTACTTGATCCAAGCGATCGACGCGGACTTGAAAATCAAGACCTGCTAATTGAATCGTATAAGATTGTTCTATGGCGGCGACGGCAAAAGGGGGGCGTTGTTTTTCCCATTCAAGACACGTTTGCACCAGTCGTTTCAAGCGAGTGTATTCCACGTCTTGTATGGAATCGAAGAATAATTCCCCAAACTGTTTTTGTAGTGGGGCTAAAGCAGTATGAATGGCTTCTTCAATGTACTGCTCCAAAATGTGAGGAGCTAAATCAAGTAAGTTATGCTGAGTTTCCAATTTTTGCCATAACAATTCCATTACCTTATGAATAATTTGTCCTCTTTTTTTATTGTCCAAACCATCGGTTGTGTGTAAGGAAGCTTTTGCACGGAGTCTATGTTCTGCGAATGCTTTAAAGGGACATTTGGCTTGATTCGAAAGAATTGCTGTGCCTCCATGAATGCGCTCATCTGGGAGTATAGGCACATTAAAACACTCATCCAGAAACATTAAATCAGGAGTTGTTTTTGATAGGGAATCTGTTGGTAAGCGTCCAAAAGCAGCTAAATCAGTGATTAAAGAACACGGTAAATTGGGCGTATCGGCCTGCAGTTGAGCGTAGCTAAATACAATGGAATCAGCACTATTTTGAAATCGTTGCAGAATCTGGCGTGCAAACTGCAGTTCACGAGCTGGTAAGCTATGGGGCATACATAAATCACGTTGTAACTGTGGCGGAATAAAAGCAGATAAATGTACCTTTTGCGGCAAACATTGATCCGTTAAACCAGTGATCCATAAACAGTCGAACTCACACCCTGATGCCTCCAGTAAACCACAAATTTGAATTGGTGCATTGGTTTTTTGCGCTTGAAAAATAGTGTTTGCGACAAGATGGTGCACTACTTCAAGTACCTCTGATTTTGTGAAAATGGGACGAATTAAAGCAAATTGTCTCAGCTCATCAAAAACTGTGATAAAACGATTAAGACACTGATAATTCTCGGAGTTAAGAGTATAATCGCCCGGAAAGCCTAAATTATTGAGACGTTTTTGAAATAAGTGTATCCATTCTTGTACCGTAGCCTCTTGAGGATAAGGAGTAAGATGGTTTAATAAATCAGCAAGTTTTGGGGCATGAACACCTAGTTCTTCGATTAAATGATTTAAGGGAATCGAATTATTTGCGAGTAAGGTTCCTTCTTGCAAATACTCTGAGCGTGCGATGAATTCTTCTTTGGAGTTCCCTAGGTAAGGCGATTGCAGCAGCAAGTGTGCTTGATGCGGATTTAGATGCGTGCCATCCAAGTTAAGCCAACATAGGGCATGGGCCACCAACGGGAAATTAATCAAAGGCTGTCCCAAGGAAATATTAAAATATGAAGTCTCAAAATGATGGGCTAAAGTTCTTTGTAAGGAATGAAATTCTTGTTCTAAGTTCGGTACAACGACACCGATATTTTGCTTTCCTTCTTTTATTTGTATATGCAACCAAGCCATGAGCTGTTGATATTCTTCTTTATTATCTTGAGCAGCCAAGACTTGGACCTTTGATGATTTTTTCTTTAAGTCGTATTGATATTGAAGGATACCTTTTTGAGCTAAGTTATTCTGCAAGAGTACTTGTTGGGGAGTAAAATCATCAAAACAAACCCACACAACTTCTTGGGAAAACAACGAACTGTTTGCATGGAGTAGATAGGGAATTAGTTCATATTCCGTAATTAAATTGTGTTGTTTTAATTGCCTATCAAATAATTGCCACCAGCGTTGAAATTGTCGCGTTTGTGCCGTGTGATGAAAGGCAGGATCTTCCAAATTAACTTGCCACTGTTGGCAACGTTCCCAAGCACTAATAACCGCTTGAAGAAGACCGTCACTGTAAATAATATGAGATTCTGCTTGGATTATTCTACGCCATAAATACTGACATTGAGCGTTGTTTAATAAGGTGGGATGGTCAAGATGTGCACTGTTAAAGTTGAGTTGTTCATAGGCTTTGATTAGGGCAATGCGAAAAGGCATACATATCGGTTTATCTACAGTGTGTTTCTTACATTGAGCAAAGTAATGCTGAAGCATGATATCGCTGAGTCGATTATTGGGGGTGAGAACCGTGGCTTTTTGTGCCAAAAGAAGAAAAAGGTGTTCTTTATCCGTGAAAGTATGTATGGGCATAGAAATCCAGAGCAAAGGTGATTAATTGTAGCCTGGTGCAGTCATTAGAAATCTCCTCTCCAGTCGGGGGAGAGGGGGCATTAGTTACCTTATCCCAGGGGGAGAAGAAACATTACTTAACTTGATCCCAGTGTTCTTTTTATTGCACATAGGCGATAAGGATTTTACTTAAGTTTTTTTGCGCTGCAAAGCCCGGGGTTTGGCTGCTGGTTTTTTGCGGGCGGGTTTAGGTTTGGTTCTGTCAGAGGCGCCTACATAGCGTGGTAAACTATGGCTATCTCGTTTATCGGTTCGCAGGACTTGATAAACAAATCTGCCACGTAAAAAGATTGAGGCAAAGCCTGACGCAATGGCGAGCCAAACACCAAAAAGAATGTAGCTGTAACCAAAGACGATTAGATACGCATAGACAAAATCATTGAAATTGTTTATTGGCAGCACCTGGTTGCCTGATGTCTCCATCGAGAGCACCAGCCCAAGATCAAAAAATGGCAAAGAAACCAATACCATAATGAAACCCAATAAAAAAGTTTTACGTTTGTAGGGCCTGGGGCAGTGGATGATATTTTTGCCAAAAAGAGCTCCAGTTATAGAAGCGACAATCATTCCCAGAATAATTGCTTTATAAAGAGGCACAAGTTCCTCTATGCCAATTGTTGTGAGAAAACCATCGATAAGTATCGTTCCGACAACGGACAGTAATCCATAATAAAGGGCTGCCAGTAAACGCGAATTGGAAAAGTTAAGTGCGGGATCTTGTTTAGTCATTTGGCACTCCATAGCTCTACCTGTATATGTATCATTTTAGTATAAAATATGTCGCTACAGAGGGATTGCTCTGTTTTTTTTATTCTTATTACTTTAGACCCATCTCAATGAGTTAGATTCATCAGCAATGGAGGTGAATCAACCTAATAATTTGTATATACTAAAACAAATAATTATTGATTTTGATTATGAAGAAATTTGGACGCTTTATTTTAAAACTGTTTGGCTGGAAAGTAGTAGGCAAACTCCCTGAAGATAAAAAATATTTGGTTGTTGTAGCACCTCATACCAGCAATTGGGATTTTCCGGTGGGTTTATTTGCTCGTTTTGCGGAAGGGGCTAAAATTAATTTTTTAGCGAAAGATCAATTGTTCTTTTTTCCTTTAGGCTTACTTTTAAAGGCATTAGGTGGGGCGCCGGTTGATCGCTCTAAAAAAAATAAGACTGTAGAACAAGTCGTAGAAATGTTTCGTTCTCGTGATGAGTTTAAACTGGCCATTACCCCAGAGGGGACGCGTGGTCCCGTAACACGTTGGAAAGAAGGGTTTTATCATATTGCGTGTCAAGCAGGGCTGCCGATAGTCATGGTCGGACCTGATTATGCATCTAAGGAACTCCGAATTCATGAGAAGTTCCAACCCACGGGAGACATCGATAGGGATTTCCCCAAAATTCTCGAGTTCTTTAGAACTATAAAAGGGTGTTATCCAAAGGAAATCCCAGAGTATCACTCTAAGAAGTAATTGGTTATATGGATTGCAACCTCGGTAATTTCTAGACTGGGTTCAGTGCAGCGTAACCCTTTGTCATCCTGAGCGTAGCCAGGCAGCAGCATGATGGAACACCTGTTATATTGGGAGTTTCCTGGCTGCGCTCGTGATGACGATAAAAGATCCCATTACTCTCTACAAGGCTAGGGCTTAAGTTGTTCTATGTTAAAAATGTTTGATCATGTTTAGCATTTTAAATTTTTTACCGCTTGGGAGAGCAAAATATTCTGCCTTAATCATTTGATAACCACATACCTGATACAACTTTACACCGGGTAAAGTTGCCATCATTTCCATTTTTGTAAATCCATGGGATAAAGCTTGTTGTTCACAATAGTGCAGGAGCATTTTTCCATGTCCTTGTCGAGCATGGTTTGGATGGACAAAAAAAGCTCTTATTTTGGCATAATCTGTGTGTGGATTTAAAAATCCTTCCTCCCGGGTTTTGCATTGATCCCCTCCAAAAAGAGTTTTCCGTTTACTCCACCCCCCACAGGCAACAATGCTACCTTCCTTTTCTATTACATAGTAGGTTTGATCGGTAATGAGCTCCTGATCCACACCAAATATGGAATGAATTGCTCCTTCAATTTCTAGATTTGTATAGTCTTCTTGGCTTAACCCACGTGCTGAATGCTCAATGAGTTGGTTTAAGATATTTATATCATCAATCTGTGCTGTTCTTATCATAATGGTTTCCTTTTTGGTCTTTCTCAACAGGGTGATGAATGTATCATGAAATAAAAATGAATAAATTTTTAATTTAATGATGTTTGATTTCATTTTATAATGCGCAATTTTGACTTTAGGGTAATATATGAAAAAATATGGAGAAAAATATTCACAAGAGAATAGAGCAGAACCGGTATATTTAGATAAAATTGATAGAAAAATTTTAAATTTATTGCAAAAAGACAATCAAATTACCAATCTGGCGCTTGCTGAAAAAGTAGGAATTTCTGCTCCTCCTTGTTTTCGTCGTGTAAAACGATTACGTGATGAGGGCATCATTGTGAATGATGTTGCTTTGGTCGATCCTTTTAAAGCTGGACGAGGGCTTATTGTTTTTGCAAATATTACTTTGGAAAAACAAAGAGAGGACCTGCTCGCTCATTTTGAACGTAAAATGGCGGAACAAGAAGAAGTAAAACAATGCTATTTTGTATCCGGTGAGACCGATTATTTGCTTATAATTCATGTTGCAGATATGAATCATTACAATGAGTTTGCGCGTAGAGTGTTTGCAAATGAAGCAAATATTAAAGTATTTCGCAGCAGTTTTTGCCTTAATCGCACCAAGTACAATACCAATATCCATTTTTCTGAGGATTAAGATATTATGGAATTGCAGGCGGGATGCAGTGCTCCGCAGAGCTGCATCCGCCAGCAATGATTTAGATTTACTTCAATACAGCTTTTCCTGCATAAGGCAATGCGGCCATTTCATTGATACGTAACAGTTGATTGTATTTTGCGATGCGATCGGTACGGCATAGCGAACCGGTTTTAATTTGCCCACAGCCAGTAGCAACTGCAAGATCTGCGATAAAGGTATCTTCTGTTTCACCAGAGCGATGTGACATGACGCAACGATATCCGTTTCGAAGGGCTAATTGAATCGTTTGCCGGGTTTCACTTAAGGTACCGATTTGATTGACTTTAATCAGTATGGCATTGGCTACTTTTTGGTTAATGCCTTCTTGCAGAATTTTAGGATTGGTAACGAATACATCATCACCTACCAATTGTATTGCCCCTCCTAATTGGGTAGTCAATTGTTTCCATCCACTCCAATCTTTTTCATCCAAACCATCTTCGATGCTGATAATAGGATAACTCTTGACAAGACTCTCATAGTAATCAATGAGTTGAGTTGCAGTGAATTTTTGATTTTCAGATGCCATATGATACATGCCTTGATCATACAATTCCGAGGCTGCAACATCTAGGGCAAGGACTATTTCATCCCCCAACTTATATCCAACTTTTTCTATTGCCTCACACAGGAGATCCAACGCTTGACGGTTCGATTTAATATTGGGCGCAAAACCCCCTTCATCCCCCACTGCAGTATTTAATCCTTGTTTTTTTAAAACGGATTTTAAACCATGAAAAATTTCAGCACCCATTTGCAGTGCAGTTGGAAAATCAGCAGCACCTACAGGCATGATCATGAATTCCTGAATATCAACATTATTATCTGCATGTGCCCCACCATTTAAGATATTCATCATGGGTACAGGCATGCTCATTTTTTCACCTTGATTTAATGCGGCATACAGGGGTAACTTATGTTCATTTGCACGAGCTCGAGCAGCGGCAAGTGACACAGCAAGAATCGCATTGGCTCCCAGACGGGATTTATTTTCTGTACCGTCTAATTGGCACAATTGATAATCCAAAGCATCCTGATCTTCAACAGAAAAAAGATGTAGTGCTTGATTAATTTCTTGATTCACATGAGCAACAGCTTGTTGTACCCCTTTACCATCATAACGGTTTGCATCATTATCGCGTAACTCACACGCTTCACGACTCCCGGTAGATGCCCCAGAGGGAACACTCGCTCTTCCTTGCGTTCCATTTTTTAAAATAACGTCTGCTTCTACAGTAGGATTACCGCGAGAGTCTAAAATTTCACGGGCTTGAATTTTTGTAATTTGCATGTTGGGTCCTGATTACGATTAAAATTTGTCAATCTGAACAAGTGATGGATTTTCACCAGTTAAAAATTCGAATATTGTTTTGATCCGTACCTGTTTTGTCAAGGTATAGATTGTTTTCCTGTTGTGACTTGTTCCAGATATTCATATTCATCAGCGGTCTCTCGGGATTGAGAGTATCCAAAAAGATAACTGATCAAACGTATAAACTGCTTCAATACCGATTCATCTTTTTTTTCTAGGTTCTTGGTATGCAGTATATCTTGCATTTTGGTCAAGATTTCTGTTGGCGGCCGTGTACCGAGTTGTATTAATTGTGCTTTTAACTCATAGATCCCTTGGGGTACAGGTACTTTTTTACCATCACTGTTTACTTTATGGCGTGAACCAAAATATCCTAGTGCCCAGGGATTAGAATTTCCTTTTGAGGCCTGGGCTATTTTTTTATCCAGATAATTATTAATTTTGAGTAACAAATTATGGGTAGCTGAATTTTCCTTTGCTGCAATAAATTGTGTGTCCGACTCAGCCTGAACGTGTTGTTTCAAGGCAGCAAAAATATTAGCTGTTTCAGAAGTGTACTCACGTGTTGCTAAAATAGAAGCCAGAGATCGAACAATCTCATGGTCTTCATGGGTAATATGTTCTAGTTGATAATTAGCAATCTGTGCAATTAATTCAGGGGTTTGAATAATGAGCAAAGCAGACGACTTATTTTTAACTGCTTCTTGAAATAATTCATTTGGCGGTAAAGAGAATAAAAATTTTAAAGAATTTATCTGCGGTAATTTTAATTGTAGTTTTTCCTGGTAGCTGGTTTGTCGAGCAATTTCTTTACTAATGCGGGACTGTAATTCTTCCTTATTATATTCATCATAATACTCTGCATCTTGAGATAGCCCTTGATAAGCTACAATCTGTTTTTTAACCCTTGCAATCATCTGTTCATGTAGCTCAATAAGAACACCATGATTCTTTTTTAATTCTGATGAGTCAATTTGCATTTCAAAAGTTAATTTTGAAATAGCACATTCTTTCATGGTGTTTGTGAGTTTAGTTTTAAATTCAAACACACTTAATGTATTCTGCGTTGGGACTATAGGGTGTTCGGTTTTCGCTTCCATTTCATTTCCTCAATGCATTGGGTAAAGAATCATAACAAAATGCTCGTAATAAATAAAAACAAATCATTCAGTAGATGTTTGGGTTTTTTGATGTACGTGTAGCCTGGGAGTAGCCAAACGGAACCTATTTTCGGGACGGGAACTGCCCACAGGCTGCATACATAAAATAATTAGAAACTAACCGCGCCAAGCTTCATTAATGCTTGGGTTAAAGAAAACAAGGGCAAACCCAAAATGGTATCTTCATTTCCTTGAACTTCTTTAAATAACCATTTTCCTTGGAGTTCATAGTGGTAACTACCACAACTCTGATAGGGTTTTTCACTTTGCAAATAGGCCTCGATAGTTTTTTCACTTAAATGATGAAGCGTTAAGTAGGCTGTTTCATGATGTTGCCAAAGCACTTGATTATTTTTTGCAATGCAAAGGCAGGCAATTTGCAGGTGTTCTTTGCCGCTTAGTAAACTTAACTGTTCTACGGCAGTTGGATGGTTCAAGGGCTTATTTAATAATGTTTGGCCAAACAAGCACAGTTGATCTGCAGCGATAATGAAATGGTCTGGATGATGTTGGCTCACTTCTAAAGCCTTGCTGGCGGCAAGTGCGTAGCCTAAGTCGAGAGTGCTTTCTGACTTGAAGGACGCTTTAATTGCGTCTTCATCACAATGCGAAGGAACAACCGAAAATTCAATCCCAAGCGATTGGAGCAATTGCAATCTTATGGCCGAGCTCGAAGCAAGAATGATAGGTTTTTGTCGTAAAAACTTAGACATACGCCGCAACCAAAGCCATAAGTGAAAAACCTATTATTACAAAACTAAAATCTTTGAGATTGCAACAACGCTCCACCATAACGCAGCGCTCTAAACCATGAAGGGTTCCCAAATAAAGGAATGTTCCTGCAGATGCGGCCATTAAAATGGGATCAAAAAGAGATTTTGTTTCTACACCATGACCGAAATGCCAGCCCAAGTAGATTCCAAGTGGGGTCATAAAGCTGAATAAAATGAAAAAGAATAGACTGCTGTTCATACTCATCGTACTTTTATTTAATTGAACTGCAATGGCAAAGCTTTCTGCCCATTTATGGGTGATAATTGCAAGAAAAATCATAATAATCATTGAGTTATATTGCGCCAAGCCTAAGGCGGCACCCAGCATTATCGAGTGAACAGAGAGCATCCCCCAAGCTAAAAGAGCAAAAGCAGGATGTTTCGTATTATGATGGTGATAAAGTTCCTTACCCAAATGTTCAAACCAGAGAAAAATCAGGAATACTGCACCAGTAATAATAAAGGCAAAAGGGTAGTTGTACCCCATTTTTTTAAATAGAGAATTTGCCTCTGGTAACATATGCAAAAGGCCTGCTCCCAAAAACACACCCGTTGCCAGGGTTTCACCGACAGGAAAATCAATATGTTGATCGTCCTTAATACGTTTTCTAAAGGGATACCAGCCCGCGATTAAAATGACAATAAAAATAGAAATTGCAAAAAATATTTTTAAACTGGTAGCTGATACCATTGTTTATCCTGTTATTTATTCTAGATTTATATAACTTAAAGGTAGCTTCGGTCTAACCTAAACCACATAGTTTAGTTGTGATGCATGGTCTCATGCAAGCTAAATAAGCGAACTTCGATAATATCAGACTGTAACTTCAATGCTAAAATTACCCGTTCATGTAATTCTTGCCATTGATTGAATGTTTCATCGCAGACGATATCAATCCCTATTGTTCCATCTAGGTAATGTAAATTCCAAAATAAAATCTGAGGGAAATCAATACGGACTTCATTGGATAGCAGTGCTTGTAAGATCTTGCGGCTGGGTAAGTGTAAGGAGGGGCAGGAGCTCTCATCATCTTCGGGGTCAACATGTACAATTACATCATTGACGCTTTCTATTTGATCGGTGAGTGCATGGTGTACGTGTTGCGCAATATAATGGCCTTCAGACACCGATATTTTAGGCGAAACTAAAATATGCACATCTATTAATACATTTTCTCCCATCGAACGACTTCGTAATTGATGAATTTTTTCCACCCCGTCCACATTTTGGATTACTTCTTCGATACGTGCTAATAGTTCTGGGCTGACCGCAGTGTCTACCAATTCTTTAACACTATTCCAAGCATAATCCCAACCCATCTTAACAATCATCAATCCAACTATAATTGCAGCGGCAGCATCAAGATAACTGTAACCAGCGATACTGCCAATTAAACCAACGAATACAACAAGCGAAGAGGCTGCGTCTGAACGGTGATGCCATGCGTTGGCAGTAATCAATTTGGAATTAATACGTTTTCCAATGTATAGAGTGTAGTGAAATAAAACCTCATTGCTCATGATGGAAATGCAAATGATTGGCAGGGTTAACCAATTTGGCATGAGATAATTAGAGTGGATCAAGTCATAGATTGAATCCCACGCGATACCGACACCTGCAAAAATGAGTAAAAGTGATAATAATAGGGTTGCTGCCGTTTCGATACGCTGATGTCCATAAGGATGACTGGCATCAGCATCAAGGCTTCCGTATTTAGAAGCAAATAATACCATGGCGTCTGTTATGAGATCAGAGAGGGAATGAACTCCATCTGCGACAAGTGCATGAGAATGAAAAAAGTAGCCGCCAATGAGTTTTATAATGCCTAATAGTGCATTTGAAACAGCTCCCAAAAGTGTTACTTTTTTTGCCTGCCAATATCTGTCGTGTTGGGTCATGGTGTTTTTAATTAATGGAATCAGGTGAGACAAAATAAGAATTTGAGTTTTATAGTGAAAATTTCAAGTCCATTTTGTCTAGTGGCTCTATTTAAACATGCTTATGAATTTTTTTATAGATTAATAATTACATTAAATTGAGTTGTTCGGACTCTTGAGAGCCATAGGTTAGGCCAAGGTGCAGTGATGACAAGGGTAATTATCTAGTACATTTTATGCCCGGTACGAAACAGGCTGATTTTACAAGGTGTTTTACATCATGTTCACAGGATTATCCACAGATTTTGTGGATAAATGCATTTTGGACAATAAAAGAGGAAACAAGTGCTAAGCCTTGTGAAACAAGGATTTTTGGGTTCCATAAGAAAGTTTGAGTTGTTATTAACCGATATGACCAGGAAAGTTATCCACAGGATGTGCTTTGAAAGCATAGGAAGATTACCCGGCTATCTTAACAAAGAAAAAAATTAAAAACAGTCTTGACTTGGTTTTTTTTAAAAAAATTTATTCTTAATAAAACTGATTCATGATGATGTTTAAAAAATTTACTGATTAAAAAACTAAAAGAAATAAAAAATTAAAAGGTTTTTATCTATGCAAAATTTTAGAAGCACTTTGGAAAGTTCAGAAGCAGAGGCAAAACAGGCTGATTTTATATGGTGTTTTACATCATGTTCACAGGATTATCCACAGATTTTGTGGATAAATGCATTTTGGACAATAAAAGAGGAAACAAGTGCTAAGCCTTGTGAAACAAGGATTTTTGGGTTCCATAAGAAAGTTTGAGTTGTTATTAACCGATATGACCAGGAAAGTTATCCACAGGATGTGCTTTGAAAGCATAGGAAGATTACCCGGCTATCTTAACAAAGAAAAAAATTAAAAACAGTCTTGACTTGGTTTTTTTTAAAAAAATTTATTCTTAATAAAACTGATTCATGATGATGTTTAAAAAATTTACTGATTAAAAAACTAAAAGAAATAAAAAATTAAAAGGTTTTTATCTATGCAAAATTTTAGAAGCACTTTGGAAAGTTCAGAAGCAGAGGCAAAACAGGCTGATTTTATATGGTGTTTTACATCATGTTCACAGGATTATCCACAGATTTTGTGGATAAATGCATTTTGGACGATAGAAGAGTAAATAAGTGCTAACCCTTGTGAAATAAGGGTTTTTGGGTGCCATAAGGAAGTTTGAGTTGTTATTAACCGATATGACCAGGAAAGTTATCCACAGGATGTGCTTTGAAAGCATAAGAAGTTTACCCGCCTATCTTAACAAAGAAAAAAATTAAAAACAGTCTTGACTTGAGTATTTTTAAAAATATTTTTAACCTTGCAAAAATTGTTCAAAATCACCCAACCATCTTTGGGTCAAGTCGTAAGCAGTTTGAGGTGAGTCCTCTATTAATTGTTTTGCTATCGACGGTAAAAGAGGGAGTAGGTCGCGATCGCGCTGTAGGTCAGCAATTTTAAATTGGCGATAGCCTGTTTGCCGGATTCCCAGTACTTCACCGGCACCTCTTAACTCCATGTCTTTCTCTGCAATAATAAATCCATCATTGGTGGCACGCATAATTTTTAATCGTTCTGCACCGTGTTGCGAGAGAGGGGATTGGTAAAGCAAAATGCAATGAGATTGTGCACTGCCTCTTCCCACACGACCACGTAATTGGTGGAGTTGAGATAAACCCAAACGTTCTGCATTTTCTATGATCATTAGGCTGGCATTAGGGACATCAACGCCAACTTCAATCACTGTTGTGGCCACTAGTAAATTAATTTCACCGCTTTTAAATGCGGCCATAGTGGCTTCTTTTTCTATAGGTTTCATTCGTCCATGGACTAGGCCTACGCGAGCAGCAGGCAGTTGCTCTTGTAACGCCCGTGCTGTTTCAGTAGCTGCCATACATTGCAATTTTTCTGATTCTTCAATAAGGGTACAAACCCAATAGATTTGTCGTCCACTGGCTAGAGCAACCTCCAATCGTTCAATGACTGATTCTCGTTTATTTTGGTTCAATACGGCTGTGGCAATGGGTATGCGTCCAGGAGGTAACTCATCAATAATCGAAATATCCAAATGGGCTAAGTGAGTCATAGATAAGGTTCTTGGGATAGGGGTAGCCGTCATTAACAACTGATGAGGAATAAGTTCTTCTTGTTGCCCTTTTTGTTGCAAAAGCAATCTTTGTTCTACGCCAAATCGATGCTGTTCATCGATAATGACTAACCCTAAACGAGCAAAAATAACGGCTTCCTGAAATAAGGCATGGGTACCAATAATCAGCTGGCAACTATGATCTGCAAGTGCAGCAAAGGCCATACGACGCTCACTCAGCTTCATTTTTCCACTTAATCTTAATATCCTGATACCTAAAGGTTCTAACCAATGGATTAGATTGTTGGTGTGTTGCTCACTCAGTAAATCTGTTGGTGCCATAAATGCAACTTGTTGTCCATTTGCAATCGCTTGTAATGCTGCAAGAGCAGCAATCACAGTTTTCCCTGCGCCGACATCTCCTTGTACTAAGCGAAGCATGGGTTTCGTTTGTATTAAATCTTGGCTGATTTCCTCTGCAACTCTTTGCTGCGCATTTGTGAGTTTAAACGGGAGCGAGTTTAAAAAACTTTGCTTTAAGTTGTGATCAACAGGCAACGCGACAGCACGGAGCGCCTGCCGTGATTTCCTCGCAAACTGCATGCTAAGACGTTGTGCTAGCAACTCATCAAAAACTAATCGTTTGAGTGCAGGATGTTGCCCTTGTTCAAGAGCTTGTATGGAGATATCTGGGGGGGGATTATGCAGTAATTGAATTGACTCTCCCACCGAGAAAAAATTATAAGTTCGCAACTGTTCTTCACTCATCCATTCCAATTGCTGAAGTTCCTGTTTACAACGTTTTAAGGCGACATTCACCAGTTGTCTTAATCGTGTCTGTGTTAACCCCTGTGTGCTTGGATAAATTGGAGTCAGCGTTTCATTGACCTGGCATTCTTCTTCATCATCAATTAATTGATATTCGGGGTGGGTCATTGTCAGGGTATTATTGAATTCACGCACTTCACCAAAGGCGTGAATCATTGTGCTGTTCTTTAGGTTATTGATTTGACTTTTATTAAAATGAAAAAACTGAAGCTTTATTATTCCTGTCTTATCTTCAACATAGCAATGCAGCATTGCTCGTTTACCTGGTTTAATTTCTGTTTTACACACGCGTCCTGCAATGACACTCCAATCATTGGGCCTTAAATCTTGAATGGGTGTTACTCGAGTTCTGTCTTGATAGCGATAAGGTAGGTGAAACAGCAAATCACGCACAACATGAATACCGCATTTAGCAAGTTTTGCTGCAAGCGTTGGTCCGATTCCGGTTAGCGATTCACATGGGTTAGATAACACGCTATTACTGATATTGAAAGAGTTAATGTTTTAAGTGTAACTCAGATGCAGGACTCAATAAATATCTGGAAAGTTTTTCATCCTGTCTGACACCCATCTTTTGATTTTGTTCCATCGAAAAGGGCTTATGTTGAAATGAGCACGTGCATCACTACTTTCATTCACAAAATTAAAATCGATACATTATTCTTGCGAATAATCGCATCAATATTTATTAGGTCCTATTTCGTTTGTACCGTAACAATTTGCTGCTTTTTAGCGCGATAGCAAATTGTACCACTATGAACCTTTTCATATGGTGCAAAAAAGCGCATAATAGCATCATTTTTTGATGGAAAACTGAGTAGCATGAAACATACTGTAGAGCAGCTTTTAAAACACGCTTTAATGTCCTTACAAAAATCGGGTGAAATACCTGCTGATTTAGATATTGAGATTAAGGTTGATCGTACAAAAGATTCTGCTCATGGTGATTTTGCCAGTAATTTGGCTTTAATTTTAGCAAAGCCTTGTCGCCAGGCACCACGCAAAATAGCGGAGCTTTTGGTGCAGGCTTTGCCTGCTGACTCTGCCGTGGAAAAAGTAGAAATTGCTGGGGCAGGGTTTATTAATTTTTTCATACGCAATAGTTCTCGTTCACAAATTATTGGTGAAATATTGGAAAAAGGGGAGCATTTTGGACGAAGTACTATTGGTCAAAATCAAAAAGTATTGGTTGAATTTGTTTCTGCGAATCCAACAGGTCCCCTGCATGTAGGGCATGGACGGGGAGCGGCTTTTGGCGCTACTTTAGGAAATGTTTTAAAGGCAGCGGGTTATGATGTTACTTTAGAGTACTATGTGAATGATGCTGGACGGCAAATGAACATTCTTGCTGCCAGTGTGTGGTTGCGCTACCTGGAACTTGCTGGCGAACCTGTGGTTATTCCTGCCAATGCGTATAAAGGGGATTATGTTTCTGAAATAGCACAGGAATTTTTAGCCGAGCACGGCAAGGAATATGTGCATCCATGGGCTACTGTCATTGAAGGCCTACCCCTTGATGAACCTCATGGCGGAGACAAAGAAGTTTATATCGATGCTTTGGTGAACCGTGCAAAACAATTATTAGGTACTGATGTTTTTGCTCTATTTCATCAACATGCATTGAATACAGTTCTTGATGATATCAAAGATGATCTCGCTGAATTTGGTGTGAACTATAATAGTTGGTTTTCCGAACAGTCTCTTTTTGAAGATGGTTCCATTCAAAAAGGGATTCAAGCCCTTAAGGACAGTGGTCATACTTTTGAAAAAGAAGGAGCTCTTTGGTTTAGAGCAACTGATTTTGGCGATGAAAAAGATCGCGTACTGGTGCGTGCTAATGGTCATACTACTTATTTTGCCTCTGATGTTGCGTACCATTGGAATAAATACGATAGAGGTTATGATCGGGTAATTGATATTTTTGGTGCAGATCATCATGGGTATATCACTCGCTTACGTGCCGTGGTTAAAGCTTTAGGACATGATGAAAGTGCACTGGATGTATTACTGGTCCAATTTGCTATTTTATATCGTGGTTCTGAGCGGGTACAAATGTCTACACGCAGCGGTTCTTTTGTCACTTTAAGAGAGTTGCGTCATGAGGTAGGCAATGATGCAGCACGTTTCTTTTATGTGGCACGTAAGTCAGAACAACATATGGATTTTGATTTGGATTTAGCTAAGTCAGAGTCCAGTGATAATCCGGTTTATTATATTCAGTATGCTCACGCAAGAATATGCTCTGTGTTAAGACAATTGAAGGAACGAGGCTTATCCTGGGATAAGGCACTTGGTCTAAAACATATCGATTTGTTAGAACAATCCCATGAAACTCATTTGATTTCATTAATTGGCCGTTATCCCGAGATTGTAGAATTAGCAGCTGTACATTGTGAGCCGCATCAAGTAGCTTATTACTTACGTGAAGTAGCCAATGGCTTGCATAGTTATTATAATGCTGTTCCACTTTTGTGTGAGCATGAGCAATTACGATGCGCTCGTCTTTGTTTGCTCGAGGCAGTGCGTCAGGTGTTAAAAAATGGTTTGGACTTATTGGGCGTATCAGCTCCTGAGAGTATGTGATGACAAGAGAATATGGTAATAGGCGTTCTTCACGGTCGCGCGGTAATGCACCACACCAGCTTCTAACGATTACTTTTACCTTTTTATTAGGTTATTTGACCGCTTCTTTTTTTGATTTTGAAATGTTGAGCAATTGGGTAAATACTCAGGTTTTGGCTCATCATGAAATGAAAAAAGAAGCCTCCAAACCCGAAGCACAACACGCAGCGATTCCGCCTAAACCAAAATTTGAGTTTTACACGCTCCTCACAAATGAAAAAGTTCCTAGCACACAACCCAATGCTAACCCCACAGCTTCGGCTCAGCCCACGACAACAAATCCCCCTACTACTCCCGTAACGGCAGCCGCTTCAGTATCTACAGCAACTCAAAAAACTGCATCAGGTACTATTGCAAATGCAACACCCTCAGTAACCCCAGCAGAGAAACAGAATGTGGCTAAAGCACCACCGCAATCAAATGCTGCTTCAACTGAGAAAGGAAAATTTTTAGTGCAAGTGGCCTCCTTTAAGGCACGTAAAGATGCGGAACAAATGAAAGGCTCTTTGATTCTTAAGGGTTTTGGCGCATACATAATTCCTGTAAGCCATCCTGCAAAAGGTAATTGGTTCCGTGTAGTGGTAGGTCCATATTCTAATCGAGCTCTTGCACAACAAGCTCAGGTGACTTTGGCTAGAAATGAGCGTCTAAACGGTATGGTTACACGAGGTGGATAAATTATATTGCCTGGGCAGCACAGCTGAAAACCGGGTTAGGACTTGAACTAACCCAGGCTACACATGAAGGAGCCCCAAGATATTTCAGCGCCGCACAACGACCTGAATGGTTCCTGCATTTTTGATTGCATGAGGTTTGCTGATTCCCACTGTCACTTGCGAAACACTGAATTGTCTTTTAATTAAATCTGCGACTTCATTGGCAACTGTTTCAATGAGTTGAAATGATTTTGATTCTACATAAAGAGTAACATTCTTACAAAGTGCTTCGTAGTCTATGGTCTTACTTAAATCTTCCTGACAGTCACTGAAATCGGTATCGATACTGATATCAATTAATAATTGTTGAAGAATACGTTGTTCCCATTCATAAACACCAATTTTGGTGCTTACATTAAGAGCTTTGATATTTAAGGTATCCAATGTTATTCCTACTAATCCAGAAGTGATTTATTGGTGATTTTATCTAAATAGTTATCATCATGTATAGAGTGTTTTCCCCGGATTACGCTGTGCTAATCGGGGCTACGATCATTTATACCTCTAATTTATTAGTCTCAGTATCCTCTTTTTGATTTTCAGTATTTGGGCTCGTAATCAAGTGTACTGCTTTATCGTATCCAAGTATGGGCAACGAAAGTGCGAGCATTAATGATAAACCAAGGACTGTTCTCCCTAATAAAATAGGGGCGGCAACGCCACCTGCTATTACTCTTAACGAGGTATGAACGTTTTCATTTACTGCAACATGCCATAAATAAGAAGCCATAACGGGCAATAGCGTCAGATCCAGTAAGCCAAAAGCAGGTAGTCCAGTGTATTCATCATCAAACTGATTTCCTGTAATTGCGCGATAAGCGCTTTCAAAACGTACGGTTAAGCTGGATGAGGGAGAAAACAATAATCGTAAATGACGATATCGATTTTCGCTGATAAACTGCCCTATAGTTTTGACGCGAAATGCTTCTATATCTTTTTTATTTAAAATCTGTGTTTGAATCTGCTTCTCATCAGAGCTCAAATAAATTCTAGGAATGAAGGGTTCAGCTTGCTCAGATTTAGGTCCTGGAAATTTATACTCAATCGCACCTGCAATTAATCGCCCCATAACCTCAGAACCTTGTTCATTAGGCTCAATCTGCAGAGCATGCTTTCCGCCTAAAGGATTTAACGATGAGGTTGTATCAACAAAAACAATCTCTTTATCTTTAGCCGCTACATAGGCCAGGATTTCCCTATAAAGCGCATTCATCGTTTCTTCAACTACAGTAAAAGGAGCTCGTCCTTTTCCTTCCGCCCGTGCCAGGTGCGAAAATCCGGTATAAATAAAATAAGGAGTTAATTGGGTAATCGAGGGATAATATTGCGACAAGAGAACGATACGGCTAAGTTGAGGATTATTGTCAATTAATTCATCAATAATTTGTTTGTAATCTTTTAATATATTGGCTTTTACTTGTTCAAACGCTAAGTGAATGGCTGGTTTTGCGTTTTCTGGCGTAATTCTTAAAAGAAGTTGAGGATAATTCATTTCTTCCATTAAAGTATCCGCTAGAGCTTCTCTATAATTATTACCTCCTACGCTTAACACCACAACATCGGGTTTCCATGCTGTAACTGCCTTGAGCTGATGTACCGAATTAGAGCGAATATGGTCTTCATCGGTTAGAACTTTACCCAACGAACAATCAGACAATAAATCATCGGTTGTTGCGCCATCAACAGCAAAATTACCGATAAGGTAAGAGTTTGAGGTACCTCGAGCGAGCGCTTCTGCAGTTTGATGCGGTACTGTATGTGTTTTCTCTGCATAAGGTTCCCCACTTACCCAATGGGGGTTATCTAGCGTAGAATCGCCCATAAAAGCAGCTTTTATTGGGGGTGTTTCAGAATTTCCAAGCACCTGTTTTAATCTGCCAGTGTTCTTGGGGTATCCTGCTCCGATCGATTCTGACAAATTTTTAGTTAATCCCATAATACGCTCTAGTTGATAATAAAATGGGACTGATTATGTTTCCAAGTTTGCTCAGAGTCAATTCAGAAACAATTCTTGCATAATTTAGAGTGTAAATATGTTAGCATTGGGCATTTTGATAATGTTGGGATAATATGATGTATGATTGGGATCAATCTTTGTTCCTACGCGCTTTAAGACGACAACCTGTCGAGCGAACTCCAGTTTGGATGATGCGTCAAGCAGGGCGTTATTTACCCGAATACCGCAAGACTAGAGAACAGGCCGGTGATTTTTTAAGTCTTTGTAAGAATCCTGAACTTGCTTGTGAGGTCACATTACAGCCTTTGCGTCGTTATGCACTGGATGCAGCCATTTTATTTTCTGATATTTTGACTATTCCTGATGCGATGGGGCTCGGTTTATATTTCGTTGAAGGCGAAGGGCCGTGTTTTCAACATCCGATACGAGATACCCAAGCAATTGCCAACTTACAAATCCCGGGGCCGGATTCTTTGGCTTACGTGATGAATGCGGTGCGCTTGATCCGCAAAGAAATGCCCAAAGAGCTTCCGCTAATCGGTTTTGCAGGCAGTCCATGGACTTTAGCGTGTTATATGGTTGAAGGTAAAAGCACGAGAGAATTTAAACGCATTTTACCTCTGATCTACACTGAGAGTGAGGCTGCCCATATTTTACTGAGTAAATTAGCAGCATCAGTAGCAGATTATCTGATAGAACAAATCAAAGCGGGTGTTAATTCAGTCATGCTTTTTGATACTTGGGGGGGAATTTTAACTCCAGAGAATTATCAAAATTTTTCTCTCCAGTATATGCAGAAAATCGTACACCAAATTAAAACCAACTTCCCTGAAATCCCCGTTATTTTATTTACTAAAGGGGGAGGGCAATGGTTAGAAAAAATGCTTGTTACCGGATGTGATGCACTAGGACTCGATTGGACGTGTGATATAGGTGAAGCACGACGCAGAGTTGGTAATCAGGTTGCATTACAAGGAAATCTTGATCCTTCGGTATTGTTAACCTCAAAGCAATGTATTCGAGAGCAAGTTAAAAAGATTTTAGCATCCTATGGGGCCGGCTCAGGACATATATTCAACCTCGGTCATGGTGTTACTCCTGATGTACCACCTGAGCATGTTGCTGCGATGATTGAGGCCGTTCATGAATTCAGCCCTTATTATCATCAAAATTGAGATCCATTATGGCCTGGGTTTCACTGGCACTCAGGCTATAATTAGTCAGAATTTAAATCAATTATCTAACTTATCTGAGATACGTCATTCTGAACAAAGTGGGGAGTCTCCTTAAATACAGTGAATAGCAACTGTCTTAAATTGTTAATTCAAGACCGTTCTTAGCTGGTTTAAATTACCTTGATGAGGAAGCCCAATCAAACCAATTACCCATTTCATGCATTCACCTCCTTATAGTCCGCCAGGTTATTTAATTAAGAAGACAACTTTATCGATATCAATCCAAAAATAATGAAGAGTGCGGCAGTAACTCTTAGTGCATTTGCCGCTTCTCCCAGAAAGAAAGATAATTGATATTGTGAAGTCAAGTTGCTATAAATAAATTGCTTCATTAATAGATGAAGAAATGGATTTTTCGATACATACAATCAAGAAATGGAAGTCGTTTATTATGACACACTCTCAAAAAATAGCGGATGAGGTTCTTGTTGATATAGCGCTTCAAGGTGGTGGTGCTCATGGTGCTTTTACATGGGGCGTACTGGACCGTTTGTTAGAAGAAAAGAAGCTCCGAATTGATGGTATTTCTGGCACATCAGCAGGGGCTATGAATGCGGTGGTTCTTGCTGACGGATATATCAAAGATGGTCCTCAAGGGGCACGCTATGCGCTCGAATTGTTCTGGAAAAATGTTTCTGATGCCGCACGCTTTAGTCCCTTGCAACGCAGTCCTCTTGATATGATGCTGGGGCAATGGTCTCTGGATCATTCTCCTTTTTTCATCACCATGGATGTATTGTCTCGACTGTTTTCTCCATATGATCTGGATCCATTTGGGATTAATCCACTCCACAATATTTTAGGAGAGCTCATTGATTTCAAACGGTTATCACAAAGCTCAATCAAATTATTTGTTACTGCGACCAACGTGAGCACGGGTAGAGGAAGAGTATTTCGCAACAACGAAATTACCCCTGATGTGCTTCTTGCCTCGGCATGCCTGCCCACTATTTTCAAGGCTGTCGAGATCGATGGGGAGCATTACTGGGATGGAGGATATTCAGGAAATCCGACTATTACACCGCTTGTGCGAGAATGTAAATCACAAGATACGATTTTAGTCCAAATTAATCCCGTAACACGACCAGGTTTTCCTCGGTCTGCACGAGATATCCTCAACCGCCTGAATGAAGTGTCATTTAACACGGTATTACTTAAAGAGCTTCGCATGATTGCTTTATTACGGCAATTGGCGCATCCAGGTAATTCAGAAGGGGCTAAATGGGCGGGCATGCGAATACACCGGGTGAGCAGTGACATTATGCTGGAACTCAGTTCTTCCTCAAAGCTCAATGCTGAATGGGACTTTTTGCTCATGTTGCGAGACGAAGGACGTCGTGCAGCTGAAGCTTTTCTCACGGAGCATGGGAAAAACCTTGGAAAAAATTCATCACTTGACCTCGATGTGTTACTTGAGGGCGTTTAATTCATGGGAGTTCTCAGGATTTTACTTGGATAATTATTACTGATTGTTTTAGCATTTCAAAGCTGGAGTATACTTCTTCTTGCTCCTGCTGCAGCATTAGTCGAACGATGTCTGCATTGCCAGGAACACCATCCCCATGCCTTTTTTGGGTACAACTCCTTTCGCGGCACCTGGACTTGGTATTATCGTTTCTGTTGTGATGCCTGCATTTTGGAGTGTGGCGGCTCCAACGAGCTGAGAGGGCTGCCGAACTAAGGGTGGGGGTTCGTCAGGCATCGCTTGCATTAAGGTTTTCCAATGCTAAGAAAGTATTTTGAAAATTTAAAAAGCATCATTTACAGATAGATACAGAAGTCTTTTTATGGTTCGGTGTCCAACATATTCACCTGACAAGAGTATTGTGCGCTGACATTGTTTAATTATTATGATCAATATGATATATTATTGCGCAATACTCTCCTGCCATGAAACAGCTTATGCAAAGTAAATATCCAGCATTTTTTCCCAGTAACAAGATAAAGTCTTTTCCATGTGTGGAGTTTTCACATGTTGAAAAAACTTCCTCTGCAATCGAAACATTATATCGAGGTGATGTTCATCTTCCCGAAATAATTTTTCTCATGCCCACCTTGCTTACAGGGGTTTTTTGTCAATGCTTCCCTGAAGTAATTGATATGGAGCAAATAAGATTGCACAAATTAACCAACTTATCTAATGATTTTCATATGGTGAGTATGTCAGAAGATCTGCAGATTGCATCAAAGTGGGGAAGGGAAAGCTTTATTACCATCGACCCTGCTTTATTCTCAAATTATATTGTTGATGTCCATGCAAGCTATCGTGAAAATAGCCTCACTTTACCTGCTCGAATGGAACGAGAAAAAGAGCATATCGCCTTAGCTGTACCCTTTTGTAGTATAAAAAAAATAATGATTCACAATAAAGAATGCCTTAACCCTTTTTATCTCAACATTTCTGCCAACAATCAGGAAGCAATAATGGCGTTTGATACACTTTATTGTCAATTAGTGTCACTTTTAAGAAAAAAATACACTCAGGAAGTAGATAAGCAAGAAGAGAAACGTGCCTTACGCGCTTATACTGAAGCGTATTTAGAGTTTTATAATCAATTCAGCGGTAGTGACAACCCTTTTAATAAAAGCCTATCGGAGCTCTGTACTCTTTGCCCGGAATTTGTGGCAAATTTTTTAAATTCAAATCCAAAAACATCACCAACCGATTTGCTAAAGGATCTTATTCTAAGTGCGTCTGAGAACTTATTTGAAGAACATCATTATACGAAAGCGATTGATGCTTCTTATATTTATAGAACTAAAGTAAGCACTACTTATGATGAGGATGACTGGGCTAAACCAAATTATAATTAGTAATAAAAAGCGATGTAATGTGTAGGAACGAAATGTTCTTGGACTCATAGAGAGCTATTCGTTCCTAAATTGTCGACTTAATTGAATGGCCATTTCTATTGATTGTTCACAGTTCAACTGAGGCTATGATATGTCTTTCTTAGACGTAGCCTGAGTGAAGGCAAAGCCGTAACCCGGGATCAAAACCTTATGTGGGTACCGATCCCAGGTTACGCTATCGCTTCTGCCAGACTACAATTTTCTACACGTCCTTAAGTTGACGCCATCTCACTCCTTTTAGAAGTCTTTTTATGGCCTTATTACTTTATTTCTTGCTGCAATCAGACTTAAACGAATAAGCCAACGCTGTGCCTGTTTCCAAGAAGCTCTTAAGGCTGCTAAGAACAAGTGGCCAGCCGTAACTGATTTTGGGCAATATCTCGGAGTGTTCTGGAAAGCCACTGTGTGTGACCGTTAATTTCACCAGATTACCCTCGGGTTCAAGTTCAAAAATAACTGTTGATGCGGGTTCGTCAGGCATCGATTCCATTAAGGGCTTCCAACTGTATGAAAGTACCTTCGGTTTATCTGCACGTAATACCTTATCTGAATGGGCCAGACTGCCATCGGGTGCATAAAATTTCATAGATGCCCCTACAGTCCAATCACTTTCAATACGAAAACCACCCCAGTATTCTTTAGTAAATTCGCCCTTCGTTAAGGCTTCCCACAGTTTTTCAGCTGTAGTTTGAATATAAGTTGTATAAACGAATTGTGGCTTGCTCATGTTCATTTCCTTTTTTTAGGTGACGATGATGACTTGTCGTGTTCTAAAATATTTTTCAAGTTATCTAAAGCGAGTAGCCGATTACGTTCGTACTTGGCGATCCAGCGTCCGAACGTTTCTTGTAGCGGTACTGGATTGAGATAGTGCAACTTTTCTCGGCCTTCCCAATGAACAACGACCAGGTTCGCATCCTCCAGAATATGAAGATGTTTCATAACAGCCTGTCGGCTCATGCTCAAATGCTCGCATAATTCATTAAGGTTTTGGCCGTTACGAGCACATAATGCATCAAGCAAGATTCGCCGACTTTTATCTGCCAATGCTTTAAAAATAAGATCGTTGTCCATATCTATAGTATATGTAACCAAATGGTTACATGTCAAGGAAAGGTTTATTAATGGTAAGAGGATTTTCTATGAGAAATAAAAATAATGCCAGTGAAATAATGCTAAGTTAGATACAAGAAGCCCCTCCTAATAATCCGCAACTAAACGTGCTCTATCAATGTTTTCAGGAAGTGCTAATTGCTCAAGAAGTTTGACTAAGGATTTTATTATTTCTATTTGAGAACTTGTTTTCGTTTGAGCTAGAAGAAGTGAAAATGTGTTTTGATTCTTAGGAAAGGCATTAAGAGTATTGCTTACTTATGATGAGTATTAGGGTCTGTAACAGACCCTAATCAAGATAAACTAATTGGGCATTATTCGTTCCTGAATTGTCTACTCAATTGAATGGCCATTTCTATTGATTGTTCATAGTTTAACCGAGGATCAACGAGGCTATGATAAGCTTTTTTTAGATCGTCAGCGGCTAACCCGCGAGCGCCACCAATACACTCTGTGACGTTGTCGCCTGTTAGTTCAAAATGAACACCACCGAGATAACTGCCCATATTGCGATGAATTTCCAAAGCTTGTTTCAGCTCTAAAAGAATGTTGTCAAAGTGACGGGTTTTAATGCCATCCAATGTAGTTTCTGTATTGCCATGCATAGGATCACAAGACCAGGTAACTGGCACTCCTGTTTTCCTTACCGTTTCGATAAGAGGGGGCAGCAACCTATCTATGTGCTTTGCTCCTAGACGAGTGAATAACAAAAGACGTCCTTCTTCACGTTTAGGATTGGCTCTTTGCAATACTTCTTCCAACCATTCTGGAGTAGCTCCTGGTCCAACTTTGATACCAATAGGATTCTCTACGCCACGTAAAAATTCCAAATGGGCGCTATCGAGCTGTGCTGTACGCATCCCAATCCAGGGCAGGTGTGTGGAGAGGTTATACCACAAACCATCATCCATCTGACGAGTCAATGCCTGCTCATAGTGCAAATGCAGAGCCTCATGTGAAGTATAAAAATCCACCTTGGATAAATTACTGGACTGTATCCCATCAATGGTATCCAAAAAATCTAAAGCATCAGCGATTGATTTAACCAGCGTTTGGTACTCTTCTTTTTGTTGGGAATGCTCCACAAAGCCTAAGTCCCATTGTTGGGGATGATTGAGGCTGGCAAAACCACTGTCGAGTAGGCCGCGAATAAAGTTTAAAGTAATAGCCGAACAGCTGTAGGCTTGCAACAATAATTTGGGGTTGGGTTCACGTGCTTCTTGAGTGAACTCCGGGGAGTTTACGAGATCACCCCGGTAGCTAGGCAAAGTTATACCCTCAATTGTTTCATAATCCGAAGATCGAGGCTTTGCATATTGGCCTGCAATTCGTCCAACACGAATAATAGGTTTTCGTAAGCCATGCAATAGAATCAAACTCATTTGCAAGATGATTTTTAATTTATTGCTGATGATTTCTGATCGACAATCATTAAATGATTCAGCACAGTCGCCACCTTGAAGAATAAACGCTTCTCCACGTCCGGCACGTGCAATTTCCTTTTTCAAATTTCTTACTTCACTGCTGGTAACTAGTGGAGGTAAAAGGCTCAGTTGCTCTACAATTTTATTTAACTGTTCGTCATCCGCGTAATTTGCAGCTTGTAAATAAGAATATTGGAGCCAAGAGGTAGGCGACCATTTTTGCATAAAAAACCCATGTAACTTTTTTGAGTCTAAGTATGGAATAAATGAACACATACTGCAAGCGAACGGCTTATTATTCTGGTGATTATCCTCAAGGATAGATAGCTTGGGCCCAGCTGCTGGAGTTTTCGCCATCTCTCGTTGCATTCGGGCTGACGATAAAAAACAGGGTTATGGCTTAGCCTTCACCAGGCTACAATAAAATAAAAATAATTAAGGGCTTGAAATCTTATTTGCTGCCCCCATTTGTGGTTTTCACGTTGCTAGGCTGTGGAGAGGAGTAATTTGCATGAGTAAACAAGACAAAAAAAATTGGCATCAATTTAAAGAACAACATCAAAATGAAGAACATCAATCTAAAGAATCGCAACAAGGTGATCATGAGGATACTTTGGATTTACCCGAAGAAATAGCACATCCTGAACCTTCCTTAGATCATCCAAGCTATATCGAGTTGAGTGAAAAACTGACTCTTGCTGAACAACAGGCTCATGAAAATTGGGAAAAAGCAGTGCGTGCTCAAGCTGAGTTAGATAACGTACGTCGTCGTGCCGAGCGCGAAGTAGCTAATGCGCATCGCTATGGCGTTGAAAAGTTGATTTCTGATTTGTTACCTGTAATTGACAGTCTAGAGCAGGCTTTACAATTGGCTGTCAAAGCGGAAGACTCATCAATGAAGGAAGGTTTAGAATTAACTTTAAAGCTTTTTACCGATGTATTGAAGAAATTTGATGTGCAACAAATCGATCCTGTAGGCATGCCTTTCGATCCACAGCTTCACGAAGCCATGTCGATGCAAGATGTGCCTGGCGCTGAACCCAATACAGTGCTCGCGGTATTCCAAAAAGGATATAAATTGAGCGACCGAGTGATTAGACCGGCACGTGTTGTCGTAGCAAAAAAATAAAAATGTGGATTATATGGGTTGAAATCGACAGGTTATGCCCCATATAAGAACCATCGCATTAGAAATTACTTAATTTGGAGCATGAATAGAATGGCTAAAATTATAGGAATCGACTTAGGTACCACCAACTCATGTGTTGCGGTAATGGAAGGTGATAAACCTAAGGTAATTGAAAACAGTGAAGGCCACCGCACCACGCCTTCCATCGTTGCTTATACTGACGATGGTGAGGTATTGGTTGGGCAATCTGCAAAACGCCAAGCTGTAACCAACCCTGATAAAACTTTATTTGCAATTAAGCGATTAATCGGTCGTCGTTTTGAAGACGCAGTAGTGCAAAAAGATATCAAAATGGTACCTTACAAAATCATTAAAGCGGATAATGGTGATGCTTGGGTTCGTGTGAAAAGCCAAGACAAAGCGCCACCACAAATTTCAGCTGAAGTATTGCGTAAGATGAAAAAAACCGCTGAAGATTACCTCGGCGAAGAAGTGAAAGAAGCGGTAATTACCGTACCTGCTTATTTCAATGACTCCCAACGTCAGGCCACCAAAGATGCAGGACGTATTGCTGGACTTGAAGTCAAACGTATTATTAACGAACCTACTGCTGCAGCTCTTGCCTACGGTATGGACAAAAAACGTGGTGATTCAATTATTGCTGTATATGATCTCGGTGGTGGTACTTTTGATATTTCAATTATTGAAATTGCAGAAGTTGATGGAGAACACCAATTTGAAGTACTCGCAACGAATGGTGATACCTTCTTGGGAGGTGAAGACTTTGACTTGGCCTTAATTGATTATCTGGCTTCTGAATTCAAAAAAGATACTGGCATTGATTTACATAATGATCCATTGGCATTACAACGTCTGAAAGATGCAGCTGAAAAAGCGAAAATCGAACTTTCTTCAGCCCAACAAACAGATGTTAACTTACCTTACATTACGGCAGATGCTACAGGACCAAAACACTTAAACATTAAATTGACTCGCGCTAAGTTGGAGTCTTTGGTTGAGAAATTGGTTGAGCGTACCGTTGAGCCTTGCAAAATCGCATTGAAAGATGCTGGATTGAATGTATCCCAAATTAATGAAGTTATTTTGGTAGGCGGTCAAACCCGTATGCCTTTGGTACAAAAAACAGTAGAAGAATTTTTTGGTAAAGAACCACGCAAAGACGTTAACCCTGATGAAGCAGTTGCTGTGGGTGCTGCGATTCAAGCTGCAGTTTTATCGGGTGAAGTGAAAGATATTCTGTTACTTGACGTAACTCCTTTATCTTTAGGTATCGAAACTATGGGTGGGGTGATGACCAAGCTCATCGAGAAAAATACCACAATCCCTACCAAAGCCAATCAAGTATTTTCTACTGCTGATGATAATCAAACCGCGGTTACTGTACATGTATTGCAAGGTGAAAGAGAACAAGCATCAGCGAATAAATCCTTGGGTCGATTTGATTTAGGTGATATTCCTCCTGCACCACGTGGGGTACCACAAATTGAAGTAACTTTTGATATTGATGCGAATGGTATCCTTAATGTTTCTGCAAAAGATAAAGCTACGGGTAAGGCACAATCGATTGTGATTAAAGCATCAAGTGGTTTGAGTGATGAAGAAGTAGAAGCAATGGTCAAAGATGCTAAGTCTCATGCCGAAGAAGACAAGAAATTTAAGGAAATGGCAGAGCTACGCAATCAGGCTGATAGTTTGATTCACAGCTGTGAAAAATCCATGAAAGATTTAGCCGCTGAACTTGCTGAAGATGAGAAGCAAGGTATTGAAAAAGCCATTGCTGAATTAAAAGAAGCAATCCAAGGCAGCGATAAAGCACAAATTGAAGACAAATTAAAAGTGCTAAGTGATGCTTCTGCAAAAATGGCTGAACGAGTTTATGCTAAAAAAGCATCTGAAGGCCAAGCAGGACAAGGTCAAGCGCAACAAGAGCAGGCATCAGCTCAAGAATCAGCTAAAGCGGATGAAGGTGTTGTTGATGCTGAGTTCGAGGAAGTTAAAGACGATAAGAAATAATCAGTTATATCGTGACTTAGTCGTCTAGGAATGTAGCCTGATACGCACAATGTCACTGCCCATTAAGTTAATGAGTTTCCCTTCTCCCCGCGGGGAGAAGGTGCCCCTTAGAGCAGATGAGGGAATGGATTGTAGCTAACTAACCCTCGCCCTCACCCCTCTCCCACAAGCGGGAGAGGGGATTTTAACTAAAGGCAGTGATGTTGTGCGTATCAGGCTACATTGTCCATTTTAATTTTTAATATGTGAGTAGTTATGGAACAGCGGGATTATTATGAACTTTTAGAGGTAAGTCGAACTGCAAGTGATGCCGAAATTAAAAAGGCATATCGTAGATTGGCAATGAAGTATCACCCAGATCGTAATCCTGACGATTCTGCTGCTGAAGAAAAATTTAAAGAAATCCAATACGCTTACAGCATTCTTTCCGATCCACAAAAGCGTGCAGCCTATGATCAATACGGACATGCGGGCGTTGATCCTTCCATGAGAGGTGGTCCTGGAGGTTTTGGCGGTTTTGGTGGTTTTGGCGATGTCTTTGAGGACATTTTTGAAAATATCTTTTCAGGCGGACGCGGTGCAGGACGACAATCTCGTGGTCAACGCGGCGCTGATTTACAATTCAACGTCCAATTAACCCTGGAAGAGGCTGCGCTGGGTAAAGAAGTACAAATTACTGTCCCTCGACATGGTGCTTGTGCTACGTGTAGTGGTAGCGGTGCTAAAAAAGGAACCCAGCCAAAGACGTGTGAAACCTGTAATGGTATGGGGCAAGTCAGAATTCAGCAAGGCTTTTTCTCCATTCAGCAAACATGTCCTAGCTGTCATGGTGAGGGAACCATTATTACTGATCCTTGTTCCGATTGTCATGGTCAGGGTCGAATCCGTGAAAGCAAAAAGCTTACAGTTAAGATTCCTGCCGGGGTGGATAATGGAGATCGTGTTCGTTTAAGCGGAGAGGGCGAGGCCGGTATGCATGGGGGAGGCCCAGGCGATCTTTACGTACAAATCAGTGTAAAAAAACATACTATATTCGAACGTCATGAAAATGATTTGCATTGCGAAGTACCCATAAGTTTCATTATCGCTGCCATGGGTGGTTCTATAGAAGTACCAACCCTAGAAGGACGCGTTACTTTAAAGATCCCTGAAGAAACACAAACCGGTAAAGTGTTTCGTTTAAGAGGAAAGGGGATGAAATCTGTACGCGGGCATGGTCAAGGCGATTTATTATGTAAAGTAGTTGTAGAAACCCCAGTGAATTTATCACGCGAGCAAAAAGATTTATTAACTAAATTTCAAGAATCACTGGAAAATGCTAAAGGAAAACACTCTCCACGCTCTAATTCTTGGTTCGCAGGTGTGAAAAAATTCTTTGAAGACATGAAATTTTGAAGCAAGTAAGTTACAATTGCACACATTTGTCTAAATGTGTATTTTTTGAGCTTTCTGGCTGCGGGATTTTTAATCGTTATTGATTGTAGTCCAGGTCGAAGCGAAACGAAATCGGAATCTTTTAGACCTCATGCCACATGCAATGAGGGATGACAGGAGTTGCGCTTCGATTACCTAAGCTACGGATTCGCCAAGGCCGCTCAAAAGACACTTTGAATAACTAACAGAGTAGACCATGATGAACCAACCAGCAATTTTAGTGTTAGCCGATGGCACCATTTACGAAGGAATTTCGGTAGGAGCAACAGGCGATTCTGTCGGAGAGTTGGTTTTTAATACGTCTCTAACCGGTTATCAGGAAATGCTTACAGATCCTTCTTATGCACGGCAAATCATTACTTTGACTACAGCTCATGTAGGCAATACAGGATGCACTCATGAGGATATGGAATCTAATAAAATTTGGGCTGCGGGTTTGGTGATTCGTAATTCCTCTATAATCCATAGTAATTATCGCGCTGAACTCTCTCTTCCTGATTGGCTCAAAAAAAATAATGTAGTTGCTATTGCTGACATTGATACTCGCGATTTGACCCTTCGTTTACGAGAGCATGGTGCTGTCGGTGCATGCATCAGTACCCGTGTAGAAGACCCCGAGCTGGTTTTGGCAAAAGCACGTTCATTCGCTGGTTTACAGGGAGTTGATTTGGCTTTAGAAGTTTCTAGGAAAACTATAGAGCGCTGGCATGAGGGGCAAGGCGAATGGGGTAAAGGCTCTCAGCCTCAACAATTCCACGTGGTTGCTTATGATTTTGGAGTTAAGCACAATATTTTACGTATTTTGCATGACAAAGGGTGTCATTTAACCTTAGTGCCAGCAAAAACCTCTGCTGCAGAAGTTTTAGCGATGAATCCTGATGGGGTATTTTTATCAAATGGCCCAGGAGATCCACAAGCTTGTGATTATGCCATTCGTGCAACCCAAGAATTTTTGGCTCATAATATTCCTTTATTTGGCATTTGCTTGGGTTTTCAGATTTTGGCTTTAGCCTGTGGGGGCGTGACAAAAAAAATGAAATTTGGTCATCACGGAGCAAATCATCCTGTAATTGAAACTGAAGGGCAAAAACGTGTTTTTATAACCAGCCAGAACCATGGATTTGCTGTGGATGAAGAGAGTTTGCCTGACTGCCTCGCGATCACACATCGTTCGTTATTTGATAATACCCTTCAAGGCATCAAGCATAAGGAAAAACCGGCATTTGGCTTTCAAGGACATCCTGAGGCTAGCCCTGGACCCCATGATATAGAAATAATATTTAATGAATTTATACAGTTGATGAAATAGGATATATAAAATTTAAAGAGGATTAACTAATGAATGACAGTCACGTCTTTACTTCAGAGTCGGTTTCTGAAGGGCATCCTGATAAAATCGCAGATCAGATTTCTGATGCAATTCTAGATGCCATTTTAATGCAAGACCCCGCTGCGCGTGTTGCTTGCGAGGTGTTCGTTAAAACTGGAATGGTCTTAGTTGGTGGAGAAATTACTACCAAAGCTTGGGTGGACGTGGAAGCGGTAACGCGGCAAGTAGTTAAAGAAATAGGTTATAACAGCTCGCAAATGGGATTTGACTGGGAATCTTGTGCTGTACTTTCTGCTATTGGTAAACAATCTCCTGATATTGCCCAGGGTGTAGATAATAAAGAAACAAGAATTCTTGGCGCAGGGGATCAAGGTTTAATGTTTGGTTATGCCAGCCGTGAAACAGATGTCTACATGCCTGCTCCTATTGCTTACGCACATCGTTTGATGGAAAAACAAGCTCATTTACGTAAATCAGGCGCATTACCCTGGTTAAGGCCTGATGCGAAATGTCAATTAACTTTAAAATATGAAAAGGGAATACCTGTTGAAGTCGATACGGTAGTATTCTCCACGCAACACGCGGCTGAAATTGGATACAGTGATTTAATCGAGGCGGTACGAGAGGAAATTATTAAAACAACGTTACCCGCCGAATGGTTAACTCATAAGACTCGCTATTTTATTAATCCAACAGGTCGTTTTGTTATAGGTGGTCCTTTGGGAGACTGTGGACTTACTGGCCGCAAAATCATTGTAGATACGTATGGCGGTATGGCGCGACATGGCGGCGGATGTTTTTCGGGTAAGGATCCTTCTAAAGTAGATCGATCTGCAGCTTATGCAGCACGGCATGTAGCAAAAAACATTGTTGCAGCAGGATTGGCTGATAAGTGCGAGTTACAGATTTCTTATGCAATTGGTGTCGCTGAACCTACCTCTATTTTTGTTGAAACTTTTGGTACAGGTCGTTTAAAAGATAGTGAAATCATTGAATTAATACATACCCATTTTGATTTAACGCCACAAGGTATTATTGAACATCATGATTTACTGCGCCCAATCTACAAACAAACAGCAACTTACGGCCATTATGGACGTGAAAACTTTCCATGGGAACGATTGGATAAAGTGACGGAGCTACGTAAAGCCTTATAAAGGAGACTCTAATGGAATTAGCCAATAAAGCAGGAGCAGGAAGCAATATGGTAAAAGATTATAAAGTAGCGGATTTGTCGCTGGCTTCTTGGGGGCGTAAGGAAATAGCGATTGCTGAAACTGAAATGCCCGGATTAATGGCGTTGCGTGAAGAATTTGCTGCAAAAATGCCTTTAAAAGGTGCCCGTATAGCAGGCTGTTTGCATATGACAATTCAAACAGCCGTACTGATCGAAACATTAATTGCTTTAGGTGCTGAGGTTCGCTGGTCGTCTTGTAATATATTTTCTACTCAAGATCATGCTGCCGCAGCTATAGCAGCCAAGGGTATCCCGGTCTTTGCTTGGAAAGGTGAAACTGAGGAAGAGTATTGGTGGTGTGTTGAGCAAACGCTTTCCGGACCGAATCATTGGACTCCTAATTTGTTGCTGGATGATGGAGGTGATTTGACTCAAGTAGTACATCAAAAATTTCCAGAATTATTATCAGGAATTAAAGGAGTTTCGGAAGAAACAACTACTGGTGTCGCCCGATTGTATGAAATGGCCAGAAACGGTACCTTAAAAATTCCTGCAATTAATGTGAATGATTCAGTTACCAAATCCAAGTTTGATAACATGTACGGTTGTCGTGAATCGTTATTGGATGGAATAAAACGAGCTACTGATGTGATGATTGCTGGCAAATTAGCTCTAATTTTAGGTTATGGGGATGTAGGCAAGGGCTGTGCACAGGCATTACGCGGCCAGGGTGCGATTGTTTTAATCGCCGAAATTGATCCTATTTGTGCGCTGCAAGCGGCAATGGAGGGATATCGTGTTGTGACTCTGGATGATGTTGCCGAGCAGGTTGATATCGTTGTTACTGCAACGGGAAATTACCATGTAGTGACTCATGAGCATATGCAGCGTATGCATAATCAGGCTATTTTATGCAACATTGGTCATTTTGATTCTGAAATTGATGTACAGAGTTTAAAGAAATACCAATGGGAAAATATTAAGCCACAGGTTGATCATATAATATTTCCTGACGGTAAGCGTTTAATTCTTTTGGCTGAGGGACGCTTGGTTAATTTAGGATGTGCTACAGGTCATCCAAGTTTTGTGATGTCGGCCTCTTTTTCCAACCAAATTTTGGCTCAAATCGAATTATTTAAAAATGCGGATCAATATGACCGAGATGTTTATGTTCTTCCCAAATTATTAGATGAGAAAGTAGCTCGTTTGCATTTAGGAAGAATCGGAGCAAAATTGACTCAACTCACTAAGGAACAAGCAGACTACTTAGGTGTGGCGATTAATGGTCCTTATAAACCCGAACAATATCGATATTAGTTGAGGGTTGGGCTTGTAGCCCATAGCCGTCAAGCTAAGCAATCGGAGCTAAAAGCAATCTCCTGGAAAAGGGTTGGCAAGAAACTTAGTTTTCGTTTCTTTGACGGCAAAGAGAGCAAGGTCCTCAAAGAAATCAGCAATAAATAATTTTAAGCGATAGAGAGAAGAGAACGCCTTGGTCAGTAAAGCGGATTTGAAGAGGAGCAAGGCACAAGATTTATAAAAAGAAATGTCTTTTGCAAGATGAATTCTGACAGGATTACATAATAAGAAAAACAGCATCATTGTAATAAATTTGCTATATATTTCAGTGAGTAATCGAGTAGATTTATGAGTGCGGAAGTGATTTATTTTCATTAAAGATTTGCTTAACTTAAAGAATAACTCTATTTGCCATCGCAAGGCATATGTTTGATGTATATCCTCATCCGTTATTTGTGTTTTTAAGGTATTGGTAATGTAAATAGACCAATCTTGCAGAGCGAGAGCTTCTTTACTAGGCTTCATGCCTCGACGTCGCAATCCTTCTTTGAGCTTATGTCGCCGTTGTTCGGCGATTTGAGAAGGGAGTCGTGTTGCAACAATTCGCACGGGGATTTTGTCTTTTGCTCCTAAAAGTACGGGTTGTGAAAAGAGAGCTCCTGCATTAGAAAGTGTTTTTAGTAAATCAATCGGCTGATGATCGGTTTGAAACAAAGTGGTTTTAGTGCGAAAGCGAGTGACAAAAAAAGCACCTCCATCTATAATTTTCTGAAAGGAACTCAGTTTAAAATATCCTAAATCCATTAAATAAAGTGCATCTTTTTCTACTTCCCTAAAATAATGATCAAAGCCTTGGTCATTATGACATCCGTCGGTTAAAGTCAATGCTTTGATTTGTCCTTCAAGATAGTCAAACATGACTTGAATTTTTAGTGCAGCATCAGAGGCAGCTCCTCCACTTCCCTTAAATAATGTATTGAAAATACTCGGTAAAGAAATCGTACTGCTGTCCACAATATTGATATGGCTAAATCCTTTTAATCCTTTAATGGCAGACATTTTTTCGGCCTTGAAATGGTTTAAGCAAGCATTTGAAAGTGCTGCTAACCACTTCACCGTTGCCTCGTTAAAACGCTCGTGAATACCCTGTTTCGTGATAGATATTTTTTCTTTCCTAAGTAAACTACTCAACTGCTCCAAACTAAAGTGTGGATTAAGGTTCCCTACAATCAACGCTTTTATAAATGATGAAGCGGTTACTTTTGATTGACGTTTGGTAAATCCATATTCCTTACCAAGTGTTCGCGCTTCTTTAGTTAAAAAATTAAAGATTTTTTGTGGCAAATTTGATATTTTGTTTAACAGCATAGAGTCCCTTTTTCTTTTTATTTCCCGGCTAGGAAAAAATTTAAAAGGGTACTCTATCTTTTTTTCTAATTAATTCAACCGCTTAACACCAAAAATCTACTTCTTAGCTTGACGGCTATGGGCTTGTAGCCCAACCTATTACAAATACAGGGAGTCACCATCTATCGGAACATGCGTTTTTAGCAAAATACTCATCAAGCCTACGTTTCGTTCCTGGGCTTACCATCTCAGGCAAATGGTCGTAATCATACCAGGCCATCTGTTCAATTTCGTGAGAATACGCTTTTACAGAGGTAAAATTTTTAACGATAAAGATGATCGGATAGTCGTTGACTCCCATGTAGGTATGGAAATAAATACCAAATAATTGCGGTTCCTCAGCAGGAATTATTCCGACTTCTTCTTTTAATTCACGTATTAGAGCTTCTTGAGCTGACTCGCCGCTTTTGACGCCACCACCAGGTAAATACCAATGCGGTTGATAGGTGTGTTTTACCAAAAGGATCTGATGATCACGATTTAAAATAATAGCCCGCGAACCAAGGGTTATGAAGCCAAACCATGATTGTAATTTTCTTATCAAGCGTGTGGCTGATTTAAAAAAAAGCGATCGCAAGTCCATGACATTGTTTAATACAAACAAAGAGATAGATACAGTATATCGAGCATCCCAGGAATTTCAATGCGGTTTTAATTTTAATACATTCGGGATAATATAGTAACATTTTTGGACAATTTTGCCCTTGTTTTGCCCTGTGTCTTATAGCATACTGAATTGCGATGTATATTATAAGGAGATTTTTGCATGTTTAAATCAGGGATTTTAGGTCTAGGTCTTTTATCAATAGCTCATGGCGTTTTTGCTGCACCGGAGCAAAATGCAGTTCGAGTAATTATCAAATATAAAGAACAAATAACCAGCGTTTCTTCTTTAAAGTCACAGATAAAACAAGTAACCCAACTACCTGTAAAAGAATTTAATCCTATGGCGAATGGTGCTTTTTTATTAATTTTAGACACCACAAACAGTCCTTTGACTAAAGTAAATGATAATGATGAAACTTCTTCGATTTTGGAGCGTTTACGCAAAAACCCTCAAGTTTTATATGCGGTTAAAGACAGAGTAAGTTACTTTAAACCGGTTCCTGATCCTGAAATTCTAGGTGCAGGGAATTTATTATCTCATGAAAGCCAATGGGATGAGTTTACTCCTCCTGCCGGAATTATGTTGGAATCGAAACCTGGATTTAGAGATGGTGCTTGGGCCTATACGACAGGGCTTTCTAAAAAGCCAATAGTAGTAGCCGTCCTCGATACGGGAATTGCTTTAAATGATAGTCTGATCAACAACTTGGTGAAGGACAGTGTAGGTAATTTATGGGGTTGGAATTTTGCAGGAAATAATAATAACTTGATCGATGAAACCCGCTCTTATCATGGTACTCATGTTGCAGGAACCATTGCAGGCTATGGGAGTGTCATGAGCGGTATGGGTGAGGATTTAAAAATTCTTCCTTTAAAAATCCCTGCTGCTAATGGCATGTTTTATGAAAGTTCAGTGATTAACGCGATTTATTGGGCTGTAGGTGGCGAGGTTCCCGGCGTTCCGACTAACATTCATCCAGCAAAAATATTGAATATGAGCTTTGGGGTGGATAGGGGCCCTAAAGACGAAATTGATTATTGTGACCAAGCCCTACAAGAAGCAGTCTTTTTTGCACGCAAGAAAGGTGCGGTATTGGCCGTTGCGGCGGGAAATGACAACGTCTGGGAGCATTTTAATGCGCCAGCAATTTGTAATGGAACCATTAAAGTCGCGTCTACCGGCCCTGAAGGCCTTAGATCCTATTTTTCCAACTATGGTCCAAGTGTTACCTTAGCTGCTCCAGGCGGAGATAAGCGTTATGGCATTTGGGGAGGGATTTTATCTACAGTGAACCCAGGTGGTGGTTATAATGGATCAGGGTTTGATTTTTATCAAGGAACGAGCATGGCTACGCCACATGTTGCGGGTGTTGCTGGATTGATTTTAGCTGCGAGTGAAAAGGGACTGAGCCCAGAACAAGTGGAACAACTCCTGTATACCACAACCCATGATTTTGGTGTAAGTACTGACCCCAATAAATCCTGTGTGGGTAAAAAGCCTTGCGGACATGGCATTCTAGATGCGGAAAATGCAGTTAAAGCAGCTGCGGCAGGTTATGATCTTATCTTTTCTGCCCCTAAAGCAGAGTATTTAGCCATGAAGGATTGTGGAAAGAACGCCTTAACTCCTAGCAAAACGCGCATTGTTTCAGGAGATGGGGTTTGGATACAAAATCATACGAATTGTGATATCGCAGAGAGTTTCCAAAAGCCTTATATAGAACAAGATAAAAATGGAAATATTATTGCTTATTATGGTTCTGTAAGTTATCGATTGGATCAAAGTGCTTACAAGTCATGCCATGTGATTGGTTATGATGGGGTGGGTTGTTATTTATAAGCATTCACTGGAAAGCCTTGTCTGGCTCGACCTGAGCTCAAATCTGGCTTTCCACTTAACTCCCTGAGCAGCTGAATTTGACGCATCTTACTTAATAAACTCTCCGGAAGCTTCACCTACACTTTCTTCCTAGCGGAGGTATGACCCTTTGCAAGGACGATAGAAAATCTGATCGACAGATAGCTTAATGAAAGAAAGATGTATTCTAGAAAAAAGGGCGTAAACGTTTTGCTGTCGCACGTTGTTCCAGTTGTTCCGAAGACAGATTGCTTGGTTGGGGGCTGTACGAAGGGCGAGGTTTGTATAGGGAAGGCATGATGTTGAGTACTTCTTCAGCTTGTTTTAACAGCAGCTCTACTTTGTGCTCCAACAATTCAGGCTTATTTATTTTTTCGTAAAGTTGTTTTGTTTCATCAAGACCATTTAATATGGCCTGGTAATATTGTGAAATTGGTCCTCTAAGTGCAGCTATATGATCAAAAAGTGGCCCAACGGACTGATACTCTAAAAGCAGCGTTACGTCTTCTTCGAGTTTCTTAATCAAATTTAAAAAATGATTTTGTTGTGAAATCAGTTTTTGCATCCCTTTAATTAGCATATTCTGTCGGCTGGGTTTTCTTTGATGACTTAATTCAAAACTTAAATGATTTTTTTGATATCGGTTTGCGATTTTTAGTAAAGAATTCACGAGGAGAGAAAGCGCATGAAGTAGTTGCTTCAAATCTTCATTACCTAAAGCATAGGCAAGACGATCAAGGTTCATTTTAGGGGAATGTCGAGGTTGAATGCCTAGAAGAAAAAGTACGTTTTGATCAATGCTTAACAGAATAGCAAGAGCATCCTGACTATTTAAACGATATTGGAGAACTAATTGGATTGAGCAAATGGTATCTTCCATGGAAGAGTCTTCTTCTTTAGGAGAGTTGAGTATTTCCTGGAGAAGATTTTTGGATGACTCAATACTTTGAGTTGCTTCGTTAAGTAAATTTTTTAATTGCTCTGGGTTAATTTCGTTCATTATTTGCCATGCGCCACGTTGATGAATAAAAAAGCATCTTTATTTAATCATAACATCGTAATGAGATTTTAAACTATACTTTGTAAAATTAGGGTATATTTTATATACGGTGATGAACGAAAAGAAATTTGTGAATTTTAATGAGTTCTATCCTTTTTATCTCAATGAACATAAAACAATGATGTGCCGCCGTTTGCATGTTATTGGAACTTCTTTGGCCTGCTTTTGTTTCCTTTTTTTTCTTATTTCCTGGTATTGGCTATGGCTTATTCTGATGCTGGTGACAGGCTATGGATTTGCTTGGATTGGACATTATGTCTATGAAAAAAATAAACCGGCAACATTTCATTATCCTCTATACAGTTTAATGGGAGATTTTGTCATGCTCTGGCAGATTTTGAGTGGGAAATTAAAGTTTTAATTCCGGAGGACTATATTACGCTCCTGTATTTTGGAGCAAAATTAGTCTAAATTGCAAATAAAGCTTTCGCATAAGGAGTGTGCTATGATACTTGAGAGTCCTGCATTTACCCATAATGCCTTTATTCCTCAAGAATATACCTGTAATGGTGTCAATCATTCACCTCCCTTAGTGTGGAATGATGCACCAAAGAATACCCAATCGTTTGTTTTGATTATGGATGATCCTGATGCACCTATGGGATTATGGGTGCACTGGATTTTATTTAATCTACCTGCTGGCTGTCATGAGCTTAAAACAGGAACTGGCACTCCATCTCAAACAATTAGTGCACGAAATAGTTGGGGAAAAACAGGCTATGGTGGGCCTTGTCCACCCAGCGGTACTCATCGTTATTTTTTCAAGCTGTATGCTTTAGATACCTTCTTAAATTTAGGTGAGCATGCGACGAAAAAAGAGATAGAAACGGCGATGCAAAATCATATTATAGAGCAGACCGAATTAATTGGGAGATACAGTCAATCCTCTTAAAATGAACGTGAGGACTGGAGAGAATCCCTTCTCCCCATAGGGAGAAGGTGCCCGCCAGGGCGGATGAGGGTATTGGATTGCAACTTAAGAGCCTAACCTCTATTCCCAGCCTACAAGAAATTAAAATCGGGCAATCTGTAAATCGCAGCATCCTTCAGTTACGTCATTGAGATGTTCAACAACGCTGGCTAGACATCGGGTAAATAGATAGATGGGATTAAAAATAAGAGAAGCAATGGCTGCGCAGGTTGCAATAATTCCCATTACCGCATCAACAACAGTATGTGCAACGCAGGATTTAAATGCAGAAGAGGTATTGGCGCTGATTTCAGACCTCGGGGCAAAAATTGCTAATAACAAGGCAGGTATAACTAATAACATACTCGCTGCCAAGTAAATAAAACTTTTCAGAAAGAGCAAAAAGGCGTTAACTCCTAACCAGATAGGACTATGGATTGGGCGAACAAGCAGGTCAGTAAATTCACCAAGCTCATGAATAGGTTTAAAATAGGATGGATTAGGAATAGGAATTAATTCAGCGTATTTATTTCTTAGACTAGAATATCTATTCCACTTTGATGAAAAAAAACCAGCCATGATACTTTATCCCTCTTTATTATTTTTGAGGCGCGTATCATGCCAAGTAATAAAAGAAAAGAAAATACTTTGTCTTAAAAATTAGTTGGCTTAGGATGAGAATAATGGAGATGAGGCACGTACTGAAATATCATCTTTTTTGAGGCATTTATCGGTTTTTTATAGGACAAATTAGTGATTGTGTCATTCCCGCGCGGGCAGGAATGACAGGAATTTATCTAAACGTTTCGCCTCAGTGCTTAGCCCGCAATTTTTCCACAAGCAATTCGCTCACCCCCGCCACCCAAGGGAGGATTATCACTATAATTATCCCCACCTCCATGGACCATTATGGCATGTCCCTTAATGTCTTGGGTTTTTAAACGTGGTGCCAATGTGGGAGTATTGGCTGTTCCATTATTATCAACAATTAACACCGGCAAATCACCTAAGTGGCCTTCGCCGTAAGGACCAAGGTGCTTATTGGTGTTCGCTGGGTCTAAATGAGCGCCAGCATTTTTAGCATGATCACCACAGTCAGGATGCTGATGGATATGGAAACCACGAAGGCCAGCAGGAAGTCCTGTCAATTGCGGTTTAATCAGCAGACCGTATTTGCTGTCTTCAAAAACAACTGTTCCTATTGCAGTTCCATCTGTGGTGGTAATATCACTTGTTACTGTATCTGCAGAAGCTATTGACGCAATAAGTAAGGTCAAAGCACCCATGATCACCCGTTCTTTTTGTTTATTTTTCTTCATGGATAAATCCTTTCGTGACAATTTTTCTATTCTAACATAGCATATCACTAATACATTACTTAAATATTGAATTTAAAAAACGTGAATCATTATGGACTGTTAGAAATTAATTACGTCTTTATGAGCTTTTATTATGATTAAGAATTATTCAACGCCTGATATTAGAACCGCTACATTAGAGGATGCCGAAGCGATCGCACAGATTCATATCTGCTCCTGGCAAAAGATGTATCGAGATTTCATTCCGGAAATTATATTACAAAATTTATCCTTAAAAGAGCGAACGCAACAATGGCATGATTTGATAAAACAGGATGTTAAAGTATTAGTGATGGAAGTAAACAGTCAACTCATTGGCTTTGCAAGCATTTGTCCTTTTCGAGATTTTAGGGCAGACAACTCGATGGGTGAAATCAGTGCGATTTATTTACATCCAGACTATTGGCGAATAGGTTTGGGGACTAAACTATGTATGGCTGCAATTTCTGAACTTGCGAGTCAAGGATATAAAAAGATACTTTTGTGGGTATTTGAAGACAATATTCAAGCACGTAAATTTTATGATGCTTTAGGTTTTGAAGCCACAAGCGCAACCAAATTAGAAGAGTTTTATGAGGGCGGGGCATTATTAAAAGAAGTTCTGTATCAAAAAGTAATTGAGTAAGTTTAGCATCCAAAAAATTTAGAATTTGAATGCTGTGCACATGCATCATTGCCATGAAGAGAAGCGTTTCTCCACCAATGAGTTGTGTCCTCGAGGGCATCTTTCCATGGGAGAAGGGAAGTTCTTTAAGTTGTAGCCATGAAGTTGGGGCTTTCTTGCAAAATGGATGAACTTAAGTTCCACAAAACGTTTGATATACTCGTTCATGTGGCGAAGGCAAACACTGTAGGTTTTCGGTATTTTCTTGTTGTTGAAAAGGATTTTTCAATACGGCTAAAAGAGCATCCATTAAAGTACTGTCATTGTCTTCAATAACTGCATTAATTGCATTTTCAACTAAATGATTTCTTGGGATATATGCTGGATTTACCTGATGCATCTTAGATTTTATTGCCGTCACATCAACATCTTGCTGTTTAATACAATTTAACCAGTCAGAAACCCACTGCTTACTATGAGGCTGATTTCCTAAAGCTTTGATTAACTCGTTCTGATGGCTTTCACAATCAATTGCTTGATTGAGGAGGCGAAAGGTATTGGTAAAATCTGGTTTATGTTCTTGTAATAATCCAAAGAAATTTTTAATAAGATCTGCGGGATTCGTATTATTATCGGACAAACCCAATTTTTCTCTTATTTTTTTATTCCAATATTGAGCAAAAAGCGTATTAAACGAATCGAGAACTTCTTGCAATTGTTGAGGTGCTTTATCTGCTTCAAATATAGGCAACAAGGTTTTACCAAACTGTGCTAAATTCCATTTTGCTATGGTGGCTTGATTTCCAAATGCATAACGACCAGTAACATCAATGGAGCTAAATACAGTACCAAAGTCAAATTCATCCATAAATGCACAAGGTCCATAATCAATTGTTTCGCCGGAAATCGTCATATTATCGGTATTCATGACGCCATGAATAAAGCCTACCCCCATCCATTCAGCAATTAGATATGCTTGGCGATCTACAACTTTTTTAAATAATTCGAGATAAGGGCTTTCACAGGATAAAATCTCAGGATAGTGTCTTTCAAGGGCGTAATTTGCCAGCATTTTCAGTAAGTGGTTGTCTTTTTGAGCTGCAGCATATTCAAAGGAACCAACTCGTAAACTACTGGAGGCAACGCGTGTTAATACACCTAAAGGGACGAGGCCGTTTTGGCGATAAATTTTTTCTTTGCTTGCAATTGCAGCCAAACAACGGGTGGTAGGAATGTTCAATCCATGCATTGCCTCGCTGATGAGATATTCTCTTAAGACTGCAGAAAGCGGTGCCCTGCCATCACCCATTCGTGAAAACATTGTTTTTCCAGAACCTTTGAGCTGAATGTCCCATCGTTTTCCATCATGACTCCGTATTTCACCAAGCAATACAGCGCGACCATCTCCTAAAAGAGGAACATAGTACCCAAATTGATGGCCTGCATAAGCTAAGGCAATACTTTTAAGCTGCGGGGGGACTGAGTTTCCGGCATAAAAAGATAAGAGCTCATGTTCATTAGCAGAAGTAGAGGAGTTGGGAGCACCAAGATAGGCAGCTAATTCATGGTTGTACTTGACGAAATATGGGGCTGCGATCGGAGTTGGGGCGATCACCTCATAAAAATTAGAGGGCAACTTTAAATAAGAACTGCAATAAATTGAAGAAATCAAATTGGGCCAATCCATAAAAATTATGTTCTTGAATGATTAATAAAATCCCTTGAATAGCAATAAATTGAAAAAAAGGGAGCCTCTTATCTATATTATAACGTCTCTGTTAGGAACAATTGCTAAAATTAAAAGAATAAAAGGAATAAAT